>NZ_RAQK01000001.1:1293576-1940364 GCF_003610455.1 Sulfitobacter guttiformis | reverse complement strand
GCAATGCACCATTCCAGACCATGTTCAACCTCCCCGATGCCCTCGTTACACCAGGGGCCACCTTCCATGACACAATTACCCATCTCGCCCAGAGCGGCGAATACGGCGAAGTCGCAGACGTGTCCGGCTTCGTGACCGAACGCATCAGTCAGGCAAAAGCGTTTGAGCCACATTACATGGAGCGCACCCGCGCCAATGGCCGCACTATCAGCGTCGAGGGCTCGCCGCTGCCGGATGGTGGGTGGGTCACCGTCTACACCGATATTTCCGCAACAAAAGCACAAGAAGCACTTTTGCGCGCCCGCTCGGACGCACTCAGCGATCAGGTCCTCGCCCATACGGAGGCGCTGAGCCAGACCAACCGTGAGCGCGCTGCGATGATTACCACGCTGGAGGAGACAAAGCGCCAATTGACCGCCGCCGAGGCCCGCGCGCGTCTGACGACCGAAATGATGCCCGCCCACATCGCCCATGTCGATGCCACAGGTCACTACACCTACTCCAATCAGCGCCTGAGCGCGATCATCCCCGATCGCCCTTCCGATATTCTGGGGCTGCCAATCCGTGAGGTGCTTGGTGCATTCAACTATGAGAAACTCACCCATGCGCTCAACACTGCGTTTGGCGGCGCGCCAGCCGTGCAAGAATTTACCGACGAAACCAACTCGCGTCGCATCCGCACCGCCCTGACGCCGGACCGCACAGGCGGTGTCTACATCTTGTCGATGGACGTCACGGCAGAGACCCAAACCCGTGCGACCTTGCAACAGACACGCCGCCGCGCGCTTGCCGCGCAAATTACCTCCGGCCTTGCGCATGATTTTTCGAATCTGCTGACTATTATTCTTGGCCTGCAATCTCGCCTTGGTCGCCTGCCCGCCCTACCGCAGGAAGCTGGCCCACTGATCGAAGGCACACTGAATGCTGCCCGCAGAGGGGGGGCATTATTGACCTCCATTTCTCGGATATCCAACCCGCGCAGCCTGCGCCTGACCGTGACTGACGTACAGGTACTCATGAATGATCTGGTCACCCTGACAGAACCAACATTGCCAGAGGGCATGCGACTCACTGTCAAAACTCCGCCCATCGGCAGCGTATTACTCGACCGCGGCATGTTGCAGGACAGTCTGCTCAACCTGATCCTCAACGCCCGCGATGCCATGGGCGCATCGGGTGAAATCACACTCACACTGCGCCATGTGCACGGTACCTGGCTCGAGTTCGAGGTGAGCGATACCGGTGCAGGCTTTTCACCAAATGCACTGGTCCATGCCCTCGACCCGTTCTTTACGACCAAAGGCGCCGAAGGATCGGGCCTTGGGCTGCCTATGGTCTATGACATGACCAAACTTGCAGGGGGCGATCTGCGCCTTGCCAATACGGAGACAGGCGCGCGCGTAACCCTGCGCCTACCCTACCGCGCCGCGGTGCCCGCAGAGACCGGCCTTGCTCTGTTGGTCGAGGACCGCGATGATCTGCGCGCTCTCATGCGCGACATGCTGATGGATTTGGGGCATTCGGTGATTGAGGCGGCATCGGTGGACGAAGCAAGCGCCCTACTGGCCGATCTGCCCGACATTGCCCTCATTCTAAGCGATATCCAGCTGGAGGGAGAGGCCAATGGCACCGATCTCGCCCGCCGCCTAGGACCCGCTGGCCCGCCGCTTATATTGATGACCTCTTTGCCCTCCGATGCTCCACTGTTTATGGAAGCGCAGCGACACGCTCCTGTGCTACGCAAACCCTTTAGCGCCGAAGACCTTGCCGCGCTCATTATTCCACAAAAGGCGAACCCATGACCAAGCCCCTCGTCAGTATTTTAGACGACGAACCAGAAATCCGCACATTGCTGTCGGATGTCCTTCAGGAAGCAGGGTTTGAAACCATGAGCTTTGGTCGCGCCTCTGCATTCGAGGCTGCCTTGGCAAAGCGCACCCCTGATGTATGTTTGGTCGATCTCTCATTGCCTGACACCGACGGTCTGACGCTGGTGCACCGCCTCGCCCTCGAACAAGGCGCGATTGTCATCATCATCTCGGGGCGTGCGCAGGTACAGGACCGCGTCACGGGCCTAGAGCTTGGGGCAGATGATTATATCTCCAAACCATTTGATCCCACCGAAGTCGTCGCGCGGATCCGTGCCCGCCTGCGCGGCGCGAAACCAAGTCCCCGCGCCAGCAACACCGCAAGCTTCAAAAACTGGATAGCCCATTTCGACCGCTACGTCCTTGAAGACGAAAGCGGCATCGAAACTCCTTTCAGCCATGCGGAGGGCGAAGTCTTGCGACTGTTTCTCGATGCACCAAAACGCCTTATCAGCCGCGCCCAGATGCAAGAGCACCTTGGCGGTGCGGCATCAGAGAGTTTTGACCGCGCCATGGATGTCCGCATTTCGCGACTGCGCACAAAACTGCGCGAAGATCCCAAAAACCCGCAACTGATCAAAACGATCTACGGCGCAGGCTATATCTTTTTGGGCGATGTCGTCTGGATCTAGGGGAAGATGTGGAGCGGAGAGGTGCCCACAGGCACCTCCTCTGTTTTTGCATTTAGCACCCTGCGGGAGGGCCAAAAACGCTAGCCGTAAGTGGTCGCCGTTATTGCGCAGCAACCACCGCGCCCACGGCCTCGACCTTCACAGCCGAGAACTTGAACTCCGGAATTTTTCCAAATGGATCAACTGCGGGGTTGGTCAGAATATTTGCCGCAGCCTCCACATAGGCAAAGGGCAGAAACACCATATCAGGCGATACAGCACGGTCCATCCGCGCCATAATTTCAATACTGCCACGCTTGGTCGTCAAACGCACCAAGTCCCCCGCTTCCACACCAAGCTTGCGCAGGGTGGATGGATGCAGCGAACAATTCGCTTCCGGCTCCAATCCGTCCAACACATTAGAGCGCCGCGTCATCGAGCCGGTGTGCCAATGCTCAAGCTGCCTTCCCGTGGTCAAAATCATTGGATATTCCGCATCGGGCGTATCATCAGGCGCGATGATACTTGCAGGGGTGAAGCGTGCACGGCCACCAACACGCGGGAAACCATCGGTAAAAACAATCGCCTGACCGGGATCTTCGGGACTAAGCGACGGATAGGTCACCGCGTTTTGTGCCTCAAGGCGATCCCATGTAATGTTGTTCAACGACTTCATGTTAAGCTTCATCTCGGCAAAAATATCCGCAGGGGATTCATAGCTCCAGTTCAGGCCCAGTTTCTTGGCCAGCTCCACCTCGATCCACCAGTCCTCACGCGCATCACCGGGCGGTGGCACGGCGACACGGCCCATCTGGACCTGACGATTGGTGTTGGTCACAGTTCCCGATTTTTCGGCAAACGCGCTCGCTGGCAGGATCACATCGGCGAAATTCGCGGTTTCGGTGATGAAAATGTCTTGCACTACCAGATGCTCGAGCTTGGCCAACGCATCGCGGGCGTGCTCTACATCAGGGTCCGACATCGCAGGGTTTTCACCAAGGATATACATGCCCCTGATATCACCGCTATGCACCGCGTCCAAAATCTCGGTGACTGTCAGTCCTTTTTCGGCGCTGAAATCACCACTCTCCCATACGTCCGTAAAGGCAGAGCGCACACCCTCATCGGTCACCGACTGATAGTCCGGCAAAAACATCGGGATCATTCCTGCATCAGATGCCCCTTGCACATTGTTCTGGCCACGCAGCGGATGCAGGCCCGCACCGGGGCGCCCGACCTGACCCGTCATCAGCGCAAGGCTTATCAAACAACGCGCATTATCTGTTCCGTGAATATGTTGGCTCACGCCCATGCCCCAGAAGATCATCGCAGACTGTGCCCCCGCAAATGTCCGCGCCACGTCGCGCAGCATCTCCGAGTCAATACCACAGATCGCAGCCATCTTCTCGGGCGTAAAATCTTTCAGGTGCGCCTTTTCGGCCTCCCAATTCTCGGTATAGGCTTGAATATACTGCTCATCATAGAGCTTTTCCTCAACGATGACATTCATGATCGCGTTTAGCATCGAGACGTCCGTACCGGGCCGGAATTGCAGCATATGCGAAGAATAGCGTTTGAGCGCCTGACCACGCGGGTCCATTACAATGAGCTTGCCGCCGCGCTTGGTGAATTGCTTGAAATAGGTCGCGGCGACGGGATGGTTCTCTGTCGGGTTGGCCCCGATCACAATTGCCACATCAGCGTTTTCGATCTCGTTGAAGGTCGCAGACACCGCGCCTGATCCTACGTTCTCCAACAGCGCCGAAACGGAGGAAGCATGGCACAACCGCGTGCAGTGATCGACGTTATTATGGCCAAAACCCTGCCGGATTATCTTCTGGAACAGATAGGCTTCCTCGTTTGTGCACTTGGCAGAGCCAAAGCCCGCGACACCCTTGCCGTCAATTTTACGCAGCCCGTTCGCCGCTGCGTCCAGCGCCTCGTCCCATGACGCCTCGCGGAAGAAATCGAGATAGTTGCCTGGGTCGACGTTCAAGCCCTTGGCGGGCGCATCAGCGCGACGGATCAGTGGCTTGGTGAGGCGGTGTTCGTGGTGAATGTAATCAAACCCGAACCGCCCCTTGACGCACAGCCGCCCCTCATTCGCGGGGCCGTTGATCCCCTCAACATATTTAACCCTATCGTTTTTTATCTTAAGCGAAATCTGGCACCCCACACCGCAAAACGGGCAAATGCTCTCGACCTCGCGGTCGAAATCGGCGCTGTCCCCGACCTGCTGTTCATCGACTACAGTAGCAGGCATAAGCGCGCCTGTCGGACAGGCCTGCACGCATTCGCCACACGCCACACACGACGACAGCCCCATCGGGTCCGCCATATCGAAAGTCGGGTAGCTGTCATGCCCGCGCCCTGACATGCCGATCACATCATTGACCTGAACCTCGCGGCAGGCCCGCACGCACAACCCGCAGGAAATACAGGCGTCAAGGTTGACACTCATTGCCACATGACTGTCATCAAGCAGGGGAATACGCCCCTCTGCCAGTTTGGGAAACCGCGATCCGTCGATGCCGTTCATCTCAGCCATGTCCCACATGTGACTGGATTTATCGTGGGCAATGTCGCGCTGCGGCTGATCTGCCATCAACAACTCAACAACCATTTTGCGCGCGCTCACCGCACGGGCGTTGTTTGTTACCACGACCATACCGTCAGCAGGTTCACGGATACATGAGGCGGCCAGTGTCCGCTCCCCCTCGATCTCGACCATGCAGGCGCGGCAATTGCCATCAGGGCGATAGCCCGGTGCAGGCTTATGGCACAAATGCGGGATTTTCAGGCCGCGACCATTAGCCACTTCCCAGATCGTCAGACCTGACTCAGCTACAACAGTTTCGCCGTCAAGGGTGAATGTGACCTTATCTGCCATGCCGAAATACTCCAAATCGCTCTGAAAACTTGTATCTGTGACATGCCCTTGCGGGAAGGCCGTTCCCGACACGACGCCACGCTTTTCCGCCATGCGCAGCACATGAGGTTTCCGATACGCCCCTTTCGTTGCCCCGCGACCTCGCCTATCACTTCCGCAACAATCAGGAGTGTCCATGTCCACCATTACCCTAATCCGCCACGGTCAGGCCAATTCCACCGCTCAGGACGAGGTCAGCTATGACCGCCTCAGCGATCTGGGCCATCAACAGGCACGCTGGCTTGGCGAGCATTTGCGCGAGACCCAAGCGCATAATACGCGCCTTTATACCGGCACTCTGCGCCGCCATATCGAAACCGCAGAAGGCATGGCGATGGATCTAGAGCCTTCCCGCGATGCCCGCCTGAACGAACTTGAATATTTCACTTTGGGCGGCCTGCTGGCGCAACAGCACGGCATTCCGTTTCCGACAGAGCAGGCTGGATTTATCGCGCATCTGCCCACAGTATTCAATTACTGGAAAGACGAGAAGCTCGAGGGCGCACCGGAAACTTACGCCCATTTCCAGACCCGCATTCGCGACGCGCTGACAGAGATTGCAGCAGGGGACGGACCCGCGTTGGTCGTCACCTCCGGCGGGCTAATCGCCAATGTGATTGGCCAACAAATGGACCTCAGCGTGGAGACGACAGCGCGGACGGCAATCGCCATTTTCCACACCTCGCTGCACCAGCTACACCCGATCGGCGGCACGCTGTCACCGGTTTTGTTCAACGCCACCCCCCATCTGGACAGCGCCACAAGGCGCGCATCGCGCACCAACATCTGATCAACCTCCGAAAGGTCCCTCCATGAAGCTTTTTTATGCCAACGGCACCATTTCTATAGCACCTGCAATTGCCCTGATCGAGGCAGGTCTTGCCCACGATCTTGCCCGTCTCGACTTTGCCCAAGGAGCGCAGACAAAACCTGAATATCTCGCCATCAATCCTAAGGGACGTGTGCCTGCGCTGGTTCTGGCGGATGGCAGAGTATTGACCGAAACAGGGGCACTTCTTGACTATATCGCGGCCCTCGCACCAGATGCTAACCTTACGCCTGACAGCCCCGAGGACGCAGCACATATGCGCAGCGTAATGTATTATCTCGCTTCGACCATGCATGTGGCCCACGCCCATAAAATGCGAGGCAGCCGCTGGGCCGATAATGAAGATAGCTTTGCCGACATGAAAGCGAAGGTTCCGCAAACAATGGCGGCCTGTGCAGCCTTTGTCGAAACCGAGTGTTTGCGCGGTGATTATGTCTGCGGTACGCGTTTCACCTTAGCTGATGCATACCTGTTTGTAGTGTGCTGCTGGCTGACGGGTGACGGCGTGACGGTGTCCGACTTCCCCAAAATAGATGCTTTCCTGCACCGGATGGAGCAGCGCGACAGTGTAAAGGCAATGCGCGCTAAAGGGATGCTCTGATCCCGACTGAAGGCAGCAGCGGCCGCGATCGGATGATGTCATGAACAAACGAATGCCGCCCCGAGGGGCGGCACATTGCCTTAAACGTTGCGGCGAACATCAGGCGCCGAAAATCCGGAAATAAAGCCAGTCCGGCAAAAACTGGCTTCCGCGGAACAAAAGTGAAAAGGCGAAGGGAAAGCTCTTTTTGAATTTGTCGGTGTTCATGTGTTCGAACACCTCCTGCGACGCCTCTTCGGGGGTCATCAGAAACGGCATTTTGAAATCGTTTTTATCAGTCAACTGTGTCTTGATAAATCCCGGATTGACGACCTGCACATGCACGCCGGTCTTGTGCAGATCCGCGTACATGCATTCCGCCAGCGACATCGTCGCCGCCTTGGCCGCCGTATATCCGATCGAGCCCGGCAATCCGCGAAATCCTGTCAGGCTGGAGGTAATTACAATATGACCGGCATCGCGCGCGACCATATCCGGCACCACCTGCCCCATGACCCGCATCAAACCCGTGAAATTAATGTCCGCCATCGCATTTGCCTGCTCTGCGTTCCACTCTTTGGCACCAAAAGGCCAGTAGACCCCAGCCAGATAAACAACACCGTCAACCGGACCAACGGCCTCCGCCGCCTTTATGACACTTTCGTTATCCGACACATCGAGCGTCACGACCTGTGTCTTGCCCGGCAAGCTATCTGCCAGATTGTTGAGCTTGTCCTCAGAGCGTGCAGAAAGGATAACTTCGGCACCCGCACGGCTGAGGCGCAGCGCCAATGCCGCCCCAAGTCCATCACTTGCACCAACCAGCCAATACCGTTTTCCTTGCCACTGCATCATTCTGTATCCTTCTTCCGTATTGTGGCAACCAACTCGGCGACCCTAAAACCAAATTTGCGAAACTGGCTACGGTTCACCACCGTGCCGTTTTTTGTCAGATACATGCAGTCAAATGCCTTAAGCGTGTGACCACCCGCATCTGCGGGCAGCGTGATTGGATAGTTGAACAAGACAGCCGGCCCCGACACCTCGCCGCGGCCCTTTCCGGGCACATCATCGGCAAAAGCTTCAAAATTGCCGCCGCCATCCATCTCTATTCGCCATTCACGGTTCTGGGTTGAGCCGTCATTGTACCTGAATACTTCTTTCATCGTGCAAATGGTGCCATCCCAGCTGATGTCGAAATCCGCTTCGAATGTGCTGGTCACGCGACCCAGCGGCCCAAAAATAACCCCGTCACAAACCATAGCGCCGTTCAGATGCTCACGCATGTCGAAAAGCGGGAATTCATCCCCATAGTCATTTGGTTTTTGCCCCATAAAATCGCCAAATCTGCGCCGTATGGCCAGAATGCCCAAGACAACCGCCGCCCCGACCAGAAAGAAAATTGCTGCATCGCCCATGTTAAGCGCCCTCATCAAGTTTAGTTCGCCACAGCAAAAATATCGCGGCCAGTTTCAGTACACACGGCACACCTGCATAGAGCAGGCGCAACAGATCGACGGCTTTTTCCGGGGGCAGTGCCTGTGCACCGCTCACGTAACCTGCCCCTTCAAGTGCTGGAAGTAGGATAACAGCCGCCAACGCCAAGGTAAATTTTGACACAAATGACCACAAACCGAAACCTTCAGCAGCTGAGGGCGATATTTTCGCCATACGCGTAGCAAAGAGCGCAGGCAAAAGCGTGAGGTCAGCGCCCATCGCAGCGCCAGATGCTATGCAGACAACTGCAAAAAGCCAGACATCACCTGCACCAAGGAATAGCGCCCCACCAAAGGCAAAAATCGAAAGTATCATCGCACTTAGAAGCACGCGGTGGGTTCCTAAACGCTCCGCCAGCGCGCCCCAGACCGGCGCAGCGCCTGCCGCCGATAGGAAGAACAGCAACAAAAGAGGCCCCTCATATCCCGGAGCTTCCAGCGCGCTTTCGACATAAAACAGAAATAGGGTGGAGCTGACGGCAGCGGGGGCGGCGTTCAACAGTGCAATAAAGAGCAACCGTCGTGCCAGTCTGTCGCGCAAAACAGTGCCAAATCCAGTGCCTTCAGGCACATCTATCGACAGCCACTCGCCTCGCATAGCGAGTGCGGAGCCAAGCGCCAGCACCGCGAAACCGACAGCAAATCCAGCGAACGGCGCATCGACAATAAAGCCAAGCGCAACGGGCGTCACCGAGGCCACACAAACGCCCAACAGACCACCCGTTTCGCGCCAACGCGCAAGCCGAAGATGCCCCTGGCCTGACATCTTGTCGGCCTTTGCCACCCCTTGGGCGTAAAAGCAGATTGTCAGGAAACTGAACGCAGAGAACACCAGCGTAAGCATAATCCCGAACCACAAGACCGGCGTTGTCATTGGAGGCACAGCAAAAAGACCCAGCATGGCCGTTGCGATCACACAGCACCCGATACCAACCGAAAGGCCGCGCTGCTTGCGCAGTTTTTCCGACAACCTTCCCAAAAGAGGGTCCTGTACCACATCCAACAGACGTAGCCCGAATAGGACAGCGCCGAGTGCGGATAGGGAAACGCCATACTCATCGACATAAAATTTGGGAGCGTGAATGTAGATGGGAAGCCCGGCACAGGCCAGTAACGCAGCGAACAGCGCATATGCAGGCAAGCGTCTGTCCGCCGGCTCAACGCTCATTTGGATACTTCATCGCGTGGCGGCACCGGACGGCTACGAAACAGCGCGCCCTTGATCCACAGTTTGAGCGCCTGCCAGTGGATCAAGGCAAGTACGCGACGCGCACCAAAGGGCCGCCGCAATAGACTGCGCAGAATTCCCGCGTTGCTCAGCGGTTCGCGTCTGCCTGTCAGCGTAGCAATCAGGCCGCCTGTGGCACGACCATAATCTATCCAGACCCCAATGCGTGTATCGCTTATATCAAAGCGGAAGGTATAATCCCCTTCGACGGGTTGAAACGGCGATACATGCAAGATCTTGGCCGCATGTAAGTGGTCTGTGCGCGTGATTTCGCCCTGATCGGGATGATGGCATAGATAGCTATGGCGGTCGCCATAAGTGTTGGTCACTTCCGAGATGACAGCAATCAGCGCACCATCCTCGCGGCGACACAGCCAAAAGCTGACCGGATTAAAGACATGACCAAATACCCTTGGTTGGGCCAAAAGCTCGATTCGGGTGACACCTGAAATCAGGTATTGAGCCAGCACCTCGCGAACCCACTCCGCCCCGCGCCCCTCCTTTGGAGGCCCACCATGATCGCTATCATGCAGTGAAATCAGTCCGCGGCTGTTGCGCGCAAACAGGCTGGGCCCCTCAACGACAGCCTCAGTATCGAGCAAAATGTAATCGACGGAGTAGCGAAAAGCATTCTCAACCTTACCCTTGCGCCCATGATAGGTCTGGCCGACTATATGGTCGACGCGCGTGTTCACTCTGCTGCCAGGGTGCGGAATTGACCTTGTTGAAGCGCATCCACAACTTCCATCGCAGTTGCTAACCCGTCCTCGTGGAAGCCGTTGCGCAACCATGCCCCGCAAAACCACGTATGCCGCTCGCCGTTCATCGCGTGAACCTTGCCCTGAGCATCCCAAGCGGCCAGATCATAAACAGGGTGGCGCAGAGTCACGCGATCATAAATCAAATCTTCGCGGATCGTGCGTTTTGTGTTCAGGGTCACGAATAGCGGATCATCTTCGGGGATGGATTGCAAAGAGTTCATCCAATATGTCAGATCTATCCTGTCGGATTTCATCTTTGCGTCTTCCGTGTAGACCCACGAGGCCCATGCCAGCTTACGCCTTGGCATTACGCTTGTGTCGGCATGCAGTATAACATCGTTTGGCTGATAGCGGATCGCGCCCAGCGCAGCCTGCTCCTGCGCGCTCGGATCGGTGAGCATGGCGAGCGTGTCGTCGGAATGGGTCGCCATGACCACTTCGTCAAACCGCTCCCAGTCCCCGGACTTTGTCTTCACCTCGACGCCTTGCGCATCGCGGCGCACGCCCTGAATTGCGGCGTTCAGGCGGATATCTACACCTCGGTTTATCATAGAGGCCTCGATCCGGTTCACATAAGAGATCGAGCCACCCTCGACAGTGTACCACTGATGCTGTCCGGAATAGTCCAGCAAGGCATGATTCTGGAAAAACTGGATCAAAGCGTGGGCGGGGAACTCCATGATTTTTTCCGTAGGCGTCGACCAGATCGCGCCCGAAAAAGGCAGCAGATAATGGTCGCGGAAATAGTCACCTGTGCCAAGTTTCGCCAAAAACTCTCTCAGGGTCAGGCTCTTGTCCTGCGCAAGCGTTAGCGCATGTTTGTTGAACTTCACCAGATCACGGATCATCCCCAGAAACGCGGGGTTCACCAAATTACGGCGCTGGGCGAAGATTGCGCTCAGACTGGTCAGGGCATATTCCAAGCGCCCACCGTCGAATGATGCGCCGAAGCTCATGTTCGACTTTTTGACAGGGACGTCCAGTTCGGCGAACAAGGCCGCAAGGTGAGGATAATTGGCGTAGTTAAAAACGATAAAACCTGTGTCCACCGGCTGATCGCCATTTTTTCCAGCCAGCTTAGTGCGCGCATGCCCGCCAAGCCGCGCGGCACTCTCGAAAAGGGTAACATGGTTATCTAGCGCCAGCCTGTGCGCCGCTCCCATTCCGGTTATTCCCGCCCCGATTACCGCAATACGGCGTTGTTCTGCTGTGGTGGTGACATTTTTGTTTGGCACTTGGGACGTCATAAAGGATGCTGTTTCCTGTTTTTTTGGTCAATTGGTATACGGCTCAGATACGAATGTGGATGTAAATGAGTTTCAAATATCTTTTTTGATCCAAGAACTGCTTTGCCACGTAAACCTCACATGTTAACAACACATCAGACCTCATCGCGCAGAACGTCCGACGGCTTTTGCCTTCAGGCGCCAACAGCTTTGGCGGGGCCAGTGAAGTTTTCAGGGCGCCGGTGCGTGAACAACAAACCAGACAAAAAAAATGATCGAAAGAGTGGCAAGGATCACGCGTGGGTTGATGAAATGGTGCGTGTCCGCGACAACCGCGACAAGCAGGCATTCGCCGATCTATTCGAGCACTTTGCCCCCCGTATCAAAGGGTATTTGATGAAATCGGGAACAAACGCGACCATCGCAGAGGAATGTGCACAGGACGTCATGACAACCCTGTGGCGCAAGGCAGGTCAGTTTGATCCCACGCGCGCTTCGGTCGCGACTTGGATTTTTACGATTGCCCGCAACCGGCGCATTGACATGTTGCGTCGTGATCGCCGGCCAGAGCCGGAAGAACTGACATGGGGACCCGAACCAGAGCCGGAACAGGCCCACGTTATCGAACTGCAGCAGGAGACAGCACGATTGGTCGAAGCAATCAGTGCCCTTCCCGAGAACCAGCGGAAATTGATTGAACAAGCCTACTTTGGCGATATGACCCAAGCTGAAATCTCTCACATCACCGGTCTGCCTCTTGGCACGATCAAATCCCGTATTCGCCTCGCGCTGGACCGCCTGCGCCACGCCATGAAGTAGCCAACATGACACACAGCATAAAACACCATCTCGATGACGCGACCTTGATTGCATATGCATCGGGCACGCTTCCCGAAGCTTTCAATTTGATTGCAGCCACACATATTTCGCTTTGCGATACCTGCCGCGCAAATGCGCATGCTTATGATGCTGTGGGGGGTGTCCTGCTGGAAGAAAGCCGGACACCGATGACAGAAGGCAGCCTAGCACATGCATTGGCCCGTTTGGGTGACGAGGTGACACCAACTTTGCAAATTGTGCAGCACACAGTGACCAGCGACTTGCCTGAACCTTTGCGTAATTACATTGGCGGTGACCTCGATAGCGTTAAGTGGCGTCCTGTCGGCATGGGCGTCAAACAGGCGATCCTTTCAACGTCAAAAGGTGCTAGTGCGCGTCTGCTTTCCATTCCGGCCGGCGCTGCAATGCCGGACCACGGCCACAATGGAAAAGAACTGACGCTGGTGTTGAAAGGGGCGTTTCAGGACGCAGATGAATATTTTGCACGGGGTGATGTCGAAGTTGCAGGTAAAGACGTACAGCATATCCCGGTTGCTGATATTCACGAAGATTGCATCTGCCTCGCCGTAACAGACGCGCCATTGCGCTTTGAAGGCTTCCTGCCGCGCATCCTGCAAAAGTTCGTCCGGATCTAAGCGCGAAAAGTCAAAGGGACCTCAGCATTTTATCATTGTGTCAAATGCTGGCATCCCTCGGGTCATAAGTGCCAAATAGCTTTGCGCGTCGATATTGGCGCCGCATACGATCACGCCCACCCGCTTGCCCTGAAGCCTGTCCCGCAAAGGCCCCATCACAGCCGCAAGGGCGGCCCCCGCAGCAGGTTCTACTGCCAGCTTAGCCTCTTGTTGGAACGCGACCATTCCCGCACAGATCGTATCATCTTCGAGCAAAAGAACCTCGTCGACATAGGCCGAGCACAGGGCAAATCCCAAAGGCATTGCCATTGGCGCTCCGAGGCTGTCCGCGACGGTGTTCACTCCATCCAATCGCACAGGCGACCCCGTTTGGAGAGATTGATACATGCCCGCAGCGCCCACAGGTTCAACCCCGTAGACTTTGCAATCGGGGTTCATCTGCTTCACCGCAGCGGCAATGCCACTTATCAAACCGCCCCCACCGATCGACACCACGACAGCATCCAGACCGGGTGCGTCCTCCATCAATTCGAGCCCGACACCTGCTGTTCCCAATGAGGTAAGCGGGCCCTCGAATGGATGAATGAAATACCGCCCCTCCATCTGGACCAAACGCTCTGCTTCGGCGAATGTCTCCGCGCCGGGGGCTTTCATAATGACCTCTGCACCCTCTGCACGCGCCAGCGCTACGCGAAACGGATTGGCATTCGACTGGATGACCACCTTGGCCGATGCGCCAATCTGGCGTGCGGCCCAAGCTGCTGCAATCGCGTGGTTCCCCGCACTGGCCGCAGTGATCCCGCGCGTGCGCTGTTCTGCATCGAGGCTGCGCGCTACACTCAATGCGCCGCGTGCCTTGAACGTGCCAGTGTGCTGAAAACATTCGAGCTTCAATACAGCAGCACCGCCGCCCAAAATCCGGGCCAGCACTCCTGTATCAAGCGTAAGGCAAGGTGTGCGGAGAATATCACCCGCCAGATCCGCCGAATTTGCGCGAATAGCCCCCAGCGACAGTGCGCCGAGATCAGGAGTTAGCATTGTCATACCTGTGTTCCTTTCGGGAGGGGGAGTGGCACGTCTGCCGGTTCAACATCTTCGAAGTCGAAATTGTCCAGTCTCGCGGCGCGCTTTCCTGCACGCTCTGCCGCGGTACCGATCCCTTCGAGATCCTCGCGGGCTTGGCGGAAATGGGTGTCCAGCTTGCCCACCCGCTCTACCACCAGTTCAACATCGCGGTGTAGCAGGCGAAGGGTCTTGCGTATCTCGCCTGCCTGCTCGCGCATTCGGGCATCTTTGAGAATGGCGCGCATGGTGTGGAGGGTCGCCATGCAGGTCGTCGGCGAAACGATCCAGACACGGGCGTCAAATCCCTCGCGCACCAGTTCGGGAAAATTGCCATGCAACTCAGCATAAACCGCTTCGGAGGGCAGAAACATCAGCGCGCCATCCGCGGTTTCGCCATCAAGGATGTATTTTTCGGCAATGTCGCGGATATGTTTGCGCACCGATGTCCGCATGTTCGCCACTGCTGACTTCAACTCCCAGTCCGTCTTTGCGCGGTGCAGCGCCTCGTAAGCCTCCAGCGGGAATTTGGCATCAATAACGATCGGGCCCGGCGGGTTCGGCAGATGGATCAGGCAATCAGCCCGCCGCCCGTTAGAAAGGGTCTTTTGCATGGTATAGCTGTCTGATGGCAGTGCTTTGTAAACAATATCGTTCAGTTGGATTTCACCAAAGGCCCCGCGCGTCTGCTTGTTGCTCAGGATATCCTGCAAGGACAGAACATCTCCCGATAGTTTGGTGATGTTGTCCTGCGCCTTATCAATTGCGGCAAGGCGTTCCTGCAGCTGTGTCAGGCTGGTAGTCGTGCGTTGCGCAGAGCCGTGCAAAGTCTGGTTGGTACGCTCTTGCATCTGGGCGAGCTGTTGCTGCATTTTCAGTTGCACCGCCGCCAGCCGCGCCTCGAGGCTCTGGATCAACTGGGTCTGCGCACGGGCCTGCGTATCGGACACGGTTTGCAGATTTCCGCGCAGCTGCTCCTGTCCGTTGCTCAGCGCATAAAGCTGGTGCGAAAGCGGCGCAGGAAGCCGCGCGGGGCGCAATACCAGTACAACAAGCAGCACAAGAACAAGCGCGAGCAATCCGATACCAATCGCCAATGCCAGCGCGGCCGGATCGTTCAGGTCAAATTGCAAGCCGCCAAGCTGGATCATGTGCGCCCGAACAACCGCTCGATATCGCTAAGCTTGAGCTCAACATAGGTGGGGCGCCCGTGGTTGCATTGTCCCGAATGCGGGGTCGCCTCCATCTCGCGCAAAAGCGCATTCATCTCTTCACCGCGCATCCAGCGGCCCGACCGGATCGAGCCGTGGCAGGCAACGCGACTCAGGATCGCCTCAATGCGCGCTTGCACAAGCAGGCTTTCGCCTTCGCCTTCGAGCTCGTCTAGAATATCGCGGATCATTGCTTCGGCGTTCACTTCACCGAGGATCGCAGGCGTTTCGCGCACTGCTATGGCATCACCTCCGAACGGCTCAATCCCGAGGCCAAAGCTGGCAAGCTGCTCTGCAACATCAAGGATTGCCTCTCGGTCGGATGAGGAAAGCTCAATTATTTCGGGGATGAGCAGCGACTGTGCCGCAACGCCATTGGCAGCCATCTGTTTTTTTAACTTTTCGTAAACCAGCCGTTCATGGGCCGCATGCTGGTCCACGATCACCATTCCGGTGGCGGTTTGGGCGATGATGTAATTTTCATGCACCTGACCACGCGCAGTGCCCAGGGGGAAATCCGCGCGGGCATCGGATTGCTCCTGAACCTCGTCGGGGACGCTCTCGACCCTTCCCCACATGCCTTGCGTCTCGGCAAAACCTTGAGGTGACTGGGCCTGATAGGCCGCGCTGCGTACTCCGGCCGAGGGGCGGTCCATCTGGTATATTCGCGCCTCGCCTGTGCGTTCCGGCTGCATCGCACCAAGCGTGGCATCGGCCACAGTGGAAGACGCACGGTGCCCGGCATTCGCCAGCGCATGCCGCAGACCCGAAACAATAAGACCGCGCACCACACCGGGATCGCGAAAGCGGACTTCGGATTTTGCCGGATGCACATTCACATCCACCAACGTGGGATCACAATCGACAAACAGCGCCGCAGCAGGATGCCGGTCACGGCTCAGGAAATCGAAATAGGCACCGCGCAAAGCTCCGACTAGCATTTTATCTTTTACCGGACGGCCGTTTACGAAGAGATATTGCGTTACTGCAGAGCCACGCGAATATGTGGGGAGCGCTGCAAAACCGGTGAGGTGAAAGCCATCACGCTCTGCATCGATCGCCAGCGAATTTTCTGCAAACTCACGCCCCAGCACCTGACGCAAACGGCCATGTAGTGCCTCGAACAGATCGCCCTGCTCGGCCTCGGCGCGGAATACCTCACAGCCTGGGCCATCGCCCGACACATCACGCAGCACAAAGCGCACAAATGGCTCGGCCATCGCCAGACGTTTTATGACATCGCCGATTGCCTGCGCTTCTGCGCGGTCCGTGCGGAGGAATTTGAGGCGGGCGGGCGTGGCATAAAACAGATCACGCAATGTCACGACGGTGCCCGCGCTCAGCCCTGCCGGCTTTACGGCCATTTGCTTGCCGCCGATCACGCTGATCTCCGCCCCGTCATAACCGGCGGCCCGGCTGATGATCGTAAGGCGCCCAACGGCACCCAGCGAGGGTAGCGCCTCGCCGCGAAAGCCAAACGAATGGATATTGAGCAAATCGGTCCCGTCAATCTTGGACGTGGCGTGACGCGACAGGGCAAGCGGCAGATCAGTCCCCGCAATGCCGCACCCGTCATCGGTCACGCGGATCAGTGTCTTGCCCCCATCGGCATACTCAACCGTGATGCGGGTGGCCCCTGCATCGACAGCATTTTCTACCAGTTCCTTGACTGCAGATGCCGGTCGTTCGACCACCTCACCGGCAGCGATACGGTTGATCGCCATCTCGTCGAGTTGACGGATAACCGGCTGGGATGCGCTTATATTGGGGTTTGGTTGGGCCATGCCGCAAGACCTAGCATAGGGCAGTGCGATTCTGAAACCCGCAGTGCCGCGTTATCCACCGCTAATTTGAGGGGTCAGCCGCCAGTGGCAGCGCGGTACCATGCTACAATCTGCGCCCGCTCTTCGGGCTGCATGTAGCTTAGATTGGCGGGTGGCATCGCGTCAGTAAGTCCTGCTTGCAGATAAATCTGCTTCGCCGCATTTGCGATCTGATGCTCTGTCTCGAGGCGCACCCCCTTGGGTGCAAAATGCATACCTTCCCACGCAGGATCAGTGGCGTGACACATCGAGCAGCGGCCCATTACAATATCAGACACCTGCGCAAACCCTTCGGCCTGTGCAAAACGGACGGCCGCACCCACCGCTTGTTCCGGTTCCTGCGCTTTGAACATCGGAGCAGTGGAGAGCCAGATGATGGTAACAAACAGCAGTGATGTCGCGAGCCAAGTCCAGTGTTTGGAGCCTTTGCGCGCATGCAAGCTGTTAAAATAGTGGCGGATTGTAACGCCCATCAGAAACACAAGCGCCGCGATAAGCCAGTTCATCTCGGAGGCAAAAGCTAACGGGTAATGGTTGCTAAGCATCAGAAAGATCACCGGCAGTGTAAGATAATTATTGTGTGTACTGCGCTGCTTGGCGATCTTGCCGTATTTGGCATCTGGCGTGCGCCCCGCCTTGAGGTCGGCCACCACAATTCGTTGATTTGGCATGATCGTGAAGAATACATTTGCACTCATAATCGTGGCTGTGAAGGCACCGAGATGCAAAAGGGCAGCGCGGCCTGAGAAGACGGATGTATAGAAGTACGCCATCGCAACGAGAATCAGATAGAGCAATATCATCAGCCGCGTGTTGTTGTCCCCAAACCGGCTTTTGCAGATTTGATCATAGGCGATCCAGCCAAACGCCAATGAAGCCAGCGAGATCGAAATAGCCTGAAGTGTAGACAGCTCCCGAACCGCAGGATCAATCAGGTAAAATTCGGAACCCAGATAATACACGAGGACCAGCAAGGCAAAACCCGACAGCCATGTGGCATAGCTTTCCCATTTGAACCAGATCAGATCATCGGGCATTTGCGCAGGTGCAACGAGGTATTTTTGTACGTGATAGAACCCACCGCCATGAACCTGCCATTCTTCGCCGTCCGCACCGGAGGCAAGATTGCGGTTGCGGTGAAGGCCCAAATCAAGGGCGATAAAATAGAACGAGCTGCCAATCCATGCGATGGCGGTGATGACGTGGAGCCAGCGGACAGCAAATTCGATCCATGAGGACAGGGCAGCGAGATCGTACATGCATTCTCCGAAAGCAAATGGTGGTGCGCGAAGGGAGCGCAGAACTTAGTTTAATTTGAAAAATGAAGAAGGGCCAGCGCGGCGGGAGTATGTGTGCAAGCCGCGCTGGCGGGATTAGACATCCTCGGGCAGTACGACATTGAGCAAAATGGCGACAAATGCGGTAGGAGCCACAGCGGAGGTTGCCATAATTTTTACCACGCCGGGGAGATATTGCACCGCTTCTGGGACCAGATTAAGGCCAAGCCCTGCAGCAAGAGAAACCGCAATAATCACCATATTACGCCGGTTCATATTAATCTCCGACAGCATGTTGAGGCCCGCTGCAGCGACCATGCCGAACATCACGATCACACCGCCGCCCAGAACAGGTAGAGGCATTGAGGCAATAACAGCGCCAATTTTCGGGACCAGACCGCAGAGGATGAGGATGATGCCTCCAATAGTCACGACATGGCGGCTCATAATGCCGGTCATTCCAACAATGCCGACATTCTGGCTGAAGGAGGTGTTGGGCAAACCACCAAACACACCTGCAACGGCGGTTCCCAGCCCGTCGGCGTATGTCGCTCCGGCTATTTCACGGTCGGTGGCCTGACGGCCTGCCCCCGCTTTTGTGGTGGCCGAGACGTCACCAACTGTTTCTATTGCGGAAACAATCGACACCAACGTGACCGCGATCACCGCACCAAGGCTGAATTCGAAACCGTAGGGTAAAGCTGAAATGCTGGTGAACCAGCTCGCTGTGCCGACCGCGCCAAAATTCACCATCCCGAATGCTAATGCCAGAAGATAGCCGATGATCAATCCGATAAGGATGGCAGAATTGCTCAGCGTGCCTTTTGTAAAAAACTTTAGCACGAGAGAAACAATCACCACTGTCAGCGCAACGCTCCAGTGCTTGAGCGAGCCGAAACTCTCCGCCTCCATCTGAAATTTTGCAGCGCCGCCCGCAGCGTATTGGATCGCAACAGGGATGAGGTAAAGGCCAATCGCGAGTATCACGAGGCCCGTCACCAAAGGCGGAAAGAGAAAGCGCAAATGCTGGATCACAGCCCCCAGAGAAAAGTGGCCCAAACCACCGATGATGCAAGCCGTGAGCGCCACGCTGAGGCCTTGGGTTGCGGCGATGCCCGCAAGGACCCCGACGAAGGCAAAGCTGGTGCCTTGCATAATCGGCAATCGAGCACCGACCGGACCGAACCCGACTGTCTGGAACAGGGTCGCCACGCCCGCAAATAGCATCGCCATCTGGATCAGATAAACCTGCTCTGCCCCGCCAAAGGCGAGGCCCGCAGCGCCTGCTACGATGATGGAGGGGGTCACGTTGGAGGCAAACATTGCCAGCACGTGCTGCAACCCAAGAGGGACCGCCTGTGCCAGCGGCGGCATTTCATTCGGATCGGCATAATTATGCTGTGTAATTGTCATTAATTTCGTCCCTGATGTTTATTTGTCTCGGCCACTCTTACGGCGGTCCTCAAACTTTATGGGACGACAATGAATGGCAGATCAAGCCTTGCCTCTTGAAGGTTTGCGGATGTGCCTATTCTGTCGACCACAGCAAACAGCCCGGGTGAAAAAAGTGGCGTGAGCACACCGTGCCATGTGCCACGGTGCAAATTCACCCCTTGATGCGGCGCGGTGATAAAGGCGCGGGGAGTGCCTGGCATGCCATCGTTGTCCTGCGCCACGATCACCAAAAACGGATGGTGCGTCATCGGGATAAACGCCTGACTGCCCTCTGGATGCCGCTCCAGCAGATCAAACCTGTAGGGCAGGCTGCGCGGCTGGGCGTTGAACAGGCTCAGGCCCGCGCGCCCGTTCGGTCCGAAATCGAGTAAGGCGCGGTCATGATACCGACCACATAAGCCGGCGTTAATAATTTTATCAGGCTCCCCCGCTACCTCCAGCACGTCACCAAACGGGGCAAACGCCTGCGCGGTCAGCGGCTCTGCGCGCAGCTCATTGCTCATAACGGCATGTGACGGTTTACATCCTTATACAGAAGATAGCGAAATGGCTGGTCTCCTGTGGCGGTACAGGCCTGCGGGCAAAAAGCGCGCAACCACATAAAATCACCGGGCCCGACCGGCACCCAATCTTTGTTCAGAAGATAATCGGCGCTGCCTTGGAGCACATAAAGACCATGCTCCATTACATGGGTTTCAGCGAAGGGGATTACGCCACCAGGCTGGAAGGTCACGATATTGACATGCATATCATGGCGCAAATCATCGGGCTCAACAAACCGAGTGGTGGCCCAAACGCCGTTACAATCCGGCATTTCAACGGGCGCTACCGCCTGATCCGAGGTCACGAAAGCGTCGGGCATAGCCACACCTTCGGCCCCGACATAGCGTTTGCGGATCCAGTGGAATTGCGCCACCGCGTCCGCGTCATTCCAGACCGTCCACAAGGTATCGGGCGGAATATAGGCGTAGCCACCCGCGTCCAGTACATGGCGCGCGCCGTCAATATTAAGAGTTATCCTGCCGCCGGCCACAAAAATCACCGATTGTGCATCTTCATCCACTTCGGGCGCATCGGAGCCTCCTGCAGGAGCCAGTTCGACCGCGTATTGGCTAAAGGTTTCGGCAAAACCCGACATCGGGCGCGCGAGCACCCACATGCGCATGCCTGTCCACCCCGGTAGGTAGCTGGTCACGATATCGCGCTGGGTTACGGCGGGCAGGACGGCATAAGCGGGCGTGAACACTGCCGTGCCTTCAGGTGAAACGCTCTGGTCCGGCAGGCCACCGGGGGGGAAGGCATAAATCATAGTAATTGGTCCAATCTAATGCGCGCAATGCGCTCAACCTGTTTGCAGGCGATGGTGAATTCGGTTGCTGTGTCGTTGGCGATGCGGGTCTGGAAGGCGCGCAGGATGCCGGCCTTGTCATGATCCTTTACCGCGATGATGAAGGGGAAACCGTGTTTCGCTACATAGGTGCTGTTCAACTCGGTAAACTGCGCCCGCTCCCCTTCGGTGAGCGCATCCAGACCAGCGCTGGCCTGTTCCTCCGTGCTTTCTGCCGTCAGGCTTTTTGCAGCGGCCAGCTTTCCGGCAAGATCCGGGTGCGCGCCCAAAACGCCGAGGCGCTCGGACCGGCTGGCAGAGCGGAACATGCGCGCCAGCGCATTATGGAGACCTGCAGCACTGTCATGTGCAGGGCCCAGCTCCAAGTCAAAGGCACGCTCTGCGATCCAAGCAGAGTGTTCGAACACTCCGCCAAACCGATCAACGAATTCTGCAAGTTCCATCTGACTGGGACGCAGGCGCGGCCGGGGCGGATGTACGCGGCGCCAATGGTCCGCAATTTCGATCCGGCGCGGGGTCCAAACCCCCTCGAACCCCTTGATGTAATCAAGGAACCGCGCGAGGGCCTGTACACGGCCCGGACGGCCAATCAGCCGACAATGAAGGCCCACCGACATCATCTTGGCCTGCCCTGTAATTCCTTCCGCATAAAGCGCGTCGAAAGTATCGCAAAGGTAAGTATAAAACTGGTCACCACTGTTGAAGCCTTGAGGGGTGGCAAAGCGCATATCGTTACAATCAAGCGTGTAGGGAATAATCAATTGGTCAGTGCCGGCACAGTCAGTCCAATAAGGCAGATCATCGTCATAAGTATCTGAAATGTAATTAAACGCACCTGAAAGTGCGGCCAGACGCACGGTATTGGCACTGGTCCGGCCACAATACCAACCCTTCGGTGCTGCACCTGTGACCTCTGTGTGCAGGCGGATCGCTTCGGCAATATCGGCGGTCTCGGCGGCTTCGCTATGATCGCGGTAATCGATCCATTTCAATCCATGGCTGGCAATCTCCCAACCTGCGTCTTGCATCGCCTCGACCTGCTCGGGCGCACGGGCCAGCGCGCTGGCCACACCGTAAACCGTGACAGGCACACGGGCATCTGTGAACAGACGGTGCAAACGCCAGAAACCAGCGCGTGCGCCATAGTCATAGATGCTTTCCATGTTCCAATGGCGTTGGCCGGGCCAAGGCGTAGCGCCAACAATCTCGGACAAAAACGCCTCTGATGCGTCATCGCCGTGCAGAATGTTATTCTCTCCGCCCTCCTCGTAATTAAGGACAAATTGCACTGCAATTCGTGCTCCGTTCGGCCACTGTGGATCAGGCGGAGTTGCACCATAGCCTGCAAAGTCTCTGGGATAGCGGGTCATGGGATGTCCTTTCACGCGGTGCGCCGTCACCTTGCACAAAACACCGCTGCCCCGCAATTTGCAAAAACGGAGCTACAAAAAACAGTCGGGCCGGACATTGCTGTCCAGCCCGCCGCTCGCCCGAATGTCACTGAGACATCTTGTTCATTTTTCTTTCAGCCGGGTATGAGGAGCCGCTGGCCTATCTGGATCATGTCGGGCGATTGTAGAGTACTTTGGTTGGCCGCGAGGATACGCACATAGGCGGCGGGGTCTCCAAAGAATTGCAAAGAGATGTAGGCAAGGCTGTCACCCGCCTGAACACTATAAAAGCGTCTATTGTTCAGCGTGTCAGTGCGCGCGGACGAGGCTGCAAAAATCTTACGCGACATGCCGTTCGCCGCTTGTGTTGCCCGTGCGGTTTGCTCGGCATAAAGCGACGTCTGGACCAAGTTGAACATCATCGTATCCACGTCGATATCCCCTTCGGGGGTCATCAGTGAATTTGCGAACTCGGCCTCGCCCGCCCGCATCGTCTTTTTCAGGGACACAGTGGCATAGGGATTGGCGAGTGATGTATCGCCAGCGCGCAGCCTGACTCTCGTTACTCCGTTTTGTTGATAGGTTTCGATGTCATACTGACCAGCCAGAACCGCCTCATGTAACAGGCGTATTTTGTTCCGACTTAGAACTTCCAGCGCGTCATTGCCGGGTTCTCTTGTGCTGCCACTCTGCTGCGCGGACGTCGTACCATTAGCTGTCAAACTGGCCAATACAGCCGCCGTCAGACCAGACGCCGCTCCCCTAGCTTCAGAAGGCTGCGCGACTGCCGCACTCACATTGGTCAAGTCAACGGCAATTGCACGTGTTGCGGTATCGTCGGCATCTGCGCTGGCTTCAAAAGCGGTGCTTTCCGCCATTTGCCGACCGGCCTCTTCGTCACCGAAGGGCGTCCAAAACACCGCCCCAAATCCCAGAACAAGTGTCAAACCGACCATCGCTGCCATTCCACCAAGTCGCCTGTTACGCACGAAAAACCCTTTTTCGCTATGGGGTGGCTGCCCGTAGGCGCCTAGACCGGATGTTGACGAAGCAGAAGGGTAGGCAGGCGCTGGCCAAGTATCGCCAGCTGCGGAATATGTCTGCGTAGCAGCCGCCGCATAATCCTGTGCATCGGGCGCTGGCACATTTGGCGTAGCATTAAACGAAATTTTTGGTTTGCGGGTTTTCACAGTTATTATTCCTGAACTGTCAGACCGACAACGGACCACACCTGCATGCCACCACGGTAATACCGGATTTTATCGGGGGGGTAGCCTGCCTCAAGAAGATGGGCGATCAGCACGCCTGCATCATTTTGGGTCGGGCCGCTATCAAATATGACAAGGTTCTGCGCGTCGGCGAAGTTAAACACATCCTGAAAGGCACGCGCACCAAGCGCTTTCAGGATCTCATCACGAAACTCGTTTTCGGGGGCCAGCGTCTCGAACGGCATGCTGACCGAACCGGGGATAAACCCCAGTGCGCGGCCCTGCGGCATACGCGCATCCACCAGCAATCCTGTATTCGCAGCGACGGCAGTCACCAGAAATTCAAGAACCTGCCCTTCGACCAATGTCTCGATGCCATCGGCAGCATTGCTGGGGGCAATACAAAAAGGATCACAAGACGGTGCCAGCATCGCAAACCTGCCTGCGTATTTCGCCGCATCAGCGGCACGCGGGGAAATTGATACGCTTTGTCCTGCAAAGGTGAACACTGCCTGCGCAGAAGCTGCGTGATCTTGCGCTTGTCCGGCCACCCCCTGCACCATAAGCGCAGCGGCCATCACGGCCCCTCTTAATTTCATGCAGTCCCCCAGACGCCGGACACCATATATAGTTTGCGCTGCAACAAAAACGGTAATCCGACCATACTCGTCCCAGATATAGTCCGAGAGCGAATCACACGTCAAAGTAAAAAACCACGCAAGCAGGGATATGTTGCATTACCTGCTCCCGCGAAACTGCTACCGGGGAAATGCCCATCCTTTCGCTGAATTCCTGTACACTACAGCCAATTCGGTTAAGAAAAGGGGACAATAACCATGCGGTTTTTAAATTAACTGGAGCCCTCTTATGCCTGACGGTTTTTTGACCACACATGTTCTCGACACCGCATTGGGCCGACCTGCAGCAAATCTGCAGATCACGCTCTACAGGATCGAGGAAGGGCAGCGGCAGCAATGTGCGCAAATGCGTACAAACGGAGACGGCCGCACCGACAGTCCCATTCTGCCGAAAGAAGCGTTTCGCACCGGAACCTACGAGTTGGTGTTCGAGGCAGGCGCCTATCTCGATGCCATTGGAATACCGCCCGAGGCGCCTCGTTTCCTTGATGAAATTCCAATCCGTTTTGGTATCTCTGAGGTAGACGCGCACTATCATGTGCCACTGCTTCTGTCGCCGTTCGGCTATTCCACTTATCGCGGCAGTTGACCTTGCGCCACGCTCCTTGCAAGGGGTTGGGTCGGCATGCCATTTTGAAAAGGTAATTTTCCGAAAGGGGCAGGTTATGTCCATCGATACCTATTCCGTCACTGATCACCACATCGCACAGCTGCCGCAAGTGACAGAGCCGCGTAATGCTGGCATGCCGCTTGATCTGAACTGGGTTCTTGGCGCGCAGGCTAATACGTCCGCGATCGAGAGACGCGCGGCATCCCTGCCTGCGCGAAGGTCAGTCAAAAAAGCCTATCAGGCAGCTTGGCTGCTCAAGGCAGTCACCTGCATCGACCTCACGACCCTGTCCGGCGATGATACAGCGCGCCGTGTAGGCCGGTTGTGCGCCAAAGCACGCCAGCCTGTTGCTGAATCGGTTCTGGATACCCTCGGCATGCCTGCAATTACAGTCGGCGCCGTGTGTGTTTATCACGAAATGATCGCTCCTGCCCTCGAGGCGCTGCAAGGCAGCGGGATTCCCGTCGCAGCCGTTTCCACCGGCTTCCCCGCAGGCCTGTCCCCCCTGCCGCTGCGGATCGCCGAGATCGAGCAGTCAGTCGCTGCAGGTGCCGCCGAGATTGATATCGTTATATCCCGCCGCCATGTACTGGAGGGGAACTGGCAAGCGCTTTATGATGAAATGCGTGCCTTTCGTGTGGCGTGCGGTGATGCGCACGTCAAGGCGATCCTTGCCACAGGCGAGCTGGGCAGCCTGCGTAATGTCGCCCGCGCCAGCATTGTATGCATGATGGCCGGGGCCGATTTCATCAAAACCTCCACCGGTAAGGAAAGCGTAAATGCGACCCTGCCCGTAACCCTAGTAATGATTCGCGCTATCCGCGATTACTACGACCGCACCGGCTTTCGCGTCGGCTACAAACCGGCAGGCGGTATCTCCAAGGCAAAGGACGCAATCACCTATCTGGCGCTAATGAAGGAGGAGTTGGGCGATCGCTGGCTCCAGCCCGATCTGTTTCGGTTCGGGGCTTCTTCGCTGCTCAATGATATCGAGCGTCAGCTGGAACATCACGTGACCGGAAACTACTCCGCCACCTACCGCCACCCCACATCCTAAACCGAGAGCGACACACATGACCGTATCCGAAATATTCGCGACCATGGACTATGGCACCGCCCCCGAGAACGCCTCCGAAGCACTGGCATGGATTGTCGATCAGGGGGGCCGTTTTGGCCATTTTATTGACGGAACAATGACACCAGTGGGCGAGGTATTCCCCAGCTGCGATCCCGCCACGGGCGAGACCCTCGCCGATCTGACCCAAGGGACGCAGGCCGATGTTGATGCCGCCGTAAAGGCGGCTCGTCGTGCACAGCCCAAGTGGGAAGCTGCAGGCGGCCATGCCCGAGCGCGCGTCCTCTATGCGCTTGCGCGATTGCTGCAAAAACACAGCCGCCTCTTTGCAGTCGTGGAGAGCCTTGATAACGGTAAGCCGATCCGTGAAGCCCGCGACATTGATATCCCGTTGGCCCAACGCCACTTCTATTACCACGCAGGTATGGCGCAACTGATGGGCACCGAACTGCCTCATGCCGCAGCCCTTGGTGTTTGTGGGCAGATCATTCCGTGGAACTTCCCTTTGCTGATGCTGGCGTGGAAAGTCGCGCCAGCGCTAGCCATGGGCAACACGGTTGTTCTCAAGCCTGCTGAATATACCTCGCTAACAGCGCTGCTGTTTGCCGATATTTGCAAACAGGCCGGCGTGCCAAAGGGCGTCGTCAACATTGTGACCGGCGACGGCGCAGTAGGTGAAATGATTGTTGCGGCAGAGGTAGACAAAATTGCCTTCACGGGGTCCACTGCAGTTGGTCGCCGCATCCGCGAGGCGACAGCAGGAAGCGGTAAAGCGCTATCGCTGGAGCTGGGGGGTAAATCTCCCTATATCGTCTTCGACGATGCCGACATCGATTCAGCGGTGGAGGGGCTTGTCGATGCGATATGGTTCAATCAGGGACAGGTCTGTTGTGCCGGTTCCCGTTTGCTAGTGCATGAACCGATCGCGGATCTGTTTTATGCCAAGCTTCGCGCCCGCATGGACAAACTTCGCATCGGGTCACCTCTCGATAAAAGTATTGATGTAGGCGCGATCGTAAACCCCAAGCAGCTCGATGCTATCACTGCAATGGTTGCCGCCAATACCGCAGGCACCACCTATATTGCAGACAGCAAAATGCCCCAAGGAGGCAGCTTTTACCCCCCTACACTTATCACTGGCTTGCATCCCGCCGACACATTGATGCAGGAGGAGATTTTTGGGCCTGTTCTCGTCGCTACCACTTTCCGCACGCCGGAAGAGGCAGCTAATATCGCGAACAACACACGGTATGGCCTCGCGGCGACGGTCTGGAGCGAAAACATCAATCTGGCACTCGATATCGCCCCAAAGCTGGCAGCGGGGATCGTTTGGATTAACGGCACAAATATGATGGATGCCGCCGCCGGGTTCGGCGGTGTGCGGATGAGCGGCTTTGGCCGTGAAGGCGGATGGGAAGGCCTGCAAGGGTACACTAAGCCGATCAAACAGGGCAAAGCCCTAAAGACAACCGCTGCGATGACAGGAATTGGCGCGCCACAAGACGGCATTGACCGAACAGCCAAGCTTTATATCGGCGGCAAGCAAACCCGTCCTGACAGCGGCTACTCCACCGCAATCTATGCAAAAAACGGCGCGCTTTTAGGCCATGTTCCCACAGCATCGCGAAAGGATGTTCGCAATGCCGTTGAGTCCGCGCAAGCAGCCAAAGGCTGGAGCAGAACCACTGGACACCTGCGTGCGCAAATTCTGTATTATGCCGCTGAAAACCTCGCCGCCCGCGCCAGCGAATTCGCGCAGCGCCTCGACCAGATGCAGGGCGGAAAATCCGGTGCGAAAGAAGTCGAAGCTGCCGTGAAATGCCTGTTCACCTATGCGGCGTGGGCCGACAAATACGATGGTCAGATTCACGGCGTCCCGATACGCGGTGTCGCCCTTGCCATGAAAGAATCCGTTGGCGTGATCGCAGCGCTGTGCCCGTCCGAGGCCCCGCTTTTAGGCCTGATCGCAATAATGGCACCCGCCATCGCGATGGGAAACTCTGTCATCCTAAGCGCATCCGAGGCTTTCCCCCTTGCTGCGACAGATTTCGTGCAAATTCTCGAAACATCTGACATCCCTGCGGGCGTCGTCAACATCCTCACGGGTCCACACGCGGACGTAGCGGACACGATGGCCCGCCATATGGATATCAACGCTGTCTGGAGCTTTTCGGCCCCTACACTCGATACAGTGATCGAGCATGAGTCAGCTGCTAATCTCAAACGCACATGGGTTCAAAATGGGATCGCGCAGGACTGGTTCGCGCCAGACGCCAAAACATTCCTGTCTCATGCCACTCAGGTCAAAAACATCTGGGTGCCTTACGGCGAATAACCTGCCGCTGTTCCCTTTATAAATTACACTCTGCGCCGTTTCACAGGGCGCAGAGTGTAGCAGATTATTCAGGCAAGAGGCCTACGGGCTTACCTACTACGGTGAAGTGAAGGTTGTCCGGATCAAGCAGCTTCCCTGCGACGCGTTGCACATCTTCCAGCGTCACGCGCTCAATCTTTTCGTTGCGGGTTTTGACGTATTCGGGATCCAACCCGATAAGCTGCATCCCGACGAGAATGCCTGCAATCGTGCTATTGCCATCAAAGCGCAGAGGGTATGCGCCAGTCATATAGGTTTTCGCGTCGTTCAACTCTTGTTCGGTCACGCCGCTCTCGGAGGCCTGTTGCCATTGATCTTTTATCACATCAATTGCTTCCGCGATCCGGTCATTTGACGAGCTGACCGACCCCATTATCGCGTTTGCAAGATCTCGTGAGTAAAGATAGCTGCTGACGCCATAAGTCAGACCGCGTTTCTCACGCACCTCCTGCATCAATCTGCTCTCGAACGAGCCGCCTCCAATGATATGGTTAAGCAAAACAGCGGCGAAATAATCTTCATTGTCTAAACTGATACCACGCTGTCCGAACAGGGCCACCGATTGGGGAGTGTCGAATTCAATGACCGTCACACCGCCCTTAATCAGCGGCTCCACTTCTGGCGGAAACATCGGTCCGGACTGAGGCAAATCACCCAGCAAAGTATCCATCAATGTACCAAGCTGCTCGGGCGTGATATCACCAACAGCACCCACCAAAAGATTGTCACGAACGAGGACATTGCGGTGCGCCTCGACCAGATCATCACGGGAAAGAGCGGCGACACTCTCGACAGTGCCGGAATCTTCGGTCCCGTAGGGGTGGTTGCCGTAGGCCATAGATGCGAACGCCTTGGCCGCAATATCACCGGGATCCTTTTCGGCGTAGGAAAGACCTGCCACCACTTGTGCGCGTACCCGCTCGACATCTGCATCCTCGAAACGCGGATTTTTGATCGCATCACGCAGCAGGGCAACGGAGGCGTCAAAATTCTCGGTTAGGAACCGCGCCGAAATCGACACCTGCTCGGAATCCGAGCTGAAGCTGAAGCTGCTCGCAAGTTCTTCTTTTGCACGGGCAAAGCCACGGGCATCCAACCCTCCTGAACCCTCTTCAAGCAGGGCCGTCATCAAATTGATCGCGCCGCGCTTACCCTCTACATCAAGCGCAGTGCCGCCCGTGAATGCTATTTCAAGGGCGATGAACGGCAGCGAATGTTCCTCGACGAGCCATGCCTCGATGCCCCCGGGCGAGGCAACAGTCGTAATATCAATTTCTGCGCGGGCAGGAAGTGCCGCAGTTGCGCCCAGAAACAGTGCAGTGGCAAAACGGATCATTTGTTTTCTCCTTCAGGGCGCAGCAACCAGCCTGTCACTGATGCTTCGCGGCGCAGCAGCTGTGCTGCTTCCATGATGTCATCGGCCGTCACAGCATCAAGGATGTCGGGCCATGCGGCGACATCCTCCACCGTGAGACCGGAGGTCAGAGCGCGGCCATAGCGATTGGCAATACCGTCCACATTGTCCTGCGCATAGATTTCGGATGCGCGGATCTGAAGCTTGATCCGCTCCAATTGCTCTGCATCAACACCAGTGTCCATGAATTCAGCAAATGCCTTATCAAGGGCCGCCTCGCCGTCTTGAAGGCTCACCCCCTCGGAGGGGACAATGATCATCGTAAATGTGGTATCATCAAGCGAAATGCCTGAATACCACGCAGCAGTATAGGTGCTGACCTGCGTATCGAATTGGAGCTTTTCGGTGAAGTGAGAGGTCGTTCCACCCCCTAAAATATCAGCGAGAATAGTCAGGGCAGCCGCAGTCTCCTGCGCGCCGCTATCGCGCTCGGGCACAAGATAACTGCGCGAAACATAGGGCTGTGCCACACGTGCATCGCGGAAAATCACGCGGCGCTCGGCGTTCTGGCGGGGCTCTTCAGTGCGCAACCGCCCGGGCAGATCGGGGTTCAGCGGGATTGGACCATAATGCTTTTCGGCCATGCTGCGGACTTCGTCGGGCGTGACATCACCGGACACCACCAGCACGGTGTTGTTGGGCGAGTAATACAGCTCGTAGAATCCCAAAGCATCTTCGAGGTCTAGCTCTTCCATCTCGTGCATCCACCCGATGATCGGCGTGCCATAGCGGTGGTTAAGATACTGAGCGGCGTCCATCTGCTCGCTAAAAAGCGCTTGGGGGTTGTTCTCGGTGCGCTGGTTACGCTCCTCGATGATGACGTCCCGCTCTGTCGCAATGTTTTCGGGCGTGAGGCGGATGTTCTTCATGCGGTCCGCTTCCATGCTCATCATCAATTCAAGGCGGTCTGCCGCGACCCGCTGAAAATATGCGGTGTAATCATAGCTGGTAAAGGCATTGTCGCGCCCGCCATTGGCTGCAACCGTCTTTGAAAGCTCGCCCGCTTCCATCTTGTCCGTCGCTTTAAACAGGAGGTGTTCAAGAAAATGCGCTACTCCGGAAGAGCCTTTAGGCTCGTCGGCCGATCCCGCACGGTACCACAACATATGTTGCACCACGGGCGCGCGGTGATCTTCGACCACCACAACCTGCATACCATTTTCGAGGGTGAAATCGGTCACCTTTCCGGTCGTCTCTGCCATTGCGGCAACGGGCAGCATCAGGGACGCCATCAAGACGTTTCGGGCGTATCGCAACATAAGGGGGGTCCTTTTCGATCAGACTTGAACGCGCACTGTAAAAGTACGTCACCTGCACAACTGTTCAAGCTGTGCAGAGCAAGATCACATAATTGTAATGCTTATTCAGTTAGCTGGCGGAGCGGAAGGCGTACGCGCGCCGGCGTTGCGCCATCTGTTCTGCTCAGCACGCGCATCGAGCGCTTCGCGACGGTATGCCTGATTATAACGATCAACAGGCACAATGCGGAACTGAGTCAAGCGCGCTTTGCGGCGACGGAAATCTGCATCGGTCTGCGCAAGCGTTTCGCGGATACCCGCACTTACGCCCAGACGGCTTGCATGTTGTACCAAAGCGCCATCGCTGGCAGGAATCGGGCCATTCGGATCACTTACCGTCCCGCCAAAAGCTTGCGTCCCTTCAGCCAAAGCGGATCTAGACGCGAGGTTTGCACCGCCCGGTGTCGGGGTCGGCAATTCACTATAGCTGGCGGGGGCTTGCAAGCTCGCTACGGGCTCGATGCCAAACTCGTCCGGCCCTTTGGAATTACTCTGCAAATCACGCAGGCCGACATTCGCACAACCCGCAACCAATGCAGGCAGTACAAACAAAAGAGCAAATTTACGCATCAAAGGCCTCCAGATCGCCGTTGCCCCTCAATATCGCAGGCAAAGGTATAATGTCACCCGACTTTTTTCGCTGGCGTCTTATGCTGCCTTTTCCTGCTGACTTTGGTTGGGCCTTTGGGCGTATCATCAGTAAAGAAAATGAGGCCCAGCGCACCCGCAAATATAAAAATATCCGCGATGTTAAAGACAAACGGATTAACGATGCCACAGCAAGACATATTCAGGAAATCAAGGACATAGCCATAAATCAGACGGTCCACTACATTCGCCAGCGCCCCACCGACCAAAAGACCCGCGCTGATTTGTGCGGTGCGGGTGTGCACATTTTTCCGCGCCCACAAGATCACAGCAGTGCAAATAACGATCGCAAGAATAATCAAAAACCAGCGGCTGAGCTCTGATCCGCCGCCGAACAGGCCGAAATTGATGCCGCGGTTCTCTCCGTAGCGGAAATTCACGAGAGGCGGCAGCACGTCAATGCTGCGGATGCGAGCGAGCTCCATCATGTGGATCACCAAGTACTTGCTGATCTGGTCGATGGAAAAAGCTGCAAAGCCCGCCCAGAAAATCATCCGCATAAACCATGCCCCTTCGTTAACTTAATGCCGGAAGTGACGCATTCCGGTAAACACCATTGCCAACCCGGCTTCATCGGCTGCCGCAATCACTTCATCATCGCGCATCGAACCACCGGGTTGGATAAGCGCGGTCGCCCCCGCTTCTGCCGCAGTCACAAGACCGTCGGCGAAAGGAAAGAACGCGTCAGAGGCCACGACCGATCCCTGCGTCAGCGGCGCGGACAGACCCATGACTTCGGCCATATCCACCGCTTTGCGGGCTGCAATCCGCGTGCTGTCAACGCGGCTCATCTGGCCTGCGCCGACGCCTACAGTGGCACCATCTTTGACGTAAATAATTGCGTTGGATTTCACATGCTTCGCCACGGTCCAGGCGAACATCATATCTTTCATTTCTTGCTCGGTTGGCTGACGCTTTGTCACAACCTTCAAATCGCCCATCGTAATCCGACCTACATCCCGGTCCTGAACGAGCCACCCACCGGACACCTGACGCGGCGCGAGGCGCGCCGCTGTGGGGTCAGCCAGCCCGCCCGTCGTCAGCAAACGCAGGTTCTTTTTTGCGGCGAAAATCTTGATCGCCTCCGGATCTGCATCAGGTGCGATTACAACCTCGGTGAATATACCGCTAATCGCCTCGGCTGTTTCCACATCCAGCGTCTGGTTCAGCGCGATAATGCCGCCAAATGCAGATGTACGGTCACAGTCGAATGCGCGCGCATAAGCCTCGGCCATCGTCTTTCCCGTTGCCACACCACAAGGATTGGCATGTTTGATAATCGCTACCGCAGGGCCATTCGACGGATCGAACTCCGACACCAGCTCGAATGCGGCGTCGGTATCGTTGATATTGTTATAGCTAAGCTCTTTGCCCTGATGCTGCTTCGCTGTTGCCACGCCAGCACGGCTGGACCCGTCACTGTAAAAGGCCGCAGACTGATGCGGATTTTCACCATAGCGTAGTGTCTGCGTCAGGGTGCCGCCAAACGTGCGACGGCGCGGCGTACCACCAACTGCATTTGCCATCCAAGTACTTACCGCGGTGTCATAGGCTGCCGTGCGGGCATAAGCGGTCTGGGCCAAACGTTGGCGCATCGCATAGGTAGTCTGGCCCGCATTTGCCTCAAGTTCGGCGATATAAGGGGCGTAATCCTCAACATCGACAATCACACTCACAAATCCGTGGTTCTTCGCCGCAGAGCGGATCATCGCAGGACCGCCGATGTCGATATTCTCGATTACCTCTGCGTATTCCGCGCCTTTCGCGACAGTCTCTTCAAATGGATAGAGGTTCACCACAACAAGATCGATGCCGCCGATCCCGTGCTCCTCCATTGAGGCGACGTGACCTGCATCATCACGCAGCGCTAGCAATCCACCGTGAACAACGGGGTGTAGCGTCTTGACACGACCATCCATCATCTCAGGGAAGCCTGTCACTTCGGCCACGTCCTTCACCTCAAGCCCCGCCTCGCGCAGCGCCTTTGCAGTGCCACCAGTCGACAGCAACTCGACCCCCTGCGCAGCGAGCGCACGTCCAAACTGCACCAGCCCCGTTTTATCGGAAACAGAGAGAAGTGCACGTTTTACGGGATAGAGATCAGCCATGGCAGGGGCTCCTTTTTTAATTAGTCTTCGATTTCAAAACCGGTGTCGAGGTACGGGTCATCCCGTTCCAAATCACGCACGCCAATCGCAGTTTCCTGCGCTTTGGACAAGGACCACCGCACGCGGGTGGCCGGATTTATCGCACGGCCCGTCAAAACAATCTGGCTCGACCCACGCGGTTTGAGACGCGTTGTCTCAAGATATGCGCCTGCCTCGAGCGTGAGCGCCGTAGTCCCGTCATGACGGAAAACCCAGATTTCGCCAGATTTCAGGGCCATGGAAACCGCCGCTCCACCCAGATCGATGGTGGCGTCGACCTCTGGATGAAGATGGAACCGCACCTCGAACCGCAATCCTTTGAGTTGGGTCCGGTCTAATGCCCTATCAAAGCGGCGCTTTTCTACATCTTCCATCGCCAGCAGCATATCTTCTCCGGCCACAGCACGCCCATCGTACGTCAGCTCAAGCGTGCGTGCATGAGTGAGACCGTGGGTGAGTACATAACCGTTGTGGCCACCCTGAAACTTCAAACCGTCATTCAACTGTGTGATTTCGACCGGCACGTGGGTCGGCCCGTCAATGAGGGCCTCGATTCCCGTTCGGCGGTCAGGCGTATCGAGCCGCGCACTGGAGTAACCGCCAAGGCTGAGGGTGGAATGCGACGGCGTTGCCCGCCCCGCCCGGCGCCAATCAATGCCAAAGGATGACCCAGACCCACAATTCACGATAAGGGGCCTGCGTCCCGAGGTAAGCTCGAATGCCAATGTCGAAGCATGGGCATTCGCGGAGGCCGATCCACCCGGAGGGGGACTCGCGTCCACGATCAAACTGGTCCGCCCTGCGGACAGACGGGCATATCCCATAGACAATCCGGTGGGCTGCATGCTGCGCACCCCTGACGAGGCGAGGGCATGGTCAAGCCACCCTTCGGCTCCGCGACCGCCGCCATGAAACCGCGCCAGTCCCCCATCGGCATGGCGCAGGGTCCGCAGAGTTGGTGCGATCCGCTCGATTGCATCCAAATGAGCCTTGGGCGTGCCGCGACCCGCATCCGACAGTGCCGCCGCCGCCCATGTCAGTAAGGTAAATACATCCAGCAACTCTTCGGGATTGCGCGTCGGCAGCCCCCCTTGCGCATCAATCTGGGATTCACATTCCCGCGCCAACGCCCTGATCGCGGGATCGGCGAGACTCTCCAAACCTTCCAGCGAGAGGCCTGCATAGATAAGTCCCGTCAGTGCCTCGAACCGCGCAAGACCGGGGGCGGCGGCATGCCAGCGTTTGGACAAAAAGCGGGTCTGCTGGGTCAGCGAGCGGTAAAATGCTTCGCTGTCGGGCGCGTTCTGCCCACTACCATGAAGCATGAACAACGCATGATTGATCCACCGGATCAACCGACGCCCCGTAAGGTCCGGCGACCAGCCAACCCCGCGCCCGGTGCCATAAAGTGAAATCCACTGCCACAGCCATTTTTGCGCAGCACGGCGTGAGATCTGATCACCCACCGCCGCCAGATCATCAAGCCAAGCAAACCCGTGCAGGGCCTCGGCAAAGGCGGAATCAGGCGCCTCAATCTCCCATGGTGTACGCTGCGGCGCGGTGATCAAGCTGCCAGCAAACAGGAAATTACCCGCTGCGAGTTGCCGCCCCCGGGCAAACGATCCGATTGTGCGCGGCTCGGGAGAAGAGACAAAACCCCGCACCTGCCCCTGCGCACGACCCGCCATGCGCGCATGTAACCTGTTCAATAGCCGCGTGCGCTGCGCGTTTAACTGGGGAAATTGGATCATGTGCCCTGCCTATACGCTCTAGTGGCGTTTACCACAATCTAGCGCGCCATAACTTCTGAGTCACCGCTTTTCAGGCCTCTTTTCGCTCAGGTGTGTATTTCAACACCCATACGCCTGCAGAATATGCCGACTGCCCATGATGTCAGGGGCTGTGAATTGGACTTAGTGATTGAACCTCGCAGCATTTAACCCTCCGCGAAGACTAGACACCGAACCCAGGGATAGGAAAGTCATGCAACATTCTTGGTCCGAAAATCGCTGATCTTGCCTAGAGGGCAATGCGGAAACTCTTTAGGCTGATTTACGCAAACAGACGATGTAAAATCCGTCCATTCCGCCATGCTCCACCCAGAAATCCGGGCGCAGGCGCAGGCCCCCTTCGGAGGAGATCCACGCGGGGTCAATTCCAGCAATGCCGAGCGCATCCCGGTCCACAGTCATGTCACCGTGCCGCTCGAGTGCCTCGTCGATCTGCACCTCGCCCTCGTCAGGCAGCAGACTACAGGTGCAAAACACCATCCGCCCTCCGGGCTTGAGCAAGGTCCACGCGTGATCCAGCAATTCCTCCTGCAACTGGATCAATGCGCCAAAGTCCGAGCCATCCTTGGCGTGGGGCAAATCAGGATGGCGCCGGATTGTGCCCGTAGCAGAGCAAGGCGCGTCGAGGAGGATAGCGTCAAACTCGCCTTGAAACTGGCGTGCGTCCTTGATGAAGGTTCGTGCCGTCAGTCCCGTGCGCGCAAGGTTTTCCTTTACCCGCTGCATCCGCGAATGATTGTCGTCCACGGCGCGCACTTCGGCGCCTGTTGTGGCAAGCTGCATTGTTTTACCGCCCGGCGCGGCGCACAGATCCAGCACGACCTCGCCTGGTTGTGCATTCAGAATGAGCGCGGGCAGTGCAGCGGCGGCATCCTGTACCCACCAGTCACCCTCGGCAAAACCTTCCATGGCAGACACCTGCCCACCATCGTGCAACCGGACTGAGCCTGTTGGCAATAATGTGCCCCCTAAACGCGTTGCCAACTCCGCAGCATCGCCCTTGGCCGTCAGATCGAGCGGGGCTCCTTTGAAATGGGCTGTTTCAATTGCGGCTATTGCCTCGGATCCCCATGCCTCTACCAGCGGCCCGCGCAACCACTTGGGCAGGCGCGGCGCGCGGCGCTCTGTCCATGCCTCCTCGCCCTCGGCGGCAACCTTGCGCAGCACGGCATTGGTCAGCCCTTTGAGGTGACTCAGATGCTTGTCCGCCGCGACGACCGAAACCATCGCATTTACCACGCCGTGCGCCGCACCGCCCGTACAAAGCTCAAGTGTGCCGACGCGCAGCGCATTACGCACTGTCAGTGGCGGGTATTTATTTAGGTGCTTTTGCAAAATCCGGTCTGCCCGTTCCATCCCGCGCAGCGTATCCTGAGCAAGACGCTGGGCACGGGCGCGGTCCTCAGGAGGCAATCGGTCCAGCACGCCAGCGCCAAGAAGTTCAGACATCAACTTTCCTTCTCCCAATATCTGGTCGAGCAGGAAAACAGCGGATTTACGGGCCGATACGCCGGTGTCTGACATTGTGTTAGCTTTCTGAATACGGTCTTGCAGGTGTCTGAGGTTGTCTGGGGCAAGGGACGACGTATATCAAGAGAGAGTTGAGAAAGGAACATCCCATGGCAAAAGATCCCACACCTAAAGAACCACCTATTCCCGATGCTCCCATCCCGCCCACGCCTGAGCCCGGGCCGGACCTGCCGCCTGCTGCAATGCGGGCATTGGCGGAGGCCGCAGAGCGGCGCGCAAAAGCACATCAAATTGACCTACCACCGGAAATCGGCGGACGTGATGGGCCGGAAGCGGTGCGGTACGGCGACTGGGAGAAAAAAGGCATAGCGATCGATTTTTAAGATCACCATATGAGATGTGTCTGAAGCTTCCTTTGGAAACTCCAGAATCGAAAATGATCCACTTTGTTCGGACAGGACGGTGTTAGCGCAGCGAAAAATCGGCGCTATCGCCCGCACCTTGGTCTGCTGTGAAACGGATTTTGCTGCCGGAAGCCTTCACTTCCATGCAGTTGTACCCCAAGTCGTCGCCACCCCATTCAAGGCTACGGCAAAAAAAGCCGTCTTTCCAAGTCCAGCTGCCCGATATGGGCCATGCCGCACCTTGCCCCTCAATTGCACCGCCCGTGCTCACAGCCATTTTTATAAGCGGTCTGGTAAGTGTTTTGCCACCGATCAAGGTTTTGAATTCGGACGCTGTTTCGATCTTCGCCAATTCCGCCACCGCCGGAGTGGCAGCAATAAACGCAAGGGCAGCGAGTATGGATAGCAACGGTTTCATCAGATCTCTCCTTCGAGGTCAGTTGAAACATATCCGAAGCAAATGACTGTTTGGTTTCATTTGCTGCGATACTTTTTGTCGTACGATGCTAGAGCAATAATTCCGTCAGTCACCCAACCCTAGTACATCCAGCATATCATATTCACCGGGACTGCGTCCCTGTCCCCAAAGCGCTGCCCTGAGTGCGCCCCGCGCAAAGAGCGCGCGATCAGAGGCGATGTGACGAAGGATAATCCGCTCGCCTGCGCCGGCGAACATAACGTCATGCTCCCCCACAATATCGCCGCCGCGAATCGCAGAAAAACCGATGTCTCCCCGTTTGCGTGCGCCTGTCATGCCGTCCCGACCCGAATCGCTCACCTCTGCCAATGTCACGCCGCGCCCCTCGGCCGCGGCCTCCCCCAGCATAAGCGCAGTGCCCGAAGGTGCGTCGACCTTCCGGTTGTGATGCGATTCTATAATTTCGATATCGAAATCAGCGTCCAGCGCCGCCGCAACCTTGCGCGTCAGTAGCGTGAGCAAATTCACGCCGAGGCTCATGTTACCCGCACGGACGATAATCGCCCGCTCCGCAGGGGTTTTAAGCTGTGCGATTTCCTGCTCCGTCATGCCAGTTGTACCGATGACATGCACAATGCCCGCTTCTGCCGCCATCGCCGCGAACCCCAAGGTCGCAGCAGGCGCAGTAAAATCGATCACGGCTTGCGCATCACGCATGGCCTGCGCTGCATCATCGGTAACGATCACGCCGTTCGCAGGCCCACCCATGGCAACCCCCAGATCCTGACCCACCCAGTCATGGCCCGACCGTTCGACAGCGCCTACCAGAAGGGTCTGCGCATGCTCCGCTACCTGCTGCACGAGCATTTGACCCATCCGGCCCGAAACGCCCGTAATTGTGATCCCGGCTGTCTGTGTCATGTTACGTTCCTTTATCTACTCTTGAGGGGTGTAGCCTGCGCACACCCGCTTGGCAAAGAAGTTCAGACCGCTTAGACGGTCCCCATGGCTCAAAACAAATCTCATGAAAGCACCGGCCCCAACCAGCGCCAGCTGCGCGTGGCAGAAACCATTCGCCGCGCCCTCAGCGATGTGCTGGCGCGTGGCGACGTGCATGATCCCGATCTCAACCGCATGTCCATCACCGTGGGCGAAGTGCGCACTTCCAACGATCTCAAGGTCGCGACCGCCTATGTATTGCCCTTGGGCGGCATAGGTCAGGACGAGGTCCTTGCGCTGCTAGAGCGCAACAAATACGAGCTGCGCAAGCTTGTTGCGAAAAAGCTGACGCTGAAATTCTCGCCCGAGCTGCGGTTCCAACTCGACCGCACCTTCGACCAGATGGACGAGACACGGCGAATGCTGGCACAAGACCGCGTGCGCCGCGATGCGGATGCACCCGACGATGACGAGGCGGACGAAGCGTGATCCGCAACGCAGCATTTTGTGCTGCGGTCTGGTTTGTCGCTCATCCTGCACTCGCTCAAACCTGCCGCGAGGAAATGTACAAAGATGTCGGGTATATCGTCTGCGATGTAGATTTGACGCAACAAGTTCTGCGCCTGTTTCTTTATGACGAGAGTGGAACACGCCCCTACGGTTATTTCAGCACCCTGAATGCCGCGCTTGAGGAGCAAGGTTTTGCGCTCGGCTTTGCTGCGAATGCAGGTATGTATCACAGTGATCGCTCTCCTGTCGGCCTTTATATCGAGGACGGCGGGATGATTCAGGATGTGGTCACAAACGCAGGCCCGGGCAATTTCGGCCTGCTGCCAAACGGTATTCTGTGCCTGCGCGACCGGCGCGCCGATGTGTTTGAAACCCTGCGCTATGTCGAGGAAAAACCCGACTGCGGGAGCGCTACCCAGTCCGGCCCGATGCTCGTGATCGACGGCGAGCTCCACCCGCGCTTCTTGGTTGATGCAACCTCGAAATACGTCCGGAACGGAGTTGGCACCAGTGAGGATGGCACTATCGCTAGTTTTGTTATCTCGAACAGTCCTGTGACCTTTCATACCTTTGGCAGCTTGTTTCGTGATCATCTGGGCCTGAAGAACGCCCTCTACTTCGATGGGAATGTATCGCGGCTGCGCGCACCAGAGCTGAATCGGAACGACATCGGCTTTGGCGCCCTCGGGCCGATCATTGGCGTGGTCGAGGGCCAACAACCTCCGCCGCTGCCGCTGCCGCTTGACGATCCTTACGAGGAGTAGGTCAGCGTCAAGTGCCCCCGTTGCACCCGCGCCCGCAATCTGCAAAACGGCGCGCACTACTTCTTAAATTCTGACAGACCAAGGACAGCACATGGCACGCAGACGCAAAGGGCGCGATATTTCCGGTTGGGTGGTGATCGATAAACCTGCGGGCCCCACATCTACGACTGTGGTCAATAAAGTCCGCTGGGCTTTTGATGCCCGCAAGGCCGGTCATGCGGGCACTCTTGATCCGGATGCCACAGGCGTTTTGGCAATTGCGCTGGGGGAGGCCACAAAAACCGTGCCCTTCATCACCGACGCGCTAAAGGCCTATGTCTTTACGGTTCGCTTGGGCGCCGCCACCAACACCGATGATCTGGAAGGCGAGATTATCGCCACCTCGGACCTGCGCCCCGACGATGCCACCATCAAAGAGGCGCTTCACGCTTTTGTCGGTGATATAGGACAGGTGCCACCGCAATTCTCGGCCGTGAAAATCGACGGCGAGCGGGCCTATAAGCGCGCGCGCGACGGTGAGACGATGGAGATCGCTGCCAGGCCACTTTATGTTGAGAGTCTCATCATGCTCGAGCGTCCCGATGCAGACCACGTCACCCTGGAAATGGTCTGTGGCAAGGGCGGTTATGTCCGCTCCATTGCCCGCGACCTGGGTGAGGTTCTGGGCTGTAAAGGTCACGTCAGGGAGCTGCGCCGCACATGGTCAGGTCCGTTTGACATCGCTAATGCCATAACGTTGGCGCAAGTAGAGGAAATGGCAAAGACTCCAGCTTTGGACGACTATCTCGGGCCACTGGAAATGGGCCTGCAGGATTTGCCACAAGTTACCGCCAGCAGCGAGGGTGCCACCAGACTGCGCAACGGAAATCCCGGCATGGTGTTCGCGAAGGATGTTGAATACGGAGATGAATGCTGGGCTGTTCATGAAGGCACGGCAGTCGCCGTAGGCATTTATAAATCGGGCGAACTACACCCCTCCCGTGTGTTCAACCCTTCCGATATCAACGGAAATTAATGCGCGTGTGATTACCCGAAGCCACACAAAGGGCGATGCGCCCTCAATGGCGGTCTATTCCGATTGCGAGGTCTTCCGCTACAGCCTCACCCGAGTGTGGGAAGCCCGTGAGCGGCGGTTAGTGTTCGTGATGCTCAACCCCTCTACCGCGACAGAGATCCAGAACGACCCGACGATCCACCGCTGCGAACAGCGCACCCGACGTCTGGGATTTGGCGGCTTCCGAGCCGTAAATATTTTTGCGCTACGCGCCACCGATCCGCGGGACATGAAGGCGGCCGAAAATCCGATAGGCCCCGATAATGCGTCAGCGCTTGAAGATGCAGCGGCATGGGGGGATGTCATCATTGCTGCATGGGGCGTTCACGGCGCGCACCGCGACCGCGGGCCGAGTGTGGCCGCCAGCCTGCGTGCAAACGGGCACATCCTTCATCATCTGGGCCTCACAAAAGAGGGGCACCCGCGGCATCCGCTTTATCTGCCCTACAGCGCCCAGCCCTGTGTCTGGACCACCGGAGCATAAACCGACGTGTCCGTCACATATTGTTAACCGTCTTCACCATAGTCTTTTGACGTAGTGGGGTAAATCTGCACATATACCAAAGGGCAGATGCCTCTATAAAACTGGAACACGCACTATGTTATGGCTGGCGGGATTAATGGGGCTGATGGCGGTGGGTGCTGTCTCTTTTATAGATCCCCAAGCAAATGAAAGCGGCGAAGATGAGTTTGTAGATGCCTCTAGCCCCGAGGTTGAAACCTTCGATCTGGAAGATGCCCCAAACCAAAATATGCAGTCTAATTTTGAAGATGATTATGACCCGCGTGGCGGTGATGATGCGGCGTTACTGCCTCCTCTGAACTCCATTGCTGCCGATAGTGTCACTCTCATTCAGGGCACTAATTACGATGATCTGTTTGACGGTACCGATGGCAACGACCGCGCCAGCGGTCAGGACGGTGCCGACACGCTGTCGGGCGGTGACGGCAATGACGAATTGCGTGGCGATGACGACGACGATCTTCTGGGTGGCGATTCTGGAAACGATACACTGCACGGCGACGATGGCAGGGATTTAATTTACGGCGGCGATCAGGATGATGTGTTGATAGGCCACAATGACGACGATACCCTGTTTGGGGATAGGGGCAATGACGCGCTTCAGGGCTCTGCCGGAAGCGATATGCTCGACGGAGGAAGCGGCGATGATACCCTTTCAGGCGGTCTTGATAACGATACGCTGATCGGTGGCGCAGGCGCCGACGTTCTGTTTGGCGGCTGGGGCAACGACGTGCTCAGCGGTGTGACACGCAACGGCGCGGGCGGCGACGATGACGAGGGCGATTTTTTAAATGGCGGCGGGGGGGATGATACAATCATCGCTGGTTCCGCTGATATTGTGACAGCCGGTGAAGGTGCAGACGAAATTGTGCTGGGCGACTGGCTCGCTCATGGTGAAGCCGCGCAGATTATGGACTACGTAGCAGATGATGATAGTTTGCTACTGGTATGGGACGACAGCGAGGCGGGAGCGGCCGAGCCTGAACTGACGCTCCAAATTGATCCGGACCGTTTCGACCAGACGCTTATTTTGATCGATGGTACGGTGATTGCAGCAGTGAACGGCACAGATATCTTGCCTGGCGACATCGCCCTTGTTCCCCTGAGTTCTGCAACACAGCTTGATCTCACAGCCGCCTGACCATGAAAACCGGATTGACCCGCTGAAATAAGCCTTTGCCAACATCCCTCAACCCGCCTATACGCGCCGGATTGTAGGGTATACCTGCGATTCCTCCATGGGCCTGCGCTGGACGACATCCCGGCCTGTGCCATCCCGATTAACCCTTTTGACAAGGAGACCCCGATGTCGATTACGAAGGAAGAAAAAACACGCATCATGAGCGAATTCGGCGCCAAAGAAGGCGATACCGGTTCCCCAGAAGTGCAAGTTGCTGTGCTCAGCTCACGCATTGCGACACTGACAGAGCACTTTAAAACGCACAAAAAAGACAACCACGGCCGCCGTGGTCTGTTGAAAATGGTCGCAACGCGCCGCAAACTTCTGGACTACGTAAAGTCCAAGGATGATGCACGCTACCAAGACCTGATCAAACGTCTGGGCCTGCGCCGCTAAGCAGCGCTTAAACCCGAGGTTTAGAAAGGCCGCTCTCTCTTCGGGGTGCGGCCTTTTTCGTTGCCCGCGCGTGATTTGGAGGCAAGCGTTATCTGCGCACCCATTCTTTGTGGGAAGGCTGACTTAACTGTGCCCCTTGCTAAACAAACTCAATTTTTTTGACAGATCACGCAATTTTCGGGCTCCCCAATATCAAATATAGTCATGAACAGCCGGCACGAGTGCCCCCTCAAACAAGTGATTCTGGGCCATGGATGGCTGCCACCTCCCACCAGCAGAGCCTGCGCTTGAAAAGACAGCGCGCGAGAACAATGACATGGGTGTCAAATGGGGTCTCCCGTCCGCAAAAAGCGATCAGCCGCGCGAGCGAACTGCTTTATAGTTCTGCACAATTGTTGAATAGGCGTTGCGTGCATGCGGACCAGTTGACCTGCATCGATCACCCCTTGGAAACTACCACCACCGACTATCACACAGAGCGCCAATAAGGCAGTATGCCGCCCTGTGGTTTTCTACTGACGGTCGGCTCCGAGATACTGGGAGGACCACGTCCTATCGCTGTTACTGCTTCGAATACCGGAACTGCCGCCCGCAGACGCAGCAATATTTTGACGAAACTCCGAACCTCTTCGACAAGAATGAGAGCAAATGCGAGGATTACTTTCTAGGCGTAAACGCGTAAGAGACCTCAAAAGCCAAGTTATGGCGTGAACGATTTTCAAAGGACCATGCCATGACCGACACTCCAGACGTCGCCCGACTTCTCGACAACGCTCGGGCTCTCGCCGATAGTACCGAACCAGCCGTTGCCGAGATCGAAGCGATGGTGATTGAGACCGTTTCGGCCTTCGAGGCCCGCTTGCAGCACAACTTTGCCCGCGGTCCGTTCTTTGTAAAGCTGCGCAACAAGCTGGCAGCAGAAGGCCATATCGACCTCGCGCAGACGGTCTACCACTACTACCTCGCGGCGAACGTGCTGAAACACGGCGGCGGAAAGAGTTTGCGGGAATTGGAGAAGATAGAGCCACAGCCGTTCACGTTGCAGGACGAAGAAGGCAAAGCGTTAATCGATGTGACCGCAGACGGGTTTCTGAGCGGTCTGGTCGAGGCGCTAGAAAAATCCCACCAAGCCTTAGCTGCAAAATAGCGGCAATGCGGCGGATGGCAGCTTTGAGCTGGTTCTATTGAAAAGCACGTTGTTGCCGGCGCCAAAGCAGCATCATTTTTCAGTACACGAACGCCGTTGTAAGCGGGCTTTTTGCATTTGCTGCGGCGCAGGAAAGATTTTTGCAAATTCGCAGGAGTTTCAGGCTGGTGCGGCGGGAATAAATTCGTCATTTTCACCGCATGGGCCGCGTAATCAGAGCCGCCCCAGCCCGAGGATGCGTTTGAGGTGTGCAAGTGCACCTCTACTTTCTTCCAGAGACCCATCGCGATTGCGTAGCGCTTGGTTTTTGGCGATGTCGCGCTCGACCTAGCGGGCGTCATCGTGTTCTCACATGCGGGATGAAGGGATAGTCGGCATTGAGGCAGCATTTGACTTTGGATTGGGCAAGCTTGGCACGTCAGCTTCAAGGCCGATATTTGGTGATGCGTTTGCCTTCCAAGCGTCGGTTAAGATCAGAATAACTCCGGCGAAACTGCTCGAGTGACTGGCTTTATAAACAGTCAAGTTTGTCGTTCCCGCCGTCCCATTGGAATTGAGTTTTGCGCTAGGTCCCGTTTGTGCGGCCCGCTTTATCAGTCAACGGGCTGTATGCCGCGATCTTGCGATCAACCAGTCGGTCTATCGCGCGCAGCAGGTGATCCTGAGACATATAATCGTCGGCGGAAAGCTTTTAGAACAGTGCGCCTTGCGCTTCTAACGTAAGTCCTATTATCGCCAATAGACGCACATTCACCAGCAAATCGAAGCAGTTGTAGCTCCCTGAATCAACAAAGGTTTTTCAACAGAATTCGCCGATGCTGTTGAAAAGTTCGTCAGCGGCTCGGGAGCGGTTTTAGACCTTTATGATTTTTCAGTGAGCTTTCACCAGTTTGAGCAAACGCATCGCAGGCAGGCCCCTCAAATTGCTCACGCGCTCGACGCGCTTCAGCGGGTGTTTGGTTCTCCAATGAGGAGTCCGGTCTGCCATTGTTGTAATTGTATCGCCAGAGCGCCAATTTCCCTCTGGCGTCAGTAACGTCTCGAAGTCAGCAGTTGGCCTCCAAGGCTGCCATTGGAGCTTTCAATGAAGCCACTCTGCTGTAGTTTCTCAGGCTCCATATAGTGCCAGTTCATGTCGTTCTCTCCGGCCCACTTCAGGATCGCGCCACTGGTAAACTCGGTCCCATTCTCACTAACATAACAGTCAGGCTTTCCGTAGACGCACACCAGTGCGGCCAATTCACGGGCAAACCGAGCGCCCGAGATGCCGGTAAAGGTAATCAGGCACAGATTCCCTCGGCAGCAGGCGCCATTCACAGCGAGCATGTGGACTTTACGGGAGGCACCAAATGTGTCGAACGCAAAAATTCAGTACCCAACATTCGCCACGCTGCAAATCCACGTGCATTGGCGTTCGCCTCCCCCCCCCGCGCTCGTTTGCGGCCGCGTCGCCGTCTGACCCCCAGCTTTTTCTCGGTATAAAGCCGATATAGCTGATTATGGCTCCTGATCGTTCCAATGCGTTCCAGCGGCATGCTAATTCGGCGATAGCCAAGGCAATGGCGCTTGCTGGCAATCGCCTGTACCTCTTCGCGAACTTCAGGATTGTCCGGCGGATGATCACGCAGAACAGTGTTTGGATCAACGCGCCTCTCTTGCATTGCTACGCAATATCCTGCCGACAGTGAATAATCTGGGCTTCGGCAAAACGGCTCTGTCGCATTTTTTGCTCCTTCAAAGGCGGAGCAAACTCTACATCAAAATGAGGAAAGGTTGGCGGGGGCAGGTGAATAAGCAATCAAAAATTTCGGGATGCATGACCATCAGATGCGAAACGATGCCTTGGAATGGAAACACTGGCCTACAATGGCGACGAAGCTGCGAGCCTTGATAAATTTCAAAGATCTCGTCAGGCATTATTCTGCTGCCCCAAATATTGGGAGTTTGTCAGTGGCCGTCGATCCTGCATATCAGAGTAAAGGCATATCCTAGGCACTTCTGTCAGAGTCCGTTCGACGCATGACTGAAGCTAACAAAGATACCACTCGCCTTAGGTCAAAAGAACACCATTTGCCCCTCTGCGAAAAGTTTGGCGAGTGCTCCACTCAACCGTGTGGGTCCGCATTCTCCGGCGTTCAGTGGCATGATGTTGAAACTGAAAATGCTTCAAGCGGTAGTCATATCGACTGCAAGGCGTAATTCTTATCCTGCCAAAAGCCACTGCTTGCTGAACGGGTAGATCCAAAAAGCAGAATTTGGACAAAATCCATCGGACGGAGCATTTATCCATACAGCTGACATCGACGTTCCAAACTCCTAGCATAAAATACCCCTCCCTTCCCATCTCTCGCTTTCTCATGTACAGCCCACTCATCTGAAAGCAGTCGCACAGACCCCGTCGGCAGCCAAAGCAAGATGTAGGGGTCAGAGGGAATACGCCCTCTATGCAATGGCCAATGGGCCAACAAGGAAACGATGATGTTTAACGAAGTCAAGAAATCCATGCAGTGGGGCGAAGAGACGCTCACACTCGAAACAGGGAAAGTTGCGCGCCAAGCCGACGGTTCCGTCATCGCCACTTATGGCGAGACGTCCGTAATGGCGAACGTGACATTCGCACGCAAGCAAAAGCCGGGTCAGGACTTTTTCCCGCTGACCGTGCACTATAACGAAAAATACTACGCTGCGGGTAAAATCCCGGGTGGTTTCTTCAAGCGTGAGGCCCGCCCCACCGAAAAAGAAACACTTACAAGCCGTCTGATTGACCGTCCGATCCGCCCGCTGTTCGTCCCCGGCTTCAAGAATGAAGTTCTGGTGATGTGTACTGTGCTGTCGCACGATCTGGTGAACGACCCCGATATGGTTGCGATGATTGCGGCGTCCGCCGCGCTGACCATTTCCGGCGCGCCGTTCATGGGCCCGATCGCTGCTTGCCGCGTTGGCTTTGAAGGTGGTCAGTACGTTCTGAACCCTGAAATCGACGACATGCAGGACCTCAAGAACAACCCTGACCAGCGCCTTGACTTGGTTGTTGCCGGTACAAAAGACGCCGTGATGATGGTTGAATCCGAAGCTTACGAGCTGACGGAAGAAGAGATGCTGGGGGCGGTCAAGTTCGCACACGAGCACATCCAGCCTGTGATCGACCTGATCGTAGAGCTGGCAGAATCGGCGGCAAAAGAGCCGTTTGACTTCCAGCCTGTCGATTATTCCGAATTGTCGGCTGCCGTGAAAACCGCAGGCGAGACAGAAATGCGCGCTGCATTTGCAATCGGTGACAAGCAAGAACGTACCGCCGCAGTTTCTGCTGCACGCGATACAATCATGGCAGCGCTGAACGAAGAGCAGTTGGCCGACAGCAACCTTGGTTCTGCGATGAAAGGCCTTGAGGCCTCTATCCTGCGCGGGGACGTTGTAAAAACAGGCAAGCGTATCGACGGTCGTCGCACCGACGAGATCCGCGATATCGTTTCCCAGACCGGCATCCTGCCCCGTACACACGGTTCTGCCCTGTTTACGCGTGGCGAGACACAAGGTCTGGTCGTTACGACATTGGGTACCGGAGACGACGAGCAGTTTATCGACGCGCTGCACGGCAACTTTAAATCCAACTTCCTGCTGCATTATAACTTCCCACCCTATTCGGTTGGCGAAGTTGGTCGCGTGGGCCCTCCAGGTCGCCGTGAAATCGGCCATGGTAAGTTGGCATGGCGTGCGTTGCAGGCCGTTTTGCCTGCCGCGACCGATTTTCCGTATACCATCCGCGTCGTGTCCGAGATCACGGAATCAAACGGATCTTCCTCGATGGCTTCCGTCTGCGGCGGCTCGCTGTCGATGATGGACGCAGGTGTTCCGCTCAAGGCGGCGGTCGCAGGCGTTGCTATGGGCCTAATCCTCGAAGAGGATGGCTCCTATGCGATCCTTTCCGATATTCTTGGTGACGAAGACCACCTTGGCGATATGGACTTCAAGGTTGCTGGTACCGAAGCAGGTATCACGTCCTTGCAAATGGACATCAAGATCGCAGGTATCACGCCCGAGATCATGGAAAAAGCATTGGCGCAGGCCAAAGCGGGTCGTTTGCACATCCTTGGCGAGATGAACAAATCCATCTCCGGTGCCGGTGAATTCTCCGCACACGCTCCACGGATCGAGACGATGCAGATCCCAACGGATAAAATCCGCGAAGTAATCGGCTCTGGCGGTAAAGTCATCCGCGAGATCGTCGAAGTGTCCGGCGCAAAAGTTGACATTAACGACGAAGGCATCATCAAGATCGCGTCACCAAACGCAGATTCGATCAAGAAAGCCTACGACATGATCTGGTCCATCGTGGCCGAGCCTGAAGAAGGTGCCGTCTATACCGGTACTGTAGTGAAGATCGTTGATTTCGGCGCCTTCGTGAACTTCTTCGGCAAGCGCGACGGTCTGGTACATGTTTCCCAGATTGAAAACCGCCGCCTGAATCACCCTTCAGATGTTCTGAAGGAAGGTCAGGAAGTAAAAGTGAAGCTTTTGGGCTTTGACGATCGTGGCAAGGTCCGCCTGTCGATGAAAGTTGTCGATCAGGAAACCGGAGAAGAAGTAAAAGAAGAAAAAGCCGAAGAGTAATCTCTGCGGAATTATCTAGCGCAAAGGCCCCTGCGGAAACGCAGGGGCCTTTTTCTATTTGCGGGTTGCGAAATTCTAATGTGTAGCGGGGCAGGCTTGCTCAGGACACGAAACAGATTTCCACCATCCTGCACATATCCTTTAGACAAAAATGCAACTATCCCAATGGACGAAATCTCCGCTCACGCTAATTTTATTATTTTATTTCAAAACGATAGAAGATAACTGACTGCATCGCCAGCGATAGCATTCCAACCTTAAACCCGTTAGATGCGAAACCGTTTGCAACTTTTCCGTCAGACATTTGTTACTTTAGTAGAATTAGACCAAAAGCCGGAGTTTCTCTATGTCCCTTTTCGACCGTCGCAAACTGCTGCTGACCGGCGCTGCCGCCGCTTTTGCAGGCCCAGCATTTGCTTATGAGGTGCCCGAAGATTTGCAGCCTCGGATCGTCGAGATTAAAGACGGGTTTCGCGCCGGGGAAATCCATGTAGATCCCGGCCAGTTTGCGCTTTATTGGACATTGCCTGACGGAAAAGCACTGCGGTACTCAGTAGGTATCGGCACACAAGAGCGCTACCATTCTGGTACCTTTCGCATCCGCCGCAAGGCTGAATGGCCAAGCTGGACACCCACCCCTGCGATGATCAGGCGTGAGCCGGAACTGTATAAGCAACATGCCGGTGGCATGAAGGGCGGTGGGATTAACCCGTTAGGCGCGCGCGCATTGTATCTCTACAAAGGTGACCGCGACACATATCTGCGTATTCATGGCACGCCAAAACCTCAGACAGTTGCGGCACGGGTTTCGAACGGCTGTGTGCGCATGATCAACGAGCATGTCATTGATTTGTACAATCGCGTTCCGACCGGTACACGCGTTGTCCTACACTAATAGGCCAGCGCTTTTTTGACAGTAGAGCGCGGGAAGGCTTAGTGATCGCAGCACAACTGCCGCAGCTTTCCCGAAGCCGAGGGGCTCTACTTATCAAAAGGCGAGCCATAGAGGCCCGCCTTTCAGAAACTTATGGTACCATGTGATCAAGATGGTAATTTGGCCGTGCGCAGATAGGGCAAAACCTTATTGAAGGTGCCAAATTTTGCAGTTGCATCGGCATCCGAAACCGACGCTGGAATGATTACATCATCCCCAACATTCCAGTTTGCTGGCGTCGCAACGCCCTGACTGGCTGAGGTTTGCAATCCGTCCAGCGCCCGCAGAACCTCGGCAAAGTTCCGGCCAACGGTCATTGGATATGTCATAGACAGCTTCAGTTTCTTGTCAGGCCCGATGATAAAAACAGACCTCACTGTGGCGCTATCAGCCGGGGTGCGTCCATCCGGCAGGTAGGCCTCGGCGGGCAACATATCAAACGCCTTGGACAGTACCAGATCCGCATCCGCAATGATCGGAAATCCGGCCTTGGTTCCGGCCACGGTCTCGATATCGGCTTTCCACTTTTTATGGTCCTCTTCCCCATCGACAGAAACCCCGATCACCTTGGTCCCTCGCTTTTCCCATTCGTCCGCCAGCTGGGCGACCGCGCCGAATTCAGTGGTGCAAACAGGCGTAAAATCTTTTGGGTGAGAAAATAGAATGGCCCAATGATCACCCACAAAATCGTGCAGGCTCATCGTTCCGTGATCTGTTTCAACCGTCAGGTCGGGGATCGTGTCATTAATACGCAAGCTCATCGTGGCGTCCTCCAATAAAACTCTAATACGACCAACCTAGTCATTCCTCTTGAGAGTTTCATCCCCTGTCTTGCGGCCTGCTGTGCGCAATGACACAGTAGGCGCAAACATCATACAAGGAGCATCACCATGCTGGAGAAACGCAACTTCTATATCAATGGCGCTTGGGTCGCCCCCGCCGCTGCCAACGACTTTCCTGTGATAGATCCCTCCACAGAAGAACAGTGCGCAATTATTTCGTTGGGCGGTGCTGCCGACACCGAAGCGGCTGTTTCCGCTGCCCGCGCAGCATTCGCCAGCTGGTCACAAACGTCCAAGGAAGAGCGGACAGCGCTGATCGAGAAACTGGCGGAAATTTATGATGCGCGTCAGGAGGAAATGGCGCAGGCCATGTCAATGGAAATGGGTGCTCCCATCCTTCTCAGCCGCCAGCAGCAGGTCGGCGCCGGAAGCTGGCATATTGGCGGCTTCCTGAACGCGTTCAAAGATTTCAGTTTCGAACGTGACTTCACGGCATCGGAAAAAACATTGCTGGAGCCCATCGGTGTCTGCGCCCTGATCACCCCTTGGAACTGGCCGATGAACCAGATCATCTTAAAAGTCATCCCGGCGCTTGCCACTGGCAACACGGTCGTTCTGAAACCTTCAGAGATCGCACCGTTGTCTGGACTGCTTTTTGCTGAATTCGTGCATGAAGCAGGCTTCCCCGCAGGCGTGTTCAACCTCGTGAATGGTGATGGTCCCGGTGTGGGCAGCCAGCTCTCCTCACATCCCGAGGTCGATATGGTAAGCTTCACCGGCTCCACACGCGCGGGCATCGCAATTTCCAAAGCTGCGGCAGATTCGCTCAAACGCGTCAGCCTCGAATTGGGCGGCAAAGGTGCGAACATCATATTTGAGGACGCAGAGCCGAACGCGGCCAAGCAGGGTGCAATCCGCTGTTTCCGCAACTCCGGCCAGTCGTGCAATGCACCAACGCGGATGCTTGTCCATAAATCCCGCTATGACGAAGCTGTGGCGAGCGCCTCCGAAGTCGCAGCCAACACCCACGTTGGACCCGCTTCAGAGGAAGGCAAGCACATCGGCCCCGTTGTGTCGGAGGCCCAATACAACAAAATTCAGGGTCTCATCGAAAAGGGCATTGCAGAGGCTCGCCTCACCGCGGGCGGACTTGGCCGTCCCGACGGGCTGAACCGCGGTTATTATGTCAAGCCGACCGTATTTGCGGACGTTAACAACCAGATGACCATTGCGCGCGAAGAAGTGTTTGGTCCTGTGCTGTCGATCATCCCCTTCGAGACCGAAGAGGAAGCAGTAGCAATCGCAAACGATACGCCCTACGGCCTGACGAACTATGTACAGACCGAAGATACTGAAAAACGTCGCCGCGTTGCGCGGCAATTGCGTTCCGGCATGGTCGAGACCAACGGTCAGGGTTTTGCCCAAGGCTCGCCCTTCGGTGGCTATAAACAGTCAGGAAACGGCCGTGAAGGCGGCGTCTTTGGCCTTGAAGAATTCCTCGAAGTCAAAGCTGTCTCAGGATGGGCGGCCGAGTAAAAACATATAATACTTCGAAAAAAGAGGGCTGCCTGCGGGTAGCCCTCTTTTGTTTCAATCGCCTGTTTCGTTGTAATTTCGGCTTAACGGTCCACACTTTAGCTTTCCTAAAAAGGGGCCTTGCTGCGGATTCGCGTAGTCTGGCCACCGTCGGGATGTTTAAACCGCAATTCTTCCGAGTGGAGCATCATGCGCGGGTAATCGCGAGAAGGTCCCGAGGCATAAAACGGATCGCCAAGAATAGGGTGCCCCAAGCTCAGCATGTGAACACGCAACTGATGGCTCCGGCCAGTGTGAGGGGAAAGCCGGATCCGGGATGTCTCTCCTTCATCCTTTACCATCCGCCAGTCCGTTTGCGCGGGTTTCCCTGTTGTGTGACACACCATTTGACGGGGCCGGTTCGGCCAGTCCACGATGAGCGGAAGGTCGATCGTACCCGATTTTTCCAGCGGGACACCCCAAACGCGTGCGATATAGGTCTTCTTTGTCATCCGCTTTTCAAACTGCAGCCCAAGATGACGCTGAGCGTGACGGGTGAGCGCAAAAATCATTACACCTGATGTATCACGGTCCAACCGGTGCACCAGCAGCGCATCGGGAAACGCTCCCTGAACCCGTGCCAGCAGGCAGTCGGCAAGGTCAGGCCCTTTGCCCGGCACTGACAGCAGACCAGCAGGTTTATCGAGTAGAATAACCTCATGGTCCAGATGCAGCACTTCGAGCGGGTCCATTGGGGGGTAATACGTTGCGTCCATATCTTTCTCAGTCCCACGCGCAGGCTAGGTTTTCAACCCGTCCCATGTCACGCTCTGACAAAAGAGGAGATTACAATGCACCCGACAATCCAGAAGTTTCACGACCTCGTACTTGCCCATGATCACAGCGGTGTCCCAGCCCTCATGGCGGTAGATGTCACATTTCAGCCCCCAACCTATTGGGCGACGTGGAACGGCCGCCAAGCAGTGGCTGCAGTGTTGGGGCACGTGAACGAAGTTTTCACCGATTTTGAATATCGCCGTGTGATGGGATCTGGCAAGGATTGGGCCCTTGAATTCCAATGCAAGGTTGACGGCCTCGATTGTGTTGGCGTTGACCTCGTCACGCTCAACGACGAGGGATTGATGCAGACCTTCGAGGTAGTCATGCGGCCTTATAAAACTATAGGAGCACTGCGCGCCGCCATGAACGAGCGTGTCTCGAAGGATCCGTCGTTCATGAAGCACAAGTCCGCGCTCAGTTAAGCCCGCTTTGCACGCATCTGGCGCACCATCGAAACGGTGTAAATCACCAGTGCGATCCAGATCAACGGCAATGCAATTGCACGTGCACGCCCAAACGGCTCGCCGAAGATAAACACCGCATTGAGCAGGATCATTGTCGGCGCGATATATTGCAGGATGCCGATGGTGGACAGGCGCAACAGCTTGGCCCCGTTGGCGTAGAACAGCAGTGGCACCGCCGTAACAAGGCCGCAGCCCAGTAGCAGCCACGTATCCATGCCCTCACCACCCAAAAACTTTGCCTCGCCGGTGCTGCCCATATAAACTGCATAGGCCAGCGCAGGCGGCAACAGAAGCAGCACCTCCATCAGAAACCCCTGATTTGGCCCGATCGGCAGGCTCTTTTTTGCCAGCGCGTAGAACCCCCAGGTAAGCATCATACCAAACGCAAGCCAAGGCGTCTCCTCGGCATCAATAATCAGCACGAGCACCGCCACGCTCACAATCGCAACGGCAACCCACTGCATCCGGTGCAGCTTTTCGCCCAAGAGCACCGCCGCAAGAAAGACGCTGAACAACGGGTTGATGTAATATCCAATCGCCGCATCCAGCGCGCGATCCGTAACGATGGCGTAAACATAGATCCCCCAATTAAGCGAAATCAACGCCGCCGTGACACAGCCCATTGCCAACATGCGCGGATTGCGAAACGCCGCGCGCAATGTCGCCGTGCGGCCCAGCCAAATTAAAACAACTGACGCCACAGGCACCGACCAGATGATGCGATGCGCGATCACTTCAGCCACCGGAATATGGCTCAGCAGCTTCATATAAAGCGGTAGGAACCCCCAGAGCACATATGCCCCGCCCGCAAACAATAGCCCCTGCGGCGTGTCCTGATCGGCAATGTGTGTTGTGCTGTTGACTGTGCGCATATTGGTCTCCTTGCCCTGAACCGTTAGGCCAACGAGGGGGGCGAGGGAAAGCCCTAGATTGTACCGCTACATCTTTACCCGCTCGGAGGTAGGATCATACATTGGCTTCAGCGATGCCTCTGCCTTGACCCGCATGCCCATCACGTCGATCTCGTAGCTTGAGGCCAGCAACTCTGCAGCGCTTTCTCCCTTGCACGGTACATAGCCCAGACCCATCGCCCCGCCCAGCGTATGACCATACGCCCCCGAACTGAGATACCCCACAATCTCGCCGTCGCGCAGCACGGGTTCATTATGGTAGAGGAGCGGCTCGGGATCGGTCAGTTTGAACTGCACTAGCCGCATCTCCAGCCCCGCTTCTTTTTTCTCCAGCACCGCCTCGCGCCCCATAAAATCAGGCTTCGACGTCTTTACGGCAAATCCCAGCCCCGCCTCCAGCACATGGTCTTCGGCAGTGATGTCATGGCCAAAGTGTCGGAACCCTTTTTCCATCCGGCAGGTATCCATCATGTGCATCCCGCACAGCTTAAGATCAAAGTCCTGCCCCGCATGCATCAGCGTCTCGAATACATGCCCCGCCTGATCCGCACTGACATAGACCTCCCAACCCAGCTCCCCCACGTAAGTTACGCGGTGCACTCGGGCGAGGCCCATGCCAATCTCGATCTCCTGCGCAGTGCCGAACGGGTTCACGTCATTGCTGAAATCGTTAGGCGATACCGCTTGCAGCAGCGCGCGCGATTGTGGCCCCATTACAGCCAACACCCCTTCGCCTGCCGTCACATCCGTGATGACCACATTGAAGTTCCCGATATTGCGCCGCATCCATGCCTCGTCCGCCAAACGCGTAGCCGCAGGCGTGACCACCAGATAAGCAAATTCGGACATCCGCGTCACCGTCACATCGGCTTCGATCCCGCCACGGCGATTGAGGAACTGGGTATAGACGATTTTACCATTCGGTACCGTATAGTCACCGCCGCCGATGTAATTCATAAATGCCTCAGCATCGCGTCCCTCGACGCGGACTTTGCCAAAGGAAGACATGTCATACATGCCCACATTCGTCCGTATGGCACGGTGCTCTTCTGCCACGTTCTCAAAGAAGTTCTGCCGCTTCCAGCTATAGCGATACTCTCGTTCCTGCCCTTCGCGCGCGATCCAGTTGGCGCGCTCCCAACCGGCTAGTTCGCCCATGACGGCCCCTCGCGCCAGCAGGTGATCGTGGAAGGGCGTACGCCGCACGCCACGAGCGGTCGCTTTCTGGCGGTAGGGAAAGTGATCCGCATAGAGCAGCCCCAGCGTCTCCTTTGACCGCTCGAACAGATATGTCTTATTGCCCTGAAACGGCTGCATCCGGCTGATGTCCACATCGCCAAGGTCAAACGGCTTTTCACCTGCATCCATCCACTGGCTCAGCGCCATTCCCGCCCCGCCCGCGGACTGGATCCCGATAGAGTTGAACCCTGCCGCAACCCAGACGTTGTCCATTTCGGGCGCTAGCCCAAGGTGGTAAGCATCATCCGGGGTAAAGCTCTCGGGCCCATTAAAAAAGGTGTGAATACCCGCTTCCGCCAGCATCGGCATCCGGCTGACAGCAGCCTCCAGGATCGGCTCGAAGTGGTCAAAATCTTCAGGTAGCTGGTCAAACTCAAAGTCCTTCGGTATGCCCTCCATCGCCCACGGCTTTGCATGTGGTTCAAATGCCCCCAAGAGCATCTTGCCTGCGTCCTCTTTGTAATAGGCGCATTCATCAGGCACGCGCAGAACGGGTAATTGGCTCAGGCCAAGAATGGCTTCAGTCACGATATAGAAGTGCTCGCACGCATGTAATGGTACGTTCACCCCCGCCATACGGCCCACTTCATGTCCCCACATGCCGGCACAGTTCACCACCATATCTGCGGTGATGTGGCCAGTCTCCTCGCCCTGCTGCCAGTCCACACCCGTGACGCGGCGGCCCTGTTTTGTGATGCCGGTGACAATAGTCCGCTCGATCACGCGGCCGCCGCGCTGCCGCGCGCCTTTAGCCAGCGCCAGCGCGATGTTCGCCGGATCGCCTTGCCCGTCCTTGTCCAGATAAACCGCTCCCTTTACCCCGTCGATGTTGAGATGCTCATAGCGCTTGAGCACTTCCTGAGGGGAGATTTCTTCCACATCGACACCAAAGGCCCGCGCCATTGCCGCTTGGCGGTAGATTTCTTCGCGCCGCTCATCCGTTAGCGCCACTGTGATGGATCCACAGCGCTTAAATCCTGTGGCAACCCCTGTCTCTTCCTCAAGGTTTCCGTAGAGTTCCTGAGAATACTTTGCCAGTTTGGTCATGTTCTTGGTCGCACGAAGCTGAGCAATCAGCCCCGCCGCATGCCATGTGGTCCCTGATGTAAGCTGTTTACGCTCCAGCAGCACCACATCCTTCCACCCCAACTTGGTGAGATGATACGCGACAGAGCAGCCGATGACGCCACCTCCGATAATAACGACACGTGCGTGCGCAGGAACATCAGCCATGGGCTAAACCTTTTCAAACAATGGTGTGGCCCGCATCCTTCAAACGGCGGGCAATTTCGGCGATATGGGCGGGACCGACTTCGCAACAGCCGCCCACAATCGTGGCACCGGCGCCGACCCATTCCATCACCTGTGCACCGTAGGCTTGGGGCGTAAGGTCTGTGCGCGCACTCAATGCATCGACGGTCGGGGCATCTTCCTTGAAGGCATCGGTGATCTGGGTGAATCCGTTGGCATAGGCGCCGAAGGGCAAACCGCAATCGGTCAGGATCGGTAATCCTTGGGTGATCGCTTCGGGCATGGAGCAGTTGAGCAGAACGGCGGCGGGTTTGTAGTGATGCATCATCTGCGTCACGATGAACAACGGCTCGCCCGAGCGCAGTTTGCTACCGTCCTCGTCATCGACAGAGAACGACATCCACAACGGCTTGTTCGAGCCCGATGCGGCGTAACCCTGAAAAATTCCCTCGGCTTCCTGAAGTGAGCAAACCGTTTCGGCCAGCAGAATATCAACACGATCGCCCAGCAGGGCAATAATCTCGCGAAAGCGTTCGGAGGCAATGCCCACATCGGGCATCAAATCGGGCCGGAAACTCGCCAGCATTGGCCCAAGACTGCCCGCGACACGCCCGCCGCCATGGGCATCACGGGCCGATACCGCCTGTTGCACCGCTGTTTTGACCAACGCTGCCTGCTGTTCAGCCATGCCCGCGCGTTCCAAACGGCTGCGGTGCACGGCGTATGTGTTGGTGGTTGCAACCGTGGCACCCACAGCAAAATAATCACCATGCACGGCCCCGACCAGATCGGGCTGCTCCATCATGACACTTGTGGACCACAGGGGGGTTGCAGGCGCGTCACTACGTTTGACAAGTTCCTGCCCGATTGAGCCGTCGAGGAGAGTTATTTGTGTCATGCTTTTATTCTTTCATTTTCAGGATCCCACAGGGGGCGGTCCGCGTGTATGGTTGCCTTGCACATACGTCCGAAAATGCTGATGTCCAGCTGAGTTCCCTCCACTGCCAGATCGGCCCGGACGGTCCCCAGTGCGATGGATTTACCAACACGGTAGCCCCAATCGCCGCTCGTTGTCTCCCCGACCACTTCGCCACCATAATAAACGGTGGACATATAGGGGGCGTCCTGATCACCCGCCTCTACCGTCATCGTGACAAATCGTTTCTTGACCCCCGCCGCGCGCTCCGCGGCAAGTGCTGCCTTTCCCGGAAATTCCTGTGGTTTATCGAGCTTCACAAACCGGTCCAGTCCCGCCTCGAGAACAGTGTAATCTGTGGACAGATCACCCTTCCACGTGCGGTAGCCTTTTTCGATCCGCATCGAGTTGAGCGCAAACATTCCAAACGGCTTGGCGCCTGCGCGGATTACAGCATCATAGAGCGCGGGAATATCGGCAATAGCCGCATGTATTTCCCAACCAAGCTCTCCCGCGAAAGACACGCGCGCCAGTGCACAGCCAACACCCGCAACAACAGCGGGCTGGACCGTGAGCCACGCAGCCAAAAGATCTGCTTGTGCGTCCAGCGCCTCAAAAAGGGCCCGTGATTTCGGGCCGGTCACTATTAGCGTAGAGTATTCAGTCGTGTGATCGCTCAGGCTCATACCCTTTGGTAAGTCCTTTTTCAAAACGTCGAAATCGTGCCATTGCGCAGTGGCCGCAGTTATCAGAGTAAATGAATCTTCGCCGTGCCGCATAATCGACATTTCGGTTAGAATCCGCCCGCGATTGTCAGGGAAATAACCAAGGTTCATGCGCCCGATCTTGGGCAATCCGCCCGAAACACGCCCGCGCAAATATTCCGCCGCACCATCACCCGACAGGTTGAAACGCGAAAACCCGGGAAGGTCCAGCACACCAACACCGTCCCGCACCGCCTCCACCTCTTCTTTGATCCTGCGCGCCCATGGTCCCGCGCGGTCCCATGTCTGCGTCGCAGCCTCGGTGGTGTCATCGCCGTCTTTCGCAAACCAGTTGGCACGCTCCCACCCATTATAAGCCCCCATCTGGCCGCCCTGCTCCACTATGCGTGCATGAACCGGCGACAGCTTTCTGTTTCGCCCCGCAGGCCATGCGTGGCGCGGGAAATGCATGGCGTACTCATGGCCGTAAGTCTCCAGCGCCTTAGCCAGACAATGGTCGTGATCCGTGTAATCGGTATAACGGCGCGGATCGACTGCCCACATGTCGAGCTCTGTCTCACCATGCATAATCCATTCCGAAAGCACTTTTCCCGCACCGCCCCCTTGGGCAATTCCAAAAGTAAAGCTGTGCCCCTCAAAAGCGTTTTTGACCCCTGGCATCGGCCCGATCATGGGCAGACCATCAGGCGCGTATGGAATCGGGCCGTTGATATTGCGACCGACACCAGCCGCCCCAAGGATCGGTACCCGTGCCATGGCATCCTCGATATAGAATTCTAACCGCTCCAGATCGTCGGGATAAAGCTGGAAGCTAAAATCCTCGGGCATCGGATCATCCGGAGTGACCCAATGGGCCTTACAGTTCCGCTCATATGGGCCAAGGTTAAGGCCGTGCTTGTCCTGCCGCAAGTAATACGAGATATCCACATCACGGATCATCGGCATCTTGTGGCCCTTCTCCTTTGTCCATGTCTCCAATTCCGCAATCGGCTCGGTGAGGAAATACTGGTGGGACATCACCACCATTGGCACTGTGCGCCCGCCAAAGGGCTTGAACATTTCACCCACGCGCTGCGCATAATATCCCGCACAGTTCACGATGATCTCCGCGCGGATCTCACCCTTCTCGGTCTTCACGATCCACTCGTCATCTTGGCGGTCAAGGCCTACAACAGGGCAGAAGCGCTCGATCCGTCCGCCGGCTTCGCGCGCACCTTTGGCTAACGCTTGGGTCAGCTGTGCAGGATCAATGTCCCCATCCAGCGGATCCCACATGCCACCCTCAAGGTCATGCACTTCCATGAACGGGTTGTATTCCTTCAGCTCCGCTGGCGTGAGCATTCCCATCTCAAGACCCTGATAAGCACCCATCGAGGCGACGCGCTCAAACTCCATCATCCGCTCTTTGCTATGCGCAAGGCGAAGCGAGCCCGTGACGTGATAGTTCATCGGATAATCCACGTCCTTCCCCAGCGTACGGTACATCTCCAAGCCATAGCGCTGCATGTTCATCACTGCCCACGAGCTTGAGAAGTTCGGGCAATTGCCAGCTGCGTGCCACGTTGATCCTGCGGTCAACTCGTTCTTTTCCAACAAAACGCAGTCTTTCCAGCCCGCTCTTGCAAGATGGTACAGAGTTGAGGTGCCGACGACCCCGCCACCGATAATGACCACGCGGGCCGTATTTGGAAAATCACTCATGTCTGGCTCTCCTTTCGGGTGGTACTGCCTGCAATCACGCAATAAGCGCCTTTGCAGGCGGTAAAAATGTTCCACTGCGAATGCAGGTGCGTGGCACTAGCGATTCCGTCGATGCCGATGTTCGCGTCAAAGAGCGCGGAATGCGCGAAGACCCTCTGATCGTGAATGAGTTGGCCCCTCGCAGATATGCACTGTCCCACAGAACTAACCCCGTGCCGGCGCAACGGCACTGCCCAGCAGCACGCCGTAGACAATGAAACATGCGCCCATAATTCGCCTTACCCAAACGTTAAAAACTACTCCCAATGCCGCACGACCTAGGCCTGCACCCAGCGCAGTAAACCCGCTATAGCTGAGCGCGGTCAGGGTTAGTGCTGTGGGCACGATCGCCCCCATTTGCGCCGCGATTGGCACATCAGGCTGGACGAACTGGGAAAAGGCGGCGAGGTATCCCGCCACACTTTTGGGATTGATTGTGGCGATGGCGAAAGCGCGGAGATAAACTGATTTTGCTGGCCGTCCCTGAACGGGCACCGGCTTGCTTGCCGTGATCCAACCGCGCACACCCAGATAGATCAGGAAAGCAGCGCCAAGCAGCTTTGCCACTGTGAACGCTGTGGGCGAGGCCGCGATCAGTGCGGTGACGCCCAGCGCCGACAGGAGCAAAAACAGCGATGCCTGTGTCAGGATGCCCAATACCCCGACCATCGCCCGCCGCATTCCAAGCGTCATACCGTTGTTTATGCAGTTCACCGCATTCGGTCCCGGCGTAGTGACAAACACCAGCCAGAACAGAGTGAAGATGGTCCATGCCTCAAAGCTCATTCCGATATCCCATTCTAATAGACAGGAGGTGCTATAACCCAGATCGCCACTACGGGATCGGATGTGCGATTTGCCCAGCGAAACGCTTCCCCACGGATACGAAAACTATCACCTGCCACTAAAGAATGGGGTGTACCATTGATCTCGATTTCCAGCGTTCCTGACAGAATATAGCCGACTTCCTGAGTTGGCCTTTGAACGACGTCCTTGATCCTGCTGTGCGGGGCAAATGTAGAATGCACCATCTCGAAATCGTCGGTGAGATCAGGCGAGAGCAACTCTTCGACCAATCCCTCGATTGTTAAGCCGATAGGTCGACGTGCGTTGCTGCGCACGATGAACCCCGCCTCGTGAGAGGGGGCCGCCGCGTGTCGAAACAATATAGAAACGGGCACCCCAAATTGCGCCGCAAGAAGCCGCAAATCAGTGATAGAAGGTTCGGACTTGTCACGCTCGACCTGACTGAGCCAGCCGACAGACCGCCCCATTGCCTGCGCCAGCACTTCCAGAGTCAGCCCACGCGCACGGCGCAATGCCCGCAGATCAGCGCCGAGCGTCTTGGGGGTCTGGAGCGAATCGTGATGCATTGAACCTCTGGAAAACAGGAGTTGCCGCGCTCTAGAATCATATGGCGAATACGCAGCTAGGAAAATCCTGACAGAAGTTCGTGAAAAAATATACGATTATTTCACGCCAGCGAAAGAGGCGGCAAGGATGTCCGTCAGCGCGTCAGCATCCGCTTGGGTGAAGGCGTCGGGTTGATCGCTGTCGATATCGAAAACCCCCAATAATTGCCCATTCCCGCCGAAAACCGGCAAAACCAGCTCTGACCGCGTTGAACTGGCACAAGCGATGTGCCCCTCAAAAGCTTCGACATCCGGTACCAGCTGAACAACTCCGGTCCGTGCCGCAGCACCGCACACCCCGCGGCTGAACGGAATCACAAGGCATCCGTGCCCGCCTTGATAAGGTCCGATCTTAAGGAGCTCAGGCGCAGTGACGCGGTAGAAACCGGTCCAGTCAAAGCGGTCATCACTGTGGTGCACCTCACAGGCCACGGTCGCCATCAGGGATACAACATCGTCTTCACCAGCGGTTAGCGATGCAATTGTTTTAGAGAGGGTCGTGTAATCAGCAGTCATGATTTTGGTACTTCTTTGGAGTGAGCGTTAGGAAAATTGATTAAAGCGGCTGTCAGGGCAACTCGATCGCGATGGCTGTGCCCTCGCCTCCGCCGATGCAGATGGCGGCAATCCCGCGCTTCAGCCCGCGCTTTTCCAATGCATTCAGCAGGGTAACGATGATTCGTGCCCCCGACGCGCCAATTGGATGGCCCAGTGCACAAGCGCCGCCATTCACGTTCACCTTTTCATGGTCGATGCCCATTTCGCGCATGAAGGCCAGCGGCACAACGGCGAAGGCCTCATTCACCTCCCACAGATCTACATCTTCTTTTTTCCAGCCTATTTGTTGAAGCAACTTTTGCGCTGCGGGCACCGGAGCGGTTGTAAACAGGCCCGGCGCCTGTGCGTGACTTGCGTGGCCCATAACACGAGCGCGAGTTGTGAGCCCCTGTGCCTGAGCCGCTGCTTCGGACGCAAGGACAAGTGCCGCTGCCCCATCCGAGATCGAGGACGAGTTAGCTGCTGTCACCGTACCGCCTTCGCGGAAGGCCGGTTTCAAGAGTGGTATTTTATCTGGACGTGCACTGGCCGGTTGCTCGTCGCTACCAATTGTAACTGTGCCCTTGCGGGAACTCACAGTCACGGAAGTAATCTCATCTGCAAAAGCACCGCTTTTTTGAGCCTCCAGCGCACGGCTCAGTGAGGTGAGGGCGTATTCGTCCTGCACCGCGCGGGTAAATTGGAACTCCTCTGCGCAATCCTCTGCAAATGTTCCCATGAGGCGGCCCTTGTCATAGGCATCTTCCAGTCCGTCCAGAAACATGTGGTCAACCACAGCGGCATGACCGAGCCGTGCACCACCGCGCATTTTTGGCAAGACATATGGCGCGTTTGTCATACTTTCCATGCCGCCTGCTACGATCACACCCGTAGACCCAAGCGCGATCTGGTCATAGGCTATCATCGCGGCTTTCATGCCGCTGCCGCACATTTTATTGAGTGTCGTTGCAGGCACCTCCTCCCCCAGACCCGCTGCAAATCCTGCCTGGCGTGCAGGTGCCTGGCCTTGACCCGCGGGCAAAACGCAGCCCATTATGACCTCTTCGACGACAACGGCACCAGCACCCTCCAGTGCCGCGCGGATCGCGGCGCCACCCAACTGGGCTGCCGTCATATCGGCAAACGCGCCCTGAAATCCACCCATAGGCGTGCGTGACGCCCCTGCGATAACGACTTTTTGCATTTCCGCTTCTCCTCTTTTTGGTGCGCTTACACCTTCTTATCTATTTGGCTTTAACAAGGGGTCGCACGCAATCCTTGCAGGAATATATCATGGAACTCACCAGCTCAACAGAACCGGGCCTTCAGATTGTCACCGTACAAGAACCACGGATTGATGCTGCCGTTGCATTGGCGTTCAAGGACCGGATGCGCGACGCGACCGAAGGCGGAACCGATACCGTTCTTCTCGATCTCAACCATGTTCATTTTATCGACTCAAGTGGCCTCGGCGCTATCGTTGCCGCGATGAAAAATCTTGCCCCTGACCGCAAACTTGTTCTCGCTGGGCTTACGCCTGCGGTAGACAAGGTTTTTCGACTGACACGGATGAATTCAGTCTTTGGCGTCTTTGCAACTGTAGAAGCGGCCCTAGCAGACCTTCGGGCATGACGACACATGTTAGGAGGTGCTCTATTGGCTGACTTCCCTCCCTTTAGCGTGAAACTCGGGGGTGCCGAGGGTGATGTACGCGACGGCCTTGCAGAGGCGATGGCCTGCCTTGAGCCACTAAATCTCAGCAGCGACGAAACAGGGACAGTCGAACTGGTCCTTGCGGAAGCGCTTAATAACGTGGTCGAGCATGCACTCGCCGCCATGCATGGACAGACCACAATTGAGATTCAGGGATGTCACAGCGCAACCGGCCTTCGTTTGACGCTTATTGACTGCGGGGCGCCGATGCCAATGGGCACAGCCCCTATTCCATTAGCCCCCGATCTGGATGTCCCTCGCAATGATATTCCCGAGGGGGGGTTTGGCTGGTTCATGATCTACGCGCTGGCGACGGAGGTCCACTATTCCCGCATTGGGAGGGCGAACCATCTTAGCTTGCAGTTGCGGGTCGGGGTCTGAGATACGCGGTGCGCTGAATGGCCACTACATCTCCCCAAACATGCCGCGCCTGCATCACATTCTTGCCATGCTTGAACGGCATAACGTTTCTTGTAGCTGCATATAGCTTCCTCCGGCGTCGCGTTTTATTGCCCCCACCCAGTACGCGGCGCCGGAGCACTAACATCCCCCACAAATTAGCGTCATTCGCATTGGCACGACCAAAGTAACGCACTAGGCTCCGCTTAATGATTGATTGAATGAGGCTGTTTGCAATGCGTGATTTCCAATTCCCCGGCCGGTCGCCGGTTCTGGCAACGGGTGGCATGTGCGCCACGTCACATCCTTTGGGCGCCAAGGCCGCCATCGATGTGCTTGAGCGTGGTGGCAATGCCATGGACGCCGCAATCGCCGGTGCGGTACTGCTTGGCATTTGTGAGCCCCAGATGACCGGTATCGGCGGCGATTGCTTTGTACTTTGGTCAGAGGGCGGTAGTGACAAGGTGCATGCGCTCAATGGCTCTGGCCGTGCGCCTGCTGCCCTTGATGCCGCGCATCTGCGTGACACGGGCGAGAAAACCGTGCCTTTGACATCAGCACACGCAGTCACCCTTCCCGGTGCGATTGATGCCTTTTGCCACCTATCGAACACGGTTGGGAAGCTTGGCCTCGACGCACTGCTGGCACCAGCGATCCGTTATGCCGAAGAGGGTGTCGTTGTGGCGCCCCGGGTCGCTTTTGACTGGGGCAATGATGCAGGGACGTTGCAAGGCAAAGCCCGCGACGTCTATTTGCTGAACGACAAAGCACCCAAGGCAGGCGACATTTTCCGCGCACCCGGTCAGGCCGAAGTGCTACGGCGTATTGCTAAAGACGGACGCGACGCCTTTTACACCGGCGAGATAGCCGAGGATATGGTGGCATCGCTCAATGCTATGGGTGGTCTTCATACAGCGGACGATTTCGCGGCAGTGTCATGCGCGCCTACAACGCCGATTTCAGCCATGTACAAAGACCTCGAAGTGGTCGAGCACCCGCCAAACGGTCAGGGCGCAACTGCATTGCTCATGCTCAATATGCTTTCCCAGTTCGATATGGCCGGCATGGATCCGTTGGGCGCACAACGTATCCACATTGAGGCAGAGGTAACCAAGCTTGCGTATGATGCGCGCAACCGCTTCCTTGCAGACGCCGACTATGCCACACGCGCCGATTATATGCTGGAGATGGACACCGCGAAAAAGCTGGCGGCACTCATTGATCCGACCAAGGCGATGCAAAGTGCGACGGCGATTTCCGAAGCCGTGCACAAGGATACGATCTATATCACAGTTGTTGATGGCGATGGCATGTCGGTCTCATTGATTTACTCGATCTTCCATGGATTCGGCTCAGGGATCGCATCGGATAAATTCGGTCTGTTAATGCAGAACCGCGGCGCCGGCTTCACGCTTGAGGAAGGTCATCCAAACGAGCTAAAGGGCGGCAAGCGGCCGATGCACACCATCATTCCCGGTATGATCCGTCAGGGCGGTCGTGTGGTAATGCCATTTGGCGTTATGGGTGGCGCGTACCAGTGCTGTGGCCATGCGCGTTTTGCCTCCAACATCACCGATTTTGGAATGGACCCGCAGGCCGCGATTGATGCGCCCCGTGCGTTTACCGACAAAGGGACCCTTAATGTGGAACGCGGATATTCTGATGCGATCCGCGCAGAGCTGTCCGCGATGGGCCACACGGTTGCTATTCCACGGACAGCAATCGGCGGTGCACAGGCGATCAAGATCCACGAAAGCGGTGTCTTGGAAGGTGCCTCTGACGCCCGCAAAGACGGCTGCGCACTGGGATACTAGTGCGCAATCATGCTAGGGGGGGGGGTGCCGATTGCACCTCCCTACTTAGTTCAGTTGGAAGTGAAGCGGGTAAGTCCCGTTCTCGAACGGACCAAAAAGGTCAGGAATGTCTGGATGATCAACCGGTTCACCCGAGTAATCAGCAACCAAGTTTTGCTCTGAAACATAAGCCACATAGTAGCTTTGGTCGTTTTCAGCGAGCAGATGGTAGAACGGCTGACCTTTGATGGGCCGGCTTTCCTCGGGAATCGATTCGTACCATTCTTCAGTATTTGCAAATTCGGGATCGACGTCAAAAATCACCCCGCGAAACGGGTGCTTTTTATGACGGACAACTTGTCCCAGATGATATTTGGCGCGGGTTCTTATCATTGCAATGCGCTCCCTACCCTTGGTTACTACATGAGACAAGTGCATTTTGTCCAATACTAGCAGCTTGATTAAAGGAAACAGTTTGTGAACTTGACCCTGACAGTGTTGGAGATCGTGGCACCGGTATTTTTGCTAGCTGGGGTTGGCTTCACATGGGTGAAACTCGGGTTCGAGTATCGGATTAACTTTGTGACACAGCTCGCCACAACATTGGCGGTTCCTTGTCTGATATTCACTGCGTTGATGAAAACCAACATTGACCCCGCCGCTCTGACTGCGCTCTCGCTTGCCTCTGTTGTGGCCTATCTGGCGGTGACGCTGGTGGCATGGGGACTGGTTCGCGTCGCTGGATTAAATCGGCGCACCTACGTAGCACCTATGATCTTTGGCAACACAGGCAATCTGGGCCTGCCGCTCGCCTTGTTTGCCTTTGGCGAAGAAGGCCTAAGCTACGCCGTTATTGTATTCGCGATAATGGCGATCTGGGCATTCACATTCGGGGTCTGGCTCGTCGCGGGGGCCGGTAGCTTTGGGAAAGTGCTGCGCGAACCACTGGTTTGGGCGACTGTGCTGGGCGGTTTATTTTTGTGGCAAGGCTGGCAAACACCGACGTTCCTCACCAATACGCTAGAGCTGATCGGGCAAATGGCGATTCCATTGATGCTCATCACACTCGGCGTAGCAGTTGCGCGACTCACTCCCGGCGGGATTGGTCGCGCGGTGGTTTTATCGGGAATCAAACTCATGCTTTGTGTGGGTATTGCATGGGTGGCGGGCCTCGCCTTCTCGCTTGACCCTACAGCTTTCGGGGTTCTGATCTTACAGGTTGCGACGCCAGTAGCTGTTACATCCTATTTGTTGGCTGAAAAATATGGTGCCGATGCACAATCTGTAGCGGGTCTGGTGGTGGTCTCCACCCTCATGTCGGTAGGCGCGTTGCCGCTTCTTTTAGCCGCTTTACTTTAGATTTTAGCTGCAAAACTCAAATCCATCAGCTATAGTTGTGGCAAATATATAAAAACTAAATTGAGCAGATCAGATGAATAGACCCCTTCGCGCACTGTGCTTCGTGCTGCTGCTGGCAAGCTGTGGCAGTTCTCCTACATCCCCTCCTCGGGATCTCGATAACGCCTGTACGATCATTCAGCAGCGCCCCGAATACTACAGAGCATTCAAAGCGACAGAGCGCAAATGGGGTATCCCTGTGCACGTCCAGATGGCCACGATCCATCAGGAGAGCAAATTTGTCGGTGATGCGCGCACCCCGTTCCGCTATGTGATGGGCGTGATCCCGATGGGCCGACAGTCGAGCGCGTTCGGCTATGGACAAGCATTGGATGCAACATGGGACGAGTACCGCGCAGCCGAGCGCCGCAATGGTGCCAAGCGCGATAACATCACAGACGCGACCGACTTCATGGGCTGGTATATGAACCTCAGCCGTGAGCGGAACGGGATTTCACTGTCGGATGCTCGTAACCAGTATCTGGCCTATCACGAGGGTCATAACGGCTTTCGCAACGCCAGCTATAATGGCAAGCCATGGCTGGTCGGTGTCGCCGGCAAAGTCGATGCGCGTGCTGACATGTACCGCAACCAGATTGCGGCCTGCCGCGTGCGTTAAGGCGGGTTAGATCAGGACTGTCAGAAACAAAACGACCCCGCACACTCGGCGGGGTCGTTTTCGCTTTCGACAAGGAACTTTTACTTCCCGACGCCTTAGCGGTTTACCGTTCCCGGGCTTCCCACATCAAATAGCGAGTTGGCCAGGTTGCCGCCTGTCTTCAACTCGCCCAAGACAACTGTGGTCTGGCTGCCATTTCCATCGTTGATGATCCACTGCCGCAACTCAGGGGTGGGGCCAGTAAACTTCATCTGGATATTGCCAAATTGCGGATTTTCGGGATCTTGCGCCGTGACCGTCGTAGCGGTCCCGTCATAAGTGTGGCCGGTGACCATCTGCGCCTGTCCAAGGTCCACGTTCTGGGCGAGAATAATCGAAAGCGGCGTGCGCGACAGCGGATAGGTTTCCGGTGCCTGATTTGATTTTTTATCGTAGACAACAACCGTGTTTGAACCTGCAATCACAAGGCCCGTATCCGGTGTATTATACTCGAACCGCACACGACCAGGCCGTTTGATATAGATAGTGCCAGTAGAAATCGTGCCATCCCCGTTGATCTGGGTGAATGCACCCTGTGCAGTGGTCATCGCATTAAGATAGCTGCTGATATTGCCGAGCGGCAGCTTATCCGCCATTACGGCGCTCGCAGCGAGGGCAAATGCTGCGCCCAGTGTGACGGTTTTCAGAAATCGCATGGGATCATCCTGTATTGGGTTAGTCTGCGTTACCCTCAACATAGGGACAGCGCCATTGATATGCGATATCAACCCCGCGCATTGCGCCGATGTTCCCGAATTTCCCCGTAGATCGGCGGCGACGTGCCAGTCGACAAAGACGTTAAGCAAAAAAATGGCTCTCTTCTGAGAAAGAGAGCCATTTACCGAAGGTGCCGATGGTGGAGGTTAGCCCTGCTCCGGCACAAGTATCTCGCGTTTGCCCACATGGTTGGCTGGAGAAACAAGTCCTTCATCCTCCATTTGCTCAACCAGACGGGCAGCTTTGTTATAGCCAATTGCGAGCTTTCGTTGAATGTACGAAGTCGAGCATTTGCGATCCTTGGTTACAATCGCGACTGCAGTATCGTAGAGCGCATCCTCGCTATCGGTATTTCCGCCAGTGTTCAGACCCAGCACGCTGTCTATATCGCTCTGCGTGTCCTCTGGCGGCCCTTCGACAACGCCCGAGACATATTCAGGTTCGCCGAATTGCTTGAGGTGGTTGACGATTTCCTCAACCTCCTCATCGCTGACAAATGGACCGTGACAGCGGATCACCTTGGAGCCACCCGCCATATACAGCATGTCACCCATGCCCAGAAGTTGCTCGGCGCCCATTTCGCCCAGAATGGTTCGACTGTCGATCTTGGACGTAACCTGAAACGAGATCCGTGTTGGAAAGTTCGCTTTGATCGTGCCGGTGATCACATCAACAGAGGGGCGTTGTGTGGCCATGATCAGGTGGATACCAGAGGCCCGCGCCATCTGTGCCAGACGCTGGATGCAGGCCTCGATCTCCTTGCCCGCGACCATCATCAAGTCCGCCATTTCGTCAACAATCACGACGATATAGGGCAGCTTGACAGGTGTGTTCTCTTCGGTCTCGAAAATCGGCTCACCCGTGTCATCGTCAAATCCTGTCTGGACAGTGCGTGAGAACATCTCTCCTTTGGCCAGCGCTTCCTTCACCCGACCGTTATAGCCCTCGATATTGCGCACGCCCATCTTGGACATCTTGCGGTAGCGGTCTTCCATCTCGCCCACGGTCCACTTAAGCGCCACAAGAGCCTTTTTAGGATCCGTCACAACGGGAGAGAGCAGATGCGGGATGCCGTCATATACCGACAGTTCCAGCATCTTGGGATCGATCATGATCATGCGACATTCTTCGGGGCTAAGCTTGTATAGCAGCGACAGGATCATAGTGTTGATCGCAACCGACTTACCCGAACCCGTGGTCCCCGCAATCAGCAGGTGTGGCATCTTCGCAAGGTTGGCCACCACAGGCTCTCCGCCGATATCCTTACCCAGTGCCAGCGGCAGGTTCTGGTTACCGTCGCCGAAATCACGTGAGGACAATATTTCGCGCAGCACAACTTTCTCGCGGTGCTCGTTGGGCAACTCGATCCCGATGACAGACCGGCCCGGAACAGTCGAGACACGTGCCGAGAGTGCCGCCATCGAGCGTGCAATATCATCAGCAAGGCCGATTACGCGGCTCGCCTTGAGGCCCGGCGCAGGCTCGAGCTCATACATGGTGACCACAGGACCGGGGCGCACAGCGACGATCTCTCCTTTAACGCCGTAATCATCCAGTACGGATTCCAGCATGCGCGCATTCTCTTCCAACGCCTCATCGCTGAGGTGCTGACGCGGGCTGTCTTCGGGTGATTCCAAAAGGCTGAGCGGTGGCAACTCGAACCCACGGTGACTGTCCTCGAATGACAAAACAGGCTGCGCTTCGGCTTGTGCTTGCTTGCTTTGTGGTACTGCCTTGCGCGTCATCGGCATTACAACGCGCTTTGCCTCCGGTACCGGTATTTTCGTTGGCGTGAATGTCAGCGGTTTTGGCGCTGCGACTTGCGGCGATGTCTCTTCAACCATTTGTGAATCAACAAAAATGTTCACATCATCTTCGTTAAACGGCTCCGTCAGCGCGTCATAGTTCTCGTTCGGCGAGGCATCGGCATAATCAGGTATCGAAGAAATGGGAGCGGGTGTCGGTGCGGAAACCGGCCGCGCGACTGAAGGAGCGGCAGCAGGCGCTTGTGCGGAACGCGCTGTCAATGGCGGTTCTGCCCGGGTCGTGTTGAGTACAAGCGGATCAGGCCCGCGCCCACGTCCACGGGTAAGAGGTGATGTTGCAGGCACATGCACCGCATTGGTAGAGCGTACTCGGCTCTTGATCACGTCCGAGATTTTCGTCTTTATCCGCTCTTCGCTGGGAGCCTGTTCCAATACGGGTTGGTGATGCCTCTCTACCAGCTCCGGCTCGGGCATGGCATCAGGGCGTTTGATCAGGCCCGGCATACGCGCAAGCAAACTGGTTTTCGGGCCATCCTCATCCCCATATTCCGGTTCTGCGGCATATTCGGGTGTTTGTGATGTTTGTGCGGCACGGCTCGCGATCAGGCGCGGCATGCGGGAAGCCGCAGGAGCCACTTGCACCTCTGCGCGGGCATGTTCTGCGGCATAGACACTTGCTTCGGCTTGCTCTGCGCGGCGCTGTTGGCGGCGGACAGCCTGTTTCGCCTGCAATCCTTGTGCGGCGGCCACCGCTCCGGTGGCGCTGCGGCCCAAAACATTCATCAGCGCGGCATACACCATGATCGTCCCGACCAGCAAAAAGCGTGCAAACCGCGTCAATTCAGACTTCGTGAAACCCAGGACAAAGGCGCCAAGGGCAAGGATCCCCACACCCATCACAAGCGACATGAGCTTGACCGTGAAGGTAGATCCGATCGGCAGCAAGGTCAGGATCACACCCATAATCGTATCACCGAACAGGCCACCCAAGCCGAAGCTGTGGGTTTGCAGCCATTCGGCATCTGGCGTCAGAGTAGCGGCATAGATAGCACCAAGAGCTACAGCAATCGGGGCGAAAATTAAACGGCCCATCGCCCGTTCCTGACCGCGGTGCAGCGCAAAACGTACACCCCAGACCAGCAATACAACCGCCAGCCCCCATGCGCCCCAACCCACAATCATGAACAAGGGAGCAGCCAACGATGCGCCCATCCGCCCAAGCCAGTTTTGGGCAGGCGCATCAGTCGCCAGCATCCAGTTTGGATCATCAGGGGTGTAACTGCCGATCATCATGGCAGCCATCACGCCCAGAACCACCAACCCGATGCCCAACAATTCCTTGCCGCGTTTTTCAATCGCTTCTGCCGTATTGCTGTCCAGTAGCGGTTCGCGCTGTCGTGTCTGATATGCCATTAACCCGTCCCTCTATACCGCATAAAGACAGTCACGTATGGCCATAAGACCCCGCTCCGTCTCTTCTTTTGGAGCGACGAGCGCCGCTCTTATATATTTCTTGCCAGGGTTCTCGACACCCGGAACATCCTGCGCGAGGTAGCCTCCGGGCAATACTTTTACCCCTGTCTCGCGCCACAGCTTTACTGCGGCTTCTTCGTCGTCCTCGACGGGCAACCACAAGAAAAATCCCGCCTCAGGGCTGACATAGCCAGCTACATTCCCAAAAATGCGGTCGGCAATCTCAAATTTTTCTGCGTACATTGCACGGCTCTCGATGACATGTGCCTCATCGCTCCAAACCGCTGCCGCCGCATGCTGCAATGGGAGCGGAAGAGGCGCACCCGCATAATTGCGCAACTGCTTGATCTCGCGCATTGTCTCCTCGCCCGAAGCACAAAACCCCGAGCGCAGTCCAGGCAGGTTCGAACGTTTGCTCAGCGAATGAAAAATGACAACACGGTTGAGATCACTGCCCATTTCGTGCGCGATCTGCAATGCCCCTACGGGTGCCGCCTCGCGATAAACCTCGGAATAGCACTCATCTGCAAAGATGAAGAAATCATGCTTCTCAGCAAGATGGATCAGCGCCTCCCAATAGTCGCGGCTGGCTACAGCGCCTTGTGGATTGGCGGGCGAACAAATGTAGACTGCGACAGTCCGGTCAAGCGTTTCAGCGTCTACTGCGTAGAAGTCGGGCAAATGTCCCGTTGCCTCGGTTGCGTTGACCATCACCGGATCACACGCCCCAGAAATCGCGCCAATCATATAGACCTGATAGAACGGGTTCGGCATCAGGATAGCAGGCTTTTTGCCGTTCTTCGTCTCGGGGCATAGGGCGATTACGGCGTTGTACAGACCTTCGCGGGTTCCATTCAGTGCCATCACCTGCGTATCCGGATCTACCGGCACAGCGTAGCGGCGCATGATCCATGCGGCAATTGCGCTGCGCAGCTCGGGAGAACCGTCATTAGGTGGATAGCTGTTAAATCCAACAGCGTTCTGCGTGATCACATCAGTAACCCAAGCCGGAAACGCATGTTTCGGCTCGCCTATAGTCATCTGGATCAGCGGACCGCCCCCTTCATGCACATCAAGAAGTGCACGCAGACGTGGCCACGCGTGAGCGGGAAGGTTCGAAAACCGTTCGGGAAAATTCATCACTACTGCCTCGGATCGGGATCATTAATGCCCCGTTTGTTACAAGGTAGCTTAGATAGGCCTCTGACGTCTAGGAAAATTCCAAGTTATATGCGGCTCTTGTGGCTTTTTGGTCCCTTATGCGATCGCCGCCTCTACCGCTGCGCCCAAACGCAGCAAAGCATTGTCGAAATCAGGTGCGGCCATCAGCATGAATCCGCAGCTTGGCACCCCAGTCGGCAAAGTCAGTGCGCATAAACCCAACAGGTTTCCGATGCGGGTATTGCGCAGGGCTAACAGGTTCTCGTTTACATAATAATTGTGATCGTCGATCAGACGCGCGAGATTTGGCGGCAAGATCGGCGCAGTCGGTGCGAGAATAGCATCGTATCCGGCTGTCGCCATATCATAGGCATGCCGCGCAGCATCCAATTTGGCCCAAGCGGCGACGTAATCGGGACCGGAATGCTCACGCCCTAAACGAAACCGTTGTAGAATTTCATCGTACATTTTTTCGGGATGCGCCTCGATGACCTCTCCCCAGAGGCCATATGCCTCAGAGGTAATTAGAGGCCCAGATATATCTAGCGCCTCCTGCACTGCGGGCACTTCAATCGTGTCAATCTGTGCGCCTGCCGCTTCCAGCCTCGCCACGACCTGTGCAAAAGCAGCCTTGGGCGCATCACGAACACCATCCATCATTACAGTCTGCATAACCGCAAAGCGGCGGCCTATGAGTGATGCACCGCGCAAATCGGGTGGCTTGCTTCCCTCAAGCGCGGCAGTGAGCAATGCCGCATCCTCCACCGAACGGCACAAAGGCCCGATCGTGTCGAATTTAAGGGCCAGCGGCACAACCCCCTCAAGACTGAGGCGGCCATGGGTCGTTTTAAGCCCGACCAGATCGTTCCATGCTGCAGGGATTCGGACAGATCCGCCAGTATCCGAACCGATGCTCGCTGCGGCGAGACCGAATGCGACAGAAGCTCCGGAGCCGGACGATGACCCCCCCGGCACGGCATCTACATCATTCACACAAGGCGGGGTAGCGGTGGACGGGTTGTAACCCAAACCCGAGAAGGCAAGCTCGCTCATATGGACCTTGCCTAGACAAACCAAACCTGCAGCAGTCGCATTTTGCAGTACAAGCGCATCATAGCCCGGCACCCGCCCTTCCAGCAGCATTGTACCCGCCTCGGTCACAATACCCGCTGTATCATACAGGTCTTTCCAGCTGATCGGCACGCCATCGAGCAATGACAGGCGGCGGCCGGATTTGGCACGCTCGGACGCGGACTTGGCCTCGGTGCGCGCGCGGGCGTGAGTCACGCGGGCATAAATCCGGTCCCGCAGCGGGTGCGCATCTATTGCTGCAAGATATGCCTCGCAGAGATCGACGGGATTGATCTCTCCCGCGCTGATCGCGCGGCCAAGGTCCGCCGCTGTCATCTTGAGCCAATCTTGCATGTCGCGCTCCTTAATATCTGTTTGAAACAACGGTAGCGGCGCATGGGCGCATGGACAATCCCCCGCCAGCCGCCATATTCAGTGGCATGAAATTTGATACAGATATCGCCATTATCGGCGGCGGGCTCAACGGCCCTGCCCTTGCCCTCGCTCTTGCTGCCAGTGGGCTGCGTGTAACGATAATTGATGCGTTGCCTTTCGCCATACGCAACGACGCTGGGTTTGACGGACGCTCCTATGCGTTGGCACTTACCTCGGTGCGAATGCTGGAGGCGATAGGCATGTGGGAAGCTATTGCAGACCACGCCCAACCCATGCTCGAGATCAAAGTAACAGACGGGCGCGCAGGAGAAGGCCCGTCGCCGTTTTTCATGCACTTCGACCATGCTGAAATTGAAGAAGGCCCGATGGGGCATATGGTCGAAGACCGTCACCTGCGCAGTGCGTTGATGGATGCGGTGGTCGCCAGCAAAGATGTGCAAATGATGAGTGGCGAAGAGGTAATCGCGCAAGAGGCTGATATGACCGGCATTACCCTCGTGCTCGCGTCGGGAAAACGTCTGCGCGCACGCCTGTGCGTGGGGGCGGACGGGCGCGGATCCGGCACTGCAGAAAGGGCGGGAATCAAGCGTACGGGATGGGCCTACGGGCAGACAGCCCTTGTTTGTGCTGTCTCGCATGAACTTCCGCACAACGGGATTGCCCATCAGTTTTTTATGCCCCCCGGACCGCTGGCTATTCTGCCGCTGACCGCCAATCGCAGTTCGATCGTCTGGTCAGAAACCGCCCAGAACGCTGCAGCTATTCATGCGTTGGCAGACGCAGATTATCTGGATGTTCTCCGTCCCCGTTTTGGTGATTTCCTTGGTGAAATATCACTGGCCGGCGCGCGCTATACCTACCCGCTCAGCCTGTCGCTGGCCCACACTATGGTCGCGCCGCGTATTGCTCTGGTTGGTGACAGTGCCCACGGCGTGCATCCGATTGCCGGTCAGGGCTTGAACGCAGGTTTTCGCGATATTGCGGCGCTTTGTGAGGTCATCGTCGATGCCCACCGTCGCGGTGAGGATTTTGGTGCCGCTGTCGCGCTCGCGCGCTATCAGGAATGGCGGAGATTCGACAATGCCGCACTTGCCCTTGCCACGGACAGTTTTAACCGGCTGTTTTCGAACGATAATGCTTTTGCAAGGATGGCACGTGATATCGGCATGGGCGTTATCGGTGCGTTGCCTGGTTTGCGCCGCACGTTTATCCGCGAAGCGGCTGGCCTGAATGGCGAGCTGCCCCGCCTGATGCGCGGTCTGCCGCTTTAATCGAGCACGCGTGCTTCGTCGATAAGCATTACGGGAATGCCATTGCGGATAGGATAGGCCAGACCCGCCGACTTCGAGACGAGTTCCTGTTGATCCGCGTCATATCGCAATGTCTGATGGCTTCGCGGACATATCAGCGCCTCAAGCATGCGGCGGTCAAATTCTACGACTGTGTCACTCATTGCATCATCTCGCCTTCACCACCGCCGCGCAAAGCGTATTCAATCAGCGTCACAAGGGTTTCCCGCCGCGTGCTGAGCGAGGGTGCCTCAAGAAGCGCCTGCTTATCTTCTGCATCAAAATCCAGCATCATCGACAACGAATTGATCAGCAGTTCGTCATCCGCATCTTTGAGCGTTTCCCAATCTGCCGACAGCCCACGCACCTCGAAATACCGGCCCAATGCATCCAGAAACGGTTTGCGTTTGAATGCGGCATCGGTTTCTTCCGCCTCCAAATCAAGATCGAAACCGTCCCAAGATACGTCGCACCGGCGATAGGGAGTGAACCCTTCCACTTCTCTAACGACACGGAACCGCGATATACCTGCGAGCGTCACCATATACCGGCCATCCTCGGTCTCGGAAAACTGGCTGATGCGCCCCCCGCACCCTATGGTATGCAACCCCGGACCACTACGACCCGGAACGATATTTGGCTGAACCATCCCGATGAGACGGGTTGACGTTTTCAACGCATCCTCGATCATCTGCAAATACCGCGGCTCAAATATGTGCAACGGCAACCGTGATCGCGGAAGCAACAACACCCCGCCGAGCGGGAAAATCGGGATCGTGTCGGGGAGGTCTGCTTTTTTTATCATGAGCTTTATCTAGCGCGCCAAGTGGTTCAGGCAAATATCATCGAGCTCAATTTACGGCGTCCGTTCAGAACGACCGGATCATTGGCCTTTAACGCATCAAAGATGGTGAAAAGTTGGGTTTTGGCCGCGCTGTCATTCCATTCACGATCCAGCTTGAACAGCTCTAACAAATGGCTGACCGCGCCTTCTGCATCGCCAGTTGCATAAAGTGCCTGCGCCAGATCAAACCGCGCTTGAAGATCGCCTTCGTTCGCCTCGACCGCTGCAGCCAGTTCGGCTACCGGCCCTGCGTTAGCGGCCTGCCGCGCAAGTTCCAATTGGGCAAATGCAGCCTCCAGTGCGGGCGCTTTGGAGATTTCGATCGGTGCTCCGTTGAGTAAGCCTTCGGCCTGATCCAGATCACCCATGGCGATATGCGCACGTACCATTCCACCGTAAGCACCCGCATGCATCGGGTCCTCGCCGAGGATCGCCGCAAATGTCTGTGCCGCGTCTTCTGCTTCGCCCATGCCCAACATCTCCTCTGCCGCTTCCACAGCGTCGTTTAGGGTGTCCGCAGGAGATTCGCCGCCAGCGGCCTTAATCACCCTTCCGATAAAATCAGCAATCTCGGACTGCGGTACCGCGCCCTGAAATCCGTCGACCGGTTGGCCCTTCCAAAAAGCATAGACAGTAGGAAGGGACTGAATCTGAAGCTGGCCTGAAATGGCCTGTGCTTCGTCCACGTTCAGCTTAACCATTTTCACGGCGCCTTTGGCAGCGACGACAGCCGCCTCAAGTTGCGGACCCAGCGTTTTGCATGGGCCACACCAAGGCGCCCAGAAATCCACAATAATCGGCGTCTCCTGCGAAGCCTCGATTACATCAGCCATAAATGTGGCTTCGGTGGTGTCTTTTATCAAATCGGCTGCGGGGGTTGCGGCGGTAAGGTTGAGATCCATCATGTCATCGGTCCTATTATGCTGTGCTGAACGGTTGGGAGTTATATGTGGCCCCCAGTGCTGTTTGAAAGAGGACTACCCTCAAAGATCGAAAGTTGCAAAAACAGGTACGTGGTCCGAGGGCTTTTCCCAGCCGCGTGCGGCACGGATCACGCGACTACCATGGCCTGCATTCGAGATGTCGGGCGTGGCCCATATATGGTCTAGCCTGCGCCCCTTATCCGCAAGATCCCAATCCTTGGCCCGATAGCTCCACCAGCTGTAGAGCAGGCCATCTGGAATATCCTGACGCGTAATATCGACCCATTTGCCTGCATCTTGTGTCTGGCTCAGGGCTTCAACCTCGACAGGGGTGTGGCTGACCACCTTGAGCATCTTTTTGTGGTCCCAGACATCATCAGTGCGCGGCGCGATGTTCAGATCACCTACAAGGATCGATTTCTGCGGCGCGTCAGCATGGAAAAAATCCCGCATTTGAGCAAGGTAATCCATTTTTTGTCCGAATTTCTCGTTTACCGTCCGGTCAGCGACATCCCCCCCGGCGGGCACATAAAAGTTGTGGATGGTCACCCCGTTTGACAACTTTGCCGCGACATGACGAGCGTGCCCCAGCTGCGCAAAATCGTGCGCTCCGGCAGCTTCCAATGGAAGCTTGGACAGGATCGCCACTCCGTTATACCCCTTTTGCCCTTCGGCTACCATGTGGGTGTAACCAAGGGCAGCAAACTGCTCCAGCGGGATCTTATCAACCGGACTTTTGCACTCTTGCAGGCACAAAACATCTGGCCCCTCCTCTGCCAGCAGCTTGCACACAATCGGCTCGCGCAGGCGTACCGAATTGATGTTCCATGTGGCGAGGGTGAAAGACATAGGCATGCTCCTGCTGTAAACGTCGCTGCACCCTATCGCGGGGTATGGCCGGCAACCACCAAAATCAGCGCAAAAAAAGACCGGGCACAGAGGCCCGGCCAAGTCCAACAGGGAGGTAGAATGGCACTCGTCCCAGCCATTCATCGTTTGGGTCAACCTAGGGGGAAACTCATGAAAAAAGCCCGCTTGGTATTAGTGTAACACGGAAAGATAAATAAAGTTCCCGTCGTTAAATCATTAATCGATAACCGCCTGATTCCGTTACCAGCAGGCGCGCATTCGAAGGGTCAGGCTCGATCTTCTGGCGCAGACGGTAAATGTGTGTCTCAAGGGTGTGGGTAGTGACGCCCGCGTTATAGCCCCAGACCTCGTGTAAAAGCACGTCTCGCGCCACGACACCCTCTGCCGAGCGGTGCAGGAATTTGAGAATGTTGGTTTCTTTCTCCGTAAGACGAATTTTCTTGTCGTCCTCGGTAATCAACATTTTCATTGAGGGCTTGAATGTGTAGGGGCCCAGCTGGAAGATTGCATCTTCTGACTGCTGGTGGGTTCTCAGCTGGCTCCGGATACGGGCAAGCAGGACGGGAAACTTGAACGGTTTCGATACGTAATCATTCGCGCCTGCATCCAGCCCGAGGATCGTATCGGCATCACCATCATGACCTGTGAGCATCATGATAGGGCTCTTGATCCCCTGCTTACGCAACAGACGACACAACTCGCGACCGTCCGTATCAGGCAGGCCTACATCAAGGATGAGCAGATCATAGATCATCTCGTTCGCTCGGCTCAGGGCTTCTGCGCCATTACCAGCTTCGAAAACATCAAAATCTTCCGTCATGATGAGCTGTTCGCTCAACGCTTCGCGCAAGTCCTCATCATCATCTACAAGCAGAATCTTCTTGAGCTGTGCCATTGTGCGGTCTCCGTTGTGTTGAGTTAAACATATGAACGTGGCGTCAATCAGCAAGGGGCCTGCCCACGTTGTCACAGGCACGTGTCACAACACTGTCAAATGTTTCAATTCACGGGATCATGACCTAGATATTACTCAACTGAACTGATGAGTTGTAACAATAGCCATGTCCTTTTCCCCCGATGTTACCGAAACACTGGCCCGTGCACGGGCTGATTTACGTATGGGCGTGCCTGTCGTGCTAGGAGATATTCTTGTGCTCGCGGCAGAAACATTGACGGAAGAGCGTCTGGCCGATGTGATGACCTTGCAAGGCGATGCCGTTCTGGCAATCACAGCGCGACGGGCACAAACTCTAAAGGCAAGGGCATATGACGGAGATCTCGCGCGGGTTATACTGCCGAAGGATGCGACATTGAAGTGGGTCCAAAGCATCGCCGACCCCGCCGATGACCTTCGTGCGCCAATGAAGGGGCCGCTGGGCGCGATGCGCGGCGGTGATGCCACCCTGCACAATACGGCACTGAACCTTGTGAAATCGGCGCGGCTGCTGCCGGCCGCAGTGGTGATCGACCTGATCGATTCGGTCGCATTCACGCGGACGCACGGCCTGACGGCGATAGACGGCGCGGCAGCAACCGCGCACCTGCAAATCCGCAGCCCACTTCATTCCGTAGTAAATGCACGCCTACCGATGGAGGTCTCCGAAGCGGGACGTTTGCACATCTTTCGTCCTGAAGACGGCGGCGAGGAGCATTACGCAATCGAGATCGGGCGTCCTGATCGGAGCGCGCCGGTGCTGTGCCGTTTGCACTCGGCCTGCTTTACCGGTGACCTCATGGGCAGCCTGAAGTGCGATTGTGGACCGCAATTGCGTGCTGCATTAGCCCAGATGGGAAGCGAAGGGCATGGCATTTTGCTATACCTCAACCAAGAAGGGCGCGGGATCGGTCTTGCCAATAAAATGCGGGCCTACTCCTTGCAGGATCAAGGCTTTGATACCGTCGAAGCGAATCACCGCCTTGGATTTGAAGACGATGAGCGGGATTTCAGGCTCGGCGCCGATATTCTCAAAACGATGGGGTTCTCAGCTGTGCGCCTGCTGACAAATAACCCTCGCAAAGTCGAAATGATGGAGCAATGCGGTGTGCGGGTGGCAGAGCGTGTGCCACTGAGCGTGGGTGAGAATCGGCATAACGCAGCCTATCTGGCCACGAAAGCTGCCAAGTCAGGGCATCTGCTGTGACACCAGACGACATGGTGCTGACCCCGCAAGGGATACGGTTTCAGGGGCGGTTGTGGCCCTGCACGATCGGCAAGGGCGGCATATCGGACCGCAAGCGCGAGGGTGACGGCGCCACACCCCGCGGAACCCATGCCATCGTGGGGATGCTTTACCGCCCTGACCGCATCGCAAAACCGGCTGACTGGGCAAAACCTATAGGGCCGCCGGACCTTTGGTCTGATGATCCTGCCGATGAGGACTATAATATGATGGTCCGCGCGCCTTATCCTCACAGTCATGAGCGGCTGCGCCGTTCTGATCCGCTTTATGATCTGGTGATTCTCACCGGTTGGAACTGGCCTTATGCGGTGCGGGGGCGCGGCTCGGCGATCTTTATGCACCAATACCGCAGGCCAGGCTATCCTACAGAGGGGTGCATCGCCTTCTCGCGGCCGCACCTGCATGAGATCGCGCGGCGGATCAGATATCGCACGCGCCTGATTGTTCCTTAGGTCGCAACACGCTCCCCAAAAATGGCAGAGCCTACGCGGATGTGGGTCGCCCCGAGAGCAATCGCTTTTTCGAAATCACTGCTCATGCCCATCGACAGGCCGTCCAGTCCGTTGCGTTCAGCGATTTTCGCAAGCAGGGCGAAATGCAGGGACGCCTCTTCCTCCACAGGGGGAATACACATCAGCCCCTGAACCGGAAGGTCGAGCGAGCGGCATTCCTTGATGAAGGAATCGGCATCTGCGGGCATCACCCCTGCCTTCTGCTCCTCCTCGCCGGTGTTCACCTGAATGAATAATTCAGGACAGCGCCCGATCTCCTGCGCCAGACGTGCGAGGGTATTGGCCAGCTTGGGACGATCGAGCGTGTGGATACTATCTGCCAATTCCATCGCCTGTCGCGTCTTGTTTGTTTGTAACGGGCCAATCAGGTGCAGCGCGATGCCGTCGTACTGCGTGCGGAAATCGGGCCATTTAGCCGCAGCTTCCTGCACCTTGTTTTCGCCGAAGACGCGGTGCCCTTCATCAAGGACCGCTTTTACCCGTGCGTTGGGCTGTACCTTACTCACGGCAATGAGAGTTACTGAACCGGCAATTCGGCCCGCGTTTTTTTCAGCTTTGGCGATTTTATCTTTGATGTCATGCAATGGCATAAGGGCCTCCTGTGTTCCGCCTAAAGATAACAGCAATGCACAAAAGAAAAGGGGCAGACCGAAGTCTGCCCCAAATCATTCAGGTAAGTTCATTCAACTTAGAAGTTGAAACGAACACCCATGTCTACGAGTGTCTCATCACCAAGCGAACCGCCTGTGGACACACCGCCGCGCAAGGATGTACCGCCACCCATGTCGTGGTTAAAGTCGATACCGAAGCCGGTTTCGGACCACTGGTCGGCGTCAACAATGTACGCTTCGATGTCTGTCGCTGCGCCTACTGCTACGCGGCCTGCCAGAACGATGTGATCGCCTTTTGTGCCGTTGTCAGCATATGCCAGAGCAACATCTGCGATACCGAATGTACCGGATACAGTTGCTGTCAGCTCTGTGTCGCCTGCGAAATCGGAGTCTTGGCCACCGAGTGCGAATGTGATGCCGCTGTATGTGTAAGCAACATAGGCTGCAACGCGGTCACCAATATCGGATGCCGAGATGTGTGCCGAGAAGTCGCCTACGGAGTACATCAGTTCTACACCGTTGGAGCCTGCAGCGCCTTCTTCGTCGGAGTCGTATGCGTCGCCGCCGAAGTTGAATGCTGTGTAGTCATAGTTGTGACCGGTCAGACCAAGGTCGATCGGGTACTGACCAGGCATGAACTCGAGTGCGCCGAAGATGTTACCAACACCTACTTCAAGACCACCGGAACGTGCGAAGAAACGTACGCCGTTGATGCCGGAGCCGAGACGGTCGGAGCGGAAGTTTGCAACGCCGTCGCCATCGCTGTCTGCGCCAAGCGAGTCAACAGATACTGCGTCGTCTGCATCCTGCTGGATACGAGCGCGCGCACCGATTGTAACGCCGGCATCAGATTCTGCTGTCGCGTCGATCTGCAGGCGGAAGCGGCTTGTTACGTTTGTGTCGCTATCGCCTGTGCCGTTGTCGGAGATGTATGCGATACCAAAACGACCGTAGCCGGAGAATGTAACGTCTGCTGCTGCAACTGAAGCTGTGGCGACCAGAGCTGTTGTTGCGAAGAGAACTTTTTTCATGAGTTTTCCCTCGGTTGGAAATCTATAAGGACCTGACCGGTGAATTCCGATCTAGGTATGAGCTTCTTTTGCGCCCACACTGATGCTTTAGCAAGCAAACCGACCACCCGAAGAACAATGTGGCGAATGTTGGTGCAGCTTTGCCACAGTCATCAAAACAGCCCTCGCACGCGTATAGGTATATAGTCGGGGGCTCGCAGGTCACCCCTTGGGCCTGCCAGAGTACATAGACCTTGCCCAGATGCCCCCGCTTGGGTATTGCATAGCAAAACAGGTGAAAAGGTGGCGGATATGGCGAAGATGCAGGTTCGGAACTTGACGATACTGGCGGTGGCACTTGGTGTTCTGACTGCATGCGGAGGTATCGGAAGCTTCGGTTCACCCGCAACTGAACGCCCCGACCAATATACAAATCCTACAAACCCGTCGAACATAGAGACCAATCCTGAAAACACGATCTGGTCACTGTTTAACAAGAGAAACAACGAAAGCGTTGTTCTGGTTAACAAATACCTGTGGAGTGCATCGCTCGAAGTGTTGAGTTTTCTGCCGGTCCAGTCGGTCGATCCGTTCACCGGTGTCATCGTGACAGGCTATGGCACCCCACCCGGTGGTGGCCGCGAATATCGCGCAACTGTGTTGATTGATGATCCCGCTCTGGATGCCCGCTCCCTCAACGTGGCGCTACAATCGCGCGGTGGACCCGTGAGTAAAGCGACAAGCCGTGCCGTCGAGGACGCGATCCTGTCACGGGCCCGCGAATTGCGCATCGCAGACAACAAGCTCTAACCGCTCCTTCTTTCATTATACTAAAGTGCAGCGCCGGACCTTGTGAGTACCACACGTCCGGCGTTCCTGCGTAAAAAGGCCCACTCATGACCCGCTATACCCCGTCCGAAATCGAATCCCGCTGGCAAGCCGTTTGGGAGAGCAGCGAGATTTTCAAGGCTGTGCGATCCGCTGACAAGCCGAAGTATTACGTACTTGAGATGTTCCCCTACCCATCGGGGCGCATCCATATGGGTCATGTGCGCAACTATACCCTTGGGGATGTCATTGCCCGCTATAAGCTGGCCAAGGGTTTCAATGTTTTGCATCCTATGGGCTGGGATTCGTTTGGTCTGGCAGCTGAAAACGCTGCCATGCAAAAGGGCATTCACCCCGGCACATGGACCTACCAGAATATCGAGGACATGAAGAGCCAGATGAAGCCGCTCGGCTTCTCGCTTGATTGGTCCCGCGAAATTGCGACCTGCCACCCTGATTACTATCAGCATCAACAGGCTATGTTTATCGACATGATCGAGGCTGGATTAATCTACCGCAAGAACGCGGTCGTGAACTGGGATCCTGTCGATATGACAGTTCTGGCGAACGAGCAGGTCGAACAGGGGCGCGGCTGGCGCTCGGGCGCACTTGTGGAGCGACGCGAGCTGACGCAGTGGTTCTTCAAAATCTCGGACTACTCTGACGAATTGCTGGGCGCTCTGGACACCCTCGAGAACTGGCCCGCCAAAGTGCGGCTGATGCAGGAAAACTGGATCGGGAAGTCGCGCGGACTTCAATTTGCCTTCTCGACCATAAATGCACCGGACGGACATGACCGCATCGAAGTCTACACGACTCGCCCCGACACGCTCCTCGGCGCAAGCTTTGTCGGCATCTCGCCCGACCACCCGATTGCCAAGCTGCTCGAGCGCGATAACAAGGACGTCGCGGATTTTGTCGCGGAATGTCGCAAGGGCGGGACTACGGAAGAAGCGATCGAGACCGGCGAAAAGCTCGGCATGGATACCGGCATCCGTGTGCGCCATCCCTTTGATACCAGTAAGGAACTGCCGGTCTACATCGCAAACTTTATTCTGATGGAATATGGCACCGGTGCGATTTTTGGCTGTCCCGCACATGATCCGCGCGATTTTGAATTTGCCACAAAGTACGACCTTCCCATCATCTCGACCTATCTGCCGTCCGAAGATGCGGCAGAAGAATTAAGCGAAGCCTATGTGCCGCCAAAGACCGAGAAGGTATTCTACAATCGCGGCTTCGCGGGCGAGCAGTGGCAGACCGGCCTTGAAGCCATCGACGCCGCCATCGCGTTCTGCGAATCGCAGGGTGTGGGCCAAGGCGTGACAAAATTCCGCCTTCGGGACTGGGGCCTGTCGCGGCAACGCTACTGGGGCTGCCCGATCCCCGTGGTTCATTGTGACGACTGCGGTGTGGTGCCGGAGAAAAAAGAGAACCTGCCTGTCAAACTGCCCGAAGATGTAACATTCGATATCCCCGGCAATCCGCTCGACCGGCACACCGAGTGGCGCACAACGCCCTGCCCTGCCTGCGGAAAATCCGCGCAACGCGAAACAGATACGATGGATACCTTCGTCGATTCGTCATGGTACTATGCGCGCTTTACCGCGCCCCATGCCGATACGCCGACCGTGATGGAGGACGCCGAATACTGGATGAACGTCGACCAATATATTGGCGGGGTTGAGCATGCGATCCTGCATCTGCTCTATGCCCGCTTCTTTGCGCGCGCGATGCAGATTACCGGCCATTTGCCCAAAACAGCGATTGAGCCCTTTGACGCCCTTTTTACACAAGGGATGGTGACCCACGCTATTTATACTTCTGTCGGCGCAGATGACCGTCCGGTCTTCCATTACCCGGAAGAGGTGGAGGTTAAAGGCGATAAGGCGTTTCTCAAACAGGGCGGCGCAGAGGTTAAAATCATCCCGTCCGCAAAAATGTCCAAATCCAAAAACAACGTGGTTGATCCGCTAAGCATCATCTCCTCCTTCGGTGCCGATACTGCCCGCTGGTTCGTGTTAAGCGATTCCCCCCCAGAGCGTGACGTGGAATGGACAGCATCCGGCGCCGAGGCTGCCTATAAGCATCTCGGTCGCGTATGGAACATCAGCGCCAGAATCGCCGCGATGCAAGACGGTGCAGATGGCGAGAACGATCAAGATCTGTTGAAGCAGATGCACAAGGCAACACATGATGTCACCATGGCTGTCGAGAGCTTTGGCTTCAACGCAGCCATTGCCAAGCTCTACGGCTTTACCGCCACATTGCAAAAGTCCAACGCATCCAAGGCGGCACAGCGCGAGGCAGTCCTGACACTGGCACAGCTCATGTCGCCCATGACACCGCACCTTGCCGAAGATATTTGGGCGACTCAGGGCGGAGAAGGACTGATCGCTACCGCGCCTTGGCCCGTGGCGGACGAGGCCATGCTCAAGGACGACACGGTAACCTTGCCCATTCAGGTTAACGGCAAGCGGCGCGGCGAAATTGATGTACCCGCCGATATGCCCAAGGAAGAAGTTGAGAAGCTGGCACTTGCCCATCCTGCGGTCATCCGTATCCTTGAGGGCGGAACACCCAAGAAGGTGATCGTGGTACCGGGGCGGATTGTAAATGTCGTTGTATAGCCGCCGCAGCTTGCTTGCCCTGCCGCTCGCCCTTGCGGCTTGCGGATTTACCCCTGTCTACGGAATCGACGGGACGGGAAGCAAATTGCGCAATCAGGTATTGGTCGCTGAGCCGTCGACACAGGCGGGCTATCTTCTCACGCGCCAACTGGAAACACGGCTGGGGCGCAGCGACAACGCGGCCCGCTATGCGTTGGATCTGACGATCGACACCAGCGAGGAAGGCCTTGCTATCAATCCAGCCGGTGACATCACCCGCTTCAACCTGATCGGGCGCGTGGATTATGCATTGCGCGATATGATTGCCGGTACCGTAGTGACCTCGGGCAAGGTGGAAAACTTCACCGCGTATTCCGCCATCGGTACAACGGTTGCCGCCCTCGCGGCCGAACGCGACGCGATTGAACGGCTGATGGTCATTCTGGGCGACCAGATCACGGCGCGTCTCTTCGCTGCGGATCTGCCTGTATGAAACTTGGCCGCCGCGACGGGGCAGGTATTGTTGCAAAACCGCCCCCAGACAAACTGGGCCTCTTGATTTATGGCAGCGATGCAATGCGCGTGGCGCTCAAGCGTCAGGAATATCTCAAAGCACTCTTGGGCCCCGCCGCTGAAGAGGAGATGCGCCTGACCCGCATCCCCGCCGGCGATTTGCGTCGCGAACCCGCGCTGCTGATGGACGCAATAAAGGCGGTCGGATTTTTTCCGGGCCCTCGCGCCGCCTTTATCGAGGGCGCGAACGAGCTGGTCTCGGGAATAATAATCGAAACATTGAGCGACTGGCAGCCGGGTGATGCCCAAATTGTAGTAACTGCGGGCGATCTGAAAAAAACATCCAAACTACTCAAAACATTCGAGGGGCACCGCAATGCCTATGCCTGGGGCATATTTGACGATCCCCCGGACCGCGGCGAAATCGAGCGCTTGCTGAGCGATGCGAAACTGCGCGCAGATGGGCCAGCCATGGCATCCCTTGAAGATCTCGCGCGAAGCCTTGATCCGGGTGATTTTCGTCAGACCCTTGAAAAGCTGTCCCTGTATAAGCTGAGCGAGGCGGGTACCCCCGTAAGTCTGCAGGACATCGCAGCCTGCGCACCCGCGTCTGTTGAAGCGGCTGTTGATGATATACTGAACATCGTTGCCGAGAAGAAATCAGCGCAGATCGGCCCGCTTATGAGCCGCTTGCAAAGTCAGGGGGTCAACGCCGTGACCCTAAGCATTATGGCCATGCGCCATTTCCGGACACTGCACCGCACCGCCTGCACCCCTGGCGCACCGATCTGGGGTGTGCGTGACCGTGACCGCGTACAGCGTCAATCGCGGGACTGGGGCGTGAACAAGCTGGAAACAGCACTGGGTATCCTGACCGATACCGATCTACAGCTACGCTCGGCAGGGCAGACCGCCCCGTCTATGGCGATCATCGAGCGGACGTTTATCCGACTGGCCATGTTTGGCGCCAGCTAACCCACCAGGAGAAAATGAGCATGTATAAAGTTATCGGTGGCGTAAAAACCCGTGCCTTTCGCGTTATCTGGATGCTGGAGGAGCTGGGCCAGCCCTATGAGTTGATTCCTGCAGGCCCGCGCTCGGACGAGGCCAAGCAATACAATCCGACTGGTAAGGTACCTGCCTTGATGGATAGTGATGCTTTGCTCACCGATTCAGTCGCGATCATGCAATACCTTGCGGACAAGCACGGCATGCTGACAGCACCCGCAGGCACAATCGAACGCGCGCAGCAGGATGCGATGTTGTTCTGGCTCATTGATGAATTCGATGCAGTGCTATGGGCCGCGGCCAAGCACAGCTTTGTCTGGCCCGAAGATATGCGCGTGCCGGCAATCAAGGACAGCCTGAAGGCGGAATTTGCCCGCTCGGCGTCTGTCCTGTCGGAGCGCCTCAAAGGACCTTTCCTGATGGGCGAGAAAATTACCGTGCCCGACCTTTTAGCGGTGCACTGTCTCAACTGGTCGATCGGTGCGGGTTTTGCCCCCGTGGACGAGCGGCTGGCAAGCTGGGCCTCTGAGTTGCGAAAGCGCGATGCATTCAAGGCAACCCGTGCACGCGACGCAAGTTAATCTAGGTATTTAATCGCGCCGCTGCGTGGCGGCCCGCCCACGCCCCTGTCGCCAGACATGCCGTGATCAGATAGCCGCCAGTCGGCGCTTCCCAGTCCAGCATTTCCCCTACAGCATAGGTGTTCGGCAAGGCTTTGATCATCAGCGCGTCATCAACAGCAGCTTGCGCAATCCCCCCCGCAGTCGAGATCGCCTCGTCCATCGGACGCAATCCGCCATGACGCACGGGCAGCGCTTTTATCACCGACGCAAGGTGCGCAGGCGCGCTCGGCAACGGCATTGCCATTTCCTGCAAGAGTGCAATTTTCGCTGCATCCAGCTTGAGCGATTTGCGGATGTGACTGGTCAGCGTCGCCTTGCCACGAGGTTTGGATAGTTTCTGCGCAATCGCCTGCACAGTGAGGTCAGGCATCAGATCCAGCACCAGCGGATGCCCCTCCCGCACGCCGCGTGACACCGAATAAATACCCCCCCCTTCAAGCCCGTGACGAGACAAGACAGCCTCGCCGCGTGAGGAGTATGGACCACTGCTCAACGCAATACTCTTGAGCGCAGTGCCAAGATGTTTGTCCATAAAATCAGTCCATTTAATCGAAAGGCCTGCATTTGCGGGCGCAAAGGGCCGCAGGCGCAAACCTTTTTCCAGCAATACAGGATACCACGCCCCGTCTGAGCCGAGGCGCTTCCAGCTGGCACCGCCCAGCGCAAGGATCGTGGCATCAGGCGTGATGGTTTGTGCACCCTGTGGCGTATCAAAAGCAAGGGATGCGCCCGCCCATCCCGTCCAGCGCCAGCGCGTGTTAATCGTCACACCGAGATCATTCAATCGGGCCAGCCATGCCCGCAGCAGTGGTGAGGCTTTCATGGTTTTCGGAAACACGCGCCCCGTTGTTCCGGTGAACATCTCCTGCCCGAGGCCCTGCGCCCATGTTTGCACTTCATCAGGGCCAAAGGCCTTCAGCATCGGGGCCAGCCATGTAGTAGTATCCGTATAAGCCGCGTGAAACGCACTTTCGGGTTCTTCTTTTGTCAGGTTCAGACCGGATTTACCCGCCATCAGGAATTTGCGTCCTACGGATGGCTTTGCATCGCATAATGTCACGGAAATGCCGGCCTGTGCCATTACTTCGGCGGCCATCAATCCCGCAGGACCGCTGCCGATCACCACTGCATGTTTCATGTCGTTTCCTTCGGAGCCATCGGCAGGCCCCCTTTAATTTCAATGATCCGCTGCGGGAACGGGATTTCGATGCCATTATCTTTTAGCGCATTCCAAACGATGAAAAGCACGTCTGAGGTGTATTTGTTCGGCCCGTCATCAAGACCATTCACCCAGAATTCAACCGCGAAATTAATACCGCTATCGCCAAAGCCGCGTAATTCGCAGTCAGGTGGATAAGGCAGTTGAAGCACCTCTGGATGCTTGGATACGGCAGTACTGATAATATCGGGCACCAAGTTGATGTCAGTGTCATAACTCACCGAGAATTCGGCCTCGTACCGGTTGGCAGAACCGGAGTCAGAATAGTTGACGACGCGTGTCGTGATAAAATCTTCGTTTGGGACCATGATCCAGCGGCCATCGAACGTCTCAAGAATGGCTGCGCGTGCAGTCATCTTGACGATTTTGCCCTGCTCTCCGCCGTCCAGCGCGACGTAGTCACCCACGGTGGCCTGTCCTTCGACCAACAGTATAACACCCGAAATAAAGTTGGACGCGATTTTTTGCAGACCAAAACCGAGACCCACACCGATGGCACCGCCCAATACCGCCAGCGCCCCTAGGTTGATGCCCATGACGTTCATCAGAACCAGAAATGCCACGCCAAAGATCATAAATTCGACTGTTTTAATCAAAAGCTGACGGATAGACGGGCGCATTTCTTGTTTCTGTATCAGCGCCGAGGTTTGGCTGTTGGACCATTGACCCAGCCAAAAAAGCAATGATCCTGCGATCAGCCCGCGCACAATCGACATCAGCGAGAAGCGGATATTGCCAACACCGACTACCGTATCCGTCAGTTGCAAGCTAACCAGATCCAGCAGGCCCACTGCATAAAGCGCCGCGATTGGCAGCAACATGAAGCGTCCAAGCAGCTTGAGAAACGGGTCATTGAGAATATCGCGGACGAAAGCCCGCACTGCCAGAAACAAAAACAGCCGCTTACCAAAAGCAATCACTGCGCCGCTGTCGAACATCGAGCGGACGACCTGCTCTCCGATACCTGTTAATGCATAGGCCAGCAGCGGCAGGATCAGCGGTAGGAATTGCAGAATGAACAGGCGCGGCGCGGTGAATATATTTTGAAGACCAGCGGGGTCGATCAGGTTTTTTAATGCTGGACGCAGGCGACGTGATATCAACACTGCCAAGAGATAGGCACCTACAAGAATTGCAAACTGCGACCATGCCGCCGGGCTCAGCAGCCAGCTCTTTGCGAGATCAAAGCCCTGAAGGGCATACCCCGCTATTTGCTGGACGATGGGGGGATATTGCGTCAGGTCAAAATTCATACCAGCGGCCTTGCTTATGCGTTCTAGCGTCCCACTCTCATGGAGGAGCGGAGCAGGAGGATCAAGTGGCGCGCACTCTCGACATTACTACCAGCGATCCGGTTTGCCCGGTCTGTGACAGACCCATCCCCAAGGGCGTCCCCCAAAGTGCCCACCACTTGATCCCGAAACTAAAAGGTGGAAAGGGCGGGCCAACGGTCCTGCTTCATCATATTTGCCACCGCGAAATTCACGCCAGTCTGACTGAGGCTGAACTGGCGCGCGATTACAGAACTGTTGACGCTCTGCGTGCGCATCCAAGACTGGCGAAGTTCGCGACATGGGTGCGCAAGCGGCCCCCCGGGTTTCTGTCGAAAATACCGGGGGGTATGCGCAAGCGGTAGAACTATGTTACCCGTTGCAAACGACATCCCAAATTCAGGAAAAAACCATGCGCATCGCATTTGTCCTTAGCTCTCTCCTGCTTCTCGTAGCTTGCGATGTGCCGTTCGTTCCTCTCATTTAAAGGCTGCCGTTACCGGCACATCGCCTTGATTCCATGGGCGATATGCAGTGGTGCCGCGACCGTATCGCCGCACAGTGCCCGAGCCGTTTCAGCGAGAACGTCAGCCCCTACGATACGGTCGATGAGGCCCCATGCAAGCGCCTCTTCAGCCAGAATATTTTGGCCACCCATCAAAATAATCTTTGTTCGTGCAGGGCCAATCAACGCTGTCAAGCGGGCAGGATCGCTGGGTTGCGGTAGAAAGCCAAGCTTCATTACCGGATAGAAGAATTTGGCAGGCGGCACTGCGATGCGCATATCGCAGGCCAGTGCCATACCCATCGCCCCCCCCGCCAGCGTGCCGTTAAGCGCCGCAATCGTCAGGCCAGGCAAGATCGCGATAGCGCCCGAGAGCCGCTCCCAAAGGTCCGAGACAGCAAGTCCGGCACGCGCCGCCTCAAGATCGGCACCGGCACTAAAAATTGTGCCGCGCCCTGTCAGGATTACAGCACGGGCCTCGCCCGCGCTTTCCATTATGTCGCACAGCTCAAGCAGCATATCCTTGGTCAGGGCATTCGCCTTGTCGGGCCGGTTGAGAGTGACAGTCCAGATGCCACTCGCCTTGGACAGTTCGATCATATCAGTCCAACCGCGCGGCGAATGTTTTCTTCCCGCAGGGATATTTCTTCGCCGCAGTATTTGTCCGCTTCCGCACTACACATCCACAGCAGGCATTTTGCGGGCCAATCGGCAGGGATATGTGTCTCCCAGTCCAGCTGGCTCACTGGATTGATGCCTGATGCCTTGATCTTGCGCTGCATTTCGGTTGCGACAGTGCCCGGTGACAGTCCGATCGCGCGAATGCCGTTGGCGCCCTCCTCCAGATGCAAGGAACGGCCCATCATGTTTACAGCCGCTTTGGACGCGCAATAGGCGCTCCATGCCTCGATTGCATTGTGTGCAGCACCCGAACTGATCGTGAGGATCGAACCACCACCGCCCGCCTTCATTACAGGCAACGCCGCATGCATCCCGTTGAAGACCCCCTTCACATTAATATCGATGAGCTGGCCCCAAGCGTCGGGATCGGCGTCGCCCAGATGGCTGATAGGATCGACCACGCCTGCATTGTTAATAAGAACGTCAAGGCCGCCGAACACCTGAACTGTCGTGGCCACAGCCGCAGACATCTCGCCATAGCGCGCCACGTTGCACGGGATCGCGATGGCCCTCTCCCCGATCTCGCCCGCGAGGGCCGCAATATCATCCTGTGAGCGGGCAAGCAGGGCCACATTGGCCCCTGCGTTGGCGAAAACCCGCGCAGCTTCAGCCCCGATACCACGGCTTGCGCCTGTGATCATTACGGTTTTTCCGGTCATATCCATTGGTAATCTCCCTGAATTTACGGGTTATGTCTTTGATCTCTGGCCTGAACCTAACGCGGCATCGCGTGAGGGACCAGCCTGCACCAACATGGTCGTGCGACGAGGCACCCCTTGACCCTTTGCCTGCTTTGGCGGACCTTAGTAGCTAAATCAAAAACGCGCTGGCGTCGCTTTCGTAGCCTAGGATTTCCTGACATGTCTATTGACCGAATCTTTCTTACCTCAACCGCTCTGGGTCTATCGCTTTTCGGGACATCCGCACTTGCCGACATAACCGCCGCAGAAATCTGGGGCGACTGGCGCGCATATCTCGAAGGAATGGGATATTCCGTGAGCGCTACGGAGGCGGCAGGTAACGGCGCACTGGCGGTTAACGACATCACAGTAAAGGGGAGCAGCGAAACGGGGGACGCGGCAGTTATCCTTCAGCTCGGAACTCTTCGATTTATCGAAAACGGCGATGGCAGTGTCGATGTGGTAATGCCCGAGAGCATGCCCATAAAAATCGATATTCCTGCCGAAGGAGCGACGCCTCCCGCAACCATGGAAATTGTCTACAGCCAAACAGGTCATAAAATGACGGCCCGCGGTGATGCTGCTGCAATTGCTTACGACTACACTGCCGATGCTTTTGGTCTGGCACTGACCACACTCACGGTTGACGGTGATGTGTTGGATCAGAACAGCGCGAGATTCGCGCTAAACGGTACGGACCTGACTTCAAAAACCGAAGTGACCACAGGCGACAGCCGCACCTACGTCCAGAACATGCAAATCGGCGGTGCGACATATGATGTGTTTTTCAAGGACCCGGACGGTCTGGAGGCAGTCGCACTCAATAGCACGCTGGCTGCACTGGCGTTTTCAGGGATAAGCGTGCTGCCCACAGATGTGATGCCGCAGACGCAGGATCTCGCGCCATTGCTGGAGTCGGGGTTTTCCTTTGACGGCACTTTCGGGGTCAACGGCACGCAAACCGAAGTCGTGGTTACGTCGGAAGAAGGCGATACGAAGATCAAAACCGCCTCGGCGCGCTCCGAGTTGGCTGTGGCCATGGGGCAAAACGGCATCCGCTACAGTACCGCTGCAAAGGAAGTGCAGGTCGGCGGACAGTTGGCTGGATTGCCCTTTCCGCTGTTCATCGAAATGGCAGAGGCGGGGTTTGAATTAACCGCCCCTGTGCTCAAGGCAGCCACCCCTCAGGATTTCAAATTCGGTTTCAACATGACCGATTTCACGATGTCCGATATTATCTGGGCATTATTCGATCCCGCAGGTCAATTGCCCCGCGATCCTGCGACGGTAGTGCTGGATCTAAGCGGAAAGGCAAGAGTACTGGTTGATGGCCTATCTTCAGGGGTCGCACAACAGATGGCCGCGACAGGTGCTGCGCCTGCCGAAGTCGAAGCTCTCACAATCAACCGCCTGACTGCGGATGCCATTGGTGCAAAAATTGAGGCAACGGGTGACCTGACCTTTGACAACACAGACAAACTTACGTTGCCTGGCTTTCCAAAGCCCGTGGGTGACATCAATATCGACATCTCCGGTGCGAACGGCCTAATGGACAAACTCACTGCGATGGGGATTCTACCGGCTGACCAAGCCATGGGCGCCCGAATGATGATGGGGCTATTTGCTGTGCCCGGTGCAGAGCCTGACACACTGAAATCAAGAATCCAGTTTGACGAAACAGGTCAAATTCTCGCCAACGGGCAACGCATTAAATAAGGCGGTACTGTGGTGCCAGAGGAAAGGCGGCCTTTGACTGGCCGCTCTTTCTTTTTGGGTGCGCCCTTGCGGGAATAGGCCTGCGCCGCTACCTCTATGCCCTGATCAGGAGAGTATGATGACCCAACCCCTTGATGCGCTGACTGCGCAGATGCTCGACGCCGCAAAAACCGCTGGGGCCGACAGCGCGGATGCCATGGCTGTGCGCGGCACATCGCTGTCTGTTGACGTACGCGGCGGCACGCTTGAAGAAGCTCAGCGCGAAGAAGGAACCGATATCGGTTTGCGGGTCTTTGTAGGGCAACGCAGCGCCATCGTATCCGCCTCCGACACATCGAGGCGCACTTTGTCGGAGATGGCAGAACGCGCGGTTGCTATGGCTCGCGAAGCACCCGAAAATCCCTATGCGGGACTTGCCCATGCCGATCAGATCGTCACTGAATGGGACGCGGACGCGCTAGAGTTATTCGATTCAACACCAGAGCCTGATCCAGCCGCGCTGCAAGAAGATGCCGCCCAAGCCGAAGCCGCAGCTTTGGCGGTGGATGGTATTTCTCAAGTTCAGTCCGCCAGTGCCGGATATGGCGCGCGTGAGGTGCATCTGGCTGGAACAAACGGTTTTTCGGGCGGATATCGCCGTAGTGATCGTGGACTGAGCTGTGTTGCGATTGCCGGCACCGGCAATTCGATGGAACGGGACTATGACGGCGACAGCCGCATTTTCCAACGTGACCTGCGCAGTGCGGCAGAGATCGGGCGCACTGCAGCGGAACGAACGCTCAAGCGTATTAATCCGCGCAAGCCGCCCACCGGAAGTTATCCGGTTCTGTTTGACGAGCGCATTTCAGGTTCGCTAATCGGGCACCTTTTGGGCGCGATCAATGGCAGTGCGATTACACGCGGAGCATCGTTTCTGCGCCATGCCATGGGTGAACAGGTTCTACCGAAGGGCCTGTCGCTGATCGAGGATCCGCACCGCACCCGCATTGGTGGCAGTCGTCCCTTCGATGCCGAGTTTTTGCCAACGGCAAAGCGCGCGATGATCGAAGACGGCGTTTTGAACGGTTGGACGCTGGACCTTGGCACAGGGCGCCAACTCGGTCTGCCCTCTACTGGCAATGCCGCACGCGGGACCAGCTCTGGCCCCTCGCCCTCTCCGTGGAATATCGAACTGACCCAAGGGGAGGCGAGCCGCGCCGACCTGATCCGCGATATGGGGACGGGACTTTTAGTGACCTCCATGATAGGATCGACCATCAATCCCAACACGGGTGATTATTCACGCGGGGCGGCAGGCCTGTGGATCGAAAACGGCGAAATTACTTATGCGGTTAACGAGTGTACGATTGCGGGCAATCTGCGCGACATGCTGCTGGCCATGATTCCAGCGAACGACGCCCGCACCCACCTGAGCCGCGTCGTCCCCTCCCTTCTCATACCCGGTATGACCATTGCCGGCAGCTGATCTCCCCCTGTTGATTGATGTAGTACGCATGGCGGGTCGTGTCGCAACAAGCTTTGTCGGGAAATCGGCCAGGCGGTGGGACAAACCGGGAGGTGCGGGACCCGTGACCGAGGCCGATCTGGCAGTCAATGACATGCTCAAGCATCAGCTGTTGCTGGCGCGCCCGGACTACGGCTGGCTATCGGAAGAAACCGAGGATGGTGCAAAGCGTCTGATGCATGACCGTGTGTTCATTGTTGATCCTATCGACGGCACGCGCAGTTTTACCGAAGGTGGCGATACTTGGGCACATGCAATTGCGGTGGCTGAGAGAGGTCAGGTGACCGCTGCTGTTGTGTTCCTGCCGCTGCGCGATCTTCTGTATACAGCTGCTTTGGGTGGGGGTGCCTTTCTCAATGGCGCACCAATTGCGGCTTCACCCGTGACCAGTTTTGAACAGGCGTGTATCCTTGCGGCCAAACCTGCACTTCTGGGCACGGTATGGGGTAGTGGTGCCTGTCCGCCCTTCAAACCCGCGTATCGCCCCTCTCTGGCGTACCGTCTGGGGCTGGTCGCGCAGGGATCATTTGACGGTATGCTCACCCTCAGGCCCAGCTGGGAATGGGATATTGCCGCAGGGGCCCTCATCGTCGCCGAAGCAGGTGGCACAATCACCAATCAGCGCGGTGGAGCCTTGCTGTTCAACAATCCCGACCCAAGGCTTGACGGTGTTGTCGCAGGCGGTTCGGCCATTCAGGCCGCACTGCTTGACGCGCTGCTGTAACAGACCTGCGTGCTTGACGGCATGGGTCTGCGCCGTGCAAACACATTTAAAGTAATGTCAAAGGACCTATCGCCATGACCCAACGCCTGCACCTTGTTTTCGGGGGCGAGCTGGTAACGCCCAGCGAAAATACATTCAAGAATGTTGACGACCTACATATTGTCGGAATTTTTCCCAACTATGATGCCGCATATGACGCATGGAAAAACGAAGCTCAGCGCACAGTCGATAATGCTCACATGCGCTATTTCATTGCCCACCTGCACCGCCTCCGCGACGAAGCAACGCCTGCCTCTTCCACCGAAGAGCTGGGCTAAACCAGTATGGCCGGCTCCTTTGGTCTGACTGCTTATCGTGCGTTGGTACGGCGCGGGGAGGCGCGGATGCCGGTCTTTGATAAGCTCCGTCCAGTGGGGGAGCTGCTGTGGATACATTGCGCAGAAGGCGAGGCATTTCTGGCCGTGCAGGATCTTGCGAGTCGCCAGATAGCTGGCAGGCCGGGCCTGAATGTACTCATATCAATGACCGCCTTGCCCCGTGACACCGACAGGGACGATGCAACGCTACCTTTGGGTGTGCACCTAACCGTTGTCTGCGACGAACACCCTGAAAGTGTCGCCGCATTTCTAGACCATTGGGCCCCGAATTGCTGTGTCTGGATATGGGGCGGTTTGCGGCCAAATCTGATCCTCATGGCATCACAGCGCAATTGCGTTCTCTACCTAGTAGATGCTGACACCGCAGGCTTTGACGGCCGTCGCGACCGCTGGCTGCCTGATGTGGCCCGAAATTTGTTGCCGCTGTTTACAGCAGTGATGGTCAGAACCCCGGCTACTGCGCGGCGTCTGGCGCAATTGGGCCTCGAAAAGGACGACATCGAGATTACGAGTGCGCTGCAAGCGGGTGGTCAGGCTTTGCCTTGCAACGAGACCGATCTGGCCGACCTTGCCTCAACCTGTGTGGGCCGCGCCATTTGGTTTGCGAACGGCGTCCAGCAAGAAGAGCTGCAAACCGTACTGGCTGCCCACCGGCAGGCGCTGCGGCTGTCGCACCGTCTGCTGCTGGTGTTGCGCCCGGCAGGCAACCTCACTGCACAAGACGCTTTTGCCGAAGCCCGTGCGCAAGAATTCAGGGTACTGAGCTGGGATGACGGCAATTACCCTGACGAGACGACGCAGGTGTTGATTAGTGATGACGTCCGTGATGTTGGCCTGTTTTACCGCGTGGCACCTGTGTCATTTCTGGGTGGATCCCTTGTGGCAGGACGGCACGGCGTTGACCCGCTGGAGGCAGCGGCGTTGGGATCTGCAGTGCTTTATGGCCCGCGCGTAGGCCGCCATTTGCAAAGTTATTCACGCCTCGCAACCGCCGGTGCAGCGCGTATTATCAACGACAGTGCCGCGCTTGGAATGGCCGTTTCACGCCTTGTGGCACCGGATCAGGCGGCGCTGATGGCGCATGCCGGTTGGGATGTGGTGACCGAAGGTGCGGCGCTCACCGACCGCATCACCGATCTGGTACAAGACACCCTTGATACACTTCAGGGGGTGTCCTGATGCGTGCCCCTGATTTCTGGCACCGGCCCCGCGCAGGGATTAGGGCGCGGCTGCTTCAACCGCTCGGCGCCCTTTATGCCCGCGCGACCGCGCGGCGGTTGGCGCATGGTACGCCTATGCAAATGGATATCCCCGTTGTGTGTATCGGCAACATCAACGCGGGCGGCACGGGCAAAACGCCCACGGTGATCGCAGTGGCTGAATATCTGCGGGATTTCTACCTTGAACCTCATATTGTATCCCGAGGGTACGGTGGGACGCTTGAAGGGCCTGTTCAAGTGAACCCGTCCCAGCATACCGCCGCCCAAGTAGGCGATGAGCCGCTCTTACTTGCCGCGTTTGCCGAAGTATGGGTTGCCAAGGACCGCGCCGCGGGAGCCAAAGCTGCGCAGGCGGCAGGAGCGCAGGCGATTGTGCTGGATGATGGATTTCAGAATCCTGCGCTGGCCTATGATCTGAGCATCGTTGTAGTGGATGCACAAAAGGGATTCGGCAACGGATTGTGCCTGCCTGCGGGTCCTCTGCGTGAGCCGGTGCAGACAGGCCTCGCGCGAGCTGACCTGCTGCTGTCGATCGGCGATATGGCTGCACAGGATAAGTTTGACACCAGCGCCGTTCCAGCAGGTCTGCCGCACGTGCGCGCCCACCTGGCCCCCTTGCAAACGGGCATGGACTGGACCGACACTCCCCTGCTGGCCTTTGCGGGTATCGCACATCCGGAGAAGTTTTTTTCCACTTTACGCGGCCTTGGAGCTACGCTCGTCCATGCTGAGCCGCTCGAGGATCATCAACCGTTGACGAGCGCACTTCTATCAAGGCTTGAAGCGGATGCCCGTGCGAAAGGTGCGCAACTGGTGACCACAGAAAAAGACGCTGTGCGCTTGCCGCCTGCCTTTCGGACAAAAGTGATTACACTGCCCGTCAGGCTTAAGCTGGAGGAGGGCAATGCGCTTTACACTGCCCTCAAGAAGCTTGCCGAGGCGGCCCGAAAGACGTGATTATCCATCTTCGCCCAGTTTGGGCGCGGCACGGTGTAATGACAGTTCTGCGCCCGAAAACTTGAAGGGGGAGTTTATTCCCGGCACGCCATCAAGCTCGATCTGCATACCACGCGCTTTGACCTGAGGATCGTTGAACGTATCTTCCATCGTGTTGATCGGCCCTGCGGGAACAGTATTTTCCTCGCAGGCCTGCAACAACTCCGTGCGAGTTTTCATACGTGTCGCAGCAGCAATGCGCGAATTCATCGCCGGACGGTTCGCCACGCGCAGGGCGTTGCTCGCGTAGTCTGGATCGCTGGCCATATCGTCCAGACCCAACAGCATACACAGTCGGCGGAACTGGCCGTCATTGCCGGTTGCGATGATGATATGCCCATCCGACGTCTCGAATACTTCGTAGGGGGTGAGGTTCGGGTGCGCATTGCCCAGACGTGTCGGGGCAGTGCCGGTGGTAAGGTAGTTCATCGCCTGATTGCCGGTAATCGCCACGGCACAATCCATCAGCGCCATGTCAATGTGCTGGCCCAAGCCGGTGCTGGCGCGCTGGTAGACTGCGGCAAGGATAGCCGTGGTTGAATAGATACCGGTGAAGATGTCGGTGATCGCCATCCCATGCTTTTGCGGCGGGCCGTCCGGCTCTCCGGTGATGGACATCAGACCGGACATACCCTGAATGATAAAGTCATATCCCGGGCGGTGGGCATAGGGACCGGTCTGGCCAAAGCCGGTGATCGAGCAGTAGATCAGCTCGGGAAACCGACCCTTGAGGCTGTGATAGTCGAGACCGTATTTAGCCAGACCTCCCGTTTTGAAATTCTCGATCAGAATGTCAGCGCCTTCCAGAAGCTCCAGCATCTTCGCCTGCCCCTCCGGGCTGCGCAGATCGACAACAACAGAGGCTTTGCCACGGTTCGCCGAATGGAAATAGGACGAGGAGCGATCTTCGCCACGCTCCACAAAAGGAGGGCCCCATTGGCGCGTGTCATCACCTTCGGGGCTCTCGATTTTTATAACCTCCGCACCCAGATCGGACAGGGTCTGGCCCGCCCATGGGCCAGCTAGAACACGGGCCAGCTCAATGACCTTCAGACCTGCAAGCGGGGCAGCCATCAGCCTGCCAATGCTTCGTCTATGATGTCTTTCATAGCATCATACGACATGTTGGAATATTTTTTGCCGTTGATCAAAAAGCTGGGAGTGCTGTCAATATCATCAGCCTCCGCATTTTGCTGATACCATGCGACCATCGCCTGCGCTTGGTCGGCGTCTTGCAAACAAGCCTCGAGGGTCTCGTTGTCCAACCCTGCCAGACGGCCGATCTTGCGCAGTTCCTCAACGATCGCCGCAGGCTCACCCGCTCTGGTCCAACCTGCCTGATCAGCGTAAATCATGTCGGCTATGCCAAAGAATTTCTCGGGTCCACCACAGCGCGCCACAAGTGAAGCCCACAAACCAAAGCGGTCAAAGAAGACCTCGCGGTAAACAAACTTGATCTTTCCGGTATCGATGTAATCCGCCTTCAGCTGCTTGTAGGCACCTGTGTGGAAGGTCGCGCAATGCGGGCAGGTAAATGAAGCGTATTCGATGATTTCGACTGTCGCATCAGGGTTGCCTGAAATCATATCGGGAATCGCGGATGTATCTACGTCGCCCGTTGTTGTTTGGGCATTTGCCGCTCCGGGCATTGATGTATCTGCAAGCGATGCATCAGGGAAAGCAACGGTTGTCGTGCTGCGGTTGCTGGTCAGGTACCAGCCGCCGAGACCAACAAAGGCAACGCCACCAAGGAGGATGTTTCTACGGTTCATATCGGATGTCCTTACGTTTTGATCGTTCACAAGTCAGCGCGCATAGTGCGCGCTTAGCGGTTTTGTTTGTTCAATATGTTCTCGCCCAGACGTGCAAGGGCATCGCGCAGGCTTTCGTCGCCAATGTTTGCTGCGGTCTGGGTGGCGCGCGCACGTATTGCAGGATCGGGCGCGACCTCAATCTTCTTTGGCGCATGTTCGAACGCAACGCGCCCTTCAGAAAATCCGGTCGCGGCAGTTTGCGTCACCCGCACCCGCGCTATGGCGTTATAACCGTAGACCGCGTTGACCCGCGCGCGCAGCTGTTCTTTTTGCATCTCCAGAACCGGCGCATTGGCCCCCGTGGTCAGCAGCGTGAGCGTGGCCCCCATACCGCCGCGCCCATACGAAACTTCGACAGGTCGAGAGATCGCGGCAGCATCCTCGCCTGCAACCTCTGCCCAGTTGGTGAGCAGACGCGATTGTGCAAACCCCCGACTTTCGGACGCTTTACGGATTTTAGCCGTGAGCAGACTTGCTGTGCGGGCGAATCCTTTTGTGGTCTGGCGGCGGGGTGGCATAATGGCTTTCTTGTCTGGATGCTGGCACCTTGTGCGGTGCCGCGCTATGTCATTGCTGATCGTTATAGCGCAAGGCAGAGGCCCTGCCACCATGTCAATTAGGGGTTGGTTCATAAACAGTGCGTGAGAAAGATAACATCAGTGTAACATTGCTCGACTGGTACGATGTTCACGCGCGTGAAATGCCGTGGCGTGTATCGCCGCAGGCACGCCGTGCGGGCCGGATACCCGATCCTTACGCCATCTGGATGAGCGAGATCATGCTGCAGCAGACTACTGTTGCCACGGTGAAGGAATACTTCATCCGGTTCATCGCGCGTTGGCCCGAAGTGCGCGATCTTGCAACGGCGCAGGATGCTGATGTAATGGCCGAATGGGCCGGACTTGGCTATTATGCGCGCGCGCGAAACCTGCTGAAATGTGCAAGGGCCGTGGTCGCGGAACATAACGGAGTTTTCCCTGCCGATCATGCCGCCCTGCTCAAGCTGCCGGGTATCGGACCCTACACTGCTGCGGCCGTATCTTCGATCGCCTTTGATCTGCCCCATGCGGTTCTGGACGGAAATGTGGAGCGGGTGATGGCGCGCCTTTATGATCTGCACACCCCCCTGCCCGATGCCAAGCCACAGTTGATGATCCATGCGCAAACCCATACGCCCTCTTTACGCGCAGGTGATTATGCGCAGGCGGTAATGGATTTAGGGGCAACGATCTGTACGCCAAAATCACCCGCCTGCGGTATATGCCCGTTGCAAGATGCCTGCACGGCGCGGGCAAATGGCACGATGGCCGAATTGCCAAAAAAGCTACCGAAGAAGGCCAAGCCGGTACGCCACGGCACAGTTTACTTGGGGCAGCGTACAGATGGCGCATGGCTTCTGGAAACGCGGCCGGAAAAGGGGCTTTTGGGGGGCATGCTGGGCTGGCCGGGGTCGGATTGGGTCGACGTGGCACTGGCGCATCCCGACAGCAGCCCGCCAGCAGCGGGGGATTGGACCCTGATGGCCGGCGATGTGCGCCACACCTTTACCCACTTTCACCTGATTTTGCGCGTTGTGTCCGCGGAACTCCCACAGAATACGACGCCTATTGCGGGCACATTCAAACCGCGTGATGACTTTCGCCCGTCAGATCTTCCCACGGTAATGCGCAAGGCATTCGACCTTCTGCATACTGACGCAACACCGCATATGACAAAAGACGGTTCGCTGTTATAGTTGGTGAACAACAGTGGGGCTAAAGCCATGACAAACAATACCGTTTCTCAATCTCGGTTTACAAAGCTTGGCAGTGCCTTGCCGTTCTGGCTGTCACTGGGGCTGGTTCCGCTGGCGTGGATCTCGGCGCTTTATGGTGGCTGGACCTTGCTGATCGTACCAGTGGCCACATGGTACCTGTTCTCAGCCCTCGACGCCGCCCTCGGGCTGAATACCGACAACGCTGACGTGAATACTGACGAGGCCGCACTTTATTGGCACAAGATGATTACGATTATCTGGGCACCCGTACAGTTTATGCTGCTGGTCAGTCTTCTTTGGTACGTTCCAAAGGCCGCACATCTGGAGACATTAGAACGAATTGGCGTGTTTTTCGGGCTGGGGGTGATCACAGGGACGGTCGGCATAAACTATTCCCACGAATTGATGCACCAGAAAAGCAAGATGGAGCGCTGGCTGGCCGACCTGCTGTTGGCGATGGTGCTGTATTCGCATTTTCGGTCCGAACATATGCTCGTGCATCATCGCTATGTCGCGACGCCGCGTGATCCCGTCACGGCGCGTTATAACGAAGGGTTCCACCGCTACTATCCCCGCGTGCTGCGCCAGTGCTGGTTCAGTGCATTCGGCGCAGAAAAGGCGATGCTGGCGCGCAAATCGTTGCCATGGACCGACCGCAGCAATCCATTCTGGCGGTATTGGAGCTTGCAGGCCGTCTTTTTCGCAATCGCCTTTGCACTCGGAGGCTGGTCAGGTGTGGGCCTTTTTGTTGTGCAGGCAGGCGTCGCGATCTGGCAGCTGGAGCTGGTCAATTATATCGAGCATTATGGCCTGACACGCAAACATCTGGGCGACGGCAAATACGAGCATGTCCAGCCCCGCCACAGCTGGAACGCCGCGCACAAAGCTTCCAACTGGCTGTTGATAAATCTACAGCGCCATTCGGACCACCACTACAAACCCGATCGCCGTTTTCCCGTGCTGCAAACATACGGGCCCGACGAGGCGCCGCAATTGCCCTTTGGCTATCCCGTGATGACGATGCTGGCTATGATGCCGCCCCTTTGGCGTAGGGTGATGAACCCGCGGGTGAGGCAATGGCGCGAAGCGTATTACCCTGAAGTGACCGACTGGAATGCTTATAACAAAGCACAGACTCCGCACCCACGCTAAGCGCTTTTTAATCCCTTGCGGCGATATCTGGAGATATCTTAGCCTTCAGGGGATTCTTATGCAGCAGTACGCAACCACCAGATCGTCGCAGGACGCGACCTGTCTGATTGTCGAAGACAGCCAGTTTGATCAGGAAATGATGACCCGCGTTATCGGGCGCTCCGAGGGAAAAATGCAGGTCCGGGTCGCGGCAACCTTGCAATCTGCCCGAGAGGCGCTGGCGGCGGGGAAAATTTCTCTTATTCTCTTGGATAATAACATGCCCGACGGTCTCGGGGCGGAGTTCGCACTTGAACTGTCTCTCGACCCCAAGCTTTCTCGCATTCCGGTGATAATGGTGAGCGATTGGCCAACACCGTTCATGTGGGAAAAAGCAGCGTCAGCCGGGGTGCTTTTTGTCGTCAACAAGGCCGAATTCGGCGTACGATATGTGGAGCAGGCCATGCGCAACGAGTCACGCAAACGGGCACGACTGAGTTAGCACGTTATGTAGCCTCAGGGGTAAGATGTTACGCAGATTTTCAAGCCTGAATGCTTCTAAGGCGTGTAGAGCGATAATTCTTTTGTTTGCGCGAACGTTCTTCTGAATGCTTTGATCAAGCTATTTCTTACCGCGTCGATGGGTATCGCGATCTACGTTAAAATGAAATTTGTAAAAAAAGCCCCGCCATAAAGGCGGGGCCAAGGTGAGTGTCATCTTCGCGACCCCTATTTTAAAGGCGCGGTGACACTGGCGGTGTTCGAATTCAGGGGGTGGATCAGGCTTGCATTTCCGCTCTGATCTGCTGGCGCAATACGTCAATAGAGACGCTTTTTCCTTCTTTTTTATAGCACCAGTATGTCCATCCATTACAGCTGGGCGCGCCTTCAAGGGCAGCGCCAACCTGATGGATGGAGCCTTTTACGTCAGCACCGATCAGCGTGCCATCGGCGCGCACTTTGGCTTTGTGACGGTTGTTCATAGAATACAGGTTTTCACCCGGGCGCAGCATGCCGCGCTCGACCAATTGGCCGAAGGGAACACGAGGTTCCGCGCGCTTCGATGTTGTCGTCTGTAGTGCTTCGTTGTCGAACTTACGAACGCTAGCAATGCGTTTCGTTGCAACCTTGCGGTACTCTTCCTCACGCTCGATCCCGATGAAATCACGGCCCAGCATTTTGGCAACAGCACCTGTAGTGCCAGTTCCAAAAAACGGATCGAGGATCACATCACCGGGGTTGGTCGAGCCGACCAGCACACGGTGAAGCAAGCTTTCGGGTTTCTGGGTGGGGTGCGCTTTGTCGCCATCTTCGTTTTTCAGACGCTCGTGACCGTTGCAAATCGGCAAAACCCAATCGCTACGCATTTGGATACCTTCATTCAGCGCTTTGAGCGCCTCATAGTTGAAGGTGTATTTACTGTTTTCGTCCTTACCGGCCCAGATCATTGTCTCATGGGCATTCGTGAGGCGTTTACCACGAAAATTAGGCATCGGGTTCGACTTCCGCCAGACCACATCGTTGAGGATCCAGAAGCCCTGATCCTGCAGTGCGGCACCAACGCGGAAGATATTATGATAGCTTCCGATAACCCAGATCGCACCATTCGGCTTGAGCAAACGGCGGGCCGCTTTCAGCCATGCTTTGGTGAAAGCGTCATACACCGCAAAGCTGTCAAATTGGTCCCAATGGTCGTCGACCGCATCCACTTTGGAATTGTCGGGGCGGTGTAAGTCACCGCGCAGCTGTAGGTTGTAGGGGGGATCCGCGAAGATCAGGTCGACACTCGCTTCGGGCAATGAATTCATCACCTCGATACAATCGCCGCCCAGGATCGTGTTCAGGGGAAGCGCCTGCGCTTCCTTCGTTTTTACTGTCATTGCTCTGCCTCATTGCGCGGTGCATTTTTGCACTCGTTGCTTGAGACCCAAGATGACGACAGAGGGATTCGTGGTCAATTTGTTTATTGAATCATACCCTTACGAATTATTCTTGCCACAAGATATTGTGTACCGGCCTGAACAAACGTCTATGGTGTGGGGTTACCCCCAATTCTTGAAGTGCAGATATGTGTCTTTTTGATCCGTAACCCATGTTCGTTTCCCAACCATAACCGGGGTGCTGTTGCGCCAAGGACAACATGACATAATCTCGACATATTTTGGCCATAATTGAGGCCGCCGAAATGGAAACCGAACGGGCATCGCCCTTGATGATCGTCTCGGAGGGAAACGTTAATCCACGCGGCACCATGTTCCCGTCGATCAGGCAATAATCTGGTGGTGCCCTGAGGCCTTCGACCGCACGGACCATCGCAATATGACTGGCACGCAGGATGTTGTGTTCCTCGATTTCCTCAACCGTGGCATGGGCAATTGAGACATCGGCAACTTCCATGATCTGGGCATAGAGCGCCTCGCGCTTTTTCTTTCCCAGCTTCTTGCTGTCGTTGAGTCCCTCCGGGATGCGCGAGGGGTCAAGAACAACCGCTGCCGCCGTCACCGGCCCCGCCAACGGGCCGCGCCCGACCTCGTCAATACCTGCGATGCGGGCAAAGCCGCGGGCGCGGGCAGCACTTTCAAATGAGTAATCAGGCTCCATAGCGCCACGCAAACCGTATGGGCACGGAGCGCGCAAGCAAAAAGGGAGAGATGCCCGAACATCCCTCCCTTCTGACCCGCGCTGTATTCTCTTTAGCGCGGGGTTCAATACGCGGCCGTCAAAGACAGCGCATCGAATTTCAAATCAGTGCCGCGCCAGACTGTAACCGCTGCGGCGCAAGCAGCGCGCGTCATAGCCGACATAGGTGCCCCGATTGCTGCGCGCCCGCACAGAGCAGCTTTGCGGCAGGCGGTTTGCATAATGGTAGTTTTGCTCGAGGCAGCGACGGCCGAACATTTGCACCTGACCTTGATAGCTGGGAACGCTGTAGAAACATTTGCCCGGCAGAAGGGAACGATCAATCCGCGCAGGCAGTGGCCGCGGGCGTGGATGCGTGGTTACATGGCCGTTACCATTGCCCGGGCGGCGCACCCCTCCATGACCATTGCCATATCCGTTTCCGTGACCCGATGTGCCAACGACAGCGCGTCCGTCCGATCGGTCCTTATTGTTGTCGTGAATGATCTTGCCCACAACGGCAAGACCAAGGATCGTCGCGACAGTGCGCACTGCGCGCTTGTTGTCGGCATGGGCTGGCACGGCGGTCAGGGTCGTCAAGGCGATTGCAATCGCGCTAAGCGTGCCGACAAGGCGAGAGGGGAATGCAAAGTTCATGAGTGAGATCCTTTAAGATAAAGGCGGCGCGTTGTGGTGACGTGCTGCGGTATGGGATCAACTTGGGACGGACCTTGCCGGACAGGCAATAACGCGACGATGTTATCCGATAGCAGCCGTGCGCTGCTGCGGCGGATATTGTATATCAGCATGGAAAAGCGCATCGTCCGGTGTATGAAACATATACGCCTTTCCCTCTTTGCAGCGCTGATGCTGGGTTTGACCGGCCCCGCCTTCGCCGCCGACTGTTACGCCGACTACAAGGCAAAGCAGGATAATCCGCTCCGGCTGCATTACGGTGTGGCCGAAGTACATGGGCCTTGTACGAAAGCCTCCGCAAACGCCCAGCTGGCGCAACGTCTGGGCGCGGCGAATTGGAAACTGCTGAATGTCGTCTCGGTCTTTGGGCCCGAGGGGCTTGCGCAAAGGAAAAATAGTGCCGGATCGAATTTCCTCCGCTTCTGAAATGCGCCGTAATGGTGGCCGTTTTGTAATCATCGGGATCGGTGTCGTTGCCGCGCTGCTGGCAATCGGTGCGATCGTAATGTTTTGGGCCCTGCCTGACGCCAACGCATTCAATGCGCGTGTAGAACGTATTTTCATGGAGAACGACACGCTTACCTCTGCCTCCGAGATCAAGCTGCTGGAAATCCTCGCACAGTCGGGCACGGCCTTTTCCGACACGCTTACCAATTACCGTGTGCTGATCGGTGTATTGCTGATTTTTGCCGCAGCAATGCTGGTCGCGGCAGTTGTTTTGCTGATGCTGCTGATCACATTTAACCGCCGCATGGCCCAGATCGAGCGGACAGGCATTCAGGTATCCTCACTGCTTATCAGCCGCGAGGAGAACAAGGTCTATCTCAACAACCTCGGTTTTTCCCTCACCCCGGCCGCAATGGAGACATTGGCGGTGCTCGCCGAAGCTCGTATGGATGATGATATCATGTCAGGGTCCGAGATTGAGGGCGTGATATCGGGCCGAAATGCCGCCGACTGCGACGAGGCGGCGGGGGCCACCCGCATAAAGCGCCTGCGCGACACGCTAGGCAACCAGATCGTGAGCGAGTTGCTGGTCAAGAATATTGCGCGCCGCGGCTATATGCTCGCCATAGACAAGGATGTGATCAAGGTGCTCTAGGGCACTGGTCATTGCAGGCAATCGGACACTAGAGTGCGATAATGCCTCTGGATAAGGATCACCTTAATGCCCGCTCCTCTCAACCCCTTCAAACGAGCACTCGCTGCCGGCGAGATGCAATTTGGTTGCTGGCTGGGTCTGGCCGATACATTCTCGGCCGAGATTATGGGACAGGCGGGGTTTGACTGGCTGGTGATCGACGGTGAGCACGGGCCAAATGATCTACGCTCGATCCTTGCACAGTTGCAGGTACTGGCAGCTACCAATGCCCATGCGGTTGTCCGTGTGCCTGTCGGCGAGACGTATATGCTCAAACAGGTGTTGGATGCCGGCGCGCAGACCGTGCTCGTCCCGATGGTGGAGAGTGGGGATCAGGCGCGTCAGCTTGTCCGTGATGTGACCTATCCTCCGCATGGAGATCGCGGTGTCGGATATGCCCTAACACGGGCTGCACGTTTCGGCACAGTTTCCGACTACGGCACGACGGCGAATGCGCAGATTTGCCTGCTGGTGCAGGTGGAGAACCGGCGCGGGCTGGCCGCTTTGGATGATATTCTGGCGGTAGATGGCGTGGACGGTGTATTTATCGGCCCTGCCGATCTGGCCGCGGACATGGGTCATATGGGCAATGCCGATCACGCGGACGTACAGACGGCAATTATGGACGCCATTTCGCGGATCAGGGCAGCAGGCAAAGCACCTGGCATCCTCTCAACACGTGATTCGATGACAGATGATGCGATCGCTGCTGGCGCGCAGTTTGTAGCCGTCGGCGCCGATGTACTCCTGCTGGGTCAGGCGGCGCGTGCCTTGGCGCAAAAATGGCAGGCGACAAAGGAATGAATACCGGCATCGCGCTGCTCGCCTTTGCCTATGTGCTGAGCCAGTTTTTCCGCGCTTTCCTTGCTGTGCTCAGTCCGTTTCTGGCGGATGATCTGGGCGCTTCGCCAGAGGATCTGGCATTTGCATCCGGCCTTTGGTTCATCACGTTCGCAGCGATGCAACCACCGATCGGTTGGGCCCTTGATACAATCGGTCCCCGCCGGACGGCTTCGGTATTATTGTTGTTGGGCGGCGCGGGCGGTGCGGCGCTGTTTGCCTTGGCGACAACACCTGCCCATGTTGTGGTTGCAATGGCTCTAATCGGAATAGGGTGCGCGCCTGTCCTAATGGCGTCTTACTATATCTTCGCGCTGGATCATCCGCCTGCGCGGTTTGCATTTCTGGCTGCCGTGATGGTTGGAGTAGGTACGCTGGGCAATATTGTGGCTTCATACCCAACCACTCTCGCTGCCGAGACAATGGGATGGCGGGCAGCCCTTTGGGGGCTAAGCGCGCTTTCGGCACTAACGGCTGCCGGCATCTGGATAGCTGTCCGCGATCCCGAAAAAGAGCCTGCCGCCCTAAAGGGCAGCTTTGCCGAGGTCCTGCGCATCCGTGCGCTGTGGCTCATTTTCCCGCTGATGTTGGTGAGCTATGCCGAATTAGGCGCGCTGCGCGGTCTGTGGATTGGGCCCTATCTCACAGAGGTATTCAACGCAGAGCCACGCCTGATCGGTCAGGCAACACTTGCCATGGGAATCGCCATGGTGATAGGTCCGATGGCCTACAGCCCGCTGGACCGTGTGTTCGGAAGCCGTAAGTGGGTTATCTTCGGGGGTAGCTGCGGCATGCTGCTGGCCACGGTGGGAATGATCCTGCTGGCCGACACCAGTGTGCTTTGGGTGATTGCGCTGATGTGCGCAATCGGATTTTTCGGCTCGACGTATCCGTCGATCATGGCACATGGCCGAAGCCTCCTGCCGCGCCATCTGGTGGGTCGGGGGGTGACGATGCTCAATCTGTGCAGCATCGGCGGCGTCGGGATTGCGCAGTTTGTGACAGGCCGGATCTATACCGCCTCTACGCCGGCGGCATGGAGCGCGCAGCCCTTTGTTACCATTCTGACGTTCTTTGCAGCAGCGCTCGCTGCCGGTCTGATAATTTATGTATTCGCCAAAGATACCAAACCCGACAGCGCCTGACGTACTGCCCCTTTCCCCCATGGGCAAAGCGGTATAACAGGCGCGGACCATCAAACATCAATAGTGGAGTAACCGAGATGGGTTATCGCGTCGTGATCGTAGGTGCCACAGGCAATGTGGGCCGCGAAATGCTGAATATTCTGGCCGAGCGCCAGTTCCCTGTGGACGAACTTGCTGTGCTTGCTAGCCGCAGCTCGCTGGGCACGGAAGTAAGCTTTGGCGACAGAACCCTGAAGACAAAAGACCTTGATACGTTCGATTTTACCGGCTGGGATATGGCATTGTTTGCCGTAGGGTCTGACGCGACAAAAAAATATGCTCCGACCGCAGCAAAGCAGGGTTGCGTCGTGATCGATAACTCGTCGCTATACCGCTATGATCCAGATATCCCTTTGATCGTGCCGGAGGTGAACCCCGAAGCGATCCATATGTATTCCAAGAAAAATATCATCGCCAACCCGAACTGCTCCACCGCGCAAATGGTTGTCGCACTCAAGCCCCTCCACGACCGCGCCACGATCAAGCGTGTGGTGGTCAGCACCTATCAATCCGTGTCCGGTGCAGGCAAAGAAGGCGCCGACGAGCTGTGGGATCAAACCAAAAGCATCTATAATCCGGTCACCGACGTGCCGCCGAAGAAGTTCCAGAAGCAGATTGCGTTCAACGTCATTCCGCAGATCGACGTGTTCATGGATTCCGGTGACACCAAGGAAGAATGGAAGATGATGGTCGAGACGAAGAAAATTCTCGACCAGAAGATCAAGGTTACTGCCACCTGTGTGCGTGTGCCGGTGTTCGTCGGTCACTCCGAATCCATCAACATCGAGTTCGAGGATCACCTCGACGAAAACGAAGCGCGCGACATCCTGCGTGAGGCCCCCGGCATCATGGTTATCGATAAGCGTGAAGACGGCGGTTACGTTTCTCCGATTGAATGCGTAGGTGACTATGCAACTTTCATCAGCCGCATTCGCCAGGACAGCACGATCGACAACGGAATCAACCTGTGGTGCGTTTCCGACAACCTGCGCAAAGGTGCGGCCCTTAACGCTGTTCAGATCGCTGAGTTGCTGGGTCGCGAAGTCCTCAAGAAAGGCTGATTTCCGCCCATTTGGAAACACTGAGGGGGTGCCGGAAATGGCGCCCCTTTTTCTTTGCCGCGCCGCACTGCATGCTTAATCCTGAACAAAAGGACTTTGTCATCATGCGTCTACTAACTCTTGCCCTCGCCGCCCTTCCCCTGCCCGTCCTCGCCGAAACGTTTACTGTAAGTTCAGCTCCGACCGCAGTCACCGTTTATGGCGGATTTGCCTTGGTGACCCGTGATGTAACTGTCGAGGTGGGTGTTGGAGCACATGAACTGATCCTGCCGGATTTGCCGCAATGGGTGAATGCGGGAAGTTTGCGCGTGTCTCTGGAAGGCGCAATATTGAGCGGGACGCGGCTGCGCAATGATGCGCTGCCCCCACAGAAAGATAAAGACAGTGCCGAGGTGACCGCGGCAAAAGACCGGATCGAGACCGCAGAGCGCGCCCTGACATATCTGGACGACCGTGCGCAGGATGCAGGCCTTGCCGTGCAAGCAGCCCAAGCGCGGCTGACCTTCCTACAAGGACTTTCATCAAGCGGCACGCTGCCCTCCACTCCCGAGGAATTGGCTGGTCTGGGCGAGATGATCGAGGGACAGACACTTGAAGCGACAGCGGCACAAATTTCCGCTCTGCGACGCGTACGCGATATTACTGATGCCCGCCCTGATCTCGAAAGCGCGCTTGAAGATGCCCGTACCGCACTGGTGGCACTTACACCTCCGGAAGAACCAAAGACACTTCTTGCCCTGTCTATTGCGGCAGATCAGGCAGGGCCGGTGATTGCCTCCATCAGCTATCCTGCACAGGCTTCATGGCAGCCGACATATGATATCCTTCTCACACGTGGCAACGACGCGCATATGACACTGCGCCGCGCCGCATTGATCTATCAAAGCACCGGAGAGAACTGGCAGGATGTGATCCTGACACTTTCAACCCTCGCGCCAAGCGGGCAGGTGATGCCCTCCGAAATCTACCCGCCCCTGCTGCAATACGGGGACCCGCAGGAGAGTGCCAAGCTGCAACGTAACCAGAGCGGTTTGACCGCAGACGCCCTAGCGGCGCCCGTGATGATCAACGAAACAATGCGCCCACAGCCGAATTTCGACGGCCCCGGTGTGACCTACACGCTGCCCAATACGATCAGCGTGGCGCGTGATGCCGAAGGAGCGCGGGTTGAGTTGGATGCGCTGGACTTTGATGCCCGCGTCTTTGCGCGCGCAGTCCCCTCGCGCGACACAACTGCATTTCTGATGGCAGAGGCGACAAATACCACGCGGGAGCCGCTTCTCGCGGCTGATAGCGCACAGGTGTTTGTGGATGGCGCCCTTGTGGGGCAAAGCAATTTCGCGCCGGTTCCGGCAGGCGGCACGTTTGCGCAAGCGTTCGGGCCAATCGAGGATCTGCGCCTCACCCGTGCAGTTCTGGAAAAGAGCGAAGGCGACCGGGGGTTTATCAATCGCAACAATGCACAGGTTCAGGACGTGCGGCTGTCTGTTGAAAATCTCGGATCTGAATCATGGAATGTCGAACTGCTTGAGGGCGTACCCTATAGTGAGCAGGACGATCTGCAGATTGAGTGGAATGCAGAGCCCAGAGCGAGCGAAACCGATGTGGAGGACCGCCGTGGCCTGACCCAGTGGAACTTCACGCTGCCAGCCAATGCAACCCAGGAAGTGACGATTACCCAGACAGTTCGCTGGCCAGAAGGGATGGTCCTTCGTTGATCTAGGATGGGGCAATAACCTCTGCGCTGCCGCCGAGGGGTGGCACATCGGGATGCTGGTGATCTCCAGATGGTCGGCTGGGAAGCGGTTTGCCAAATCTTTCTATGAGCTGTTCGTATTCCGCGCCAACCGCCCCCGAGTTGCACAGATGACGGCCGGTGCTGACAACGTGTACAGCAAGGGCCTGACCTACAGCACGCAGCTCCAGCCCGCTGCACGCAAGGCGGTTGATCAGGTCGGGCCAGCTTCTCGCGCTTTCGATATGAGTGGCGATCATTGCCCGCCGCGTGGGATCGATCCGGCCTGCAGGCATAACACCCAGCGCGGTTTTAAACGCTGCATGGGACGGCATCGGCCCACCGAAACGCTCCACCAGCGCAGCATAGGGAAAGCCAAGCTCGGAGCCTTTACAGATGCGTGTGTCGCAGCTCGATTTGTACAACACGCAACCCGCCCCCGATGGACGCATCTCGTAGCCATGGGGGCGCAAGCGTTCTGCCAGATCATCCCAGCCACCCGCCTCAGCCATGTCGCGAGCGAGAAGCGCCTGTAAGGCAGCGAGGAGGCGCTGATCTGTTTGGGTGGGACCAGTTCTAGACAGCTGTCGATCCACCTCGCGCTTGAGCAGTTGGCGAACCATATGGCCGATTGTGACATCACGCGCGGTTGCAACGCGCTGTGCGCCTGACAACAGATCACGGGGTAGTTTGAGGGTAACTGATTCCAATTCCATACCCAAATCTGCGATGGATATGGTTAACGTGTGGTTAAAACCGCTCGGCTCGCAGCACATCGCAATCTACGATACTTACCACACCAATATGCCGCTCGACCACTGCGAAGGCCGCATCAAGCAACGCATCAAGGCGCTCGGGCTTGATGATACACACCACCTGCACCATGCCCTGTGCACGGCTCACCTGTCCCGCACGGTCCCACGCGCCCGAACGCCCCGATCCGCCCAATACCGGTAGCACGGAATACCCGGTCACTCCCGCCTTGCGTAGCGCGTCGGTGAGGCGCGATTCCATTACGTTCTCGATGGTTATTTCCACACGCTTGGCTTTGTGTGTTTGCATGGATCAGCCTCCGGTCAAGGCCATGGCAATACCCACATAGAGCGGGATGCCAATGGTCAGGTTAAAGGGAAATGTCACCCCCAGCGACAATGTCAGGTACAAAGAGGGGTTCGCTTCGGGTAGGGCCACACGCATCGCTGCAGGCACCGCGATATAGGACGCCGAAGCAGATAGGACCATCATAAGTGCCACCCCTCCGGAGCTAAGCCCCAGCATCAAACCGGCACCGAGACCAAAGAGCGAGCCCACAAGCGGCATCACAACCCCGAAGGCCAATACACCGCGCGTCAGGATACCGCCTCCGCCGCGCAACCCTCGTCCAGCGACCAGCCCCATATCGAGCAGGAACAGGCATAAAACGCCCTTGAACGGATTTACAATAAAACTCGAGATCTCCTTGAGCCCCTGCTCGCCCGTGATCCAACCGATGGCGAACGCCCCTACCAGAAGAACAATTGATCCGTTGAGCATGATTTCCCGCATCAGCGTGCTGTCCATCCCCTTTGAGTCCGCACCACCGCCACGTGAAATGAGCCAGAGCGCAGAAAGGATGGCAGGGGCTTCCATCGCCGCCGCGACCGCAACCATATAACCTTCGGAAGGTATGCCACGCCCCTCCAGAACGGAGGTCGCAGCAACAAATGTCACGATCGAGATCGAGCCATAATGTGCGGCAACAGCTGCGGCATCAAGTCGGCTCATCTTTGTCATCACCTGCAACAGGCCAAAAGCAATAACCGGCAGCAACGCTGACAGGACCACTCCTGCCAAGAGCGTAAATCCAAGGCGTGCATCCAGCCCGTAAGACGCAACACTCGCACCGCCTTTGAAGCCGATAGCAAACAGCAGGTAGATCGACATACCCTTTGCCACCGCTTCGGGTATGTTCAGATCCGAGCGGGCAAGTGAAGCCAGTAGGCCCAACACAAAGCTGAGAATGATCGGCGAGAGCAGGTTTTGCCCTGCGAGGCTTAAGAATTCAGACATTCAATTCTCCGGTGTAGAATATTAGGGTCAACTGCTTGACCCTATACCGGCTCGAACAGATCTGTGGCAGGGCTGTAATACTCCAGACTGCCCTCGCCGATGTCCGTCCACATGCCATGCAACGTGAGCGCACCCGAGGTCACTTTCTCTGCCAACCACGGGAACGTCATCAGATTTTCGAGCGAAATCATGACCGAGTGCTTTTCCAGTTGGCGCAACTGCTCCGACTGATCGTCAATATCTTTTACCAACTCGTATTTCGGGCGCAAGATATCCATCCATCGCCCGACAAAGCTGTCTTTTGCATCAAGCTCGGGTGCGTGACCAGCGCACATATTCAGGCAGCCCTGAACGCCACCACAATTGGAATGGCCCAACACAATCACATGCGCCACATGCAGAACCTGCACGGCGTATTCAACAGCAGCAGAGGTGCCGTGCTGCGCGCCATCCGGCTTGAACGGCGGCACGAGGTTGGCAATATTTCGGTGAATAAAAAACTCTCCCTGATCCGCACCAAAAATCGCCGTAACGTGCACACGGCTGTCGCAACACGAGATAACCATTGCGCGGGGATGTTGGCCGTCTGTCGCCAGCTTGTGATACCACGCCCTGTTTTCAGCGTATGTCGTGGCTTTCCAGCCATGATATCGCTGCAACAGGTAGTTCGGTAGGGGCTTCGCCTCTTTCATGGAACGAGGTCTCCTGAAAATTGTTCGCCCACAGTTAGACTGAATTATAACCGAATTCGAGCGAAAACACCCGATACCAGCAACCATTTGAAAACCCCTGCCCGCCATAAGGATTTCAGCCGTGGGGGCACACATAGGGGTGAGAGATGAGTTATATTGTAAATATCCGCTTGGCGGAGCCTGTTCAGCTCGATCAGGTGCGGTTGGGAACGCTTTATGCTCAACTGGGGGAGACCGGCGCAGGCCATGTCATTTCGCGCGCGATGGAGGAACTTGCTGTGCGACTCGAGCAATGCGAGACGCTTTGGCGGGCCAGCAACCGCATACAGCTTCGCAAGCACGCGCGCTCGCTTATTGCAATTTCGGACCAGATAGGGATGCACCGTTTGGCGCAGGTCGCGCGGGACGTGACCGACTGTATCGATGCCGAGGACGAGGTAGCAATCGCCGCCACCCTTTCGCGCATGTTGCGCACCGGTGAGCGGTCATTATCTGCGATATGGGCAATGGAAGATCTCAGCATCTGAGGCGGCTTGCGGCGGGGGCTGTATCGGATAGGTTCGGTGGAAATTCCATTGAGAGGTCCCGCGCCCCATGTCTTTACGTTTTGCCCCCGCCGCGTCTGATGCAGTCGCCCTTCATGTCATTCCGCAGGAGGACGCGGCGGCGTGGATAAAGACGCTACCAGAAGCCACGGCAGCATGGGCGCAGGCCAGCGGGTTTACCGGTGCAATCGGCCAAACGCTCTCCCTACCCGCCACCGCCGAATGGCCGGCGCTTGCGGCTGCGGGATACGGCAACGCTGCCACTCGCAAGCGGGGCCGCTTTGCGCTAGCAGCTGCAGCGGTAAAATTACCCAAAGGAACCTACCGGATTGCCGGAGGTATTTCCGATGACCAGCTCGAGATCGAAGCGCTTGGCTGGTTGCTCGCGAGCTACCGCTTTGACCGCTACAAAACCATTGCGCCGATGGAGGCATATCTGGTTGCGCCTGATGGCGTGGACGTGGCGCGTATCGAGGCGATTGCAAACGGTGAGGCATTAACGCGGACCCTGATCAATACTCCTGCATCGGATATGGGTCCGCCCGATCTGGAACAAGCGGCGCGCGACCTTGCGGCGCAGCACGACGCGCGGATAGAAGTGACCGTCGGCGACGATCTGCTCGCTGCCAATCTGCCAATGATCCACGCTGTTGGACGTGCGGCAGACCGTGCTCCCCGCCTGATTGATATGAGGTGGGGCGATACTGGTCCTACGCTCACGTTGGTGGGCAAAGGTGTCTGTTTCGACACCGGCGGGCTCAACCTTAAACCCGGAGCATCAATGGGCCTGATGAAAAAAGATATGGGCGGTGCCGCCGCTGTTCTGGGACTTGCCCATATGATCATGGCGACAGGCGCCCGCATCCAGCTGCGCGTGCTGATCCCGGCTGTCGAAAATTCGGTCGCGGGCAATGCCTTCCGACCACAAGATATCCTCACCTCCCGTAAAGGTCTGACGGTCGAAATTAACAATACAGATGCCGAAGGGCGTCTGGTGTTGGCCGATGCCCTGACACTCGCTGATGAAGGAAAGCCGGATCAGATCATCTCGATGGCGACCCTCACAGGGGCTGCCCGCGTTGCCGTCGGCCCCGATCTCGCACCATACTTCAGCGACAATCCGCAATTTGTTGCGGCGCTTGAGGCATCGGCGGAAAACGTGGCTGATCCGGTTTGGCGTCTGCCTTTTCATGATCCTTATGAAGCGATGATCGAACCAGCCATTGCAGATCTGGACAATGCCCCCTCTGGTGGGTTCGCAGGCTGCATTACTGCGGCTCTTTTTTTGCGCCGCTTTGTGACAGGTAGCAACTACGCACACTTCGACATATACGGCTGGCAACCCGTTGCCGCGCCTGCGCGTGCCAAGGGTGGCGTGGGCCAAGGCACCCGCGCGTTACTGGACGCACTCGACAGGATATTGACAAAATGACCCACCCCCGACTGACCCCCGATCCCGACTTTTCCGGCCTGAACGAAGACGCCCAGATCGGGCGCGGGGTGGTGAACCTGCTGCGGAAACCGAACGGGGCACGTGATCGCCAGCTGCTGCTGGGTGCCGAAGTGAAAGTTTTGTGGCGGCATGAAGGCTGGGCATATGTTCAATCCGCTGCTGACGGTTATTGCGGATTTGTCGGCATCGCCTCCTTGAGCAAGCCGCAAAAGCTGACCCATAAAGTCAGCGCACCGGCAAGCCACGGGTATCAAAATGCGGCGTTCAAATCCATCGACCGCAGCGCGATGAGCCACGGTAGTCTGCTCGCAGCACTCGACGAGAAAGATGGATTTATCCAGACCACGCACGGTTTCGTTCCGCTCCAGCATATCACCGCAATTGACGACTTTGCCGATGATCCAGCCGACATTGCATCGCTCTTCGCGGGAACGCCGTATTTGTGGGGCGGAAACAGCAGGTGGGGCATTGACTGTTCGGGTTTGGTTCAGGCGGCCTGTGCGGCCTGCGGCATCCCCTGCAGCGGGGACAGTGATATGCAGGAAGCTGCACTCGGCACATTGATCGAGGACGAATCACATCCACAGCGCAATGATTTGCTATTTTGGAAAGGGCATGTAGCACTGGTATGGGATGAGGAGACGCTTATCCATGCCAATGCGCACGCTATGGCCGTCGTGTTCGAGCCTATTCAAGAGGCGATCGACCGCATCGCGCAGAGTGATGGCGCAATAACCTCACACCGCAGACTGCCAAGCCGCGGATGATTAAGCTACATCTTGGCCAGAATGGATGGAAAAGGGGGCTACTCGACCACCCGTATCAGTTTCCGCTCAAGCACGCGCAGCACGGATTTAAGTTCGTGCCCGCGCTTTAGCACCTGACCGTTCGGACCGAGGACCGCATATTCGCCCTGCTTTGTCCGCAGCTTGGGCCGTTTTTCGATCCGGTATAACGGCATTTCCGCCGTGCGCCGGAATACCGAAAATACCGCAACTTCGCGCAGGAGCGAAATGCCATAGTCACGCCATTCACCCGCTGCTACCATTCTGCCGTAGAGCGACAGGATTATCGACAACTCGGTGCGGTGGAACGCGACCTGCTCGGCGGGGCGCTGCGCCATCCCAGCGCCGGACTGTTTTGGGAGAGTTGGAATATTCATACTTCAGGATGTGCCACCACAGCCGCGCAAATCAAGCCCCAAGCATCAAATTGCTTGATTGCGTTACAGATGAACGTATAAATTTAAAATTATGAAACACATATAGGTGCATCCATGACTCCACAGGCGCGTGCTACAAAAGCTGCCGAAGCGATGCTGGCAGCGGATATCGCCTCCCGCAGCCTTGGGATGCAAATCACTCAAATTGCGCCAGGTGCGGCAACGCTGACAATGCGGGTGAGTGATAAGATGCTTAACGGTCATGGGATCTGCCATGGTGGTTATATTTTCACGCTCGCAGACAGCGCTTTTGCTTTTGCCTGTAACAGTTACAACCGCCTGACCCTCGCACAGCAGAACCAGATCACTTACATCTCGCCAGGTAAAGACGGCGAAATGCTCACCGCGACAGCATCGCAGACAGCACTCAGCGGTCGTTCGGGCGTCTATGATGTCATGGTCACCGGCGAGGACGGTCGGACGGTCGCCACGATGCGCGGCCTGTCCCGCACGATCAAGGGGCAGCTATTTATCGAAGACGGAGAGCTGGCATGAAAGACCTGACACCCGCCCGCAGCACACTGGACCCCATCGAAATAGCAAGCCGCGACGAGATCAGTGCGCTACAACTGAAGCGCCTAAAGTGGTCGCTGCGCCATGCATATGACAATGTACCATTCTACAAGAACAGCTTTGATTCCGCTGGCGTACATCCTGATGATCTGCACGATCTAAGCGATCTGGCAAAGTTTCCGTTCACTGTGAAAACAGACTTGCGCGACAATTATCCTTTCGGAATGTTCGCCGTCCCACAAGACCAGGTCAAGCGTATCCATGCCTCGTCGGGCACAACGGGGCAGCCGACGGTTGTCGGCTATACTGCCAATGATCTTGAGAACTGGGGGAATGTAGTCGCACGGTCCCTGAGGGCGGCGGGAATGTGCCCCGGGGATATGCTGCACAATGCCTATGGCTACGGCCTGTTTACCGGCGGTATGGGCATCCATCTGGGTGCAGATGCGCTGGGCCTTTCTACCGTACCGATTTCCGGGGGCATGACTCCGCGACAGGTTCGCCTGATCGAGGATTTCAAGCCGAAGGGCATTACCGTGACTCCCTCCTACGCGTTGTCCATTCTGGACGAGTTCAACGCCCAAGGCCTTGATCCGCGCGATTGCTCGCTTCAGGTCGGCATCTTCGGGGCAGAGCCTTGGACCAACGCCATGCGACTGGAGATCGAGCAGGCGTTCGACATGCATGCCGTGGACATTTACGGCCTGTCCGAAGTAATGGGCCCCGGTGTCTCGATGGAGTGTGTCGAAAGTAAAGACGGCCTACACATCTGGGAGGATCATTTCTATCCCGAGATCATCAATCCTGAGACGGGTCAGGTGGTGGCCGATGGCGAGCAGGGGGAACTGGTGTTTACTTCCTTGACCAAAGAAGCGTTCCCGATCATCCGCTACCGCACCCGCGATCTGACGCGGCTACTTTGCGGTACGGCCCGCAGTATGCGGCGGATGGAAAAGGTGACAGGTCGGAGCGATGACATGATCATCCTGCGCGGCGTCAACGTATTTCCAACCCAGATTGAAGAACTACTCATGCAGATCGATGCACTTTCTCCTCACTTCCAGATCGAGCTAACGCGCCCTGACCGCATGGACCAGATGCGCATTCTGACGGAGATCGCAGATGCAGGTGTGCAGCTCAGCGCCCGCAGTGATGCCGCGTCGCATCTCTCAGCACTGGTCAAGCAGTCCGTCGGCATAAGCGTGAAGATCGACGTGGGCGACATCGGCGCGGTCCCCCGTTCGGAGGGGAAAGCCGTCCGAATTCTGGACAAACGGCCAAAAACCTAACCGCAGGTAATCGCCACGATATTATCCGTCGCATCGAGCGCTACATTCAGGCGTGTCGGAATGAAATCAGTGGTGACGGCATCGTTCGGCCCTACAAGGCGCTTTGGCTCAGGCAGAACCAGCGCGGACGCCGCATCACGCCCGACCAGCCCCTGATGGGCGGCAGCATTGCACGTGTCAGGCCCTGCTGCCGTCGCAGGCGCGGTGACAGGGCCTGAACCTTTCACTGCGCCACATCCTGCTAAAAGCAGTCCTGCAAAAATCATCACTCTCATCTGCCATACCTCGCTAAAAATGTATCTACTGCATTGTCCACTACACGGTCTATCTCCGCAGGTGTTGCTTCCTTTATAACGCCAAACAGCAACTCCATCCACAGCCCTGCCTTGCACAACTCGCCGAACTGGTCAGCTGCCATGATATAGTCCTCGATCGCCAATTCGTTGCGCGCACAGGCCTGCTCAAAATAGGCGGCCAATTCGCGGCGCAAAACCGCTGGACCAGACTCGTAAAAGCGGCGGCCCAATTCAGGAAAGCGGTCAGTTTCCGCCACACAAACGCGAAACATCTGCAGCCCGAACTTACTCGTCACAAAGCCAAGAAAATGCCTGCCGGTATCACTCAAAACCTTGCGGGGCGGCGCTGTGCGGTCAATCGTGTCCAACGCAGCACTTGCTTGACGCTGGCACTCGATGTTCGCAACTTCGATGAAAAGCAGCTGCTTATCGGAGAAGTATTTATATAGCGTCGCCTTGGAAACTTGGGCCGTACGGGCGATATCATCCACGCTCGCCCCCTCAAACCCCTCTGTCATGAACACCTTTCGCGCACCCGCCAATACCTGATCATACTTGCGGCCGCGGTGAATGGAATCCTTTCGTTGGGCGATAGGTTTTGGCATGTCAGCTCCACTTGGACAGAGCGACAACCTATAAACTGATCGGTTCACTTCCAAGCGCAAACGACCAACTCCAATTTTTCCTAGCGGATTTTCACCTACACCGCTATCTGTGGCCGCATGTTGGCGATCTTCCTCAAAACACTTCCATTTTTCGCGCTTATCGGTCTGGGGTACTGGGCGGGGCGCACGCGCTTTTTCACAGCCGAGGCAACGGCGTATCTGACAAAGTTTGTATTCTACTTTGCCCTCTCTGCGATGCTTTTCAACTTTTCCGCAAACCTGTCACTGGCAGAGGTCTGGGACGCCCGCCTTGTAGCCGCTTATCTGTGGGGCACCGCCTTCGTCTATGGCATCGCAACACTGGTCTGCTATTTTCGCGGCATCAATGTCGAAGTCACGGCGATAGAAGCACAATGCGCGGTGATCGGGAATGTCGGTTTTTTGGGTGTCCCGATGTTGACCCTGCTTCTGGGCGCGGAGGCGATCGGCCCTGTCATGCTGGCGCTAGCCGTTGATCTTATTGTGTTTTCCTCGCTTATTGTGATCCTGATTACCGGATCCCGCGATGGCAGAATGAGTCTGGCGATCTTGCGGACAGTTGGCCTTGGACTAATTAAAAATCCGATGATCGTATCGATCACGCTGGGCCTTTTGTGGTCAGGTCTGCAAATCCCGATTCCCGCCCCCATGAATGAATTTCTGGCCCTGCTAGGAGCTGCTGCAACCCCCGGTGCGCTGTTCGCCATCGGCGCTTCGTTGGCTTCCAAATCCGCTGAGCGCATCTCGGTTGCCGGTTGGCTCAGCTTTTGCAAACTGGCGCTGCACCCCGTCTTTGTCGCCTTTGGGTGCTTTGTCCTCTTCAAGGTAGAGCCATATCAGGCCACGGTGATTATCTCGGCTGCGGCCCTACCGGTGGCAGGGAACGTTTATATTCTTGCGCAGCATTACGGCGTCGCACCCCAGCGCGTATCGGCAGCGATCCTTGTCTCGACCACGCTCAGCATCGTTTCAGTGAGTTTATGGATCGCGTGGCTAACAGGCGGCTAAAGACAAACTCGACCCTTGCCCCGCCGCCCTGCCCTCGGTAGCCATAATCAATCTCTAAAAGGAGCCTCTCATGGAAACCCTCTCGTCCAATGCCTGCTTTGGCGGCACGCAACATGTGATCACGCATTCCTCAGACAGCTGTGCCTGCGATATGACCTTCGCGCTGTTCTTGCCTGCGGAGGCAAAAGACGGCCCTGTACCGGTGCTGTGGTTTTTGTCCGGTCTCACCTGCACACATGAGAACGCAATGGTAAAAGCAGGCGCACAAAGCTGGGCCGCAGAGCAAGGTATCGCGCTGGTATTCCCAGATACATCGCCGCGCGGCGCCGGCGTGGCAAATGACGAAGCCTATGATCTGGGCCAAGGAGCGGGCTTTTACGTAAACGCGACTCAAAATCCGTGGCAGCCGCATTTTCAAATGTGGACTTATATCGCGGATGAACTGCCTGCGCTTCTGGCTGAACATTTCCCACTCGATATGACCCGTCAGGCCATCACCGGTCACTCTATGGGAGGGCATGGCGCGCTTACACTGGCAATGACATACCCTGACCGCTTCACTTCTGTCTCTGCGTTTGCACCCATTGCGCATCCCACGGCCAGTGATTGGGGCCGTAAACAGCTCACGGCCTATCTGGGCGCGGACGAGAGTACGTGGAGCGCACATGACGCAACGCTGTTGATGCAGGCAAAAGGATTTGATGGACCAGTACTGATTGATCAAGGCACCGAGGACCAGTTCCTCGATCTGTTGCAGCCCGAAGCGCTGAGCGCCGCAATGGCAAAGCGCCGCCAGAACGGTATATTTCGCATGCAACCTGGCTATGACCATAGCTATTTCTTCATCGCTACATTCATGGAGGATCATGTGACCTTCCATGCTGATGCCCTGTGGTCCCTATGACAGCCGTCTACATTGATGCAGATGCCTGCCCCGTCAAGGATGAGGCAGAGCGTGTGATCACACGCCACAAGATCAAGATGTATATGGTGTGCAACGGCGGCTTACGCCCCTCCCAGAACCCTTATGTAGAGAATATCATCGTCCCGGACGGGCCCGATGTGGCTGACATGTGGATCGCAGAGCGCGCAGGTGTGGGCGATGTCGTTGTAACGGGGGATATTCCACTGGCCGCCAGATGCGTGGAAGCCGGTGCGCGGGTTATCAAACACAACGGAGAGGCGTTGACACAAGCCAATATCGGTAACGTGTTGGCCACCCGTGATCTGATGACCGATTTGCGTGCTGCAGATCCCTTCCGGCAGGGCGGTGGGAAAGGCTTTACAAAGGCCGACAGGTCGCGCTTTCTGGAGGCGCTGGAGCGTGAAATCAGGGCAGCATCAAGACTGAAATAGACGGAATAAAACAATAATTCCGCAGCGCGTTGAAAGGTAGAACATGACCCCGAAGGCAGTGGTCTTTGACATTGGCAATGTGCTCATCGAATGGCAACCGGAGCGGTATTTCGACAGCCTTATCGGTGAGGTGCAGCGACGCGCATTGTTTACTGACGTTGATCTGCACACCATGAACGACCGCGTTGACAGTGGAGAAAATTTCACGAGCGTCCTGTTGGAAACCGCGGCCTCCTTCCCTCTGTGGAGTCACGAGGTCAACCACTGGCACGACAACTGGCTCGCAATTGCCTCCCCTGTGATTGAACATTCCGTACGGTTAATGGCAGCGTTACAAGGAAAAGGAGTGCCTGTCTTCTCCCTGACCAATTTCGGGATTGAAACTTACGCAATAGCCGCAACCAAATACCATTTTCTGCACGGGTTTGACCGTGATTTTATTTCTGGTCACATGGGCGTGGTAAAACCTGACCCGCAGATTTACCAGATGCTGGAAGCTGGTTCTGGCCTGTCCGGTGACGCATTGCTCTTTGCCGATGACCGTCCCGAAAATATCGCAGCGGCGTCCATGCGCGGCTGGCAGACCCATCTATTCGAGACCCCGCAGGGCTGGGCCGACAGGTTGGTCGCAGCAGGCTTACTCAACAAGGAAGAGGCGCAATGACCAACATCCCTTTCATCCCCTTTGTTGACGGTGAAAAACTGCTCGACTGGATCGCACTTACCGATGCTTTGGCAGAGGGTCATTTGAAGCCCAAGGCCGAGATTGGCGATACATTCCTTTACCGTGACCCCGATACGCTTCTCAGCCGCGCCGCGTGGATTGACGGTATGGGCATGGCCGTAAAATCTGCCACTGTGTTTCCGCGCAATACCGCACAGGGCAAACCCAACATCAACGGCGGTGTGAGCCTGTATTCGGATACCGATGGCACGCTGGAGGCAATCATCGACTTCCATCTGGTGACTAAATGGAAGACGGCTGGCGATAGCCTTCTTGCGGCGCGGCGTCTGGCCCGCAAGGATGCAAAACGTATCCTGCTGGTCGGTGCAGGTACTGTGGCGCACTCCCTTCATGCGGCCTACTCCGCTGCATTCCCTGACGCGACATTCACCGTCTGGAGCCGCACCAGGGCGAGTGCAGAAGCCTTTGTCGCCACCTTGCCCGATGTCAGCGTTGAGAGTGATCTGGAAACCGCCGTGCGGGGGGCCGAAATTATTGGAAGTGCGACAATGACAACCGCGCCGCTGATCAAAGGCGCGTGGTTGCAGGCGGGTCAGCACCTTGACCTGATCGGTGCCTACCGCCCCGACATGCGGGAGGTCGACGACGAAGCGCTTCAACGCGCGCGACTGTTTGTTGACAGTTTTGACACTACTTTGGGTCATATAGGCGAAATTAAAATTCCGTTGGAGGCCGGTGCGATTACCCGCGATCACGTTATTGCAGACTATTACGATCTGGATGCGTTTACCCGCCGCTCAGATGACGAGATTACGATTTGCAAGAACGGCGGCGGTGCGCATCTGGACCTGATGACCAGCCGCTATATTCTCGACCAATGGCGTAAATCGGGCGCGTGATCTGGCTCTTTCTTCTGGTCGGCAGCATCGCTGTTACCCCGTTTTTAATCGAACATTACCGAGCGCCTATGAGTGACGGGCGCCGTGGCTCTGCACCCGGCCAGTTTGCGGAGCTGTCGCAGGGGGTTACCCACTTTCACCTTCGTGGAAAAGCAGAGGGGCCGTTGATCGTCTGTGTGCATGGTCTCACAACACCCAGTTTTGTCTGGGCGCTATTGGCAAAAGGGCTGACGGCCAAAGGGTATCGAGTTCTGACCTATGACCTTTACGGGCGCGGCTATTCGGACAGGCCGGATGCCTTGCATGACAAGGGTTTTTTCAATCAACAGCTTGTTGATCTGCTGGCATATCTGGAAATCGAACACCCGTTTCACCTCATTGGATATTCGATGGGCGGAGCCATTGCAGCGGGGTTCGCAGCCGCCTGCCCCGAACGGGTACGGCGGCTGGTGCTACTGGCGCCTGCGGGTATGGCTCGGGCAGACAGCCCCTTGATCAATTTTATCCGTGACCGCGGAATTGCCGGTCTGTGGCTCATGCTGGCAATCTATCCGCAACAGCTTCGCCGTGGCATACGCAAAGAGCAAAAGCAGGGTTCTGTCCCGTGCGAAGTATCCGAAGGTCAAGAGGCTCAGCTTTTGTTCAAGGGCTTTGTCCCTGCTATCCTGTCCAGCCTACGGGGCATTTTACGCAGCCCGATGGAGGGCGAGCACATGGCGCTGCGCCACAATGGGCTGCCTGTGCTGGCGATCTGGGGGGCCGAGGATGCAGTTATACCCTCCAGCGCTATCGGGTACCTTGCCGCGTGGAACCGCGATGTCATCCATGAAGTGATTGATGACGCAGGGCATGGTCTTCCCTATACGCATACCGATCAAATCCTGTCACACATCACCGCATTTCTACCCGTGCCCGAAGGCGATGATTGGGGGCATGACACCTGATCAAGCCGGCTGAAAGCGGACAGGCCTTTCCCGCACCGGCAGATGCACAATCGCGCTGAACGCCCCGACCGCAACGCCGATCCACCACACAGTGGTATAGGTGCCATAAGCGTCATACATCCGCCCGCCCAACCAAACGCCCGCAAAACTGCCCAACTGGTGGCTAAAGAAGATGATCCCGTAAAGGGTGCCCATATAGCGCAGCCCGTAAATATGCGCGATGAGACCAGAAGTGAGCGGCACGGTCGCCAACCACAAAGACCCCATTGCGACCGAAAAGATAATCACGCTTAGCGGTGTAATCGGCATCAGGATAAATACTGCAGCAACAGCAGTCCGCGCAGTATAGATCCCCGCCAGCAGATATTTTTTCGAGTACCGCTTGCCCGCCCAACCAGCCAGCAGTGTGCCCCCCACGTTCGCCGCCCCGATGAGGGAGATGGCAACAGCACCCAATGCAGACGTCGTAGTGATGCCCATGTTATGCAGCGCACTACCTGCCAGAATGGGCCCACACAACTCTGTCACGAAGGCGGGGAAATGCGCAGTGATGAAAGCAAGCTGATAGCCACAAGAGAAAAATCCGAGGAAGATAAGCGTGTAACTGGGGTCTTTAAAGGCGCGCAGCAGGATGGTGCCCATCGCTTCTCCCAGCTCGTTGCGGTTGGCCTGTACCGGCGCTCGCATGAAAGGCAGCGTTAGGATCATTGACAAGATCGCAGCAGCAAAGACACAAAACACCGTCTGCCAGCTCATGATACCTAAAAGGTACTCCGCCAAGGGCGCGCCAAAGATTTGGCCCGCGCTTCCCGCCGCGGTAACCACAGCCAGCGCCATCGACCGGTTGTCATCGGAGGCCGCACGCCCGACCACCGCCAGAATTACGCCAAATCCTGTGCCTGCGATTCCGAATCCCACAAGCCACGCATAGGTCTGATGGGCGATCGGTGTCTCGGACCCTGCGGACAGGATAAGGCCCAGCGCATAAATAACTGCGCCAAAGATGATCGCCTTACGGTCGCCGATTTTCTCTGCCATCGCGCCAAAAATGGGCTGACCGATGCCCCACGCAAGATTTTGTATCGCAATTGCCAGCGAGAATTCGGCGCGCAGCCAACCATACTCCTCCGCAATCGGGATCTGGAATACCCCGAAGGACGCGCGGATTGCAAAACTGACCATAATGATCGCACAACCGACGATAAGTACTGGTGAAAAGAGAGGTGATTTTTGCATGGTCCGGCTCCGGCATATCCAAAAAGTAATGTGCCGGCAGATATGTGCGCGTCAACCGGATGATTGTGTGCACACACTTTCCAACCGCGCCGCTTGAGCGTAGGAAAAGCGCCATGACAAATCTGCGCACACAATACGACCGGATGATTGCCGAAGGCACACTGCGTCCCGACGCAGCGCAAGAAGCGCTGATGCCGGAGTTTGACCGCATCCGCGACGCCCTTTTGCAGCCCGTGAAGAAGGGCCTTTTCCGCAAGGCTCCAGAACCGCCAAAGGGGCTATACCTTTGGGGCGGTGTAGGGCGGGGCAAATCCATGCTTATGGATATGTTTGTTAACAACCTCGACGGCATTCCGGCACGGCGCGTGCATTTTCATGCCTTTATGCAAGAAATTCATGCTGCGATGCATGAGGCCCGCAAAACCGGTGTCGATGATGCAATCGCACCCGTTGCCAAAGCAGTGAGCAGTTCCGTCCGCCTTCTGGCGTTCGATGAAATGCAAATCACGGACATCACGGATGCCATGATCGTTGGTCGTCTGTTCGAAGCGCTGTTTGCGGACGGTGTTGTGGTAATCACCACCTCAAATCGTATTCCCGACGACTTGTACAAACACGGATTGAACCGCGATCTTTTTGTCCCGTTCATTGAGATGATCAAACAAAAGATGGTGGTGCACGAACTGGCAAGCCCGACCGATTACCGTCAGGACCGACTGTCGGGCAGCCCTTCCTACTTTACGCCAGTCAATGCAGAGAGCCGTGAAGCGATGAATGCGGTCTGGAAGGATCTGGCCGGAGGTGAAGCAGGGCCGCTGACCCTGCGTGTGAAGGGCCGCGATGTGATACTGCCGATGTTCCGCAATGGCGTAGGCCGTGCGAGGTTTCATGCCCTTTGCGGACAGCCCTTGGGCGCTGCGGATTATCTCGCGATTGCCGAGGCGGTAAAAGTGCTGATGCTCGACGATATTCCGTCCCTTGGCAGGACCAATTTTAACGAGGCAAAGCGTTTTGTGACACTGATCGACGCTTTGTATGAGGCACAGGTCCAGTTGATCTGTTCGGCGGCTGCGGAACCAGAAATGCTTTATCTCGAGGGCGAAGGCACATTCGAATTCGAGCGCACCGCGTCGCGCCTTCGTGAAATGCAAAGCGATGACTGGTCAAAAGCCTAGTTGCCTTTGAACGTTCCCGTCAAACCTGAGGCGCGACGGGACACCTCGCTGTCGCCAGTTTCGGGATGATAGGGAGCCGACTGGCCTAACAAGGTCCACGCGCCCAGACCCATAATCACCAATGCAATTCCGCAAACAATCAATTGACGGAGCGCGGATGGTCGAGGCGCAGGCGTCATAAGATGCGGTTTGGTCGACTTGGGCTGCATGCTCGGTCCTCGGGTTTTTCCGTTTGAGTGCACTGATTTACACCCGCCGGTATTCCCATCTTCCTATTCCGGCACATGACCTTTCGTCAATCAGCGTCATCTGTATTGTGTGCTGTTCAACCGTTGTGCCGCAATATGTTGCCTGCAAGATACAGAGACCCGCAGATAAGGATGCGCCCATGGGGTGCCTGCCCTACAATATCGCGAAGCGCGGTTGCGGCATCGGGCGCTTCAAAAGCTGTAATCCCAACAGATTGAGCGGCTTGCGCCGTTGTCGCGGCGGGCAGTGTTGCCGCCTCACCCGGAATGGATACAGCATGCAAAGCTGTTACATGCTGCGCGAGAGGGCGCAGATACCCTTTGATGTCCTTGGTATTGAGCATCCCGCAGATAAGATAAGTCGGGACTTTTGGCATCTGTTCCAGCACAGCAGCCAGCGCGTGCCCCGCAGCAGGGTTATGACCGCCGTCGAGCCATAGCTCGGCTGTTTCCGCGGCATCTACCAGCGGACCCTTCTTGAGCCGCTGCATGCGGGCAGGCCAATAGGCCTGCGTGACCGCGCCTTCACAGGCGGTTGCATCGAACCCCAAGGTACGCAGAACAGCGATGGCCCCGCCAGCGTTCTGTACCTGATGCAAGCCGGGCAAATTGGGCATCGGCAGATCAAGCAATCCCTGTTCGTCTTGATAGATCATGCGACCGCCTTCGACATTTGCATGCCAGTGCTGGCCATAAACACTCACCGGGGCCATATGGCGCGCGGCAGTTGCTTCGATCACGGCAAGCCCTGCCTCCTGCTGCGGACCAACGATACAAGGCACACGGCGTTTGATAATGCCTGCCTTCTCGCCTGCAATTTCGGGAAGTGTCTCACCTAGATATTGCTGATGGTCCAGATCAACAGGCGTTATCACCGTTACCACGGGATTTTCTATAACGTTCGTCGCGTCGAGCCGCCCTCCCAGACCAACTTCCAGCAACGTGTAATCCGCAGGAGTTCGCGAAAAAGCCAAAAGCGCGGCGCAGGTCGTAATCTCAAAATAGGTAATGCTGTTGGAGCCATTGGCTGCATAACATTCGTCCAGCACCTGCGTCAGCGCCTCTTCGGAAATGAGTTCTCCTGCCAGCCGTATCCGCTCATGAAACCGTGCGAGGTGCGGCGACGTGTAGGCGTGGACGGTCTTCCCTGCTGCCTCCAGCCCCGCACGGATCATCGCCTGCGTCGAGCCTTTGCCATTGGTGCCGGCAATATGGATTACAGGCGGCAGGCTGTTCTGCGGATTGCCCAGCGCCTCGAGTAGTCGGAGCATTCGGTCAAGCGTCAGGTCGATAATCTTGGGGTGCAGCGCCATCATCCGCTCGAGGATGAGGTCAGAAGTTTGAGTGCTCATGGCGGGATCGCTTTGTACTGGTGGGGTGGACGTGCTGATGCAGTCTATTTGGGGGCCTCGGGGATAGGCATATCCGCGGTCTCGGCCTCTGTCATTTCGTGGGGTATCTCGGCGGGTGGCGGCAAATCGCCCCGTACCGCAGGTGGCAGACCCATCAGCATACGGGTGATGGTGATCAATTCGTTGCGCATCTCGGTGCGCGGGGTGACGCGGTCCAGCATCCCGTGCTCGAGCAGATATTCGGCGCGCTGGAACCCTTCAGGCAGCTTCTCGCGTATCGTCTGCTCGATCACACGCGGACCGGCAAAACAAATCAGGGCGTTCGGTTCTGCAATATGTACATCGCCCAACATCGCATAGCTGGCAGTGACACCACCAGTTGTCGGGTGGGTCAACACAACAATATACGGCAGGTCCGCTTCCTTGAGCATCTGCACCGCAACGGTCGTGCGCGGCATCTGCATCAAGCTCAAAATACCCTCCTGCATGCGTGCGCCACCAGCAGCAGAAAACAGGATCAGGGGACGTTTCAGTTTGACGGCCTCTTCGGCGGCGGCAATTATCGCATTGCCAACGTACATCCCCATGGAGCCGGCCATGAAGCTGAAGTCCTGTGCACAGGCCACGATCGGAGTGCGCCCGATTTCGCCCGATACCACAAGCATCGCTTCGTTTTCTTCGGTGGCTTTCTGCGCAGCGCGCAGGCGCTCCGGATATTTCTTTTGATCACGAAACTGGAGCGGATCGACGGTAGGCGCGGGCACCTTCACCTCGGCGAATATGCCACCATCAAACAGCGCCGTAAAACGCTCACGGGCAGTGATGTACATATGGTGGCCGCAATTGGTGCAGACGTTCAGATTGTCGCTGACCTCACGGTGAAACAGCATTGTGCCGCATTCTTCGCACTTCGTCCAAAGGTTCTCGGGTGTTTCGCGGCGCGAGAAGATCGAATTGATCCGCGGACGGACATAGTTGTTGATCCAGTTCATATCGCGACCTCTTTACGTTACGCCTTGCCATCAAATAAGGGGCGCGCGCGGGAATTGCAATCAGCGGCGAAGGGCCAGCCGAGCTGCAAGCCAGCTCACAATCATCATTGCAAAATCAACAGGCAACCATTCGCGCAGCGCTTGTGTGTCTGTCATCCCGAATGGCGTATGAAACAATGACAACCCTCCAAGGCTGTCGGGGAGCGCAGTGATGAGGAGTGCGGTCACGTTATTCACAAAATGGACCGCAATCGCAGGACCAATGCTGCCCGAACGCGCTGTCAGATCCGCCATCAACATGCCGAACAAACCTGCCCATACCACGATCATAACAGCGTTCTCGCCCGCTTCTGCGGGCTGGTAATGGCCTACAGCGAACAAGACAGAAGGCAAAACCATCCAGACAAGCGGGGAGCGAAAACGCGCACCAAGTTGCTGCTGAAGGTAGCCGCGAAAGAATATCTCTTCCGCGCTGATCTGGACGAATACAGCCACAAGCGAGATTGGCAGAAGAAGCGCCCAAAGCCCCAAAGCAAGGTTAGGCACCAGATCACTGCCAAATCCATAGGGCGGCAGCACTAAGATCAACAGACCCAGAACAACCATCGCCCGCAAAACCGAGAAGAACTGTGGCACTGCGAGGATCATTGGGCCGAAAACTGTCAGCGCACTGCGCTTATGAACAAATTTAACTACGATAAAGACACTGGCGCTGATCAGTCCAAAGCTTGCCAGCAGCACATACATCGCCAGCGGCGTGTCCCCCGCCATTAACTCGCCCTGAAATCCAGGGCGGTAGCGGGTAAGCTCGGAGATGGCCTGATTAAAGAAAAGTGCGAGTGGTATGTAGACACCAACCATTGCAACCAGACCCAGCAAGGTCCACCATAGCTTCGCCTGAGGTTCAGCCACTTTGGTATGGAGCAGGTGCGCCCTGTAATCTGGCATCAGACCGCTCATTTCTTATCTCCGGGAGCACTTCGGGGTATGTCAATTTGCGCGTCGCGAATAACTTCTGCAGCACCATTGAGGTGGCCCGCCACGGTTTTTAGCAGGCTCATCAGAACATTTGTATCCGACTCGATCACCGATCGGAACTGATCGGCGCCGATGCGCAAAAATCGGGTATCCTCGACTGCTTTGAGGTTGGCCTGTCGCGGCTCTCGCAGAATTACAGCAAGATCTCCGATCACCCGCCCTGCTTCGACCGTCGAGATATGATGCTCTGCACCCTGTTTGTCGAGCATGCGTATCTCGGCCTTGCCAGAGAGACACAAGTACACAGCATCCGCAGTTTGCCCGGTGTCAAAAATCGCGGCTCCTGCAGGCGCGTCATACCACTGCGCAGCGAATGCCAGCAGTCGTTGCGCACGTGGCGCCAGCGTTGAGAACAAAGAATTCCGCTGGATCAGATTGAGCTTACGCCGCAGGTCATCGGAGATATTATCGGAACTGTCATGCTGGTCGGTGCTGTCCACGCCATCAATGCGGCCGTGGCTGATCTCGACGAACATATCATAGGTTTCGGGCGCATCGAACTGGTCATCCAGAAAGATTTGCGTGGTGTCGGGCATCAAATCACGAAGGCGTTCACGCGTGCTGCTCAGATCACTGCCACCCAACGCCTGATCAAAGACAATGATGTCGGGCCGCTTGATCGCGGCACGAGTGAAAGCGGCGCGCTCTTGAATGGACTGGGTCAGATTGCTTCCACCGATGGCTGTCGGAACATCAAAAACGAGGGTTGCAACCTGCGCACGCAGGTCGTGATCGCGCAGCACATCCGACACGGCATCGACCACCAGATCTGACTGCATCCCCGCCATCGCTGAAATGCGGCCATAGATGAGGTTCTCCAGCAAGGTCAGGCGGGGGAAATAATTCTCGGGCGCCATTGGAACAAACATTTCCCGCGACAGCTCGCGCAGCGCAGAGCCGCGATTGCGGCGGATATTTAGAATTTCATCCTTGAAGCTTTCGGGGAAAGCAGGACCAATCTGTTCTGCCGTGAAGGCAAATGGCACTGTGAGCAACAAGGCAAATTCTGCCTCGCTGAGCGCGCCATCGCCCTGTTTGCGCCGGCGTGTCGCGATATCGACCAACTGCTCGTAGAGGCCTTCCTCGATGTTGAGAGAGGTGAAAAGCGGATGGTTGGTACCGTCCATGCCGAATGTCTGGTGCAACGTCTCGATGAGGGTTTGCGAGATGGCGATGCCCTGCTCTGCCAAACCGTTTTCCGCAATCATTCCGATGAACGCTTTTTCCGACGCTAGCCCCTGCTGGCTGATGTCATAGCGCGGCGAGGCAAACAGAAGGTTGCCCCCCAATGGAATGGACGGGTTAAACTTGTCAGGATCAAAACGATACACCGCACGGTCGAGATTGCGCTCTTTGAGGGTCTCGTAGACCTTTGGCCGCAGCGCAACGAGAGAGCGGGTTAGCTCTTGATGCGTTTCTGCATCGATGCGGGTGCCCAGCATGCCACGGATGATCGGTTCGTCGGTATTGAGAATGCGGCTCAACTCGAACCACCACCCGTAGACATCCTCCATTGAGTTCAGGCCAGCGAGCGACGGATCGATCCATTCGGCGTGAAAACTATCCGGACTGTTTCCAGACTTACGCGCCTCGATACCTGCGCGGTCGCGCTTGTCGGGGTCCCATAACACGGTGCTGGGCGAGGTCCTCAGCGACATCAGAAGGTTGTCACCTATCGTGCCGTGAAACAGATAAGGCTGCGCGCGCACATATCCGATGCGCGCCGCGATCACCGCTTGATGCAGTGTGGCAATGTCCAGACCGCCCATGGTGACGGTTCCCCGCGTCGGCATCACCTCGCGGGTGAGCAGCTCCGAAAATGCGCGCCGCTCGGAGACCGATGACGTCTTAATCGCGACTTGCGCACCTTTCGGTATCTCCAGAGTAATGTCTTCCAGAACCACGCTGCCCTCTGAGCTGCGGACGAATACGTGCTGCAACTTGATATCCCCGACAAGATGCGGAATGTCTTGTGGCGTCCCTTCAAAAAGGCTTTCGTCGATCATGCCTGCGGGATCAAACCGCTCTGTCACGATCTCCCAGCGCAGGGCCATATCCTGTGTCTGGTTGTAATAATCGAGCAATTCTTTCCAAGGTGCGCTGAGGTCTTTATACGCGGCCAGAGCCGCCACCAGCGCACCCACGGTGATTTCGCCGCGAATGGCCAGAATGCCACCCACCAGATAGAAAAAGAACGGCGTCAACTGGGTGATGAAGTTATTGAGGAACTTCATAAAAAATTTCTTTTGGAAGATCTTGAAGCGGATGTCGAAAAGCCGCCCCAAACGGTCGGTGAAACCTGCCAGCCTGAAACGCCAACCGCCGTTGTTTCGTAGATCGTCAATACCTGCCGCCGTCTCGCCAATCTCGGCCGCCAGCATGCGCACCTCCTTGATACGGTCCTTGTTAAGCAGGTTAATCTGGCGCTGCAAAATCGGAATCACGTACGCTTGAAGCGGGATAAGGGCGACACCCGCCAGACCGAACCAGAAGGATTGCAGGAAGAGAAACACCACAATAATGATCATCTGGCCTGCCTGAAAAACGGGCTGTGCGATGAAATCTCCCATCAGCCCGCCCATTGGTTCGGCTTCGGAGGTAACCATGCTTACCAGTTCCCCCTGCGAGGTGTTCTGGAAATACCGTTTTGGGAACCGCATCATCCGCGAAATCAGACCGAAACGGAAGCGGCGCAACAAGCGCTCTGCCGTGACGCCCTTCATCGTGTTCAACCGCATCTTCAGCAGGCCATGCACCAAAACAGCCCCAAGATAGCCAAGGCAGAGTGCGGTTAAAAACTGGATCTGGCTCAGCTCGATGCCAAAGGCGCTTACCATCGGGCCCTCGGCACCGATCGCGTCGTTGATGATCCGCTTTGGCAATTCGAGCGTGGCGTAAAGAAGCGGGAAGGTGAGAATTGTCACCACTAATAAAACCAGCTGCTCGCGCTTGGAGTATTTCCAGATAAAGGCGAACAGACTACGGTCCATGGGTGGGCTTTCTTCGAGGGCGGTTCGCGCAAACTATGCTGCGCGCCGCCGTATTACAACGCTTAGAAAACATAGCCCGTGTCCGCGGCTTTCACATGTTAATGAACTGCGCGCCGGCTTTACCACATCGAGTTTCCACGCCGCGCCGGGTGTCACCCCCGATATGTCGCTCCAAATTCGGGTCACCTCGTCAGGACTTGCAACGCGATTGCAGCTGCTCCGCACTGCAAAAGCTTGCAGCAACCCCTCTGCACCATTATGCCGTTTCAAAAGAATTCTATGCAGGAGCGCCGTTTCATGTCCACCAATCCCCGTTTCGACAAATCCAAACTGCCCAGTCGCCATGTCACCGAAGGCCCTGCGCGGGCGCCGCATCGCTCTTACTACTACGCGATGGGCATGACGGAAGAGGAGATCCATCAGCCGCTGGTGGGCGTGGCCACCTGCTGGAACGAGGCGGCACCGTGTAACATCGCGCTCAACCGTCAGGCGCAATCGGTCAAGATCGGCGTAAAAGCCGAGCAGGGCACCCCGCGCGAATTCACCACCATCACCGTCACCGACGGTATCGCCATGGGCCACGAGGGGATGCGCTCCTCCCTCGCCTCCCGTGAAGCGATTGCCGACACTGTTGAGCTTACAATGCGCGGCCACTGCTATGATGCAATTGTTGGCCTCGCCGGCTGTGACAAATCCCTGCCGGGTATGATGATGGCGATGATCCGCCTCAACGTACCGTCTGTGTTTATGTACGGCGGGTCTATCCTGCCGGGTCGCGCGCCAAAAGGCTCCGACGTGCCTGCAAACTTCGCAGACCGTGACCTGACGGTTCAGGACATGTTCGAGGCTGTCGGCAACTGGCAGAACGGCACATTGTCCGAGGCAGCGCTTGAAGTGCTTGAACGGGTTGCGTGCCCGTCTGCCGGCGCGTGCGGTGGTCAATTCACGGCCAACACAATGGCCTGTGTGGCCGAGGCCATCGGCCTTGCGCTGCCCAATTCCTCCGGCGCGCCTGCCCCCTACGAGAGCCGCGATGAATATGCGATTGCATCCGGTAAGGCCGTGATGAACCTCATTGAGAAGAACATCCGCGCCCGTGACATCTGCACGCGGCAGGCATTCGAGAACGCGGCGCGCATTGTGGCCTGCACAGGCGGTTCCACCAACGCGGGTCTCCACCTGCCTGCCATGGCCCATGAAGCAGGGATTGATTTCTTCCTCGAGGACGTCTGCGACATTTTCCGCGACACGCCGCATTTCGTTGATATGAAACCGGGTGGCGCCTATGTGGCGAAGGATCTGTACGAAGCGGGCGGCGTGCCTGTCGTGATGCGCGAATTGCGCAAGGCAGGCCTCATCCATGAAGACTGCATGACCGTCACCGGCTATTCCATGGGTGAAGAGCTGGACAAGGTTGCCCGCGATGCAGACGGTAAGGTGATTCACGCGATCACCAATCCGATTAGCAAAACCGGCGGCGTTGTGGGCCTTAAAGGTAACCTCGCACCCGAAGGTGCCATCGTGAAAATTGCCGGCATGTCGGATGAAGATATCGTGTTCACCGGCCCCGCGCTGGTATTCGAATGCGAACAGGATGCGTTCGAGGCCGTGCAGAACCGCACCTATTCCGAGGGCGACGTATTCGTGATCCGTAACGAGGGCGCGCGCGGCGGTCCAGGCATGCGCGAAATGCTTGCAACGACGGCAGCACTGTCGGGACAAGGCATGGGCAAGAAGGTAGCACTGATCACCGATGGCCGTTTTTCAGGCGCGACACGCGGGTTTTGTGTGGGCCATGTAGGCCCCGAGGCTGCGCTTGGTGGTCCGATCGCATTGCTCAAAAACGGCGATATGATTACCCTCAATGCGATTACCGGCTCGATCTCTGTTGATCTGTCGGACGAAGAGTTGGCAGCCCGCAAGGCGGCGTGGTCCGGCCCACGAGAGACGATCTATGCCTCCGGCGCACTTTGGAAATACGCACAACTGGTCGGCCCGACTTATCTCGGGGCCGTCACGCATCCAGGCGCCAAGAAAGAGCGTCATGATTACATGGACCTCTAGGCCCCTCGGAGCGCTCGGCATTATTTCAATGCTGAGCGCTTGCGACGCTTCCAATACGAGCGGCACCATACTAGCTAACCTTGTGCCACCCGAAGATGCCGCGCTTCCCGCAGTACCCCTTACCCAAGCAGTCATGATGCGTGGCAATGTAACTCTGGTACCGCCGGCGGGCTATTGCATCGACCCTGACAGCCTCAGCCAGAGTTTCGCGCTGATGGCGCGCTGTGATAATCTCGGAGCAGCGACCGGAGGGGAGGGGGCGCCCGCAGGTGTGCTTTCCGTAAGTCTCGCGCGCAGCAGTGCGGACACCCCTCTTCCGACCGCGCAAGACCTTGCAAAAGCGGCAGGTGTCGCAACGCCCCGTGAAACGCGGCAAAGTAATTCTAGCATTATATTCAAAACAACTGGTCCCGCTCCCGCAGGGGGCTTGTCTCCGCATCACTGGCGCTCTGTTGCGCAGGTCGGCAACTTTATAATGTCAGCAAGCCTTTTTGGCCCCATCGACAAGCGCGCCGTATCCGAAGAAGGCGCTACCGTGCTGGAAGAAATGATCAGCCGCACATCGGACAAGACCAAAGCAGGCTAACAGATTACCACGCTTGCGTGCCGGTGCGCATGCGTGGCATCGTGCAGGCAACACGCACAGTTCCGGAGATATGGTCCGACATCGGGCAGGATCAGAACGCAGTAGGTAGCAGGGCAAAAGACATGGCCAAAATCGGCGAACACCTCTTTGACAAAGCGTTTTTCAGCAGGACCCTATCCAAGTGGGCGCGAAATGCACGGTTGGCGCGGGGAGCTGATCTGGCATCCTTACGACGCCAGCGGATCAGGGCACGCCAGCTCAAAGCACATCTTGACCAGCTGATCCACATCGCGGACGAGCGGCTGGCACTTCCCCTTATAGGCTCGACGACGTTCCCCAAGCCGCACAATGCCGATTGGGCTTGGCGGCCCGAACTGTGGCGTGGCCCGCTGCCCAATCCTGGCATGTCCGGTGTTCAAACCCGTTCGATGCTGGGCAACGAGGTCACGTTGTTTCACGACTGCGAGCTGTCGGAGCTATCTTTGCGCCAAGTGCGTAATCTGCGCGAGGAGGATCTTGCGCCTTATGGGTTGCGTATGGACGTGTTTCGCTTTGACGGATCATTTCTGTCGCTCGTCCTTGATCTGCCGCCCGAAGGCGTTGAGGGTATGAAGCGTACCCATCTTATCCGCATGGATGTGATCGTCGAGCTGGAGAAGCCGATCGAAATTTTTGCCCGCCTCAACATCAAGAACGGCCCCAACACCGAACAAATCGTGCGCGAGTTGGACCTGACGCAAGAACAGACAGTTGTCGAATTTGATCTGGCCTACTCCACCCTGAACGAGCGGCGGATCGAAGGCGCGTGGCTCGACCTGATATTCGAGGGCCCTGAGATGAATCAGGTGACCTTGCGCGATCTGACGTTTTCACGCCGCCCCCGCGCCCAGATCTGAGACTTGCAAACAAGAGTGAGCGCCGCAGACGGCGACGGAGACTATTATGACAAACCTTGTGCTGACCAAAACAAAAATGCGCCAAGGCCTTTGGGAAGGCCTGCTCACTGGCGCGGCAAAGGATACTGATCCAAAGCTTGACGTGACCCATCAGGGCGTAAAAGTGCCGGATGTGAATGTCAGCCCTACAGAGGCCGGTGATGGATTTTCTGTCCGCATTCCTATTCCGAGCGAAGTGATTTCTGATGGCATGCAGACCATCGTGGTGGCAGATGCAGCTACAAACGAAACTCTTGCCTCGATCACCTTAATGGCGGGCGAAGCATTGGGCGATGATATGCGCGTCGAGGTTGATTTGTTGCGCGCAGAGCTGGATATGCTCAAACGTGCATTCCGCCGACACTGCCTCGAGACCAGTTGAGACGGACAATACCAACATAATCTTACAAGACCCTGCCGTGATCATCCGGACTTCTCAAAGACAAGGGTCCTAATGGTGCTAATGGTTCCGCCGGCTTGACCACCTCCGTCTGGCACAACCTCAGCAGCGCATAGATCATACATCAATGCATTCGCGATGCCGTGTGCGTTTGTAGCAAACCGGCTTCGATATTACTTTTACCTCCCATGCAAAAGGCCGCCCCGTTCAGGGGGCGGCCTTTTACCATCGCATAATGTGCGCTTGAATTAGTCCCGTGGCCCCAGTGCCGACAAGCCTTTTAGGATATCGATAGCATAAGCCAACTGATAATCCTCGATACGCAATTCAGCAGCTTTTTCAGCCTTCTCGCGGTCAGCCTGAATCTGCTTGATCTCGTCCTCGCTCAGGCTGTCGTTGTTCAAACTGCCACGTAGATCAGCCTCGGAGCGGGAGCGACCTACTGTTGTCTCTTCCTCTTCTTCACTGCTGGACGCGCGGGGCTGTGCTACTATGATGTCAGGAGAAACGCCCAATGACTGGATCGAGCGGCCCGACGGTGTGTAATACCGCGCCGTCGTCAGGCGCATGGCCCCCTCGGAACGTAGCGGCATAACCGTCTGCACTGACCCTTTGCCAAAGCTTTTTGTGCCAACCACGATGGCACGGCGATGATCCTGCAAGGCACCTGCAACGATCTCGGAGGCAGATGCGGAGCCACCGTTGATCAGCACGACAATCGGCTTGCCCTCGGCCAGATCGCCCACTGTCGCATTAAAGCGGTCACCGTCTGCGGCCTCACGGCCACGTGTGCTCACGATCTCGCCCTCGTTCAGGAAAGCATCAGAAACTTTGATCGCCTGCGTCAGCAGACCACCGGGATTGTTGCGCAGATCAATGACAAAACCGTTTATATTGTCGATACCACCCGCCGCCTCGACCTTTTCTGCCAATTGCTCGGCCATCTTCGGGTAGGTCTGGTCGTTGAAAGTACTCAGGCGCAGAACGACGCTGTCGCCTTCAGTGCGCGAGCGCACAACAGTCAACTCGATGGTGTCGCGGGTGATGGTCACGTCAAAGGGCTCGCTTTCGCCCTCGCGCACAACGGTGATCACAATATCGGAGCCGACAGGCCCCCGCATTAGTTCGACCGCTTCGTCCAGTACCAGCCCAAGCAGGCTTTCGCCGTCCACATGGGTAATGAAATCGCCTGCCTCGATCCCTGCCTCATCCGCCGGTGTTCCATCGATGGGCGAGACGACTTTTACAAAACCGTCTTCTTGCGTGACTTCGATGCCGAGTCCGCCGAACTCGCCGCGGGTCTGCTCGCGCATTTTCACGGCGTCTTTCGGAGAAAGATAACTTGAGTGCGGATCAAGCGAGGTAAGCATACCGTTAATCGCCGCCTCGATCAGTTCGCCGGAATCTACTTCCTCGACATATTGCGCGCGAATCCGCTCAAAAATATCGCCAAACAGGTCAAGCTGCTCGTAAACATTCTCGGTTTTGGCGGCTTCCTGTGCCAGAAGCGGTGCGGCGATCTGCGTTGTGGCGATTATGCCTGCAACCGTACCGCCGGCCGCGGCCATCAAAAACTTCTTCATTTACTCATCCATCCTTGTCGATCCTGAACCAAGATGCGGGATCTTGGGGTACATTATCCTGCCTTACTTCTACATAGAGCGTTTCTGAGCGAGCTGCACCAGTGCCATCACCATCTGTTGACAATTCGGCACCCGCTTCCGCGCCTCCCATCAATCCAACGGGCGTTCCTGCCGCAATAACCTGTCCTATTTCACCGTATACTGTCTCGAGTCCAGCAAGCACAAACAATGTATCAGAACGCGGCTCTAGGATCATGACGTTGCCAAAATTCATTAGCGGCCCTTGATACCTTATTGTAGCCGCCGTTGGCGATGTGACAATGGCACGCGGACGCGTCGCCAGCAAAACACCTGGCCTGACGACACCTGCGGCGTCGGCCTCATTCATGGCGCGCAGTACGATACTGCGCACGGGAAGGGGCAAATCACCTATCTGACCGTCAATGCCGACGGGAAGCGCCACATTGATATCTTCGTCAGTCACAATCTGCGACAACCCAGATGCAAATCCGCCCAAAGTCTCGGTAGAGGCGATGAGGATGGCCGTTGATATCGGATCTTCGGTAAAGCGTTTAGGCAGATCGGTACGTTCTGCCATCGCCTGATTTAGCTCGGTCCGTGCCGTCTGCACGGCTGTCAGACTGGTGCGCAGGCGCTCTTCGGCATTGGTTTGCAGAGCACGCAGGGTCTGCACATCTTGCAAATCACGGCGCAATTGATCGGCGCGCTGGTTGAGGGCTGGCGTAAGCTCCGCCAAAAGCAGCCCAGCGCGCGCGGTGCCCGTCGGTCCATCAGGGTGCAGCAGCGCGGTAGGATTATTGGTGCCGATCCGCTGCAAGACAGCGAGCAACTGGCCCACCTCGCCATCGCGCGCCTCCAGCTTTGCACTGAGCTGTGCCTCGCGGATCGCTGCCTGCCGCAATCCCGTACGCATCGCGGCCAGACCTGTCTCAAACGCCTGAATTGTCTGGGTCAACGCCTGCACACGGTCCCGCGCCCCGTCTGCCGCTTCTAACTGAACAACGGCCTCTTCCAACATCACCACCGCCGCCCGTGCCTCCGCGGATGCATCGCTCTGCGCACTGGCGGCTGTCGCAAATGCCAAAGCAAAGAAGGTGGCGCGCAGGATCATGTCAGAAGGCTCTCCCCTGTCATCTCTTCAGGTTGATCAAGGCCCATCAGCGCAAGCACAGTCGGCGCCAGATCGGCCAGACGGCCGGTGCGCAGGCGACTACCCTGCGGTCCCCCCACAAGTACGACTGGTACAGGGTTGAGCGTGTGAGCCGTGTGGGGCCCGCCAGTTGCAGGATCTATCATCATCTCGCAATTGCCATGATCCGCAGTCACGATCATTGCGCCACCCACTTTTTCCACCGCCTCCAGCGCGTGCCCAAGGCCCTTATCCACAGCTTCACAGGCCGCGATCGCCGCCGCTAGATCACCCGTGTGACCCACCATGTCAGGATTGGCATAATTCACGACGATCAAATCGTATTGAGCCTCGATGGCCTTTACCAGCTGATCGGTGACTTGGACGGAGGACATTTCCGGCTGCAAGTCATAGGTCGCCACTTTGGGCGACAGCGGCATAAATCTGTCCTCGCCAATCTCGGGCACCTCCGCGCCGCCGTTGAGAAAGAAAGTTACGTGAGGATATTTCTCGGTCTCGGCCAGCCGGAACTGGCGCAGCCCCTTGGACGCGACCCAGCTGCCCAGCGTATTGATGATCTCGGGTTTGTGATACATTGTGGTCATAAAAGCGCCATGTACCGTAGAGTAGGCGGCCATTCCCATCACAGCGCCCCAATTCAAAGGTGCGCCGCGATCAAAACTGTTAAAATCGGGAGCAGCGAGTGCAGACATGATCTCACGCGCACGGTCGGCACGAAAATTCAGGCAAAACAGTCCGTCACCGTCCTGCGCGCCAGCGTAGCCACCCATCACGCAGGGCTTGATAAATTCATCGGTAATGCCTGCATCATAGGAAGCGTGCACCGCTGCCTGCGCACTGGCGATAACCGCACCCTGACCACGCGCAATAGCGCCGAACGCCAGTGCCACACGGTCCCATCTGTTGTCGCGGTCAAGGGCATAATACCGCCCTGTCAGGGTGACGATACGCGCCTTTGCGGGCAAGGACGCCTCGAGATTGGCCAGATCGGCAAGTGCGGATTGCGGAGCCACGTCGCGTCCGTCTGTCAGTGCATGGATCACAACGCGGATACCCGCTTCTGTAATCGCTTTCACCGCTGCGATCATATGGGAGATGTGGCCATGGACCCCGCCGCCGGAAACCAATCCCATAAGATGCGCAACCCCGCCCGAGGCCTGCATCGCATCGATAAAATCCTGTAGCGGGGGATGGGCGGCAAAACTGCCCTCCTCAATGGCCAGATCAATCTGACCCAGATCCATCGCCACCACACGGCCTGCACCGATATTGGTATGGCCAACCTCGGAATTGCCCATTTGACCCCTTGGCAGACCGACATCAGGGCCGAAGGTCGTCAAGGTCGCAGCAGGGGCCTGCGCGATAAGGCGGTCCATATTCGGGGTATGCGCCAACAGAGGTGCATTCCCTTCGCGCACAGCGCCAATGCCCCAGCCATCAAGAATACACAATACAACTGGTTTCGGGATCGGCATAGGGCACAGGCTCCGGCTCACATTCGGTTTAGCGCCTTGTAGCCATACCGCTCGAGGACGTGAACCACTTTATCCACATACAGGACACTATGGGCGGAGTTCGCGTAGATTTACCGTCCCTGCACGGAAGGCAAGGCGCAACCCCCTTGCCCGTGCCGCCCGCTTTAGCCATAACACTCGCAATCAATTTTGCCATATCCGAAGGGCTTGCCATGACAATCGACGCACCTGAAACCCGTATTGTTACGACATACCGCGTCGCCTGTGATGGTGCGGAGGGCGCATTGGGCCACCCCCGCGTCTGGCTGCAAATCCCTGTCGACAAGGGATTTGTCGAATGCGGCTATTGCGATTGCAAATTTGTCCATGAGGATTTCGAAGGCAAAGTCTGAGCCTGCGCGCTATCGCCTCTTTTGATCCCGCCGCACGCGTGGCAAAAGGATGCTCACCGCACAAAGGGAGCACAGGCACATGGCATTTGGCAAAGGGCACCACCTTCATCTGATAGACGGCTCTGCGTTTATCTTTCGCGCCTACCACGCGCTGCCGCCTCTCACCCGTAAATCCGATGGCCTACCCATCGGGGCCGTGTCGGGCTTTTGTAATATGCTCCAACGCTATGTCGAAGGGAACGCTGGCGGGGATGTCACGCATGTTGCCGTTATCTTTGACAAAGGCAGCCACACCTTCCGTAACGAGATGTACGATCAGTACAAAGCCAATCGCGAGGCAATGCCCGAAGACCTAAGGCCGCAAATTCCTCTGACCCGCGAAGCGACAATTGCCTTCAACATCGCCTGCGAGGAAAAAGAAGGGTTTGAGGCCGATGACATTATCGCCACATTGGCACGGCAGGCCCGCGAAGCGGGCGGTCGATGCACTATCATCAGCTCTGATAAGGATATGATGCAGCTGGTCGGCGACGGTGTCGAAATGCACGATGCCATGAAGAACAATACTATTGACCGTGATGGCGTGCATGCAAAATTCGGCGTCTATCCCGAGAGGGTCGTAGACGTACAGGCATTGGCTGGCGACAGCGTCGACAACGTGCCCGGCGCGCCCGGCATTGGCATCAAAACCGCTGCCCTTCTCATCAACGAATACGGCGATCTCGACACCCTGCTGGAGCGCGCAGGCGAGATCAAACAACCGAAGCGCCGCCAGACCCTCATCGACCATGCCGACCAGATCCGCCTGTCGCGGAAGCTGGTCCTGCTGGACGACAATACCCCGCTGGACTTCACGCTTGACGATCTCGAGGTTCGCGATCCGGACCCTGACAAGCTGCTCAAATTTCTGACTGAAATGGAATTCCGCACGCTCACACAGCGGATCGCAAACACGCTCAAAGTCGAAGCACCCGCCATTCCGGCGCCCGCAGCTGTTGAGGGCGCACCCGAGATCAAAGTCGTGCCCTTTAATGAGGCCAAGTATACCATGGTCGGCGACAAAACGGCTCTAGAAGGCTGGATAGAGCGTATCTACGCACGTGGATATGTTGCGGTTGATACAGAGACCACCGGACTGGACGAGATGATTGCCGAGCTTGTGGGGATATCGCTGTGCGTCGAGGCGGGCGAAGCGTGCTACATCCCGCTTATTCACAAAACGAGCCGCTCTGACGATCTGTTCGGCTCTGATGACCTGGCCGAGGGGCAGATGAAAGTCGAAGAGGCGCTAACCCTGCTTACGCCGATGCTGGAGGATCCTGCGATCCTAAAGATCGGGCAAAATATGAAATATGACGCCAAGATTTTTGCGCAACTCGGAATCACAGTAGCTCCGTTCGATGACACGATGTTGATGTCCTATGCGATGCACGCGGGCCTCCACGGTCATGGTATGGACACCCTATCGGAGCGATATCTTGGCCACACGCCTATCCCGATAAAGCCGCTTTTGGGTTCGGGAAAATCTGCCGTAACTTTTGATAAGGTTCCGCTGGAACAGGCCGTACCCTATGCCGCCGAAGATGCTGACATTACACTGCGACTGTGGCAGATGTTCAAACCAATGCTGCACCGCGTTCAGACCACACGGGTTTACGAAACGTTGGAACGTCCGCTGGTCCCTGTTTTGGCACAGATGGAACGGTACGGCGTCAAAGTTGACCGTGATACGCTAAGTCGCATGTCGAATGCCTTTTCACAGAAAATGGCAGGGCTGGAAGATGAGATCTATGCACTGGCGGGTCGGAAATTCAATGTAGGATCACCCAAGCAGTTGGGTGAAATCCTGTTCGACGAAATGGGACTTGAGGGCGGCAAAAAGGGCAAGACAGGCGCTTATGCTACAGGTGTCGACGTGCTTGAGGATCTGGCAACAGAGCATGAACTGCCCGGTCGCGTACTCGACTGGCGCCAACTTTCAAAGCTGAAATCGACGTACACAGACGCGCTGCAGACCCATATAAACCGCGATACTGGCCGTGTGCACACGTCCTATTCGATTACCGGCGCCTCGACAGGCCGTTTATCCTCAACTGATCCGAACCTTCAAAACATCCCCATCCGGAGCGAGGAAGGACGCCGCATCCGCGAAGCGTTTGTAGCGGAAGAAGGCAAGGTTCTGGTCGCCCTCGACTACAGCCAGATCGAACTGCGTCTGCTTGCCCACATCGCCGACCTGCCTGCATTGAAGCAAGCGTTTGCAGACGGTCTCGATATTCACGCGATGACTGCAAGCGAGATGTTCAATGTGCCAATGGAAGAAATGACGCCAGAGATTCGCCGTCAGGCCAAGGCGATCAATTTTGGTGTGATTTACGGAATTTCCGGCTTTGGCCTCGCCCGCAATTTGCGCATTCCACGTGCAGAGGCGCAGGGCTTTATCGACCGTTATTTCGAGCGTTTTCCCGGCATCCGGACCTATATGGATGACACAAAAGCGTTCGCTAAAGAGCATGGATATGTCCAGACACTGTTTGGTCGTAAAATCCACACGCCCGAAATTGCGTCAAAAGGCCCGCGCGCCGGTTTTGCAGCCCGTGCCGCAATCAACGCTCCCATTCAGGGCACCGCTGCCGATGTAATCCGCCGGGCCATGATCCGCATGCCCGCCGCGATTGACGGACTGCCCGCAAAAATGTTGCTGCAGGTACATGACGAACTTTTGTTCGAAGTGGACAAAGGCGCCGAGGATGCGCTGATCAAGGTGGCCCGTGACATTATGGAAAACGCTTCTGATCCTGTGGTAAAGCTGGATGTGAAACTAAGCGTAGATGCGGGCACCGGGGCAAACTGGGCACAGGCGCATTAAGAGCGTTAAAGACATGACGCCCATCCTCTACTCTTTCCGGCGCTGTCCATATGCAATGCGGGCGCGGATGGCATTGCATGCAGCGCAATGCAAAGTCGAGTTGCGGGAGGTTGTTCTACGGGACAAGCCTCAGGCGTTTCTGGACGTTTCCCCTTCGGCCACCGTGCCCTGCCTTGTGCATGCGAACGGGGTGATTGACGAGAGCATTGACATCATGCGCTGGGCCTTGAAGCAAAACGATCCGCACGGATGGCTGGACATGCCGCCCGACGCTATAGATTGGATCAGCCGGACAGACGGACCGTTCAAGTATGCGCTGGACCGCACTAAATACACGAGCCGCTATCCCAATGATGACACAACACAGCACCACGCCAATGCTTGCACCTTCCTAGGCGATCTTGATCGAAAGCTCGATTTGTGGCTTTTTGATAAACCCAGTCTGGCGGATTTTGCGATTGTACCTTTCGTCCGTCAGTTTGCCTTCATCGACAAGCCTTGGTTTGATGCGCAGCCTTGGCCGAATGTCCACGAGTGGCTTTCCAACTTACTGAACGGGCCGACTTTTTCAGCAAGTATGCAGAAATATCCCCAATGGCGCCCACTCGACGGTCCCGTTTTCTTTCCTGACCCAATGCTTTGACCTACAGCATTTCCATCCAGTGCAACGTATCTTTGGTCGCATGTCCGGGGGTGTATTCACCGCTTACCCATCCATCATATTCCGCGCCTCGCATCGCAGTGAATAGAGCGGGAAAATCCACATCACCGGTCCCCGGCGCACCGCGGGCCGGTGTATCTCCGATCTGCACATGCACGATGAGGTCGCGATATTTTTCGAATACAGCCACAGCATCGCCATGGATCATCTGGGCGTGATAGCTGTCGAATTGTAGTCTTAAGTTTGGCGCACCGACCGAGGCAATTATGTCTGCTGCTAGCGCATAGTCGTTCAAAAAATAATCAGGCTGGGACTGTGGGCAAAGCGGCTCTAACGTTAGCATCAGTCCCTCATGCGCTGCCATTGTCGCAGCAGTGAGGTTGGAAATCATAGTATCCTTTGCACCGTCACCTTGCGCCACACCGGACATCACGTGGATCATCGGCACACGAAGTTCCTGCGCATAGCGACCTGCCCGACGCATATCATGGGCAAACCGCGCCTCACCCCCTGCCACCGCAGCAAATCCGCGCTGCCCACCCGTATAGTTAGGTGGCGGAGCGTTGATTAGCACCATTTGCAATCCCCCGCGCATCAACGCACGCTGGGTATCCTTTGCCGGAATGTCATAGGGAAATAACACCTCTACGCCAGTAAATCCTGCCGCCGCAGCTGCATCGAAACGGTCAAGAAAGGGAAGTTCGGGCCAAAGGTGGCTCAGGTTGGCGGCGGCTTTCATAAGGTTGCGGATCCATCACTCACAAACGTTACGCCTCTGCTGGCAGTTCATCCGATGGTATGATTCCGAAAAACACACCGCCCGACCAGACGCCGAACATGCCTTTATGATGCACCCCAAGATCAACGAGCCGGTAAAAGCTTTTTCGATCAATCAGCGCTTCCAGATTGCGACGTACAGACACATAAGGCGATGGCTCGCCTGTTTCCGCATCCCGTACAAATCGAAGCGGCATATCTTCGCCCGCTACAGTAATATCATCAAGATTGGTGGTAAATGTGAGACGTTGGTCACGATCTTCGCCCGATACCTCAAAGTCCACGGCGATAAACGGTGCATCAAGAACCCGGATGCCGACTTTTTCGACCGGCGTCACAAGAAAATACTTTTCGCCCTCGCGTATCAGAATCGAAGCAAATAATTTGACGAGACCGGGCCTTCCGATTGGCGTTCCCTCGTAGAACCACGTTCCGTCGCGACGGATCTCCATGTCAATGTCACCGCAAAACGGGGGGTTCCACTTTTCCACCGGCGGTAAACCGCGTGTTTTTGACGCTTTTATAGAGGCTGCGAGGCCTTCTGCTGACGGGGTAACAGTTTTTTGTCCGCTCATTGCTTTTGCCATTCCCTCTTATCAAGATACACTTACATGATACCGATATAACCTGCAAAGCGGAGAAGTCATGACCCAAGCGGACACACAGGCCACCAACGACATGATCGAACAGATCGAAGCATTGGGCGAAAAGCTGGGGGAAGCGCGCAAATCCATCACTGCACAGTTCATCGGGCAGGACCGCGTGGTCGAGCTCACGCTGACCGCGCTGCTGTGTGGCGGGCACGGCCTTTTGGTCGGCCTTCCCGGTTTGGGCAAGACCCGTCTTGTCGAAACCTTGAGCACCGTGATGGGCATGGATGGAAAACGCGTGCAGTTCACTCCCGACCTCATGCCCGCCGATATTCTTGGATCCGAAGTGCTGGACACCGACGCCACGGGTGCACGCAGTTTCCGCTTTATCGAGGGGCCGGTATTTTGTCAGCTTTTGATGGCCGACGAGATCAACCGCGCCAGCCCGCGCACACAATCCGCGCTTTTGCAGGCGATGCAGGAAAAAACGGTGACCGTCGCAGGGCAAAGCCGCCCGCTGGGCAAGCCGTTTCATGTCCTTGCGACCCAGAACCCGATCGAGCAGGAAGGCACCTACCCACTTCCCGAGGCGCAGCTTGACCGTTTTCTTGTGCAAATCGACATCGAATACCCCGATCGCGCGACCGAGCGTGACATTCTGATCGCCACCACTGGTGAGGCAGAAGGGCAATCAATTGAGGTGTTCACTTCCGGCGAATTATTGGCTGCGCAAAAACTGCTACGGCGGATGCCAGTGGGCGATTCCGTAGTCGAGATGATCCTTGATCTGGTACGCGCCTTTCGTCCCGATGAAGACGGCGTAAGTAAGCGAGTTAAAGAAACAGTTGCATGGGGCCCGGGCCCGCGTGCCGCGCAGGCGCTGATGCTGGCAGTTCGGGCTCGTGCGCTTTTGCAGGGGCGGCTGGCACCCTCTGCCGAGGATGTGATTGATATGGCACGCCCTGTGTTAACCCATCGCATGGCACTCAACTTTGCGGCACGTGCGCGCGGCGACAGCCTAACCGCATTGATTGACGAAACTGCCGCTGCACTTGCGACACCCAAAGTTGCCGTTGCATGAGTGATCCCCTCGCCCTGCGCGCAACGTCCGAAAGTGAGGCCGCAGCATTTCCCGCGCTTCTGGCGCGGGCGGAGCATCTGGCTGGTGCTGTCCTGCTGGGCGAGCATGGCAGACGGCGCGCAGGCGCGGGGGACGATTTCTGGCAATACCGGCCGGCGCAAGTGGGTGATAGCCGCCGCGCAATCGATTACCGACGCTCTGCCATGGGAGATACCGAGTTTGTGCGTGAGCGCGAGTGGCAGATTGCGCAATCTGTAATGCTCTGGGTCGATCAAGGGGCCTCGATGCGCTTCACATCGTCCGATACCGTTCCGCAAAAGATCGAGCGAGCGCGGATATTGGGACTGGCTGTTGCTGTCCTGCTGAACCGCGGGGGAGAGCGTGTGGGCCTGACAGGTACAGAGCTGCCACCACGTGCGGGGCGTCCACAGATCATGGCGCTTGCCCAACTGCTGTGTCGCGATGACCAAACCGAATATGCCCCGCCAGAGCACCGCGCCATGATCCCGCATGCCCGTGCTGTATTTATATCCGATTTTATGGGCGACATTGCGGGTGTACGCACAGCCCTGACCAAAGCCGCTGATCGCGGCGTGCGTGGGGTGATTTGTCACGTGCTGGACCCATCAGAAGAAGCGTTTCCCTTTACTGGCCGCACTATTTTTCAGTCAATGGGTGGCACCATGAGCCACGAAACCTTGAAGGCAAATGATCTGCGCGACCGCTATCTTGCACGACTTGCGGAGCGCAAAGCCGAACTACAATCACTCTGCTCACTGACAGGATGGCGCTATGGCATCCATCACACAGACAGCACGGCACAAGCCGGTTTGCTATGGCTTTATGGGGCGCTGGATGCGCGGGGGGCGGCGGCATGATGGTTTTTGGTGCTATTGGGTTCACGGCCCCGTGGCTTTTGCTGGCGCTGGGGGCATTGCCGGTTTTGTGGCTTTTACTACGTGCAGTACCTCCTGCCCCGATCAAGCGACGTTTTCCGGGCGTGGCTCTTCTGCTGGGCCTGAAAGACGCCGAGACGGTTTCGGACCGCACGCCTTGGTGGTTACTGCTGCTGCGCATGCTTGCGGTAGCATCAATCATCATCGGCCTAGCCGGTCCGGTGCTAAATCCCGAAGCAGAGCAGGCCGAAGGCGATGGACCTTTGCTGTTCGTCTTGGATGGCTCTTGGGCCGGAGCGACACGTTGGCCACAGCAACAAGAAGCAATCGAGGCACAGCTGACCCGCGCCAGCCGTCTTGGCCGGACTGTCGGATTTTTAACCCTGACTCGGCCAGAAGCGCCTGTATTTCAATCAGCAGACGTGTGGCGCACCCGTCTCGCAGGTCTGTCCCCCGCGCCTTGGCAGCCAAGCATGGACATGCTGAGCCGCGCGGAACAAGCCCTCGCTGGAGTGGGCGATTTCGACACGGTATGGTTCAGCGATACAATAGAGTATGCAGGGCGCGACGCGCTGATTGAAATGCTGCAACAGCGCGGAACGGTCGAAGCGTACCAAACTGCCGCGAATGTGCTGGCAATCCTGCCGCCTGCCTACGAGGATGGAGCGGTGCAATTACGTGTTCTGCGTGCGATCGCAGGAGAAGAGCGCGAGGTCGTTATTCAGGCACAGGGACGCGATCCGGCAGGTAACGGGCGCATACTTGCTACGGCGACGGCAACATTCGCATCCGACGAGACAGAGGCACAGACAGCTATCGTGCTGCCTTCGGAATTGCGCGCGCGTATCACACGGTTTGACATTGCAGGCCAACGTTCCGCCGGTGCCAGCACGCTAAGTGATGACGGCCTGCGCCGTCGTGAGGTTGCGCTGATTTCTGCCCGTGAAAGTCGCGAAGGTTTGGAACTGCTGTCGCCATTGCACTATATTGAACAGGCCCTGGCCCCTACTGCCGATTTGCTCGACGGCTCGCTGAGCGACGTCTTGCCCGCCAATCCCGACGTAATCGTGCTCGCCGATATTGCGACCCTGGGCGAGGCAGAGGCAGCGCCCCTGACCGAGTGGATTGAGAATGGCGGCATGCTGGTCCGTTTTGCTGGGCCGCGTATTGCGGCAAGCGATATCAGCCGGATCGACGAAGACCCCTTGATGCCTGTGCGCCTGCGTGCGGGTGGTCGCAGTGTTGGTGGCGCGATGAGTTGGGGAGAGCCGAAAGCGTTGTCGCCCTTCGCTAATGGCTCACCCTTTTTTGGTCTGGATGTCCCCGCTGACGTTACCGTCAGTGCGCAGGTCATGGCGCAGCCCGACCCGACGTTGTCGGAACGTGTTATTGCAGCATTGAGCGATGGCACCCCTCTGGTAACCCGCAAAAATGTGGGACAAGGGCAGATTGTCCTGTTCCACGTTACTGCAACGGCGGAGTGGTCCACCCTGCCCCTGTCGGGATTGTTCGTCGGAATGATGGAGCGGCTGGCAGTATCTTCCTCTGCTGCGAGTGCTACTACTGCCGCACTTGAAGGTACCACATGGATACCGCGCCGCATCCTCGACGGGTTCGGGACTTTGTCGGACGCTGGTACCCTGCCCGGTGTAGACGGTCCCGCGCTGGTGGAGGAGCCGACAGGCCCGCTTTTGCCGCCCGGTCTTTATGCGTCTGGCGACCGGACACTGGCGCGCAATGTTCTTACCCCCGACAGCACGCTTTCCCCTGCTACTTGGCCATCCGATGTATCGGTACGCGGATTGGCCGTGACACCTGAACAGCCTGTTGCCGGTTTGCTGCTAAGCTTTGCGATCCTGCTGCTTTTAGCCGACGTTGTCGTGTCCTTGTCGTTGTCTGGCCGCTTGCTAGGCAGGAGCAATGCAGCGGCTGCAGTTCTTGGCGCGCTGTTGATCACAGGGGCCCCTGTCGATGCCCAGAATTCCAGCCCCCAGATTACCGCAGACGAATTTGCCCTTGCTGCCGTATCGGAACTCACACTTGGCCACATCATCACCGGCGATGCCCGCGTCGACGAGATTGCGCTCGCGGGTCTAACCGGTCTAAGCGATACATTGTTTTTCCGCACCTCGGTCGAGCCATCAGCCCCGATGCGCGTGAACCTCGAGACAGACGAGCTTGCGTTTTTTCCAATACTCTACTGGCCGATCACCGCGCAGCAGCCGATGCCGTCCGCCGATGCATATGTAAAGCTTAATAACTATCTGCGCTCTGGCGGGATGATCCTGTTTGATACGCGCGACGCCGACACTGCGAGTTTCGGAGCCTCAAGCCCGAACGGCCGCAAGCTTCAGGAACTGGCAGCATCGCTTGATATCCCTGCGTTAGAGCCGCTTCCTGAAGATCACGTGATCACGCGCACTTTCTATTTGCTTCAGGATTTTCCAGGCCGTCACAATAGCCGCGACGTCTGGGTCGAGGCTTCTGACCCGAATGTCGAGCAGGTAGAGGGAATGCCCTTTCGTGACTTAAACGACGGTGTGACGCCCGTGGTAATCGGTGGCAATGACTGGGCTTCGGCATGGGCTGTGAATTCCGGCGGCGGACCTTTGCTACCTGTCGGACGCGGATTCAGCGGTGACCGTCAGCGCGAGATCGCCTACCGCTTTGGGATCAATCTGGTTATGCATGTGCTGACGGGAAATTATAAATCGGATCAGGTCCATGTGCCTGCGCTTCTGGATCGGTTGGGCCAATGACAACGACGATTGTATTCGACCCGTTAATCCCGTGGGCATTGTTGGTGATGGTGTGTGTCATTGCGTTTTTGGGCGTTCTCTTGGCGATGGTGCGTGGCCTGCATGGCTGGCCCTTGCGCGCCATGGCGGGACTGGTCGTGCTTGCGGCACTTTCGGGGCCATCGGTACAGCAGGAAGACCGCGCACCACTGATTGATATCGTCCTCATGCTGGAAGATGAAAGCGCCAGCCAGCGTCTGGGGGATCGCACCGCGCAGACGTCCGACGCCGCAGATAGCCTCGCAGCCCAGATCGAGGCGCGCCCGAATACCGAATTACGCCGCATTGCCATTCGCGATGGCGAAGGCGATGCCGGAACCGAGATGATGAGCGCCTTGACCGAGGCCCTCGCAGAGGAGCCGCGTGCGCGTGTTGCTGGTATCGTCGCCGTCACCGATGGCCGTGTGCATGATGCCGATTTGCCGATCGACCTTCCCGCGCCCTTTCATGTTTTACTCAGCGGCGAGGCCACAGATTGGGACCGCCGTTTAAGCGTGATCGGCGCGCCTGCCTTTGCCATTATCGGGGAACCCGTTGTCCTTACTCTGCGGGTTGATGATTTGGGCGCAGCTCCCACCACAGATGGCGTTACCGAGCTGGATATTTCCATCGACGCAGAAGATCCACAGCGGTTTCGTGTGCCAATCGGAGAAGATCTCGAACTGCCGGTAACCCTGCCTCATGGCGGGCGCAACGTGATCCGCTTTTCGTTGCCTCAGGCTGACGGCGAACTGACAGACCGCAATAACTCGGCGATAATCCAGATAAACGGTGTGCGTGACCGCTTGCGCGTTCTGTTGGTTAGCGGAGAACCACATGCGGGCGGGCGCACGTGGCGCAACCTGCTTAAATCCGACAGCTCCGTCGATCTGGTGCATTTCACCATTCTGCGCCCGCCGGAAAAACAAGACGGCGTGCCGGTGAACGAATTGTCCCTGATTGCCTTTCCCACGCGCGAACTGTTCATGGAAAAGATAGAAGACTTTGATCTGATCATTTTTGACCGCTACAAACGGCGAGGCATCCTACCCTCCCTCTACTTCGAGAATATAGCGAATTACGTACGCAAAGGGGGGGCAGTGCTGGTTTCTGCCGGGCCTGACTTCGCCAGCGCAGATAGCCTGTTTCGTTCACCTTTGGGTGCTGTTTTACCGGCCACTCCAACCGCGCGGGTGATGGAAGAGCCATATCTGCCGGTGGTCAGTGATCTGGGCAACCGGCATCCCGTCACAGCAGGTCTACCGCAGAACGGTGAGTGGGGCCGTTGGCTGCGCCAGATCGAAGTTGATGCAACCTCGGGCGATGTGGTGATGACAGGTGTTGAGGATAAGCCATTGCTTATCCTTGACCGTGTAGAGGAAGGTCGTGTGGCGCTGCTTGCCTCGGACCACGCGTGGTTGTGGAACCGTGGCTATGAGGGCGGCGGCCCGCAATTGGAACTACTGCGCCGTCTTGCGCACTGGATGATGGGCGAGCCCGAGTTAGAGGAAGAGGCCCTGACCGCGACGGCCATCGGCCAGACGATGCGGATCGAGCGGCGTACCCTGAGTGAGGATGTGCCCCCCCTCTCGATCACCGGGCCGGATGGAGCCGTAACCGAGATGCCCCTTTCACCTGCTGCGCCGGGCCGGTTCGAAGCAATTTTTTCCGGACCCGAGATTGGTCTCTACCGTCTTGAAAACGGTGACCAGCTTAGCGTGATCGGCCTTGGCCCCGCAGCGCCACGCGAATTTGTAGAGACGATTGCAGATCCATCAGTGCTTGAGCCTGTTGTCGCTGCCCTGCGCGGTGGTGTTTCACGGCTCGAAGAGGGGTTGCCGAATGTGCGCAATGTGCGTGTGGGCAGACCTGCGGCAGGTCGCGGCTGGATCGGGTTGACGCCGCGCGATGCCTACGAGACGCGTGACGTACGCCAGACGCCAATCTTGCCTGCATGGCTTGTTCTTTTGCTAAGTGCCGGTTTGATCACTGCGGCCTGGCTGCGCGAAGGGCGGCGCTGATCCATCCCTTAGAGCAAGATATGCGCCCACATCGGAAGGACCAAAAGCGACAAAACCACCTGCCACGTCATAATGTCGGCATAGAGGTTCGCATCGCCACCCATCTGCTTGGCTACAATATATCCGTTAGACGCGGCAGGCGCGGCGAACACCAGCACGCCTGCAAATATCTGCACACCTGACAGACCTAATAGCAGCCCCATTGCTACAAAAACGCATGAGGCAACGACCGGTCGCATAAACGCGCCAAGACACACACGCCAGTCCAGACGGGTCAGCCGCCGTAAGCTGATTCCGGCACCGACCGCCAGTAGACCGACCCCCAATGCGCCACGCCCGATCATGTCAAACGCTTCGGCCAATGGCACGGGCAACGATATCCCCCCTAGATTTAGGGTGAGGCCAATGACACAGGCCTGCACAAGCGGATTACGCGACAAAGTGCTCAGCACCTTGGAAACGCTGGCTTTGGAAGGGCCAAAAGCGGCCAATACGACGATACAGGTCACATTGATGAGTGGGATCAACACGGCAATGGCAACTGCCATCAGGGCCAGACCACCCGACAGGAACTGCTCAGCTGCAGCAAGTGCGACAAAGGCGTTCCAACGGATACTGCCTTGAAACAAGGAGGTAAAAGCCGGATTGCCCAGCCTTGCATTCGGCAACAGGCGCAACGACAAGGCAAGCCCTGTGATCACTGCAAGTGTACCCACAAGCGCAAGGCCGAATCCACCAAAACGCTCCAGCGAGAGATCCGATTGCGCAATCGCTAAAATCAGAGTGGCTGGGATCAGTCCACGAAAAGACAGCGTCTCGATTGCGTCCCATTGTGTGCGCGGAATAATGTCAGATTTTGCCAGCGCATAACCCGCGACCAAAATCAGTAAAAGGGGAAGGACGGACAGGGCAAGGGACATGGCCGATCACTCGCACTGGTGCGCGGATTAGTCCAGCCGGATTTCCACACTGTCGCTGCGTCCCTGCGCATCAACAACCGAAATTCTTGTGAAACCAGCCGCCGACAATGGTAGCACTACATCACGAACCCGCAAGTTTGTCACTGTGGGCAGGCCGTCCACCAGTACCGTCAGCGGCAGCACGCCCGCCCGCAGTTTGAGCGGGACGCCAAAACCGCTGCGCCGCAGGACGGTGCCATCGGGTGGAAAAATCACAACGGGGCGGTTGGGGATGTCGGAGAACACCGCTTCACGGCTTTGAAAAACACGCAAAGGAGCGGGCAAATGCGCGGTACCAAGGATAAGTGTGTCTGCGGGAGGCAGCGGCAGCGGCATGCGAATACTCCCGATGCGGCCGAACGCCTCAAACAGGACAGGCGCCGCCAGATCACCGCCAAATGCCCCCGGCACGGGCGTGCCATCAGGACGCCCCAGCCAGACACCAACCACATGTTGTCCGTCAAAACCGATCGCCCAAGCATCGCGGTGCCCGTATGACGTTCCGGTTTTATAAGCGACTTGTCCCGTGGCGGCAGAGAAGCCGGACGGCGGCGCGATCCCAGCCAGAATATGCGATACCTGCCAAGCCCCGACAGGCGATAAAAAGCGACCTGTCTTCGCAGCATGCTCCCGCTCTACGCGCAGCGGGACGGCCCGCCCTCCTTGGGCTATCCCTGCATAAAGCTGCACCAGATCCGTCAGCCGCATACCCACACCGCCGAGAGCCACAGCAAGGCCTGCTTGCCCCGCAGGCAACTCGGGCCGCGTTCCTGCGCGCCTTAGACCCGACATCAACCGCGCTGCACCCAATTCATGCGTAAGCAGAACTGGTGGAATATTCAGTGACAACGTGAGGGCGTCGCGTACCGTCAGCATGCCACGAAACTGCCCATCGAAATTCTGAGGTGCATAACTGCCAAAGGCCACAGGCGCATCATTGATCAACGTATCGGGATGGGCCAGCCCCTCGTCGAACGCCAGACCGTAAACCAGCGGTTTGAGCGTCGACCCCGGGGAGCGCAAGGCGTCCGTCATATCCACGAACCCGAGCGCGCCATTGTCACCGCTGAATGCAGGGGAGCCAACATGCGCAATAATTGCACCTGTGCTGTGGTCTGCGACCATGATCGCAGCAGAAACGCCCTTTGCCTGCCCTGCGACAGCCCGCAGTGCCAGCGCTTGCATCTGTCGCTGCATATGCGGGTCGATCGTTGTATCATGACGACGTGTCGCTGCTGACTGACGGTGCAAACGGGCGGCTAGATGGGGCGCGTCCTGCGGAAAGGCGTGCATCTGGCGCGGCACTTCAGGCTGGCGCGCCTCAGGGGCGAATTGCAAGCGTGCAAGCACCCGTGCGCGGGCTTCAAGTGCGGCTTGTGGATGCCGGTCAGGCCTGCGCTTCTCTGGCGATTGCGGCAGAGCCACCAGAAGCGCAGCCTCGGCCTCGGTCAGGCGCACAGGCTCTTTGCCGAACCATGCAAAGCTGGCAGCGCGTAACCCTTCTACCGCACCGCCATAAGGCGCGTGATGTAGGTAGAGCGTCAGAATTTCCGCCTTCGACAGGTGCCGCTCCAGCGCCAATGCAACCCTTATTTGCCGAAGCTTTCCCGCGCTGCTGCCGGTGCCGGAGTTTTCCAGTAGACGGGCAACCTGCATGGTTATTGTAGACGCCCCCGAGACGACCTCACCGTACCAGAGCGCCTGTACGCCGGCCCGCAGCATGGCGCGATAATCGACGCCGTGATGACGGAAAAACCGGCGGTCTTCATAGGCAATGAGCATTTCAACGAACTTCGGATCGACCTCCTCCAGTCGAAGCGCCAGACGCATGCGACCATTCTCCACCGCAAAGGCGCGCAGTAGGGTGCCATCCATCCCGCGCACCTCCACGCTCACGTCTGACAAGACCGGCGGTAGTACTGTCTGCGCGATCCAACGATCAATCCTGTCGCGGCAATGAGCAGCAAGGCCAAGCGATACAACAAGCGCCACCAGACAGAGTGCGCCCCTCCTCACGGGGTGACGGTCAAGCGGCCAGCAGCGGTATTACCGCGATATTCAGGACGGTACATATCAGTGACCAACGCGGCAGGATGATGGTACTCCCCCGGCGATACTGCCCGCACGACATAAGCGAGCTGGAAGGCTTCTGACCCGTCATGATCGACCGCCGCCAGAAATCTGTCAGCGCGGAATTCGACGTTTTGCGGTTCCACCACCCTTAGCCAGTCGAGCGCTTGTACCGCGCCACTGCGAAGCAGGCTTGGATTGTCGATCTCGAAACCACCCGGAAGCGGATCGTCGATCATCAAGCGTGCGCCGAATTGCTCGAAGGGTTGGACGTTCAGAACCGCGACCAGTCGCGTGCCAGAAGCAAAAGGACCGGTAACCTCAACTCCCTCCATCGTGAAATACTGCCGCGTGAGCGCGTAGCCATAGCCCCCAGCGTCGGGCGAGATCTCTGGCACCCCGAATGTTGTAAGCGTCAGGTCGATGTTGTCGCGTGAGGTGTTGCGCAGGGTGGTCACGACCGGATCGCGGTCACTGATGCGCCGCACCACGTTTCCCGTCGCCGGTTGACCATTTACCTCGATACCAGTGTCGGTTTGCGCGACTCCTAACGCATGGGCAGCCAACACAACCTGAGCCGCCTCCTGTGTTGACAAACCCCGCCCTTGGGGCTGTAGCGATCGCGTGATGTCGGCGAGACTGAGCGCGGTGCTTCCCGCCTCGGCAGCAAGCGTGACAACAGCAGCGCGGTCTCGCAGATCACTGCCGAAATCATCACGCCAAACAGTCTGATCCGCAGGACGCAGCATGAGGGCGCCGGCGCGTGCAAACATCACATCGGCGCGCGCCGGATCGCCATAAGCCGCAAGTGCAGCCCCGAGTTGTGCCGCGGCCATCGGTGTGGCGAATGCACCAGCTTTGGTATCCGCATAATATCGCAAATCACCCATCTGGGCCGCACCGGCGCGGGCAAGTACCAACATGGCATAGGCGATATCTTCGCCTCCCTTGTCAAAATCCGGCGCGAAATTGATCCGGTTGCGCAGATTGTCCAGCGCCAAAGCCATGGCACGCGCAGGTACAGCATGGCCCTGTGCATCCGCACGCCACAGAAAATCAGTGACATAGGCATCCAGCCAAAAAGCGCCCGTATCTGCGCGCCACATTCCAAAAGCACCATTCGCTGACTGCCGCGCAAGAACCTTTGAAATGCTATTAGCAATCTTCGCATCGATTTCGGGCGGAGTGCCCAAACCGGCATCCTGCGCTAGATCGCTCAAATAAAGAAGCGGCAGTGCGCCGGAGGTCACCTGCTCCGTGCAGCCATAGGGGTAACGATCTAGCAGGCGCAGCAATCCCGGCACGTCAAATCGCGCCAGCGCGCCCACACTCAGCGAGGCACTCGCGGTTCCTGCACGCAGACCTGTCAGAACTGCCGTGTCGAAGGTGAATGTCTCATCAGGGCCAAGCGAGAACTGGCGGGTCGTTGCGACCTCCGGATCATTGATACGAACCGGCATGTGCAGAACACGGCGCAGTGCCTCACCATTCGGCATCGTAAGTTGAACGATAATATCATGATCCCCGATTTCACGTGCAATAATCTCCAGCGGCAGACGCAGCGTATTCCCACTTGTTAGGTTAACCTGAGCGGGTACAGGTCCCAATGCCACCCCTGCGTCAGCAAAAATCTCCAATTTCATATCGCCCGATTGATCGCCAGTGGGGATCATTTCGAGCAGCAAGCGGCTGCTGTCGTCAGGTGCAAGCAAACGTGGGAGGCTGGCCGTGATCACAACCGGATCGCGAGCGATCACATCCTGCGTCGCATTGCCAATACCCGACTCCGACCACGCGACAGCCATAAGGCGCACGGTGCCGTTGAAGGCAGGGCGGGCTACCTCGATGACCGTGTGCCCGCTTGCATCTACTGTGACCGGACCGCTGAAAAACGCCATCAACGCTTCGGTCGGCGGGGGCGATTGCAACTGTGCCGATGCCGCTGCGTCACCGCCGGAGCGAACAGCTCCCATTGCCCCGCTCAATCCGTCTATCAGCCGACCGTACATATCGCGCAACCCCACACCCAGACGCCGTTGGCCAAAGTAGTGATCCGTGGGATCGGGCACTTGGAAATCGGTGAGGTTAAGGATGCCTAGGTCGACAGCCGCGAGTGTAACATAAGCCTTTTCGCCCGCCTTTATGCCTTCGACCTTCAGCGGAACGGCCATCATCCCTGCCTGTCCGTCGACCTGTCCAGGCGCGTTCAAGCTGACGGTAAGCTGCTTGCCCTCAGGCCGCACGGCCGCATGTGCAAGGCCAATACTGCGCGCAGGGTTCAGGCCTGCGGTCAAATCCATTGGACGAACAAGCGAAGCGGTGACATAGGCGCTGTTGCCCCAGTCCTGCGTCACAGTCATCGGGATTAGATTTTCGCCCTTTTCGACGGCGAGACTCATCTGGTCGATCACGCGGTTGGACAGAACCGAAATCAAGGCAATACCAGCTGTCGGCGCCACCAGCCGCAGCTCCGCCTCATCGCCGACGTCAAAGCTTTCGTCGTTCAAGGAGACCGCCAGAAAATCGGGCGTGGCTGACGCATCGCCACCGCCATACCAGCCTGACGAGAGCGTGGCCGAGGTCACGGCAAATGGCGCTTCGAGTTGCTCGACCACCAGTTCATATTCTCCCCACGCGGTCGGTTGAGCGATGCCGGTAGGCCCCTCCGCGAGCGTTAGCTCCCCCGTGCCGATACGGATGCGTCGCGTAACCGGCTCCCACGCCCAGTTGCCGCCCTGCTGGTACCATTGGTACTGTGTATCAATCCGGTTGAAGGTCCAGCGCACAGGCATCTCGCCGCTGGTGGTAATTAGGTCAAACTCTGCATCACTTCCCTCGGCGAGGACGTCGATAAAGTTCGGCTTTATTCCGATCATCGGCCCTTGCGACTTTAACGCGCGGGTTAGTCGCCGCTCAACCGGACGGCCCGATCCTTCGGCGATCCGTACCACAACCGCCAGCTCGAACGGCTGGCTTGGCGCTTCGTCGATCTGTGGCATGACGACGTTCAAGACGGCATTACCCTGCGCATCAGTTCCGGTGGGCTCGAAATAGGTCGTGCGCGTATCGAACCGCGCATCATGGCGGCCAAATACATATCCCTTATATTCCTCTAACGTGCGGGTAGTCCGCAAACGGATCTCGCCTTCCGCCTCCAGTCCGGCCGCAGGCGCACCGAACAAATAGCGCGCCGCAATGGAGAGCGCTGGACGGTCCCCCAACGCAACAGGCGTTTCAGGCAGAGCAATGTCAAATTCGATACGGTCAGGCAAAAAATCTTCGACAAGCACAGTCTGCGAAGCCAGCGGCCCGTCAGCAGGGTCAGCCACCAAATCGAGCCGCCATGCGCCCCGTGGCACCTGCATGCCGAGCGGCAGTGCAAAAACATGCCCTCCGGCCATAGCACCACTCGTGAGGGTGCGGCTATATTCTGCGCCATCAGGCCGCTTTAGCACAGCCACCAGCGGCACACCTTCCAGCGCGCGGCCCTGACCGTCACGGGTAAGGACGGTCACAAATATTGTTTCACCAACGCGGTAAGCGCCGCGATTTGTTGTCAGAAAAGTATCAACGAGGGGCGCAGACGGGCGTCCTTCGACACCCCGATCTGACAAATCAAACTCGGGATCGGTCAGTGATAGAAACGCCGTATCGCCATCACTGCCCCGCGCCATCAGCAACGCGGGCGCGGACGCACCGCTGCCGCGCGTCAAACCATTCGGTAAATGGGCGCGACCATGGGCATCGGTCGCAACCTCCCCCAATACCGCATTGGCACGCGAGATCAGCGTGAGTGTCACATCGCTGCGCGGCGCCGCATCACCAAGCCCCAGCACGGTGGCATGCAGACCGTCGGTGCCCGAGATTGTACTCAGCCCCATATCAGTGAGGATGAACCACTGCGTCGCTGAGGGCGTTTCGTATGGATCAGCACCCTTAATCCCCGCAGTGAGCGCGTAAATTCCTGCAGGCTGCCCCGCCAGCGCCTCTGCCAGCGGCAATCGGGTTGTCATCGCATCGTTCAGGCTATTTTGTACTACGCCGTTCCCCTCCCAGATATCCTGCGCAATGTTATCGGCGAACCTTTCCTCCTCGTACTGGCTGAGCGGCTTGCCGAAGTAGCTGTCCTGAATGGTGCGCAGCAGATTGCGGTCGCTCACGCGGCGCAGCTTGAGGGTGACGGCGTCTGTGTTCACAGTCTCGATTGGCAGCGCAGCATCGGACCCGCGCGGCAGTACGTAAGCGCGGCCGGAAAAGCGTACAGAAGGATCGCGGTCACGGACATATTGAGTGATGGTCACGTCCTTATGCAGAACCTCGCCACTGGCTGCGGGCAATCCTGCACGGAAGGTTGCCGTTGTGCGGCTGCCAAAGCGGACGCCGTCGATACACAGCGTCTGACCGTCTGCTTCGACAACCAGTTTGGGGTCCTCCAGCCGGACAAAAGGGGCGTAATCAATTCCACCTGCCACCAGCTTTTCCGAGAACTCGGCGCAAATGCGCGGGCGGGCTGTGTTATTGTCTACGCGTGTATCCGTAATGCGGAACCCGTATTTGCCGATCGCAGCTTCCATAGCGGACTCAAAACCAGCCTCTGGTTCAACCGTAGCGGCAAGGCGCAAGGGCGCAATCATATCGCGGCCCCGATTATTTGCCTCATAAGCTCGGGCAAGTAAGTCGAGTGCGGTGACCTGCTCATCCGGGGTCGTCGCGCGCAGATAAGCATTTGTCGCGGTGGCGACAGCCTCCTCTTCCAACCGGCGCGCCAAATCGCGTGGCGTCCCCTTACGGGGCATCAACCCCAGTTCTGAAAGACGGGCCCACAAATCGCCTCGGTCCGTCAACGCCACGGCATGCCCCGCCCAGAGCGCGGCAGTCGCGACATCTCCCTGTTCGATTGCTACATTCATAGCATTGATCATATCCTCCGGCAGCGCAGCGGATAGCGGGTGGCGATCGGCGTTGGTTTGAACCAGCGCGATGGCAGCATCGAGATCAGGTGCGCTCAAAAATTCGATCTCGCGCAAGCGCTGCGCGGCAAGTGCCGTCTTATCCGGCGACTGCATAATTTTGCGCGCTGACAGGGCACCCTGAAAAAATTGTTCTTCGGTGACTGCCGACTTGGGAAAACACGCGTTTGAGCGGGTATTGAAGGTGAACGCCGTACACTCTGTTTGTGCGCTGCATGCACGTGCGCAGGCAGATTGTGTTGTTTCGAAGAGCGGCCCCAGATCAGCCCCGTAGAAATCGGCGTCCTGCGTGTAAATATAGCGCTGTTCCGGCATTGCCTGCTGTGCTGCAACATTTGAAATGCCCCCCAACAGGCCTAGTGCGGCAGCGGCGGCTGTGACCCAAATACGCATTACAGAATCCCCATTTGTTCAATGGCACGATGGTGACACGCAGCTCCACTCACAAGCAAGGACGATAGTTTTAAGACCATGTTTACAGATACTATTGCACAAGGAGTCTTCACCCCGCGATCTGTGAGGAATGGATGAGCCTACAGCAAAAACTCACCGAAGAGCGGCGTGGTCGCTTAGCGGCAGAAAGAATGCTGGAACTCAAAAAAGCAGAGCTTTTTGCTGCCAATCGTAAATTAGGGCGAAATGCCCGCGAACTAAGCGACGAAATCGTCGATACCCGCGCCATGATGGAAAGCATGGGCGAGGAGAACCGGAAGGTCAAATCGGACCTAACCGCCGCCCACGAGAAAATTGCCGTGGTCGAGCGGCGGCTGTGGCACTCCATTGAAACCATCAAGGACGGGTTTGCGTTTTTTGACGGTGAAAATCGCCTCATTATGGCAAATCAGTCATATCTCGCGGTCTTTGAAGGTCTCGAGGTAATTCAGACGGGCGTCAATTTTGTAACGATCCTACAGGCGCTCACCGATGAGGGTATCGTAAATCTGAACGGGGTGGAGCCCACGGCATGGCGCCAGCGGATGCTGACCCGCTTCCAGATGCGCCACCCCGAGCCAGAGATCATACAGCTCTGGAACGGCACATATATCAAAATGATCGACCAACGCGGGCCGGGGGGTGATGTCGTATCGCTGGGGCTCGATATTACTGAAAGTGTCCGGTACGAGCGGGAATTGGATGCGGCGCGCAAGCTTGCAGAAGCTGCGAACCGGGCGAAATCGGCCTTCCTAGCCAACATGAGCCATGAGATCCGGACGCCCATGAACGGGGTCGTCGGCATGGCCGAACTGCTTGATGATACATTGCTGACTGAAGAACAGCGGCTGTATGTACAGACCATCAAAAACTCCGGCGAGGCACTGCTTATCATCATCAATGATGTCCTTGATTACTCGAAAATCGAGGCGAACCGCCTTGAGCTGCACAGCGCCCCATTTGATCTCGAACGCGCCTGTCAGGAAGTGATCATGCTCTTACAGCCGATGGCGCGTGAAAAAGGGGTCGAATTGCTGCTTGATTACGACCTTTTTCTTCCCACGGATTTGTTAGGCGATGCAGGTCGTGTCCGGCAGGTACTGACCAACCTGATTGGCAACGCTGTCAAATTCACAACACAGGGCCACGTCCTTATCCGTGTCACCGGCATCGCAAATGAAAAAAGCGGTTCGGTAACACTTCATCTTACCGTCGAGGATACTGGCATCGGTATCCCTGCCCATATGACCAAACATATTTTTGGGGAATTTAATCAGGTCGAGAACGAGCGCAATCGACAGTTTGACGGGACAGGCCTGGGCTTGGCTATTACCAAGCGACTGGTTGAATTGATGAACGGCGAAATTTGGGTCACCTCCGAAGAGGGTATCGGGTCGTGCTTTGGCTTCAAGATTAAAATGGTGGCGAACGGACCGATTGATAAAGCCTATCCCACAATAGCCAAGGAGATACGGCGGGTGATGGTAATCGACGACGTACCGGCCAACCGCATCATTCTTGAACGGCAACTTTCACAGCTACAGCTAAAAACCATCGGAGTGGCAAATACCGCAGCCGCTTTGGCCCAACTTGATGAGTCAATCGATCTGATTATAACTGACCACAAACTACCCCACATAAATGCGCTTGCCCTTGCGGAGGAGGTTTCGAAGCGCAAGCGCTTGATCCCGATACTTCTATTGAGCTCAAATCTCGCCGCGCTCAAACACGATCCGCTTGCTACGCCCTTTGTGGGAATGTTGCAAAAGCCGCTGCCACGGCGTGCCCTGTTCACCATGCTGGAAACGATTACACCCCCGGAAGGTTCGGATTTACCTTTGACAATGCCACCCGCGAAACTGCGGAAGATGCGCGTGCTGGCCGCTGAGGATAACCGCACCAATCAACTGGTATTCAGCAAAATGGTTAAATTTCTCAACATCACGCTCGAATTTGCCGCGAATGGTGAGGAAGCGCTGGAAAAATACCAAAGCTTCAAACCTGACCTTGTGTTTATGGACATCTCTATGCCGCGTATGGATGGCAAGCAGGCGACCCGACATATCCGCGAGATCGAATCCCGTACAGGTCGGCATATTCCTGTGGTTGCGATGACAGCGCACGCATTGCTGGACGATGACAAATCAATCCTCGAGGCGGGTCTGGATCATTACCTTACCAAACCCCTGCGCCGCGCCCTGATCGAGGATCATGTAAAACTTGCGCAGCCCTCGGACACCGAACCAGTATTTCCAACCGAAGCACTGGCAGGCCTTCCCCAAAAGGAAAATGCTCAGGATTCGGGATAGGGGCGCAAAAACACAGGCGCATCCGGCTTTGACAGCGCAGCGGTATAAGCATAACCGCCGGCGTCGAAATCCAGAATACCTTTCGCCACTTTTATCCGGTTCTGCATGACAAATCGCGCCATCGCACCGCGTGCCTTTTTGGCGTAAAAGCTCACGATTTTCGGGCCCTTCCCGTCGCCCTTATCTTCCATGAACTGCGGTGTGATTACCTGCAAATTGAGCGCTTTGCGGTCAACTGCCCCGAAATATTCCTGACTGGCGCAATTGACCAGAATGTCACTTCCGGTGGCCTGTGCTTGTGCATTGATCGCCTGCGATATCTCGCTACCCCAGTAGTCATAAAGGTTCTTGCCCCTTTCGGTTTTAAGCCTGCTACCCATTTCAAGGCGGTAGGGCTGGATCGCGTCCAGCGGGCGTAAAATACCATACAGACCCGACAGGATGCGCAAGTGATCCTGCGCAAAATTCATCTCTTCTGTGTCCAGACTAGATGCCTCAAGGCCCTGATACGTGTCTCCGGCAAAAGCCAGTGCGGCAGGACGGGTCAGATCTGCGTCGGGTGTCTCGGCGAAATTAGTAAAGCGGTCACGGTTGAGCGTTGCAAGGGCATCACTCAGCGACATAAGCGATTTCAATTCTTCCACGTTCAACTTGCGCGCTGCGGCCACAAGCTGTGCCGCATGATCGAGAAAATCGGGAGTAGTGGTAACCGCATCCCGCTCGCTCCAATCCAATTTCTTGGCCGGTGAAATCACAACAAGCATATCCGCTCCTTTTATGTCCAATGAACCATCTAGTCCGCGCTACGTAGCACGTCCAGAAATGCGGCACCAAAACGCTCCGCGCGTTTGTCACCTAAAATGCGCTCGATCGCGCCCGCATCGGGATTGTGCAGCTGCGCTACCTTCGCCAGCAGGGATGCTGAACAACTCAGCGGCTTTTCTGTGCCCAGCGCACCACGCGACAGATCCGCCTGCACCTCAAGAAGTTGGTCATAAAGATCGCCCGCACCCCGCCCTGCCAACTTGCGCCGTTGAGGATGCATCATCTCGGCCTCACCATTGATCACCTCAAGGAAAGCGCGGCCATAGCTCTCAAGTTTTTTTGCGCCAATCCCGCTGATCCCCGCCATCTGGTCGAGGTTCTTTGGCCGCGTCTCGGCCATCTCGATCAGGGTTCGGTCGGTAAAAATAATGTAGGCTGGTACTTTTGCAGTTTCGGCCAGCCCGCGCCGTTTTGCCTTGAGTGCACTAAGCAACGGCGCGTCCTCATCGTTAACCATCGCTTTGACAGCGGGCCTGCGCGCACTACCCGCCGCTTTGATGCTGTCGCGACGCAGGGTGATAGACTGCTCGTCGCGCAGGATAGGCAGGGCCGCATCAGTCATACGCAGTGCACCGTGGCGCGCAGGATCGGGACGCACCAGATCGCGGCCCATCATCTGGCGGAACACCGCTTGCCATTCGGGTTTGGAGTATTCGGTGCCAACGCCATAAGTCGGGAGAGACTGGTGCCCGCGCTGTTTGACCTTGGCCGTCTCGTTGCCGAGCAGAATGTCGATCAGATGTCCCGCTCCGAACCACTCCTCGGTGCGTAGCATGGCTGAGAGCGCCTTGCGCACCGCTGTTGTTCCGTCGAAGGTATCTACAGGACTGTCACAAAGATCGCAGTTTCCACAGGTCACGTCCCCTTCGTCGAAATACCCCAACAGTGTTTTGCGACGACAATCGAGAGCTTCGGCCAAGCCGAGAAGCGCGTTGAGGCGGCCATGATCGGCACTGCGTCGTTCAGGCGGCGCCAGCCCTTCATCAATCTGGGTACGGCGCAGGCGGATATCCTCAGGGCCAAAAAGGGTCAGCGTCTCGGCGGGTGCGCCGTCCCGCCCCGAGCGACCGATCTCCTGATAATAACTTTCGATGCTTTTTGGCAGATCGGCGTGGGCGACCCAGCGGATGTCGGGCTTGTCGATGCCCATACCGAAGGCCACCGTGGCGGCGACGATCAGCCCGTCTTCTTGCTGAAATCTGCGCTCGGCGATCCTGCGGTCCTCCGCTTCCATCCCGCCGTGATAGTGAATGGCAGTTTGCCCTGCATCGTTGAGAGCGCGCGCGATCCCTTCGGTTTTAGCCCGCGTGCCGCAATAAACGATCCCAGATTGTCCACGACGCGCAGCAGCAAACTCGAGAATCTGAGTGCGCGGGGAGTCCTTAGCAGCGAAGGCAAGATGAATATTAGGGCGGTCAAATCCTCGTAAAAAGGCGCGTGGCGGCACCCCCTCAAAAAGCTTTTGGACAATCTCTGCCTGCGTTTCAGCATCTGCTGTGGCTGTGAATGCGGCAAGGGGCACGTTAAGAGCCCGTTTCAGCTCTCCGATACGAAGGTAATCGGGGCGAAAATCATGGCCCCACTGGCTTACACAATGTGCCTCGTCCACCGCGATCATCCGCACGCCCACACGCTTTAGCATGCCTATGACCGACCCCGCAGCAAGGCGTTCGGGAGCCATATACAACAGCTTGAGCGTGCCCGCCTCAAGCCCTTCCCAGACCGCATCTGTCTCCTCGGGAGTATTACCTGAAGTCAGCGCGCCTGCGCCCACTCCGAGTTCTTGCAAGGCGCGGACCTGATCGCGCATCAAGGCAATCAATGGCGAGATTACAACCGTGACCCCTTCACGCATCAAAGCTGGAAGCTGGAAGCAAAGGGATTTGCCCCCGCCCGTTGGCATGATGGCAAGCACGTTTTCTCCGGCAGTCACCGCCTCCACAATCTCTTCTTGTCCGGGGCGGAACCCGTCAAATCCGAATACATCTTTTAGCAGCGGTGCGGCGCCGGACATAAGGGTGACCTAGTTTTTGGGAAATACAGCCGTTGCAGAGTCACATATCACTTGCACGGGAGCAAGGGCCTGACGACCCCTATTAAGCCCTGTGACGTCATGGATCTCAGTAAAAAAGTGCTGCGTTATTGGTCAACACAATGCGCGCAACCGCAACAGCGATCAAAACCGCAAGCGGCGCCAGATCAAGTCCACCCATATTTGGTAGAACGCGGCGGATAGGCCCGTAAATCGGCTCTAACAGGCGGTTAATACCGTACCAGATTTGCGCAACCAGTGGCTGGCGCGTATTAAGTACCTGAAAATTGATCAGCCACGACATCACGACATGCGCGATGATGAAGAACCACAAAATGTTTAGCAAAAGCATCAGGATCATAAAAATCGAGGTCACTGGCAGCAGTCCTTTTTCAATAGATATAGAACTGCAGTTAAGCGCGATCCGCAAAAAGGACAAGAGTGCCGCGAGGTTCATGGTTGACGCACGCCGCCGATAGGTCATGTGCAGTAGGAAAGGAGTCCCATAAATGTTCCCGTTTCTTCGTATGGCCAAAGATGTCTATCTTGCCCGCCGCATGCCCAAGTTGAAATCGCTAACCGAAGAGCATGCTTCGCAGCATATCTGCTGGCCGCATGATCTGGACGCATTTCTGGAGCTGAACAATGGCCGTGCCCTCACCTTGTATGATCTGGGCCGCATCGCAATGGCGCAGCGCGCGGGGTTGATCGACGTTCTCCGGCGAGAAAGGTGGGGTCTGACAATGGCGGGATCGCATGTTCGTTTTCGCCGCCGCATTCGGGCATTTGAACGCTTCCAGACCAGAAGTAGAGCGGTCTGCTGGGATCAAAAATTCATATATATCGAGCAATCCATGTGGAAGCGGAATGGAGAATGCGCAAGCCACGTCCTGTACCGCGCTGCCGTGACCGACAAAAACGGCATTGTTGCGCCGCTGCGTGTTCTGGCGGCACTGGGGCAGGATATCCCTTCACCTGCAATGCCAGACTGGATCATGAACTGGACGCTGGCCGAGGCGTCACGCCCATGGCCCCCGATGCAGGACTGACAAAACCAATTCTTGCGCCATCGCATACAGCCTGTTCTATGATCGCAGAAACGGGGAGCGGGTTTTTATGTCAGTGGTTTCACAACGCAAGCGGATATGGGGCTGGTATTTCTTCGATTGGGCCAGCCAACCCTATAATACCCTCCTCCTCACCTTTACGTTCGGGCCGTATTTCGCCAGCACTCTATCGGCCAATCTGATTGCAGAGGGCATGGCGGAAGGGGCGGCGCGGGCGCAGGCACAGGCCTATTGGGGTTGGGGGCTGGCCGCTGCAGGAATATTCATCGCACTGCTTGCGCCAATCCTTGGTGCCATCGCGGATAATTCGGGGCGAAAACTTCCATGGATCTGGCTGTTTTCACTGATGTATTTCATAGGTTCAGCCGCTTTATGGTGGACCGCACCGCAGGACTTTTCGATCCTTTGGGCCTTGCTCTTTTTTGGCATCGGCCTGATCGGAATGGAGTTTGCGACGATCTTTACAAACTCGTACCTTCCCGAGCTTGATAGTGATCCCGCAGAGTTGGGGCGCATTTCAGGCTCCGGCTGGGCCTTCGGCTATGTCGGCGGTCTGGTCGCGCTCATGATCATGCTGATCCTCTTTCAGGCAACTGACAGCGGAAAGACGCTGGTCGGGCTGAGGCCGCTATTTGGCCTAGACCCTACAACCAAGGCAGACACCCGCATTGTCGGGCCGCTTGCTGCGGTCTGGTATGCTGTATTTATGATCCCGTTTTTTCTCTATATCCGTGATGTGCCAAAGCCAGGCGTGCCGCGTGTTTTAATCGGAAAAAGCATTAATGATTTGCTAGCTACGCTTAAAAATCTGCCACATCATCCCTCCCTGATGGCCTATCTCGGCTCCTCGATGTTTTACCGCGATGCGCTCAACGGGATGTACGGGTTTGGCGGCGTCTATGCCGTGGGTGTGCTGGGATGGTCGATAACCCAAGTGGGTATTTTCGGTATCCTCACGCTGATCTCGGGGGCCTTCTTTTGCTGGATCGCAGGGCGTGTCGACCGCAGAACAGGCCCGATGCCCGTCATCGTATTTTGTGTGATTGCGCTTGCGCTGGTGGCGCTGTTGATCGTCATGATTACGCCCACTTCGATCCTTGGAATTCCGCTGTCCGAAGGTTCTAGCATGCCTGACATCACCTTCTTTATCGCCGGCGCCGTGATTGGTGCAGCGGGTGGAGCGCTTCAGGCGTCGTCGCGAAATATGATGACGCGGCAGGCCAACCCTGAGCGTATGACGGAAGCCTTCGGCCTTTATGCCCTGTCTGGCAAAGCAACTTCGTTTCTCGCCCCTGCGCTGATCGCTCTGACCAGCCAGATAACAGGTAGCCAGCGATTGGGGATTACCCCCGTGGTGGGGCTGTTCATCATAGGGCTGGTTCTGCTAATCTGGGTGAAACCAAAAGGGGATTTCTCCAAATGAATGTTAAAAAGCTTCTGACGATTGCCGCGTTGGGTGTGCTGGTGGCCAGCTGTGGCGGTGCCCGTGATATCAGTGGTTCAAAAGCGCAAAAAGCAGATCTGCCTACCATTGGCGAACTTGCCGGCCCGCTAGCAAATGTCGAAGCCAAGAAGCTGTTCGGGACCAAATCGATGCCCACGGCACAATCCTCAGCCGCTTACGGCAGCTATGCAAAAGGATGTCTGGCAGGCGGTGTAGAACTGGCAGAAAGTGGCCCTACGTGGCAAGCAATGCGCTTGGCGCGCGGCCGCAATTATGGCCACCCCGAGCTGGTTGATATGGTCACCAAGTTGAGCCAGTTCGCGGCCCAGCAGCCCGGCTGGAATGGTTTGTATGTCGGTGATATGAGTCAGCCCCGTGGCGGCCCGATGCTCACAGGGCACCGCAGCCATCAGATCGGTCTGGATGCCGATATCTGGATGTTGCCACCAAATTCCCTCAGCCTGACCCGCAGCCAGCGCGAGAATATATCATCTATCTCTACACGCCGTGCCAGCGGGGCCTATGTCAACAGCGCGTGGACACGGTCGCATCACGAAATCATTAAGGCTGCCGCACAGGATCCACGTGTTTCGCGGATCTTTGTCTTTCCTGGTGCAAAGGTCCAAATGTGCGATGATGAGCGGGGCAACCGGAGCTATCTGAACAAAATTCGTCCATGGTATGGGCATCATTACCATTTTCATATTCGCCTCGCCTGCCCCCGAGGGGCGCAAGGATGTGTAGACCAGACGCCGCCACCAGCGGGCGACGGCTGTGATGATGCGCGCCAGTGGCAAGCCAATATTATTAACCCGCCAAAAGTAGCGCCCAAACCGCAAAAAAAACCGGCGGAGGACCCGCAACCGCGCCGCGAACTCGTGCTTGCCGACCTTCCCGCACAGTGTAAAGCGGTGCTTGACGCAAATTGATCCACCTCGCGCTGGCATTTATCTGCCTGTGTGGTCTCGCGTCGGCTCAACCGTCGTTGCGTCCTGACGGAGTTCTGCGATGGCAGATTGAGGCACCTTGGTTTGGAGGATGGTCTGGGATAGAGGTCACCGGACAAGGCACACGCATGACGGTGATCACTGATCGCGGTCATCTCCTAGAAGCTTTGTTGAGGCGAGATCGTAGCGGTGTCCTTGAGACTGTGGAGGTTCAGAGTTTTCGGCCGCTGACAGATGAAAACGGTCGCAGATTGGGCAAAAAGGCAACCGATGCCGAAGGCCTCGCCATCGCAGAAAACGGGCATGCCTTCGTCTCCTTCGAACATCGTCACCGGATAATGGACCTTGACCCGCAAACCGGTCGGACGGGTAACCGGATAGCATTGCCGTTCCGGAACAGTTTGGGTGACAACTCCGGTATAGAGGCTTTGGCGATCGGGTTGGACGGAACGCTTTTCGCCCTGACCGAAGCAGCGCCGGCCCGCGGGCATCCCTTCCCGCTATATACCTATACTGATGGCCAGTGGCGTGTGGCGGCCCACATTCCCCAGCGGGGGCCATTTGTGCCCGTGGGCGCCGACATCGACGCCCTGGGGCGGTTTTGGTTGCTTGAGCGCACAGTGACGCCGATTGGATTTCGCAGCCGCGTGCGAATGTTCGTTCTCGACCCTCATGCGCCGCGTGAATATACGCTTATGACTTCAATCCCCGCGCGCTATGATAACCTTGAAGGAATAAGTGTGTGGTCGGATCAGGATGGGCTGATGCACGTCACACTTATCTCGGACGATAATTTTTTCGCCCTACAACGTACGCAGATCGTGGAATTTGTGGTCATCGAATAATGTTGCACCGTGGGGAGATCCCACCTAAAGCACGCCCTGTCTGCGATCCCCGCAGGCCAAGTCGCCGCACCCTTGCACAAAACGGTTTAAACTTATGACACGCACTCACTTTCCCGGTATTATTGCCATGGCCGTCATTGTCGTGGCCTCCAACATTCTTGTTCAATTCCTATACGGCAACTGGCTGACATGGGGGGCGTTTACCTACCCCCTCGCCTTTTTGGTCACCGATGTGATGAACCGCGTTTACGGCACAGCTGCGGCGCGGCGCGTTGTGCTTGCCGGTTTTGTCGTAGGCATCATTTGCTCACTGATCGGAACGCAGATTATGGGCGAGTTTGGCCCGCTGGTCACTGTACGCATCGCTATTGCTTCGGGGCTTGCTTTTTTAACAGCACAAATGCTTGACGTTGGTATTTTCGCGGCGCTGCGGGATGGCGCTTGGTGGAAGGCGCCGCTGGTTTCCACGCTCTTGGGAAGTACCGTGGACACAATAATATTCTTCTCCATCGCATTCTCCGGCGCACTGTCGTTTGTACATGCAGGCACCGATGTTTCATGGGCGTCCGAGGTGCTACCGATCCTTGGATCAGGACCCGCTGCACCTTTATGGGTATCACTGGCGGTTGCGGACTGGGCTGTGAAGCTTTCTTTGGCATTGGTGGCGCTTGTCCCGTTCCGGATGATCACAGCGCGGTTGCGTGCTCCTTAAAGCAGCACACTACATTCACCTTCGGCATTCGGACAAAAAATGCTTTGTGATCCTGCGATCCTGTGCCAACTTTAGGCAGGTTCAACAAATGCAAAGGAGGTGATCTAGTGATTAGAAATGTACTGGAGAATGGTGTCGGAACAACTTTGGAGGTCGTTTGCTAGGGCAGCCCCTAGTCTACTGAAATCCGAAGTGGCTATCGGTCTGACCGGTTCCACCTCCTATTCAATTCGATAGGGCCGCTCTTTTTCAGGGCGGCCCTTTTCGCGTGCCCCCTTCACCTTACGCAGCCGCACGCTATGATCCTGCGTATGTTGCATATCACCGACACGATCATCATTCAGGACTGGGAACTCACCGAGAGCTTTATGCGCGCCTCCGGTCCAGGCGGCCAGAACGTCAACAAAGTGTCCTCGGCTGTCGAGTTACGGTTCGAAGCTGCGAGCTCGCCTTCTTTGCCACTTCCTGTAAAAAACCGTCTTAGGCGGTTAGCAGGACGGCGTTGGACCCTCGAAGGTGCGCTGGTTCTGCAGTGTGACGAAACCCGGAGTCAGGCACGTAACCGCGATCTGGTGCGGGAGCGCCTCAAGGAACTGATTCAAAAAGCGCTTACTCCTCCCAAGCGGCGGATCGCTACGCGTCCCACATTGGGCTCCAAAAAACGGCGCTTGAAAGCAAAGAAAGTGCGCGGCGAAGTCAAAGCCATGCGCGGAAAGGTCGATCCAGACTAGGATGTAACTGTGTGCGTTCTACAGGTGACATCCGCTTATCGGCCAGTACGGAAAACTGCCTGTTTTGTCAGAGCTTTTTCAGGAGGTATATATCCATGATCCAACCATGCGCATTGCGGGCGCGGGCGCGCACCTTCGTGATTTCCCCGGCGACGTCGATCAGCGGGCCCTCGATCACGATCTGCTCTTTCATGCCTACATAAGCGCCCCACCAGATATAAATACCCTCGGGTGCGATTGCCTCGAATGCGGCACCTGCATCCAGCATCACAGCGACCGTATCAACGCCGGGAGGCCAACCTTCATCGCGCAGGCGCCGACCCGTGGTCACGATAAACGGTGCACCGATCTCGTTCAGGACAGTTGCGTGTGCTGCGGTGAGTGTTTGGAGTGATGTTATACCGGGGATGACTGTTATTTCCGGCGTTGGCATAAGGCGCGACGCAATTCGCAGGGTGCTGTCGTATAGCGACGGATCACCCCAGACAAGAAGCGCCACATTTTGCGGTGCTCCGTTCGAGATAATGGCACTTTGCCAAATAGCAGCGATTTCATCGTGCCAGTCATCAACCCGCTTGCGATAATTTTGAGTGGCCTCGTTGCGCACAGGAAGCTCAAATTCAATGATGCGCGTTGCTGGATTGGTCAATACCTCCGCACAAATCTCATGGCGCAATTGTGCGAGGTCGTTTTTTCCCGTGCCTTTGTGCGGTATCAAAATCAAATCTTGGGCATTCATGGCGCGGATTGCCTGCAACGTCAGATGTTCGGGATTCCCAGTGCCAATACCAATAAGGGTAAGTTGCAAAGTCATGCCGGTATCCGCGCGATTGCCTTGTGACGCAGATCACCAAGGGCGCGGGCATCCCTGAATTTACCATCGTCAGAGTCTGCATAAAGACCGCAAAACGTCTCTAATGCCTCGAAATCTGCCTCTGTAATATCCCCGAACAGATAGGCGGTTTTTCCTGCTGCGCGGAACGCAACGGTCTGGGCTCGGGCACATCCCGACATACAATCGATGCCCTCGACATTTAGCAGGGGAAAAGCACCACGGACTCGCTCAACAAAGGCAGCACTATCTGCGGTGCATATATTGCAAACAAACATTTTCATTTCTCAGGCTCAGCCAAAGGACCATAGAAAATCAAAGCCGGCGTGCTGGTTGTTGTGGTTTGCAGATGTTCAGCCAATGTGGCGATGGTAAAGCGCTCCAACCGTTCGGCGGGGGTCGAGACAGCTTCCGCAAGCATGGCAGGTGTATCAGGAGAAAGACCGTGCTCAATCAGGCGCGCAGCAAGACCCGCAAACGTCCGCTTGCCCATATAGACCACAGTCGTTGCCATGGGATCAGCAAGGGCTTCCATGTTGACGTCCGGCGGCAGATCACCCGTTACATCAGCGCCGGTGATGAACTGCACGCGGCGCGCGGTAAGCCGGCGTGTAAGGGGGATGCCGGCAGTTGCAGCCGCAGCCGAGGCGCTGGTCACACCCGGAATGATCTCGAACGGGATGGCGGCGGCACGCAAGGCCGTGATCTCCTCCTCTAACCTGCCAAACATACCGCTATCGCCAGATTTAAGCCGCACAACTCTCAAATCTGCCTGAGCGTATTCCACCAGTACACGGCTCACATGGTCCTGTTTGGGGGAAGGTCGCCCCGCACGTTTCCCCACACCAATGAGGTCTGCACCCTCACGCGCATGGCTTAGAATTGGACCCGCCGACAAGTCATCAAATAAAACAACGTCTGCCTGCTCCAGTCGTTTCACGGCCTTAACCGTAAGCAGTTCGGGGTCACCCGGGCCGGATGATACAAATGAAACAAATCCGGTCATGCGCCCTCGGCAATCAAATGGAAGAAGGTACCCGACACTTGGCCGCCACCAGCACTAGTGCGGTAGGTGCCAGTCTCAGGCACGGTCAGGCCGTTGCTGTCGGTGATCTGGGCGAGCGGTCTGTCCGGCTCGTTGAGGATCGTGGCATAATGAAACTCATGACCGCGCAGTTTCGCCCCCGCAGGCGCGCCGGGAATGGCGATGTTCAGCTTGGCACGTCGGTAGCCAAGGTGGAATTTTCGTTTTGCAAAGGATGTCTCCAAACCGAGCAATCCAAGCATCTCATGTCGCGCGCCATCTTTGTCGACAAGTCCCGCGCCAAGGGCCATATATCCCCCGCATTCACCATGAACCGGACGGGTATCTGCAAATGTCCGCATGCCGGATTTAAAGCGCTGTGCTGCGGCAAGAGGACCCGCATGGAGTTCAGGATAACCGCCGGGCAGCCAGCAGATATCAGCGCTGTCGTCAGGGGCTTCATCTCGCAGGGGAGAGAATGGCAAAATCTCCGCGCCTGCGGCACGCCAACCGGCGATAAGGTGCGGATAAACAAAGGCAAAGGCATTGTCCTGTGCCAACGCAATCCGCTGACCTGGGGGTACGATAGAAAACGGGTGGGCAATGTCAGGGCGCGCACCCGAAGCTGCAGCACGCAAGGCGTCCAGATCGACATGTTCCGCAATAAATGCGGCGGCATCATCAAGGATAGCGCCCAAATTTTCTTGCTCGCCCGCTTGGACAAGGCCCAGATGGCGCTCCGGCAATGTCATCTCGGCACGGCGGGGCAGCACACCAAGGACAGCAATGCCCGCCTGCTCCATTCCCACGCGCACAAGCGCCTCGTGGCGGGGGGAGGCGACACGGTTAAGAACGACACCCGCGAGCGTTACATCAGGGCGCATCGTTTTGAATCCAAGCGCAGTAGCCGCGACCGACTGAGCGGCGCCCGAGACATCCAGCACCAGCACAACAGGCCAACCCATCTGTGCCGCGATGTCCGCGCTTGCCCCGTTTCCAGAGGCGCCGTGGATCGCCACACCATCAAAAAGACCCATGGAACCCTCAGCGAGGATTAGGTCAGCGCCCTGCGCATTGCTGACTAGCCCCTCGATACGAGCATCCTCCATCGACCAGCTGTCGATGTTAAACGAAGCACGCCCCGAAGCGGCCGTGTGGAACGCTGGATCAATGTAATCCGGCCCGCTTTTGAAGGGCTGTACCTTGAGGCCCTGCGCATTAAATGCGGCGAGCAGGCCCAGCATGAGCGTTGTCTTGCCCGTACCTGAGGCAGGAGCAGAAATCATCAAGCCGGGGGGTATCATTCAGCCTCCGGAAATCTGGGTGCTGTGCCCACAGGGCGAAACCGCCGGTCATAATCCCCTGCGTAGAGCCTGCTTTCGTCAAAATCTTCGGATCCGAGGGCGTGTCCCACTAGAATAAGCGCGGTGCGGGCCATTTCCTCCCCTATCTCAGTTTGCAAGGTGGAGAGGGTCGCACGTACCACACGCTCCTCCGGCCAACTGGCACGCCAGACAACAGCGACCGGGCAGTCCGGACCGTAATAGGGAGTAAGCTCTTCTACCACACGCTCTAGCACATGAACCGAAAGATGAATGGCAAGGGTCGCACCCGTGGCGGCAAAGTTAGCAAGTGTTTCGCCCTCTGGCATCGCCGTTGCACGGCCAGAGGTGCGTGTAAGGACGACGGATTGCACCACTCCAGGGAGGGTAAGCTCCGCCGCGAGGGTCGCGGCAGCAGCGGCAAAACTGGGCACACCAGGCGTCACATCGAAAGGGATCCCGAGTGCGCGCAAACGGCGTAGCTGTTCGCCCATGGCAGACCAGATCGACAGATCCCCCGAGTGGACACGCGCCACGTCCAGACCCTGCGCGTGGGCCGCAGAAATCTCTTCCATAATTTCATCAAGCGACAGGCGTGCCGTGTTCACGATGTGCGCTCCCTGCGGGCAGTGGGCAAGGATGCCTTCGGGCACCAACGATCCAGCAAACAAACAAACAGGGCTTGCCGCGATCAGATCACGCCCGCGCAGAGTGATCAAATCAGCTGCACCCGGTCCTGCACCAATAAAATGTACTGTCACACGCTTTCCCCGCTTACATCGGCAATCGCAGCCGTCGCCATACCATCGCCCGAGATGGCCCGCACCGCAACCAGAGTGGCACCTGTCCCTGCGGCAACAAGGGCTGCCGCTTCGCACAAGCTTCCCGTGCCGAACTGGTCGAGCACGCGTTGCGACTGGGTCGGGGTTATCATTTGGGCTATGTCTTCGGTTGTTACGCCAAGACCTGGAAGTCCCATCATCTGAGCGAGCTCTTTAAAGACAGGCGCACGAGATTTTGCACTCTCAGTAACAAGTGCTTCAACAGGAATGCCACCTGCCGCATCGATTGCCCGCAAAAGCGCATCTTCAAGGGACGACACCTCAGCGCCACCGCGAAATCCAATACCGGCGACCCTCATAGCGTTACACTCCATTGAACAATCGGTCTTGCCGCCGTCCAGCCGCGCATAGGGCCGAGCGGGGTCGCCTGCGCAATATCAAACCGCATCAATAGACCGCCCCTATCGCAATGTGCCTGAGCCAGCAGGGCCTCCGTCTCAAGTGTAACGCCATTTATCACAAGGCGTGTGCCTGCAGGCAGGGTTTCGTAGAGACTGTTTAGAAGGGGTTGGCGCGCCCCGCCTCCGACAAAAACCGTATCTGGTATTGGATGATCTGCAAGATAGTCAGCGGCGAGGCCAGCCACTGCCTTCATGCGGTGTGAAATACCGAAGTCCGCTATGTTCCGCTCTATATTGGCGATCCGTTTTAGATGTTGTTCAAAAGCGATCGCGCGCCCTCCTGCAAGACACCATTCAACCGAGATAGAGCCTGATCCGGCACCGATATCCCACAAAAGCGCATCTGGACGGGGGGCCAGCGCGCTTAGTGTGAGAGCGCGCACAGGCTGTTTCGTAATCTGGCCGTCATGGGCAAAAACATCATCTGGCAGACCAGAAGCGCGGGACAGACCAACACCGGACGGCAATTCGACAGCCACCGTAACAGGCGCCGCGATATCCGTCAGGCTAAATGCGTCCGCACGAGCATCACGCAAACGCTGGTTCGGACCACCCAAACGTTCCATCACCGTAAGGGTCGCCGCACCAGCTCCCTGTGCGTTAAGCCAATCCGCCAGTTGCGCGGGCGCGTTGCCATCGCGCATGAGGCAAATCATACGCGCATGGGGGGCAAGGACCCCGCGCAACCGGGCAAGCGGGGCGGCATGAAGGCCATGGCATGTGATTTCTTCCATTCGCCAGCCAAGTGCAGACGTGGCGAGTGTAAATGTTGAAGGGGCGGGATAGGCATGCCACTCGTTCCGCGCCAGATCCCGCACAAGACTGCCGCCAGCACCGTGCCAGAACGGATCACCGGACGCGAGGACAGCAACCCTCATGCCACGACATGCCAATACCGGCGCAGTAGAAAAGGGTACTGGCCATGCCTGACCGCGTGCACCCGCTTGCGCAAGCTCCAGATGACGTGGGGCACCAAATACAATGTCGGCGTTTACCAGCGCCTCACGGCTTGCGGTGGACAACCCGTCCAAGCTATCTTCATTCAGACCGATAATACTGAGCCAAGGATCACCCACCATGCGCGTCCTTCTTCTGGGTGGCACGACAGAGGCCAGTGCGCTGGCCATGGCCCTTAAAGGCAACGGAATAGAGGCTATATTCTCTTATGCAGGCCGAACAAACGTCCCCATGGCGCAGCCGGTTGAAACACGGGTGGGGGGGTTCGGCGGCATCGCAGGGTTGAAGAATTATCTGCGTGATGCGCGGATCAGCCATGTCGTTGACGCCACACATCCTTTTGCCGCGACAATGGGCTGGAATGCGCATTCGGCCTGCGCTGGGTGTAATGTGCCCCTGCTGCGGCTGGAGCGGCCGGCGTGGCGTGCAAAAACTGCTGATAGATGGATACATGTTCCAACAATAGCTGCCGCTTGCGATGCACTCCCTAACATCCCTGCCCGCGTATTCCTTGCAATCGGCCGGATGCACGTTGATCAATTCGCGGCGTGTCCCGACCATCATTATCTTTTGCGGCTTGTAGATCCGCCTGTGGCGGCGATTGATTTGCCCGACCATACCGTCGTTCTGGCCCGAGGGCCGTTTGACGTGGCCGGCGATATCGCCCTTATGCAGGCGCATAACATCACGCATATTGTGGCGAAGAACGCAGGCGGCAGCGGCGCTGTGGCCAAAATAGAAGCTGCGCGGAAACTGGGGCTGCAAGTCATTATGATCGATCGGCCGCACAGGCCAAAAACGGAAAAAGCCGCTGAAATAGACACTGTTTTGCATTGGTTGCATCATAGCGCCGAGCGCGGCGTATAGATATACGGACCAACGCGGCGGGTAGCAGAGTTGCCTACTATCACAACCGTTCGCATATCTGCCATATCTTCGGTCGCCTCCCCCAAGCTCACCGTATTCAAGCGCTGGTCGGCATGGCTTACGTTGCGGGCAAAGGTAATCAAACGATCAGTCCCACATTCCTCACGCAAGATCGCAAGCGCTTCACCGAATTGGTGAGGACGGGACTTTGAGCGCGGATTATAGAAAGCCATCGCAAAATCAGCACGGGAGGCCATGCGCAGACGGTGCTCGATTACGCTCCAAGGTTTGAGATTATCGCTAAGATTGATCGCACAAAAATCATGGCCCAATGGTGCCCCTGCGGCAGCGGAGGCTGCCAACATTGCAGTGATACCTGGCATCACAGTAATCTCGACGCCCTCAAATCGGGGTTGAGCCTCTAGCGCCTCGAACACAGCAGAGGCCATCGCGAAAACTCCGGGGTCGCCGGAAGATACCACAACAACGCGCGCGCCATTTTGGGCAAGGGTGAGGGCGTGGGTGGCGCGGTCGATCTCGACGCGGTTATCGGTAGCATGAAGGGTAAGACCGTCACGCGGGGAGATCCGGTTAACATAAGGGATATAGCCGATCACATCCGTCGCCTGCGAAATGACATCACGCACTTCAGGTGTTACCAACGTTTCACGCCCCGGACCAAGGCCGACAATCGCGATCCAGCCGCTCATTCCTCAGCCTCGGGGCGACGTCCCTGACCGTGGACCAGTACAATCGCGAAATAGGGGCAGTCATCATCAGCGACCTCTGCCAGCTTTGCGATACGCTGTTGCGGCATAGTGCCCTTCTCGACCAGCCATGCATCCTCCAGTCGCCCAGTCGCGGCCAGAGCACGGCGCACGCGGGGAAGATTACGCCCTGTTTTCATAATTACCAAGGCATCTGCGCGGCCCATATGCTCGATCAAATCCTCCTCGGGCAGCGTCCCCATCAGAACGCTCATCACATCGTCCCCCCATGTGAAGGGAGTATCAAGGCTGTTCCAACATCCCACCATACCCGGAATGGCCGGAAGGACCTCGACCTCTGCGCGGCCCTGAAGTCGGGTATGCAGATGCATAAACGACCCATAGAAAAACGGGTCGCCCTCGCAGAGAACCACAACCTCGTGCTCCCTTGCGAGCATGTCGAGTTTGTCGGCCCACTCCGCATAAAAATCTATCATCAACTGCTTGTATTCATCCGAGCCAAAGTGAAGCTCGGTCGTGACCGGATATTCCATGGGATATTCGACTACGTCATCGCGCAGCATACCTTGCACAATGCTGCGCGCCTGACCGGGTCGCCCTTTTTTGCGAAAATACGCAATATGTCTAGCGCCCCGAATAACACGGTCAGACTTTACGCTCATCAGTTCTGGATCACCGGGGCCCAAGCCTGCACAGATAACGCGACCCATCCTATTCAACCCTGCTAGCAAGAGCATTGATAGCGGCGACGGTGATTGCTGATCCTCCCAAGCGCCCCTTTACGATCATCGATGGCACCGGTTGAACCTCCATCAGCGCGTCTTTACTTTCGGCTGCGCCGATAAATCCGACCGGGCAACCGATTATCGCGGCAGGGCGTGGGCAATCAGGATCTTCCAACATATTTAACAAGTGAAACAGCGCAGTGGGCGCATTGCCAATCGCCACAACCGCCCCTGACAGATGCGGGCGCCATAACTCGAGTGCGGCGGCGGAGCGGGTGTTTCCCATTTCCTTTGCCAAATCCGGTACACGGTCATCACGCAGCGTGCAAATTACCTCGTTTTCGCGTGGCAGGCGTTTGCGGGTGATGCCCTCGCTGACCATATAGGCATCACACAGGATAGGCGCACCATTCTCGAGGGCAGCACGGGCGGCAATCGCCATATCCGGCGAAAAATGCACAAACGCCTCAAGTCCGACCATGCCTGCTGCATGGATCATCCGCACCGCAACAATCTCCTCTTCGGGAGTAAAGCGTGTCAGATCTGACTCTGCTCGTATCGTGGCGAAGGATTGGCGATAAATCTCGGCGCCATCGGTAATGTAGGTGTGAGGCATTCTAAATATAGTCTTTCAATTCATCGGGGGAGAGGCCGGAAACACTGGGCGTATCCCCTGCTTTTCCATCTTTGATAAGGGCAAAACCGCCTTTTTGAGCCGTCAGCGTAAGAGGGGCTGAGCGAGGATGGGCGCAGCCCTTTGTACATCCTGATATATGAAGCGTTTGGTGTGCAGCGAGGTGGGGAGCCAGCGTAGAACCCAGTTTACGAGTTTCGCCCAACGCTTGAGCGCAACGCGGTGCACCCGTGCAAGCAATAATACGAAGAAGCGGATCGGAAGGGTCGGTGATGACGTCCTCGATCACGGGGAGTATTCGCGCACTTTCCACAAGGATTAGGCGCCAGGGAGTCAGGCGCAAACTACCATGCTTGGCCAGTGTCGACAGGGTTTCAACACTCATCTGACCGAAAGCAAGACCGACAATTGCCCCGTTCGGAGTGTAGCCCGGTTTAGGAACAAAAGTTCCTTTTTGGCGCGGTACAATGTGGCCCACAGGCTCTGCACCCGCCGCGATTACCGCTTTCATACGGGTAGCAGTGCCCTTGTATTGCGAAAACCAGTCTGCAAGTGCTATGGCCTCCGGCACTGCGGTATCAAGTGAGACTGGCTTACCCCTTTTCATACCGTCCGCGACGAGGATTAAACCGCCGCCAGCATCGCATTCCAGACGAATGTCGGCAGAGGCGTCTTGCAACACAGGATTGGCGCCTGCATCCACCGCAAATCCGAATTTTCCGGGCAGCTCCGGCATATCCGGCAAAGCCAGAGCTTGCGTTAGAGCGGTTGTGAGGATCTCGGTATCATCACCCTTATTCCAGAACGGAGTGACGATGATGTTCCGGCGGCTCTCGATCTCAGGGGTAGGATCGATGAGCCCCATAACCCTCAATCCTTCGATAAGTGCGCCATGTCGCGCCTCGGCGACGCCTCGAATCTGAATATTTCCGCGGCTCGAGATATCGAGAAATCCGTTACCGTGCGCCGCAGCGAGCGATGCGATGCCATCTGCCTGCGCTCGCCGCAAGCGACCGCCGAACGGACGGACCCGCACCACCAGCCCGTCCCCCGACATCATCGGGCGCAATGCGCCGGGGCACCAACCTTTGATTTCATAGCCAGTATCGCTCACTCCGCAGCCTCCATCGCAGCAGAAATAGAATTGCGCCGCGTGATCCACAGGCCAGCATCGCGCAAAGCGGCAAAGCGGTTTCTCATCTCTTCCAGCGCTTTTGGATTTTCGTCCTCTAGAAAGGAAACCAGATCATCGCGGCCAAGCGTTGCATCGAAGTACAGATCAAACAGATGCGCAGGCACATTTCGCGTCAGATGCGCAAAAGCAGCGAGGTTATCAAGGGTCGCGGCAATTTCGGCACCCCCGCGAAAACCATGGCGCATCATCCCGTTGGCCCAATCAGGATTTGCAGCACGGGCACGGACCACGCGGGCGATTTCCTCAGGCACAGTGCGAGCACGCGGGGCACCCATGCGGGTACTGTCGACGTGATACATTGCAGGTTCCGGTGCGCCGAGGTGCGCCATTGCAGCTGCGAAGCCGCCTTCGTGACTGGCATAATCAGAAGACAGTAAAACGTCTGTCTCCGTCAAATCCTGAACATGGGCAAATCCGTCCGCCTGCCGCAGACGCGCTTCAAGGCCCGCACGGTCGTGGCGCGCATCACCTTTGGCGTCCAGCGCCCACTCTGATCCTTTGAGCCACGCGTCCCCCGCAGCCGAACGGCCTTCGGGGGAATAGTCTTGCATCGCGCTCTCCATATTCATGCCATAAAGCCCTGGTTTAGGGCCGAATACACGCGGCGCCTTTTGTTTATAGGGGTTCATGTCATCTGCCTCTTCCCGCTCTGCCAACGCTGCGGTTCCAGCCTCGAAGAGGCCTGCCAATCCGGGAAATATATCGCGGAACAGGCCAGAAATGCGAAGTGTCACGTCGATGCGCGGGCGGTCCAGCAGTGTGAGCGGCAGTATCTCGAACCCCGAGACGCGGTCCGACCCATCATCCCATTTCGGTGCAAGTCCGGCCAGGTGCATCGCCATGGCGACCTCCTCACCGGCAGTTCGCATCGTTGCAGATCCCCAGAGATCCACAACCAATCCTTTGGGCCAGTCTCCGTTGTCCTGAAGGTGGCGACGCAATAGCTCCTCGGCCAGCTTGACCCCCTGCGCGTAAGCATTTCGCGACGGCACAGAACGCGGGTCAACGGAATAGAGGTTACGACCGGTTGGCAGAACATCATTGCGGCCGCGATAGGGCGAGCCTGAAGGTCCAGATGGAACACGCCGCCCGTTCAGCGCAGTGAGTAATCCCTCGTTTTCACCTTCAGCCGCACCATAAATATGCAATCCATCGCCATACTGGCTCTCTTTAATGTCACATACAAAGCGGTCGATCCGTGTCATCGCTTCGACTTCACAGGCGTCTTCGGTCAGACCCAGATCTTGCTCGACCCCTGCCGCCTTGGCCTCCTCGCGGATGGTATTCACCAAGCGGTCGCGGCGCGCAGGATCAAGGCCGTCTGCTGTAGAGTACTCGTCCAGCAACCGCTCCAATCGCAAAAGAGCATCTGGGGTTTCGCTGTTCTTCATCGGAGGGGGCACATGGCCAATCGTGACCGCGCCGATCCGCCGCTTGGCCTGCGCCGCCTCACCGGGATCGTTGACGATAAAGGGATAAATGACCGGTAAATCTGCTGTCAAAACTTCTGGCCAGCATTCATCTGATAGGGCTACCGCCTTGCCCGGTAGCCATTCAAGGGTGCCATGCGCGCCAATATGGACAAGCGCGTGATGTCCTTGGGCACGTAGCCACAAATAGAACGCCACATAGGAATGGCGCGGCACGCGAGCAAGGTCATGATAGTCGGTGTCGCGTGCAGCAATCGCGCCCCTTTCCGGCTGAAGCGCTACAAGAGCGTTTCCGCAGCCCTGAGCTGGGAAGTGGAACGCGCCATCTTTTGCCATAGGATCATCTTCGGGTGAGCCCCACACAGTCAGCAGATCCCGACGGAGCGCTTCGGGAATAGATTTAAGTTCCTCGACGTATGCGTTTAGCGGCCATGCAATATTATTTTGCAGCAAGGATTTCCCGAACCCGATTGTGGGCGTAACAGTATATCCCGCGGTCGCAAGCGTGAGGAGCATATCCTCGGCACTGGCAAGTGCGTCAAGCCCTACAGCGTGAGCAATCTGGTCCTCGCGGCCCGGATAGGTTGATAAAACAATAGCCAGTTTACGCGCATCAGGCTTGATTTTGGCAAGCCGGTGCCAGCCGTCAATACGGTCAACGACCGCCTCGATCCGCGATGCATGGGCGCGGTGAGAGAAGCGGGAGAACTGAAGGTCAGGATCCTTCTTATCCGGTGCCTTAAAACTGATAACACCCGTAAAGATGCGCCCGTCGACTTCCGGTAGAACGACATGCATGGCCAGATCAGCGGGGGACATCCCGCGCTCGGAGGCGGCCCATTCTTTCTTTCGCGCTGTGGAGAGGGCAACCTGGAACACCGGACACCCTTGCGAATCGAGCGGGGAGTTACCGTCAGCCCCCCGCCCTGAAAACGCAGTCGCGTTGACAATCGATAGGGGGTTTAATTGTGCCAGAGCGGAGGGCAAAAAATCTCTTGCGACAGGGGCTTTCAGAGAAGGCGCAAAGAGACCAACGGCGTTATAGCCGCGCAAACGCAAACTGCGGATCAGGGCATCAATAGGAGCGGTATCAGCGGCGGTCAGGTAGCTGCGATAAAATGTGACGGCAACCACATCGCCAACGGTATCCACGAAGGGCAGCACCCCTTTTTCAGGGTCGTAGAAACCGCAATCGGGCACTGTTTTTGTACCGAGAACCGGCCCAGCATAAAGGCCCGCAGCAAGTGACAATTGGGCAAGGGCGGCCTGCGCCGCCACCGCGCCACCCGCATCACACAAGTGTTGCAAACGCCGCAGGGTCGATACTGGCAGCGTAGAGTGCGCATCAAGCGCAGGGTCCTCACGACCGTCCGCAGGTAAAACCGCAAGGGCAATACCGTTGCGGCGAGCAAAGTCCTGCACTTGCATGACACCATAAGGCCAATAATTTTCGCCACCGATAAGGCGGATCAGAATACCTTTTGCCCCTGTTAGGGTTTTTTCTACATAGTTATCGACTGACGCAGGATGGCGCAGTGCTGTCAGATTGCACAGACGTAGTGAGGGCAGATCACCCTGCGCGCCACCCGCGCGGTGCCATCCTGCCCCGAATGCGCCAAGGTCACTGTCAGAAAACGAAAGCACAACAAGATCCGCAGGCGCTTGCCCCGGATCATAAGGCGTTTGCGTATCCTCGAGCCCGTGGCTTTCGCGGAAGACGACATGCATGGCTTAGGCGCCCAGCGCCGCGTGGATTGCCTTTGGGTCGACGTGGTCATGCTCCGCAATTACTACCAGAGAGCCATTGCGCGGCTCACTGCCCCATGGGCGGTCAAACTGGTGGCGAACCCGCGCACCGACGGCCTGCACCAGCAGACGCATGGGTTTTCCCTTGACGGCAACATATCCTTTTACCCGCAGAATATGCTGCTCGCGAGCAAGTACCTCAATCGCGGCAACAAGGGTCGCCGCATCTTCGATCTCGGGCATTGGCACAACAATTGTATCGAAATCATCATGTTCGTGGTCGTCGTGGCCATCATGGTGGGATGGACGGGAGTTCAGATCATCCTCGGCCTTGGCGTTCAATCCAAGAACAACATTGGGATCAATCACACCTTCGGTCATCTCGATCATTGGTACCTTGCGGTGGCTCTCTGCTTCAATCACAGCGCGGGCTTTTGCCACACCGTCAGGACCGGCAAGATCTGCCTTTGACAACAAGATGATGTCAGCACAGCTGATCTGGTCTTCGAAAACTTCCGAAAGCGGGCTGTCGTGATCCAGGCTCTCGTCGGCCTTGCGCTGCGCGTCGACGGCGTGGACATCAGAAGCGAAGGTGCCTGCCGCAACCGCCTCGGCATCTGCAAGGGCTATTACGCCGTCAACGGTGATTTTGGAGCGGATCGCGGGCCAGTCGAACGCCTTGAGCAATGGTTTTGGCAACGCCAGGCCGGAGGTTTCGATAATGATATGATCGGGGCGCACAGGCATCGCCATCAGCGCCTCAATTGTCGGGATAAAATCATCAGCCACGGTGCAGCAGATACAACCGTTTGCCAATTCTACAATGTTCTCGACAGGACAATCGGGTATGGCACAGGACCGCAGGATATCGCCGTCTACGCCGACTGTACCGAACTCGTTTACCAGCACGGCCAGACGTCGGCCTTTTGAATGGGTCATAAGGTGACGGATCAATGTCGTTTTGCCGGAGCCGAGAAAGCCGGTAATCACGGTAACGGGGATTTTTGACAGGTCGCTCATTGGGCAGCCTCCGGTGGCAGGGTAAATGCAGGAATGCGCGCAAGGCTTTGCTTGCGAAAGATAACAGGGCGTTCACGCCATGGGACAAGCCCATCGTCCGTCGCGGCATAGGCCGCAGCCCCCGCAAGGATATCGGGCGCGTCCTGAGGTGTCATGTGGCCATAGACATACGTCCATTTGCCAGCCGCTGACAGCGCAACAGCAGCTCCCGCCTTGCATGCGGACAGACATTCGACGCCAACGATCTGAACGCCATCCGGGGCGCCCGCCTGAGCTAATGCGTGAAAAAGCCTGGCACCGGGGCGCTGGGTCTCGTCTTCGTTTATTTCACCTGACTTACAGGTCGTGCAAACGTAAAGGGTAGTGGTCACAGTGTCCGCTCCTTTTGGGTGCGTTTTAGCGTAAAAACGGCAGCGCAGAAAGCGCCGTCTATTCCACAGTAATGGTAGTTTTTGCCTCGATAGGCACACCGTTAACTGCGAGCGGTCGATGATCGTTGGTGTTTAGCGACACCTCGATCTCTACTGTGCCTTTGGGCAAGGCATCCAGATGCATCCATTCTCCATAGAGCCGCGACAGTTTTACACCGTTCACATAGACATGTGCATGGCCTTCGCCCGGGACGTGAGCAAGACTGGCGGAGGTGGGAGAAAAGATGAAATCTTTGACCATGACATTGAGATTGTATCCTGCCATCGGATCTTTCATCACCATAACCTCAAGTTCAGGTGCGATATCAGCGGCTACTTCGAAGGCCTGATCGTGCACCGCCGAATGGTCCATGTCACCATGCCCCATGGCCGCATGATCCATTCCCGCGTGCGCGCCGATCTGCGCGTGATCATGACCGTCAAAAGTAATGCCGTTCGCCGCAGCAACAACGAAACCGCCAGCTGCGCCAAACGTCAGACCAATAACAAAAAGCATAAAAGTACGCATGTAATTATACCACCCGACGTGATTCTTTATCGAGGAAATATGCCGACAGGCAGCCTAGAATGACCCAAGCTGCGAGGCCTACGCCGAATGCACGCGCCGCAAAGAGTGCCGCAATCTCTGTCGGGACCGGGCCGGTAAAGCTGTCCGGTTCCGGCGCACCAATAATGTGCGGTGCGGCAAGCAAGATCACAGCCGCGCCCCACATTGCCCAGTTGCGCCCAAAAGCGATAAGCCACATGGCAATTCCTGCAGCAATTACAGTCGCGAACCACCATATCTGGCGCGCACCAACATCAGCTGCCGCGACACCGGGCACTTCAGGTGCCAGCGAAAACCCCGGAGCGAGATGCGCCGCCACGAATCCGCAAACGCCCCAGAACATACCTGTACGTGCGTTAATTTCCGCGCCCCGCTCATCCGCCAAGAGCATGAGCGCCACTAGCATCATCGCGTAGCCGGTATAGGTCAGCATAGTAAACACGATGCTCAAAAGATCGCGAACGGGGTCAAAGCCCGGCAAATCGGGATGCGCCGAAACTGCAACGGCACCGAAATGTGTCAACTGACCGGATTCATATAGCTCGGCGTGCAACAGCACAGGCTGAACAAACAAAAGCTGCAACAGGCCGACAAGCAGACCTGAAGCAGCACCAGCGAACAACGCGCTGGTCAGCAATTTAGAAAGCATGCCTTAGTGGCAGGGAAAGCCGGTTGCGTGGCGCATGTCGTGTGCTGCGTCATGCAATGTTTCCGCCTGCAAATGACCTGTCATCGTGATGATCGCAGCACCGAGAATTAGCGCAAAAAGCGCTGGAAGGGCTGCTGACCGCGTGGCGGCGACTGCTTTAACTTCTGTTTTCATCGTTCTTCTCCTCGTCGTCACACCCGACGACATTGTTGATTTCACACGTGCCCGGCAGGTCTCCTGGCTCGCGGGTCGTGGCCTTTACCTGCCTTCCCAGCCCTTTTGGGGGCAAGTGGCGTGAGGGTAAAAACTCACCGCTTACAGTCGCGGGGGCGGCTTCAGATCAGGTTCACCCTACTGAATTCCCTTTTTCGGTCCCCAAAAGGACACCAAGCTCCGTCAGTTATGCGGATTCCCTCCGGTGGCGCAAGACAATTCCCCGCGCGATGGCACGATTGCGCGCTTCCCTTCTGGTCTTTGCTCTGTTCCCGACACATCTTATGCCAATGAAGACTGATCGCACTCTGACAGCAGTTGCCCTGCTCCTCTGCGCGCTGACGCTGTTTGACGCGATGGGGCTGATTATCAAATATCTGTCGCCCCGTTATGGCGCGGCAGAGCTGTCGGCCTGGCGCAATGCGTTCGGGCTGATCCCTTCGCTTATTGTTCTCTACAGCTCGCGGGAATGGCACGCCAAAGGGCGGATCTGGAAGCTGAGGCAGTGGCGGATGGCGCTATCACGCGGTGTCATCCTCACATTTGCACAATTTTCCTTCTATCTATCGCTCGGAGTGCTCACTTTTGCCACGGCCTCTACGATTACCTACGCCAACTCGCTTTTTGCTGTCGCGCTTGCAGCCGTGCTGCTGCGGGAAAACGTTGGCTGGATCAGGTGGGGTGCAGTCCTCACAGGGTTCGTCGGCGTTATCTGGATTGTGCGGCCGGGGTCCGACAGCTTTTCACTGGCCGCCCTTTTGCCATTGGGGGCTGCGGTCTGTTACGCACTTGTTGGAGTGACGGCGCGCATGATGGATAATGATGTGCCAACACCTCTGATCAATCTTTATTCCAGTATAGTCGCCCTGCTGGGCGCAACCGCCCTCGCCTTGCTGACAGGGGGCTTCACTCCGCTTGCGGCGCCCAGTGATATCTGGTGGCTTATGGCAATGGGCGGCTTCGGAGGCTCTGCAGTGCTTTTGTTGATCATGGCATACAGGATGGCAGAACAGAGCAACCTTGCGCCGTTCAACTACTTCGGCATCCCCTTGGCATTTTTGCTGGGTTGGGTGTTTTTTGACGAAGCACCGTGGCGCGAGCTCTTTCCCGGCGCCCTCCTCATTCTCGCAAGCGGCCTGCTGATTGTTTGGCGTGAGCAGCGGCTAAAACAGGCTTAAAGCTTCTTGCGGCAATACAGCTCGAGGCGATGGTGCACGACATCATAGCCAAGTTCGCGTGCGATCTCTTCTTGCAGTTGTTCGATTTTGTTTGACTGGAACTCGATCACTTCACCGGTATCAATGTCGAGGATGTGGTCGTGATGGTCCTCATGTGTTGTCTCGAACCGCGCCCCACCGCCCTGAAATGAATGGCGGTGAACGACACCCTCCTCCTCCAACACGGACAACGTGCGATAAACGGTTGCCAGCGACACTGTAGGCTCCAACCTCTTTGCGCGCTCATGCAGCTCGACGGCGTCTGGGTGGTCAACTGCTTCGGCGAGCACCGCAAGCAGCGCAATTCGCTGACGGGTGACACGAATGCCGGCCTTGCGCAGCGCAGCAGTCATTTTTCCTGTTCTGTCACTCTCGTCGCCCATGATTTCAGCCCTATATTCTCAACGATGCCCTATCTTTGAGAATCGTTATCATTCTTATTTACAGATGTGAATGGTTCTCATAAGCATTTCGAGACTGCGAACAAAAGGATGAACAAGAACATGTCCATGTTTCCGATTTATGCAAAAGCTATTGTGGTGGCTAGCACCCTCGCATTGAGCGCGACCCCTGCGGTTGCCCAAGAAAAATTCAAGGCTGTCACCACGTTTACGGTCATCGCGGACATGGCGCGAAACGTAGCAGGCGATGCAGCAATCGTGGAAAGCATCACGAAACCCGGTGCGGAAATCCATGGCTACTCACCAACGCCCCGCGATATTATCCGCGCACAGGATGCGGATTTGATCCTGTGGAACGGTCTCAACCTCGAACTTTGGTTCGAGCAATTCCTGTCAAATCTGCGCGATGTGCCGTCGGCCACCCTTACTGACGGAATTGAGCCGATGAGCATTTCAGAGGGTGAATATGATGGAAAGCCAAACCCTCATGCTTGGATGGGGCTGACAACCGCGCTCATCTACGTGGACAATATACGCGATGCATTTGTCGAGCATGATCCGGATAACGCCGACATTTACCGCGCCAATGCCGACGCCTACAAGGCAGAGATAACAGAAGTGATTTCACCCCTGCGTGATGCAATTCTGTCCGTACCGGAGCAGCAGCGCTGGCTGGCGACATGTGAAGGCGCGTTCAGCTATCTAATCCGAGATTTCGGTATGAAAGAACTGTACCTCTGGCCGATGAATGCCGACCAGCAAGGCACCCCCCAACAGGTTCGCAAAGTGATCGACACAGTGCGCGAGAACAACATCCCCGTCATATTCTGCGAATCCACCGTATCCCAGGCCCCTGCCGAGCAGGTCGCGCGCGAAACAGACGCCGTCTATGGCGGCGTCCTTTATGTCGATAGCCTTACAGAAGCGGACGGCGCAGTGCCCAGCTATCTGGATCTGCTGCGCGTTACCTCCGAGACGATTGTGAGAGGGCTTACAGAATGAATGAAGGAATTACTGCACATGATGTGACCGTCACCTACCGCAACGGTCACACCGCGTTGCGCGATGCATCATTCGAAATTCCTACAGGTACTATTACCGCGCTGGTCGGTGTGAATGGCGCGGGTAAATCGACCCTATTCAAGGCAATTATGGGGTTTGTTCCGGCGGCAAAGGGCAAAATTTTCGTTCTGGGCCTTCCCGTTAAAGAGGCGCTGAAGCGGAATCTTGTGGCTTATGTACCTCAGTCAGAAGAGGTCGATTGGTCCTTTCCGGTCTTGGTCGAGGACGTAGTGATGATGGGCCGCTACGGGCATATGGGATTTTTCAGGCATCCAAAACAGACCGACCATGCTGCGGTGACCGAAGCGTTGCAACGGGTCAATATGACCGAATACCGCCACCGCCAAATCGGGGAACTGTCGGGTGGACAGCGCAAGCGGGTATTTCTTGCACGCGCATTGGCCCAAGAGGGTCAGGTTATCCTTCTGGACGAACCGTTTACGGGCGTAGATGTACAGACCGAGGATGCGATCATCCAGTTGCTGCGCGACATGCGCGACGAAGGACGGGTTATGCTCGTTTCGACCCACAACCTCGGATCAGTCCCGGAGTTTTGCGACCGCACCATTTTGGTCAAGGAAACAGTGATTGCGTACGGCAAAACCGAGCAGACATTTACCCATGAAAATCTGGAGTTGGCATTTGGTGGCGTCTTGCGGCATTTTGTAATCGGCGGCTCGGATCTGCACGATGACGACGATGCGCGCACGATCCGCGTGATCACGGACGACGAGCGGCCTTTCGTTGTATACGCCGACGAGACAGACCGCGAGACAATCGAATGATGGAAACGCTGCTGCTGCCGTTCTCCTACGGTTATATGTTTAATGCCATGTGGGTAAGCGCGCTGGTAGGTGGTGTTTGCGCCTTTCTTTCGGCCTATCTGATGCTCAAAGGTTGGTCGCTCATCGGAGATGCCCTGAGCCATTCGATCGTACCGGGTGTTGCGGGGGCCTATATGCTGGGTCTGCCTTTTGCATTGGGTGCTTTTGCTGCGGGCGGCCTCGCGGCGGGGGCTATGTTGTTCCTGAACCAGCGATCCGGCCTCAAGGAGGATACTATTATCGGGCTAATCTTTACCTCCTTTTTCGGTCTGGGTCTGTTTATGGTGTCCCTATCACCCACATCAGTCTCTGTTCAGACGATCACGATGGGTAATATTCTAGCGATCACGCCTTCCGATACCTTGCAGCTTGCGATCATCGGGTTCGTGACGCTGGGGATATTATTGGCCAAATGGAAAGATCTGATGGTGACTTTCTTTGATGAAAATCATGCGCGTTCGATCGGCTTGAAGCCTGATCTGCTTAAAGTGATCTTTTTCATGTTGCTATCGGCGTCATGCGTGGCCGCACTCCAAACGGTTGGCGCGTTTTTGGTAATTGCGATGGTGGTGACACCGGGCGCCACTGCCTACCTGCTTACCGACCGCTTCCCGCGCCTTCTTGTTCTGAGTGTAGCAATCGGCGCGCTAACCTCATTCTTCGGTGCCTACCTGAGCTTTTTTGTGGATGGTGCCACGGGCGGCATCATCGTGACGATGCAAACCTTGATCTTTCTTTTGGCATTCGTGTTCGCGCCCAAGCACGGCTACCTCGCGGCTCGTCGCAAGGCGCGGGAGGCGCTGATACCATGATCGAGACTTTGCTCCAGCCATTCCAATTTCCGTTTATGCAGAGTGCGTTTCTGATCATGATGATGATTGCGGTGCCGACCAGTCTGTTATCGTGTTATCTGGTGCTTAAGGGCTGGTCTCTTATGGGCGATGCCATAAGCCATGCCGTCCTTCCGGGTGTTGTGGCCGCCTATGTACTAGGCATTCCCCTCATCATCGGTGCGTTTTGTGCAGGTATGTTCTGTGCGCTTGCTACGGGGTTCCTGTCCGATAACAGCCGGATCAAACAAGATACTGTTATGGGCATCGTGTTCTCAGGCATGTTCGGATTTGGTATCGTCATGTACACAAAGATTTCCACCGACATTCACCTCGATCATATCCTGTTTGGAAATATGTTGGGCGTGGGCAATGCTGATTTATGGACTGCGGGTTTGATATCCCTCTTTGTTGCGATCGTAATACTGGCAAAGCAGCGCGATCTGATGCTTCACGCCTTCGATCCGGTGCAGGCACAGGCGGTAGGGCTCCGTGTGGGCTGGTTGCACTATGGCCTTCTGGCATTGATATCGCTGACTATCGTGGCGACATTGTCAGCGGTGGGTATTATCCTGTCGATCGGTCTGCTTATTGCGCCCGGCGCGATCGCGTTTTTACTGACTCAGCAATTCTCGCGCATGCTGCCGATTGCAGTCGGCGTTACCATGATCTCGAGCGTGCTGGGTGTCTATGCGAGCTTTTTCCTCGATAGTGCGCCCGCGCCTACGATCATCCTGATTCTGACCGCAATATTCATCGCATCGTTTGTTCGGACGAGTATAAAAACGCGCCGCGCATCCGCCAGAGCCTAGCGGGCGATATTCTCGGCAATGGCCTGCTTGTACAACTGGCGTATCCTCTCCGTCACATGATGCGTGCCATTGCCGATCGGTTTGCCGTCGATCTGCGAAACCATTGTCTGCGCTCCAAAAGTTCCTGTGAGAAATGCCTCATCCGCGCCGATTGCCTCGTAGAGGGAGTAGTTTTTCTCGAATACGGGGATCCCGTCTGCGCGGCATAGATCGATCACCTTTTGTCGCGTCACACCGTTCATGCAGTAATCGCCGGTCGAGGTCCAAACCTCGCCGCGCCGCACAATGAAGAAGTTACACGCGTTTGTGGTGTTCACAAATCCATGCGGGTCCAGCATCAGCGCCTCATCGGCACCCGCTTGCTCTGCCTGAAGGCAAGCAATGACGCAGTTCAACTTGGAATGGCTGTTATACTTGGCATCCTGCGACATAGGTAATCCTCGCACCTGAGGCACAGTAGCAAGGCGGATGCCCTGCGTTCCCAGCTTTTCCACCGGCTTTGAATGCTCCATGATAATCACAAGAGTGGGCCCGCTCCGCGACAGCGACGGATGCTGGAACGGTTTTACCTTTACACCTCGTGTTAACATCAGCCGACAATGCACGTCAGTGGTCATATTGTTGGCCTCTGCGGTCATGCGTAAGGCCTCTGCAATACCAGCCTCGTCCATACCAACATCAAGCGAGACGGCTTTGCAGGAATTAAAAAAACGGTCCATATGCTCGTCAAAAAACGCCCAGACCCCGTTATAAAGCCGCATTCCCTCCCACATACCGTCCCCGAGCAAGAAGCCACTGTCATAAACCGATACGGTTGCCTCGGCACGTGGCTTAAGCGCGCCGTTGACATAAATCAGGATATCCTGATTGCGCGCATCTTCATCGGCTTCGTGGGTTGTGGTCATACAATCACCTCCTGGGACTTTTGCTCTCCCATGCTGAACACGCGCTTGTAGCGCTCGATTTCGTCTTTCGGGCCCATCGCTTTGTTCGGATTATCGGACAGCTTAACAGTCGGCACGCCATTGGCACTTACCGCCTTGCACACAAGGCTGAATGGGGCCAGCGCATCACCGGGAACCAGCTCGCGGAAATCATTGGTTAAAAGCGTGCCCCAACCAAAGGATATTGCTGTTTTGCCGGCAAACTGCGCGTGCAGTTCCTTTATCTTGGCTACGTCGAGGCCATCACTGAAAATCACCCTTTTGTCGCGCGGATCCTCACCGCGGGATTTCCACCAGTCAATCGCCTGCTGCGCGGCGGTGGCGGGGTCACCGCTATCGATGCGGATACCCGTCCAACCGGCAAGCCAGTCGGGCGCATTATCAAGAAAGCCTTGGGAGCCGTAGGTGTCCGGGAGGATGATGCGCAGATTACCTTCGTGTTCTTCGTGCCAATCCTCCAGCACCTTATAGGGCGCCTGAAACAAATCTTCATCGGTTTTGGTCAGGGCGGCATAGACCATCGGCAGCTCATGAGCGTTGGTGCCGATCGCTTCCAACTCCCGCTTCATGGCGATCTTGCAGTTACTCGTGCCCGTAAATTTAGGACCAAGGCCCTCGTTCATGGCCTGCACGCACCAATCCTGCCAGAGGAAACTGTGGCGTCGGCGGGTACCGAAATCGGCAATCGATAGATCAGGTATATCGCGCAATGCCTCGACCTTTTCCCAAACCCGTGTCATCGCGCGCGCATAGAGGATCTGTAGCTCAAACTGCTCCATCTTGCCCAAAACACTGCGGCCGCGCAGCTCCATCAGCACTGCAAGGGCAGGAATTTCCCAAAGCATAACCTCGTGCCATTTGCCCTCAAACGTCAGCTCGTACTGGTCGCCTTTGCGCTCAAGGTGGTAAGGCGGCAGGCGCAGGTTCTCGAACCACTCCATAAAATCAGATCGGAACATCTGGCGCTTGCCGTAGAATGTGTTGCCCCGCAGCCATGTGGACTCACCTCGGCTCAGGCTAAGCGTACGGATGTGATCGAGTTGCTCACGCAACTCTCCTTCGTCTATCAGTTTGGCCAGCGGGACATTCTGCGAGCGGTTAATCAAACTGAACGTCACCTGTGTATCCGGCTTATTGCGGAAGATCGACTGGCACATCAACAGCTTGTAAAAATCTGTATCGATCAACGAGCGCACAATGGGGTCGATCCTCCATTTGTGGTTCCAGACGCGGGTGGCGATATCGACCATGATGCAAACTCCCTTTTGTCCCGTGTTTGTGGCCCAACACCCCAACGGGAGCAAGAGAATAGGCAATGACCCCGATCCCAAGGTGTGGTAGCGACATCTGCAATAAAATATAGGCAATTCATGATGTTCGACTGACCACATCTTTTTCGTGAACTGATTACATTATTTGTAGTCATTGATCCCATCGGCAGCTTGCCGGTTTTTATTTATGCCACTGCAAATGTCCCGAAAAGCTGCACCGCCAGTTTGCCGTACGCGTTGTTCTGGTAGCCGGACTCGTGTTGATGGCCTTTTTGGTGGCGGGTTAATTTCTGCTTGAGTCGCTGGGCCTCAGACTGGGGTCCTTTCAGGTTGCAGGCGGAATTATCCTGTTCCTCTTTGCTCTCAGCATGATTCTTGGCGACACAAAGCCTCAACAAGAGATCGAAGCCGCAGAGCGGGATCACCTTGCCGGTGCGGTATTCCCACTCGCTATGCCTTCGATTACATCACCCGGTGCGATGCTGGCGATTGTTATTCTGACAGACAATCACACCAACCCCGTGAGTGATCAGATCGTCACGGCAGGCCTGCTGGTCGTGGTTTTATTTATTGCGCTTGTGCTGCTGTTGCTGGCAGGGCGGATTGGATGCCCTCGGAATTTTGCAACTGGCGCCCATTCCTGACTCCCCCCTTTAGCTCAGGGTAACACCAGCGGCTGTCATCGCTTTTTGTGCCGCCGCGCCTGAGCCATCAAGGTCGATTGCACGACATAGTCCCGTGTCTACAGTCACCTCGAACCCAAGTTGTGCGGCATCAACCGCCGAGTAGTTCACACAAAAATCCAGTGCGAGGCCCACAAGTGTGACCTGCGTAATGCCCCGCGTGCGCAAATACCCTTCCAGTCCCGTAGGCGTCTTATGATCATTCTCGAAAAATGCAGAATAGCTGTCGATCGCCGGATTAAAGCCTTTGCGGACGATCAGATCGGCGCGATCCGTCTCTAACACGGGATGAAATGCAGCACCGCTTGTTCCCTGAATGCAATGCTCGGGCCACAGGACCTGCGTGCCATAAGGCATCTCTATCAGATCATAGGGCGCTGCGTCCGCATGCGAGGATGCAAACGAAGAATGACCCGCCGGATGCCAGTCCTGAGTTAGCACGACGGCATCAAACTTGCCCATCAGGGCATTAATGCCGGCGACAATCTCGCTCCCCCCCGCCACGGCAAGTGCTCCGTCGGGGCAAAAATCATTCTGGACATCAATCACAAGAAGCGCATGCATAGGTATCTCATTCTGTGTGTTGTTTCATTGCTGTGGCATCTATTTGGGTTGTTTTAGCCTGCTCCCCTCTTGCGCAACAACCCCTGCGCAGCCTATTTGGCAACCCATGCATACAATTGCCGCCCTATACCACTTTGCCCGCTTTGCGAATCCAGCCGCGCTCAAGCCGCCGTTGCTGAAGCTGTGCCTTGCGCAGGGGGTGAGCGGCACACTTTTGTTAGCGCGCGAAGGTGTGAACGGGACTATTGCAGCCGAAACACCGGCAGCAATTGAGGCTGTTATCGGCCACCTGCGCGCACTTCCCGGTTGTGCTGCGCTTGAATTCAAAATTTCCCACGCGGATGTGGCTCCGTTTGGTAAAATGAAGGTAAAGATCAAGCGGGAGATCGTGACAATGGGCCAGCCAGAGGTCGATCCGCTCGCGAGTGTCGGACACTACGTTGATGCGCAGGATTGGAACGACCTGATCGGGCGTGATGATGTCGCCGTGATTGACACGCGGAATGATTACGAAGTTGCGATTGGCACGTTTGAAGGAGCGATTGACCCTAAAACCGCCAGCTTCGGCGAGTTTCCCGCGTGGTGGGAGGCCAACAAGGATCGCTTTCACAACAAAAAGATAGCGATGTTTTGTACGGGCGGCATCCGGTGTGAAAAGTCGACCAACTATCTACTGGGTCAGGGCGTTGAGGATGTGTTCCACCTCAAGGGGGGTATTTTGAAATATCTCGAAGAGGTGCCAGCTGCGGAAACGACATGGCAGGGATCATGCTTCGTTTTTGATAACAGAGTAAGTGTGGAGCACGGATTAAAGCCGGGTCCGCATCTGCTGTGCCATGGTTGCCGCCGCCCCATCCTCCCGAGCGATAGAGAGCGCAGTGGCTATGAAGCTGGAGTGAGCTGTCACTACTGCGTGGGCCAGACGACCGAGGATGACAAAAACCGGTTCCGGGAAAGGCAGAAACAGATCACCCTCGCGAAACGGCGAAAGTGGTAATTCAGGCAGGAGCCACCGCACGCACACGGGGACGGCTGCGCGACATGAGCCACAGGACAATGGCGATGTTCATTCCGTTCCAGACGATCCCGTTGACGAAGGCCAGAGTGTAAGATCCGCTCAAATCATAGATAAGCCCCGACAGCCAGCCTCCCAGTGCCATCCCCAAAATCGTCGCCATCATGACAAATCCCACGCGCGCACCCGCCTCTTTGGCAGGCATGTATTCGCGCACAATAAGCGCATAGCTGGGTACAATCCCGCCTTGGCTCAGGCCAAAAACCATACTCACCATATACAGCGAAACCATACCTCCCGCAGGCAAATACAAAAATAGCGCAAGCATTTGCAGACATGATCCGATGAGCAGCGTCCGTACACCGCCGAGGCGATCGGCCAACAGCCCTGATATAATACGCGACACGACGCCACCCAGAAGCATCAATGACAGCATTTGCGCGCCAACAGCCGGGCCATAGCCAAGACCGACACAAAGCGCCACGATATGCACCTGAGGCATCGACATCGCGACACAACATCCGATGCCGGCAAACCCCAACATGTACTGCAGTGCACGCGGCGACAGTCCCGCAGATTTCGCGTTTAGCATTGATGCTGAGTGCGCGGCCGTCTGCGCCTCCTCCGGCAAACGGCGGCGTAGCGCAAAGGAAAGCGGAATCACAGTTGCTAGCGTCACAGCCGCCATCACCAGATAGACCGCCCGCCAACCGCTGTCTTCCAAAACAGTAGCGAGTAGCATCGGCCAGATGGCACCCGAGAGGTAGTTTCCCGACGCTGCGATCGCAACCGCAATGCCACGTTTGCGCACAAACCAGTGCGAGATGTCGGCAATCAATGGTCCGAACCCCACAGCCGAGGCAAAGCCAACCAACAGCTGCGCAAAAGAAAGCATCAGGAGCGAACCTGACAGTGTCGCAAGTACATATCCCAGTCCCGTCAACACAGCTGCAACACATAACGACAGCGTGATTCCAAAGCGGTCTACCGCACGTCCCAGTGCATAGTTGCCCGTCGCGAACCCGATCATCGTCAGTGTATAGGGGAGCGAGGCCAATGCACGGCTGCCACCATATTCAACCTCGACCGCAGGCATGATCACAACAATGGCCCACATCCCTGCGTTGATTACTGTCCCCACCAAAAGGGTCAGCACAAGGCGGCTCCATGAATAGCGGCTGTCAGTGATCACATCGTCCATATGTTGATCTGGCAGAAAACGCTCCGCGTTTGCAATGTTTACCTGCTGCTAACCACAAATGATGCATTAGGCTTTTCCTAACGGCTGTTCCGCTATTGCTGGAACGGGTGAAAATGAGGTGGTAGATATGACTGCACAAGCAAATGTAGCGCCAGTCATTATTAAACGTAAAAAGGTCATCAAAGGCGGCGGCCATCATGGTGGTGCCTGGAAGGTCGCCTATGCGGACTTCGTCACTGCGATGATGGCTTTTTTTATGTTGATGTGGCTATTGAACGCGACCACGGAAAAACAAAAGCAAGGGTTGGCGGACTATTTTGCGCCGACAATTCCAATTTTACAGGCATCGGGTGGAGGCAACGGCGCCTTTGGCGGCGACAGTATCTTTTCCGAAGAGACCCTCACCAAAAACGGTACTGGTGCATCGGTCGTTCGTGTTGCTGCCGAAGACAAGGCACGCGGCGCGATTGCAGAGGATACCGACAGCCAGAACACCGCCTTCGAGAGCCTGAACGAGCTGCTTCAGGGGTTCGGAGGAGAATCATTGGTCATGGAGAACGCCCTTGAACATATTGTGACACGCATCACGGACGAAGGGATGGTGATCGAGATCTTCTCATGGGCGGAGCTCCAGATTTTCGAGGATGGCAGTGCGACGCCAACACAGCTGATGCGCGACATTGTCGTATTGATTTCCGAGATTAGCAAAACAGTGCAAAACGATATCGCAATCGGGGGGCACGTCCGCACACAGCCCATTGTTCTGAAGGACAATACTGTTTGGGACCTATCACAGCAGCGCGCGACCCAAGTTCGGCTTTTGATGGAGCGAAATGCCATCATGGCTGCGCGCATAAAGCGGGTTACAGGACACGCCGACCGCGAGAATGCTGTACACAACCCGATGGACATCCGGAATGACAGAATCGAAATCATCCTGTTGAGGGATGTATCCTGATCCAATCAAGTAGACTGAATTTTATCTGTTAGTCCGACATTAAAGGATGTCGGGATATGCCTTGTACCAGAACAGATTGGCAGAGCAGAAAGGCGTGTCTATGACAATATCATCTTCGCTAAACGCAGGGGTTGCGGGGCTTCAATCCAATGCCTCACGATTGTCCAGCATTTCGGATAATATCGCAAATTCCTCGACTCCGGGATATAGACGGGTTCAGACAAATTTTGAATCTATGGTTATTTCAGGCAATGGCGGCAATTATACCGCCGGCGGCGTGCGGGCAGATACGACACGGCTTATTGATCAAAACGGTTCCTTGGTGGCCACATCCAATGCGACTGACCTTGCCGTGCGCGGCCGCGGCTTTTTGCCTGTAGGGCGAGTGTCGGACCTGAACGTAGGCAATGGCGACACCGAACTTTTGCTAACCTCGACAGGCTCTTTCAGAACTGATTCAAACGGGTATTTGACAACTAATTCAGGCCTAGTACTTTTGGGCTGGCCTGCAAATCCGAACGGCACAATCCCGACATTTCCACGCAATACGGACGAGGGGCTTGAACCTGTCCGCATTAACGTAAACCAGCTTTCTGGGGAGCCGACGACGCGGATCACCCTTGGCGTCAACCTGCCCGCGACATCGACCGTGTCAGGCGCGCCCGGTGACGCCCAGCAGCTCGCGGTTGAGTACTTTGGAAATCTGGGCACTTCCGAGAATGTGAATATTACGTTCACCCCATCCGTGCCGGCAACTGGCGCGTCAAATGAATGGACGATGACACTTACCGATTCGGTTGATCCGTCTGTGACGATCGGTGAGTACGTTCTGACCTTCAGCGATGATCGTACTTCAGGTGGGTCACTTGCCTCGGTCACAACTGTTTCGGGTGGCGCATATGATCCGGTAAGCGGCAATCTGATTGTTGATGTGGCAGGTGGGCCTATTGAAATCGGGAATTTGGGGCAAGGTTCTGCAATCAGCCAGTTTTCAGACACCTTCGCACCAGTTTCGATTACAAAGGATGGCTCGCCCGTCGGTAACATGACTGGTGTGACTGTTGACCCAAACGGTTTTGTGAATGCTACCTTCGACACCGGCGTTACGCGGACGATTTTTCAGGTCCCCCTACTCGATTTGCCCAATCCCAACGGCATGATTGCCCTTGATGGCCAGACCTACCGACCCTCTTTCGAGAGCGGAGCATATTTCATGTGGGATGCTGGAGACGGTCCGACAGACGGCATTGTGGGATTCGCCCGCGAAGAATCTACAACTGACGTGGCGAACGAACTTACCGCCATGATTCAGACCCAGCGCGCCTATTCATCGAACGCAAAAGTAATCCAGACCGTTGATGAAATGCTTCAGGAAACCACGAACATCAAACGTTGATTTGAGACGTTAAGGGAGGAGCAAATTGCTCTTCCCTCACCTTACCAAGGGGAAGAGCATGTCTATTACAAGTGCAATGAATTCAGCGATCTCCGGGTTGAGGGCGGCGGCGCGCGGAACAGAAATTGTTTCGGACAATATCTCGAACGCGCTTACACCCAATTACGGTCGCCGCGGCCTCGCTCTCTCTGCCCTCAGCTACGGCGCTTCGGGCGGCGTCAGGATCGACGGTACCACCCGCCACATGAACGAAGGCGTGGTTGCAGACCGCCGGCTTGCAAACGCTGCCTATCAAAACGTCCAAACCGCTGTCGACTTCTTTCGCCGGCTTGAGGATGTGACTGGCCTCGCCGGTGATCCGGAGGGTCTCGGCGGCAGGCTTGCCGCGTTCGAACAAGGCCTGATCACAGCTGCAAGCCGCCCCGATTCCATTGAGCGGCTGGCTGACACAGTACGCGATGCGCATCGCCTTGCCAGCGGAATTGGCTATGCCTCACAGCAGGTTCAGGAAATGCGAACACGTGCCGATGCCGCAATTGACCAAGACGTAGCAATGCTCAATACCGCTCTTGAACAGGTGGCCGAGATTAACAGCCAAATTCTGAAGACGATGTCGCGCGGAGGTACTAGCCCTGCCTTGCTCGATCAGCGGCAAGCCCTGTTGGATACTATCGGCACAGTTGTCCCGGTCAATGTGGTCCCTCGGGACAATGGCGCAGTGGCAATCTACACTGAAGGAGGCGCGATTTTACTGGACATTAATGCAGCTAAGATCGGATTTGACAGGCAGAATACCGTTACGGAATTCCAGACTTTTGACAGTGGATCACTGTCTGGGCTGACACTCAACGGTCAGGATATCCGCGTAAAAGCTTTGGGGGGTGGCAGTTTGGGGGGCCACTTCTCAGTCCGTGACACCCATGGCGTTCAGGCCCAAACACAGCTTGACGCGATAGCCCGCGATCTCATCGAGCGCTTTGAGGGCCCAATGTTGGATTTGACAAGGAATGCAGGCGATCCAGGACTGTTTACCGATAGCGGCGCACCATTCAATGCGGCCAACGAGGTTGGACTCAGCAAACGGTTGGCTATTAATAGTGTCGTTGATCCTGCTGCGGGTGGTGAAGCCTGGCGGCTCCGAGACGGCCTTGGCTCAACGGCCCCCGGACCTTCGGGCGATGCCTCGCTGCTCAATAGACTTCGATCTGTTCTTGATGAAGGGCGGATTCCTGCATCGGGCGTTTTTGGGACGGGCACGCAAAACGCCAATAGTTTGATTTCGAAATTTTCGGGCAACATAGCATCTACACGTGGCGGAGCGGAGAAAGATACGACTTTTACCGCAGCGCGATTGAGCGAATTGACGCAGCTTCAGCTTGCAGACGGCGTTGACACCGATCTCGAGCTGCAAAACCTGTTGGTTCTCGAACAAGCCTATGCCGCCAATGCCCGCGTTATCCAAGCTGCGGATCAAATGCTTGAAACACTCACGAGGTTGTAAAAAATGAATATTGGTTCTCTTGGAGATATGGCACAGTCCTATGCAATGCAATCGCGCAACTCAGCGTTAAAGCAGGACATCCAACGTCTGACGAGTGAATTGGCGTCAGGTAAAATTGCCGATGTGAGACAAGCCGTTGGAGGCAATTCCGCCTATATTAATGATGTCGAGCGCAGCTTGAAAAAACTAGACGCATATGGCCTCGCCACGCGCGAAGCTGGGCAGCTTGCCGAAGGCATGCAGGCAGCATTATCCCAAATCAACACCGTGACAGATTCATTTCGTGCAACTTTACTCACATCCACCGTTTCTGCCCTTGGTGAAACGTCGAACACTCTCCTAACACAAGCCAAAGGCGCGCTTGGTGATGTTATAAGTGCATTGAATACAGGCGTCGGCGGTCGATCGGTGTTTTCAGGCACAGCCACCGATACAAAGCCAATGGCTCCAGCCGAAGATATCCTCGCAGCGCTTGGCACTGCTGTAGCGGGTGCTGGTTCGTTGGATGACATTCTGACAGCGGCTCAAGCGTGGTTTGACGACCCTGCAGGATTCGGTTCAACTGGGTACCTTGGTTCTGATAACTCACTCGCCCCTCTATCGCTATCAGATGGAGAAAAAGCTCAGATTGATATTCGGGCCGATAGTCCCGCATTGCGCAATATCGTACAGAATTTGGCCATTGTCGCACTTGCCGATGATCCTGCTCTAGGTCTCACAAAAGCGCAGCAAAACGAACTTTTTCAAAAGATTACGCCAGGCATCCTCGGTGCAACAGGTACACTCGTAGATATGCAATCTCAAATCGGTTACGCAGAAGAGCGCATAGAAGCAATTACAGTCCGCCAAAGCACCGAGAGGTCAACGCTTGAAATGGCGCGGAATGACCTTTTGTCCATTGACCCCTATGAAACAGCAACTGAACTGGAGCAAGTTCAATTTCAACTTCAAAGCCTTTACGCTATTACCTCCCGCATGTCGCAGCTTTCACTTGTGAATTTCCTATGAGGTTGTTCATTCAGGCTCTTCTTTGTCTTGTTATTACGCTTGCTCAGCAGGGATCAGTCTCAGCCAGCCCTGTGCGAATTAAAGATCTAGTCGATTTCGACGGAGTGCGAGGAAATGATCTTGTGGGATACGGCCTTGTGGTTGGCCTTGACGGATCAGGCGATGGCTTACGCAACGCACCCTTTACCGAAGATATAATGACGAATATCCTCGAGCGCCTCAGCGTCAATGTTACAGGGGAACAGTTTCGACCAAAGAATGTGGCAGCCGTTCTTGTGACTGCGACACTGCCCCCATTTGCACGGACAGGAGGGCAGATTGACGTAACAGTGTCGGCAATAGGAGATGCAAAAAGTCTTCTTGGAGGTACGCTCGTCATGACACCGATGAACGCAGCGGACGGTGAAATCTATGCAGTATCACAGGGTACAATTATAGCTGGTGGCGCCACAGCTGGTGGAGACGGCGGGCAAGTCACGCAGGGAGTACCGACCTCTGGCACCATCCCGTCTGGCGCAAGAATCGAGCGAGAGATCGAATTCCAGCTTAGCTCCCTAAGCGACTTGCGCCTTGCATTGCGAGAGGCCGATTTCACCACGGCAGGCCGCATCGAACAAGCTATAAACCGTGATTTTGGGCGCGGAGTTGCTGTAATGCTCGACAGTGGAACAGTCCTGCTGGACGTTCCAGCAACGCGAATGGAATCGGTCGCTCACGCATTAGGCCGTATAGAAAATATCGAAGTTGAACCAGAACGCAAAGCGCGTGTCGTTGTCGATCAGCGGTCTGGCACAATTGTCATGGGGGAAGATGTCCGCATTTCCCGCGTAGCTGTAAGCCAAGGTAATCTCACCCTTAGGATTCAAGAGGAACCACTTGTCGCACAACCCAATCCTTTTGCTGCAGGCGAGACTGTCGTCGTGCCCAGAACGCGAGCTGCAATTGAGGAAGAGCCGGGCATTGGCCTTGCTGAAATTCCATCTGGCGCCTCCTTGTCAGAGGTTATTGCAGGCTTGAACGCACTGGGCGTTTCCCCCAGGGATATGATTGATATTCTCAAAAGCATAAAAGCAGCAGGGGCGCTTCACGCAGAGTTTGTGGTCCGCTAAGCAGTTTAGCTAAAAAATCTTTATCTCCTTATGAAACAAAGCGGTTATGCCAGGCCAAACACCACACTTAGTTAAAAGTAGAGCACAATATGCAGCATGTGTGAGCTGAGCCACTGCCAGTATCTGCGCAACATCCTGAGGATCTTTCGCGCCGATCACTGCAATGCTTATACTGAAAAATACTGCCATCAGACCCTGAAGCAAATCACAGAACACTCCACGGTCCACTACCCGCATTAATAAGCCCGTTGCTCCAAACACGACAGGGGCGGATTGTCCAATCACGAACCACAAGAGGACCCCGGCAAATGCAGTTCCATCAGGACCGCTGTCGTGTGCCAAGAACCGCGCCGCGCACATTGCCATTAGGATCAAGGCACCGCATACCATCATATAACTCAGATTAACTCGCGCTGCCGCAGACCGAAACATCATCTGATTTTCGATACCTGCCAATGACCTGAGCCGAGGTGCAATTTTCCGCTCCAAAACTGACAGCGAGAGCGGGATGAGCAAAGATGCTGCGCGTGCTAAAATATAAACGGAGAAGGGTTTGGTATCAAAAATACAGAAGGCCAGAAATACGTCAGTATAGCGCGTACCAAAGCGAAAGATCATGGGCGTGTAGCCTGAACCCATGATTGCGACACGAGTTTCAGTCAGCTTACCTTGTTCGTACATTTACCCACTCCCATCGCGATGTCACCCCTGACACGTATAGGCACTATCACATGAGAATTATGGCTAGTTCCTTAAACTGGAGCAGCCAAATAGAGAGTATACGAGCCTCATTAGTAAGTGATTTTCTACAAATAACTCCGAACAAGGCTTCCTGCGATCAGAGCCCACCCGTCAGCGATGACAAAGAAGGCAAGCTTAAATGGAAGGGATACAACAGCCGGCGGAACCATCATCATACCCATGGACATTAAAATTGCTGCGACAACCAAATCGATTATTAAAAACGGTAGATAGATCAGGAAGCCAATTTGAAAGGCGCGTGATATTTCGGACAACATAAAGCTTGGGACTAGGACTGATAGCGGAGCGTCAGGTGTTGGCTGTGCACTAAGAGTATCCGGCCGCAGCTCAGCGAGAGCAAAGAATGTCTCCGGATCAAGCCGGCCGGCCATAAAGATACGAAACGGCTCGAGCGTAAGCGAAAATGCTGTTTCAATGTCAATCTCTTCTCTCGTAAGGGGCCCTATTCCGTTTGCCCATGCAGCAGCAAAAACGGGCTCCATAATGAAATAGCTAAGAAACAGGGCGAGGCTCACAATGAGCATGTTTGGTGGCGATTGCTGAAGTCCGATTGCCTGCCTCAGAATTGAGAAGACAGTTATCAAGAAAGGAAAACAAGTGACCATTACGGCAAGGCCGGCTGCCAGGCTAAGGACAGTAATCAGGGCAAAAAGCTGAATGGTGCGCGCTGAGATCGAACCATCGTCGCCTAATGATATAGATATGTCCTGTGCCATTAACGGCGGCGCGAAGCTTAGCCCTCCGCAGACAAGCAGCAAAAAAAACAAACTCTTTCGCATTAAATGCCCTGACGCATATCAACTACTTGAGTCAAACGAACCACAAGTTGTCCGCTGGCGTCCCCTTCGGCCTCTTCCAGAATGCCACGGGCAATCAGCTTGTCTCCCACATAGAGGTCGACAGGGTCGTCAACCCGCCGGTCCAGCGTAAGCACCGCATTTTCGCCCAACATAACGAGATCTCGGATCAAAGGCCGGGCTTTACCCACACAAACTGTCACTTCTATTGGGACAGAGGTGAACGGGTTTGAAATATCGGTCGCGAGCGTGGTTTGATCAGTCAGCGAAGTGCTCCAGTTGGGAGTGAAAATTGAAGGCGTGCATTGCGTCTGTGATTTCTTGGGAGACCAAATCTAGATTGACTTCTCGCTCGACCATATCGAGAGCAACGAAAAGTTGTTGCGGGCGCAGCGCCTTATCGGCTTTCAGTGCGATCGGCAGCTTCAGTTCCACCCCATCCAATACTTCTTCGAGCATCGGAAAGTCGCTATCAGAAACACGTAGTGTTATTTGTCCTGAAGTTTGACTAGCGGCCATCTCTACCAACTGCTCAATCACATGTGCTCGTAAAGCCGCGCTTGCGGTTCGTGGCAACAGCGAGACCATCAATTGTTGAAAAAGCGGATGTAAACTCTGATTCAGTCGTGACAGCGCATCTTGATAGGTAAACGACAGATCACGCAGGGTATCCAATATCTCATTCGTTACATTCTTTTTCTCGGTCTCAAAGTTACTTTCGGCATCTGTCCAGCCTGCCTGATAACCCTCCTCGAAAGATTGAAGTTTTTGGTCTTCGACGCGCTCCAATGTTTCCGCATCTGGTGGTTCGCCATCGGGATCGAGCGAACTCAAATCGGCGTAGCGATGGGAAATAGATGTCATACTTTCTCCTCCTTATCCTCTAGCCATCCACGCAAAATTTCGACCGTTTCTTCCTGACGCTCACCGATCATCCCGCGTAGCCGCTCAACGGGATCCTGAAATTGGGCGCCACCGATAAACTCCGAATTTTCCGGCTCATATGCTTCCATACTGCCGCGCATAGGCATATTGCCCATGTCCTCCGCGTCAAACATTGTCGGGAAATTTCCTGAAAAATCGTCGGCGTCTCCTGGCACGTCAGCAGGCGCGTCCAACGCTGCAACATCGGCAGCTTGCGGGCGGCTGAGCACCGGCCGGATTACAAACAATCCAAGGATCAACGTTACCACAGCCAAGATAATCATCTGGATCGCGGACAGCAGATCGAGATCGAACTGGTCCATTAAAGATGTACTGGCTGCGGTCCCGGAAGGCGCAACACTCTGGAGCGCCATTGATTTAAGTGTAATAATGTCACCACGCTCGGCATCAAAGCCAACAGCAGACGAGACGAGCTCGCGAAGTGCTTCCATTTCTTCCGCGTTTCTGGATTGGGCGACCGGCTCTCCAACGTCATTCAACACTGTTGTTTCATTCACCAAGACTGCAACAGAGAGGCGTTTGATTGCGCCCGGCGTACGAATAACTTCGCGTTCTGTCTCGGAGACCTCATAATTGATTCGTTCACGCGTTTCATTATTCTGAGAGGTAGACTTGTCGCCGCCACCGGCACCGTCTTGATCTGGCAGATTACTTGCAACCGTGACATCACCACCTCCGGTGCCTTCAGCCGTATTCGTTCGCTCTTCTGTATCACTGCTGATCGCGACCCTTCCCTCAGGATCAAAACTGAGCTCGCGAATTGATTCGCTTTCCGTCACCGTATCCACGCTCACTTCGACAACGGCATTTCCAAACCCGACCCGTGCCTCCAGCAAACGCTGTACGCGCTCTCTGAGCAACTGTGCCTTATCGTCGCCGCCGACAGTTGGAGCTGACTCCTCGGTCGCGCCAATAAGTGCACCATTGGCGTCAATGACGGCAACATCGTCCGGCGATAAGCCAGCGACAGCAGAGGCAACCAAAAACCGTACTGCCTTAGCCTGCGCCGGAGAAATTCCACCACCGTTTGGCGTAAGCGACACAGAGGCTTTTGGCGTCACACCCCGTTGAAAGGGATTCGAGCCAGTACTGGCGATATGAACGCGAGCCATCGCAATTGCCGGGTTAGCAACGATAGTGCGAGCCAATTCCCCCTCTTTTGCGCGCCAATAGGCGGCATCGAACATTTGACTGGTAGTGCCAAATCCTGTGAGTTGGTCCAGCAACTCGTACCCGCGGTTTCCATTTGCGGGCAAACCCTCGCTCGCCAAAGTCAGCCGAAGCTGATCGCGCTGCTTACTATCCACAAAGATCGAGCCGCCGCGCACATCAAAGGCGACGCCGCGTTGCTCCAATGACCGTACAACATCGCCTGCTGCACTGCTCTCAAGGCCAGCATATAAAAGCGTCATACTGGGCGCAGTCGTCATCCGTGCCATTGCCAATATTGCAAAAAACATCGCGCCCGTGGCCGCGATGACAACGAGTTGGCGCTTGATTCCAAGCTGTGTCCAAACATTCAGGTATTGCTGCACATTTGCCTCCGTCACACCGCACGTTCTGTCCGGCTTCGACAACACAAATGACTGATCGGGCTTAACAACCCGTTAGTGCAATTGCGTCTATACCAGGTGGAGCAACAAAGGATCCAAACACCATGGCTGACGAGCAAGCACAACAACCAGAAGATGCCCCCAAGAAGTCAAAGATGCCCTTGATACTTGGGCTTGTGCTCGCGTTGGCTGGTGGCGGTGGTGGCTTTTTTGCGGTCCAGTCCGGGATGATTCTCGGAGGAAGTAAAAAGGCCGATCATGCGGAAGGTAAGGCTGATGCCCTCAAAGATCCTTATGCTGATATCGTATTTGTCGCAATTGATCCGCTAACTATTCCCGTCAAAGCGCAGGGCGGGCAGCGATTGCTCAGGTTCCGCGCGCAGCTCGAAGTACCCAAGAGCCATCAGGAAGATGTGACAAAAGTACTTCCAAGAGTCGTCGACGTTTTAAACAGCTATCTGCGCGCGCTCGAAGTGGCAGACCTAGAAGATCAGACAGCACTTACACGGCTACGCGCACAAATGTTGCGCCGCATCCAGGTCGTTACCGGGCAGGATCACGTTAACGATCTGCTCATTATGGAATTCATACTGGCTTAAAGGAGCATGTGATGGACCTTATCGCAGACATTTTACTGACATTTGGAGCCATTGGCGCAGGCGTTTACTGCTTTGTTCTGGGTCGCCGATTGAACCGTTTCAATGATCTAGAAAAAGGAGCTGGGGGGGCCGTCGCTGTCCTCTCGGCGCAAGTTGACGATTTGACCCGCACTTTGACAGTTGCGAAACAAACGGCAGCAAATTCCGCTCAAACACTGACTGAGCTATCTATGCGGGCAGAAGATATTTCTCGTCGGCTAGAGCTCCAGATGGCATCTTTGCATGACATTCCTGTCACTTCTGTAGCGCAAACTGACCAGCAGCATAAAGCTGTGCCAACACCATCCGCTCCGCCCCCTCCTCCCGCACAGGCTAATCCGACGACACCGATGTTTGCCCGGCGGACCCACTCCACCAATTCAGCAGGAGTTGAATAATGGCCTTGCGACTTCCAAAATTCATGTCCCGCTCGGGGCGCGGCTCAGTATTTGTGATCTCAGCGTTGTTACTCGGCTCCGCGTCGATAAGGCTTATGATAAGCAGTAGCGCAGCACTTGCTCAGTCTGGGCAATTACCTACGACGCAAACACCGACAATAGTGAAAAACCACTCCGAGAACAGTAGTGAAAATTCAGTGGAGACTGACTTAGGTGCTGCATCCACACTCAGCAGCAGCAACCGGACCGAAGTGTCCGCTTTGATTACAGCGCTTGCCGAACGAGAAGCGCAATTATCCGAACGAGAAAAGAAACTCGAGTTACGTCTCCGCGCACTTTCGATTGCGGATTCAGAAATAGAAAAGCGGCTTAAGTCCCTGAGCGATACCGAACAGAGCCTCCGAGCGACCTTGTCCCTGGCTGACGAAGCTTCTGAAAAGGATCTACTGAGACTTACATCTGTTTATGAAAGCATGAAACCAAAAGATGCCGCTGCACTTTTCGAAGAAATGGAACCTAATTTTGCCGCTGGATTCATTGCGCGTATGAGGCCGGATGTCGCAGCATCGGTGATGGCGGGCCTTTCGCCACCGATTGCATACTCGATCAGCGTTATTTTGGCTGGCCGAAACGCCAACTCGCCAAAAACCTGAACCTCCGCTGGGATCAGTTAAGTAAATGCAGAAAAAAATTCAAACGGTTAATTGGGGCGATATATGATCGGCATTATCGGTATTATCACGATTTTAGTGATGGTTTTTGGAGGATATCTCCTTGCGGGCGGCAAGATGGGCATAATTTTGAAAGCGCTTCCTTTTGAGGCAATTATGATTTGCGGGGCTGCCCTTGGTGCCTTTCTAATTAGTAATGACGGACCTGCCATCAAACATACAATGAAAGATATGGGCAAGGTATTCAAAGGACCCAAATGGAAGCATCAGGATTACACCGATCTGCTGTGCCTTCTGTTCGAGCTGATCCGCCTTGCCCGCCAAAACCCTGTTGCTGTTGAGGAACATATTGAGGGGCCAGAGGAGTCATCAATATTTACAAAATACCCACGCATTTTAAAAGACAAGGAAGCCATCGCGCTCATCTGCGACACAATGCGCTCTGCATCCATGAACTACGATGACCCCCACCAAGTGGAAGAGGTTCTTGAGAAGAGAATCGATGCAAACCGTGAACATGCTATGCACTCAAGCCACGCCTTACAGGTTATCGCTGACGGCCTTCCGGCATTAGGGATCGTTGCGGCTGTTTTGGGCATCATCAAAACGATGGGGTCTATCGATCAACCCCCGGAGGTTCTGGGTAAACTGATTGGCGGCGCTTTGGTTGGGACGTTCCTAGGTGTTTTTCTCGCGTACGGTTTCGTTGGTCCGTTCGCGGCAAAAGTAAGCGACGTAACAAAAGATGAAGCAAATTTCTACCAGTTAATTCGCGAGGTTCTGGTCGCCAACCTAAATAACCACGCTACCAATATTTGCATTGAAGTGGGACGCCAAAATACACCATCACACTGTCGGCCAAGTTACAGTGAACTGGAAGACGCACTCAAAGCTCTCAAGCAGTCTGCCGCATGAAAAAAATTGTATTCTTTTTGGTTATGCTCGTGATGGGGATAGAAGCTGCACAAGCGCAACAACTGGTCGTGCGCTCAGGTGATCATCCAACTTTCAGCCGCATCACAATACCCATCCCCGTTTTGCAATCGTGGAATGCACAAACAACTGCTGAAGGAGTGAAGATCTCTCTTATCGGGTTTTCGGGGGGATTTGATATCAGTGGGGTTTTTGCAAGAATGCAGGCTAATCGGATCTCCAGCATCGATATTACAGGAGACTCGTTGCTGCTAACTCTTAACTGTGATTGCAGCGCAAAAGCATTTCGCAGCGGCCCCTTACTTGTCATTGATGTCGGTGATCCCGGATCTGTCTTCACAACTCAACTTCTAGATGCTGAAAACATGAACGCGGAATCAAAAAAAAATACCACTAATCTTGCAGCGGCAGACGCAGTTCTACCCTGGATGGCCAGAACCTCTAGTCAAGGGATTCAGCGTTCTCCAAATAATCCTGTTATAGCCTCCATGACGGACACATATTTTTCGAAAGATAGAAGTACCAGTCTGCTCCGAGAAATCCAGGATAGTCTTACTCGAGAAATAGCAAATGCAGCAAGCGCTGGTCTGCTTAAGAGTAATTACTCAGCAAAAATTGGACATTCTTCAGATATTATTGAAAAATATGTAGAAAAGGAAGCTAAAGAAAATTCTGCAGTTGAAAACAAGTTAAACTATTTTAGGAACATAAAAATTACAGATAGTATGGACCGACTGGAACGACTAGAGATAGATCCAACAAGCTTTTCTGGTGGAGCGACCTGCCCTAAAGATAGCTTATCGGAAATCGGCACTTGGGGAGATGAAAGAAATTTCTCTGCACAGATTGGTCAAGCACGAAATATACTAGTTGATGCACGAGACGGATTAAATCGCGAAGCGATAAAAGCTCTGGCTCAAAATTACCTATATTTCGGCTTTGGCGCAGAAGCTGTAAACACCCTCAAACTCGACACTTCTTTAATGGATAAACATCCCGAACTGGTAGAAATTGCAAGTATCATGGACGGTCAAACGGCAAACCGTTCCGGAGTTTTCAAGCATTTTACAGATTGCCCGTCAAATGCAGCACTTTGGGCGATTTTGAGCTTTGATAAAATTCTGCCTGAAGCTCTTGTTAACACTAACGCAATCCTAGAAGCATTAAACAAACTTCCAAACCATTTGCGGCAGGTTTTAGCTCCAGCTGTCAGCAGCAGATTATTGGCATACGGCGATTCGTCAAATGCTGCTGCTGCGCTGCGCACTGTTGAACGACTTCCTGAGTCTTTGGGATCAAATTCTCTTTTAGCACAGGCAGATATTGCCAATGAAACAGGTCATTCATCAGAGAATATATTAGGGGAAATAGTTGGGCATAATAACGAGCAATCTCCTTACGCACTCATAAAACTAGTCGAAGGAAAGCTTGCACGAAGAGAACCTCTTTCAAAAAAAACCACACAGCTTGTTGAAGCATATGCACAAGAACTCCGCGGCACAGAGATTGGTAATAAAATGCATAAAATTCACATTATCGCCTTAAGCCAATCTAATCACTTTGATGAGGCTTTTGATTACCTTCATTCACATATTGGATCTCTCTCTCCAGAGAGTGTCATTGAACTTCATCAAGAAATATTAGAACAACTTACCAAAACCAGCGAAGATGTCGAGTTCTTAGAAGCTATATTCGCGCATGAAATGCATTTAACCAGGAGCCTGCAAAATAGCACAAAGTTTTCAATCATAGATAGATTGGCAGATCTTGGTTTTGCATCATTGGCTCAGGAAATCCTTTCTACCGTGCCAGACGACCCACGCACTAAAGACAGGCAAATTCTTGCTGCAAGGGTGGCAATTTTATTAAACCAGCCCTTTCAGGCCCAGGCAGCTCTGATCGGGATCGAGGGAGTAGAGGCGGAACTTATCTTGGCACAGGCAAAACAGATGACTGGTGCATATGCAGAAGCGGCGAAACTATATTCAAATAATGACGCCAATCAGCAAGCTGCTGAGGCCGGATGGCTCTCCGATGATTGGCGCGCGCTAACGTCCGCAGATTCGCAAGGCTTCGGAGCGATAGCAGAACTTGCAAATATTCAGGCTAGCGACGCTGAAATAGGACCGCTGGCACGTGCCAATATTGCTCTCGAAGAGAGTAATAAAATGCGCGGCGCGATTGATCAATTGTTGCAAGATTCTACTGTTGGCATCTCATTTGATTAGAAAGAATATTTTCTTATTGAGAAATAATAAACCCTTACGTCGTATCCTATACCTCATCCGCAGAATGCGGAAAATATGAGGTGTTGAATAGTGGTATACTGGTCTTCTTTGAGTTTCTCTGATCCTTTGGCAGAGCGCGCGCCAGTCACTTCTAATACTGGAATTTAGCATGAAGTTCTCAATAAGTGCCTTTTATCAACCTACAGTGCTCTTAACTGTTGGGCTGATGATGATCATCGTCATGATGATTTTGCCAATGCCAGCATGGATTCTGGATATTGGCCTTGCTGCATCATTCGCGCTTGCGATCCTGATGTTCACAGTCACACTGTTTATTGAGCGGCCACTAGATTTTTCCGCCTTTCCTACGATCCTGCTTGCCTCGCTTATGCTGCGGCTTTCCCTAAACGTTTCCTCAACCAAGCTAATTATTGGCGAAGGGCATACGGGTACAGATGCTGCCGGAGAGGTGATTCAGGGTTTCGCTCAATTTGTCATGGGCGGTTCGGTCTTTTTGGGCCTCGTCGTGTTTTTGGTCCTACTGATAGTAAATTTCATGGTGATCAATAAGGGTGCTACACGGATGGCTGAAGTCGGGGCAAGGTTTGCGCTTGATGGCATGCCCGGCAAGCAAATGGCCATCGACAGTGATATGTCTGCAGGTGCAATCACCCATGCCGAAGCAAAGGAGAGACGCGCGCGCGAGCAACAGGAAACAACATTTTTCGGCTCGCTAGACGGGGCTTCGAAATTTGTCAAAGGGGATGCCATCGCAGGGTTGTTGATCACACTTCTCAACTTGGTTGCAGGCTTGATCATGGGAACGCTTATTCATGGTATGCCATTAGGCGCAGCCTTTGAAACCTACGCGATTTTAACTGTAGGTGATGGCCTCGTTTCACAAATCCCGGCTGTTATAATTTCGATCGCATCAGCACTGCTGCTCGCACGCGGGGGGGCGCACGGATCTACCGATCTTGCAATGTTTTCCCAACTCAGCAAACACCCCGCCGCACTAGCGACTGTCGCTTGTCTCATGACGCTTTTTGCTTTGGTTCCCGGCATGCCGTTTCTTCCTTTCATGGCCGGTGCTATTAGTTTGGGATATTTATCATTTCGAATGTACAAAAAGGCCAAAACAGCTACGGTCGAAACGACTAAAACTGAGGTAGCGCCAAAGCAGCACCACAAACCACTAGGTGATGTGCTGGAGCTTGACGACATTCATGTTGAATTCGCACCAGATCTTGTAAGCATGGTGCTTGATCCCGGGACCGGTCTTGATGCGCGGATTATAAACATGAGGACCCATGTCGCATCTGTCTTTGGAATTATTTTACCAGAAATCCGACTAACTGATAATCCCGGCTTACCTCTAGGAACTTATCTGCTTCGCATCCAAGGCGTTGAACAAGCTCGCGCTGTGCTGAATCCAAATCAAGTTTTGGCTCTTGCCCCAGAAAACGCCGACAGTCTCCCCGCGGGAATTGATACCGTTGAGCCGGTCTACGGTGCCCCTGCCCGGTGGATCAACGATAGTGAACAAGAAATGGCTGCAATCGCGGGTATCACAATTGTCACTCCTGCCGAGGTGCTCGCGACACATTTGCTCGAGGTTGTTAAGCGTAACTTTCCGCGCTTGTTGACGCTTAAATCACTGCGCCGACTTCTGGATGAAATGGTGAATATTTCCTCGCCTACGCGTGCCGATGCAAATCGTAAGCTCCTCGATGAGCTAATCCCGGAAAAAGTGCCGATTGATATTTTGCATTCTGTACTCCGCCTACTTGTGGCCGAGCAAGTTTCAATCCGTAATCTACCGTTGATCCTCGAAGCAACTGCCGAAGCGCGTGGCCACAATGCACAGCCCGAAGCCATTTGTGAACTGGTCCGTCAGAGGCTGGGCTTTCAGCTAGTAGCAGAGATACGCCGTGATGACGGGACCCTTCCCCTCGTACAACTTGCACCAGAGTGGGAAGATACGTTCAGTGCCTATCAGGTAGACGCCGAACGGGGACTAGATATTGCCTTACCGCCCGATCTATTCAACTTACTCGCTGACGGTGTCTCTCAAAAATTAAACGACGCTAACAAAAATGGAATATTTCCTGCAATCGTCACCAACACACGGCGCCGGCGATTTGTGCAGACCGTGATGCGCGCAAAGGGGATCACCTCGCCAGTATTATCTTTCGAGGAAATTGGAATTGAAGCACGGCCCTCTCTGGTCGGTGTTGTGCCTGCATGAACGGCGCATTGGCCGAGCTTTTAACGATGACAAACGCGATGCTATGGCAGAGCTTTGCTGTGTTTTTGCGCGTAAGTGCATTGGTGAGTCTGCTTCCCGCATTTGGTGAGCAATCGGTGCCTGCACGTATCAAACTTGGGATCGCCTTCGCATTTACGATGGTCGTTGCTCCTGCCGTTGTGGCCACCACTTTATCGGTGAAACTTGATTCAATTGTATGGTTGACCCTGACCGAAATCCTAGCAGGTCTTGCTCTGGGCATCGGGATTAGGTTGTTCGTCCTAGCGCTGCAGACAGCAGGCTCCATCGCAGCGCAATCAACATCCCTCGCGCAAATCCTTGGAGGGGCTGTAGCAGAGCCTGTTCCGGCAATGGGCCACATTCTGGTAATGGGCGGGCTCGCGTTGGCAGTGATGACTGGGCTCCACGTACGCGTAGCAGAACTCATTATATTTTCTTATGAGATACTCCCCATGGGCCGTCTTCCCTCTGGGGCAGACGTAGCGGAGTGGGGGGTAGGTCAAATACGCCGCGCATTTTCCCTCGCCTTTACGCTGGCTGCCCCCTTTGTCATTCTTTCAGTCCTTTATAATCTCGCACTAGGAGTCATTAATAAAGCTATGCCGCAGTTGATGGTCGCATTCGTGGGTGCGCCTGTCATAACCGCGGGTGGTTTGATGCTGCTGTGCTTAGCGGCTCCGCTGCTTATCGAAACGTGGTTGAATGCGCTCAACACCTTCATCTCGAACCCGTTGGCACCAATTCCGTGAGTGACGAAGATGACGCAGACAAGTCTTATGATGCGACGCCGCAAAAGCTTTCGGAGGCACGTAAGAAAGGAGACGTAGCAAAATCGACCGATCTGCTCACGGCGGTTTCATATCTTGGATTACTAATTGCACTTTTAGCCGCCGGCACCAGTGGATTGTCACAAGTAGGCACCGCCCTCATGACGCTGCTTGATCAATCCTCAAATCTGGCACCGCTTTTTTTCAAAAGAGGTGAACCTGTGCCGGCAGCAGCAATCATGCAATCAATCGCTTGGGGGATGGCGCCGATATTTGCGTTGCCTACTATTGGCGTGATTCTCGCACTGTTCGCACAGCAGGCATGGGTTTTCGCCCCTAGCAAACTTGAGCCAAAGCTTAGCCGCATATCCATCATCTCAAACGCCAAGAATAAATTCGGGCGGGACGGAATTTTCGAATTTTTGAAAAGCTTTGTAAAATTGACGATTTTTTCTATCTGTCTGGGGGTCTTCATTAGGGTCTGGTTATCTGAAATGATTGGGGTTCTACAAACAAACCCACAAACAGCTATCACGCTATTATTTAAGATTTGCACAGAATTCTTAATGGTTGTTGCCGTCGTCTCGGGCGTAATTGGTGGGGTGGACGCACTTTGGCAGCATGCTTCCCACATGCGCAAAAACCGGATGTCGCGCAAGGAGCTTACCGATGAGGCGAAAAACAGCGAGGGTGACCCCCACCTAAAACAAGAACGCCGGCAGCGCGCACTCGCAGCATCGCAAAACCAGATGATGAAGGACGTGCCCTCTGCCGATGTGATTATCGTTAACCCGACACATTACGCTGTCGCCCTCAAATGGAGCCGCCTTCCAGGAGAAGCACCAATTTGTGTAGCTAAAGGTGTCGATGAAATTGCGGCCACCATCCGCCGGATCGGAGCGCAAGCCGGCGTCCCGATTCATTCGGATCCCCCTACCGCACGCGCCTTGCATGCTGCTGTCGAACTGGGTTCGCAAATTCGTCATGACGATTATGCTCCCGTTGCCGCAGCAATCCGTTTTGCCGAAGAAATGCGCCGCCGCGCGAAAGGAAAGCGATGAGCATACTGAGCGATCTTGCTATGATGCAAAAACTAGTGGACGTAAAATACCGCCAGCAGCAGGAGAGCTTTGGCAGATTGATACTACAAGAGAACAGATTGCGTAGTTCCTTGCGTCAACTGGACGAGAACTTGGCAGAAAGTCGGGCAATACACGATGAACCGCTCAGAGCGATCGGTGCCGATATTGCGTGGCAGGCATGGGTTGGACGGAAAAAGCGTGAATTGAATCTTCAGTTGGCAAAAATATTGGCCGTTAAAGAGCGCCGTATTTCTCAAGTTCGAAAAGCCTATGGAAAGGTCTTGGTGACAAATTCGCTCATTGATCAGGTTGGTAAAGAGCAATCACAGAAAAAAGTGTGTTCAGAGCTGGCCTCCATAATAAGTGTTTTTGGCGCAAAATAATTCAGTTTAAGATTAGCGCGCTATGCTTAGAGTAAGATGGTCGGAAAATGGGGCGCGCCCATTCCTATGGTAGAGGAATGGGCCTGACATCCATGCGACAGAGTTAACTACCATGCCATGTGAACGTATCATCATTAGTACTTCTAATTTAGCAAATCAAATACGATACGGAGAATCCTTAATGCTGCTCCCTTCGAAGATCACCGCTCGAAGCATGGTGTTCATCCAGCTGACACATCCGCCACTAAATGTGGTGGCTGAGAATTCCGTGCCATAAGCACATCCAAAGCTGCGGCGGCGGTCCGATAGTAGGAACTGCCAAGCACCTTGGCGAAAATTACCGGATCCCCGGTAGTGACACGCTCCAAGCGACGTTGAACAGTCAAGCGGAGGCTTTCTGCTTTTGTGATACACGCAGACCGATCCAAAGCGGAAAATCCGCTTTTCAGATTGCGCGCTACATTCACGTCAGCATTGATCTCGTGTCCGCAAGAGCGGCAGGAGAATTTCGACTGAGAGCTATGAATCGCCTTTGCAAAGAAGCCACAGTCCGAGCATGTCTTTGAAGAATAGACCGAGCGCACCTCGTCAAAGGTGATGTCGAAATGCTCTTTTAGATCGTTAAGTTTGTCGCGAGCCACCTTTCTGGCCAGATCAGGCCAAAATTCAGTGACAGTTTTTCACCCAAAGACTGATAGGCCATTCGGGTGTCGCCAAACGGCTTTTGCATGTCAGTGACGATTTCACCACCTCTGCCGCGATCCGCTCCGTGCTAGATGATCTGGACAGTCTTGACGAACGTGCCGCTGCGATGTTCGAAATTGTCGTATGACTTTAAGGGCACTTGGATAGTGACCTGATTTAGCTTTGGTTTACTGTTCTTTCCAACGCGAACCGCATGCCGTGGATGCCGACCTGCAAGTCCGCTAGCATGTCCCTTTTGGCTCACTGATGGATGACCACCTTTGATCAATGCAAGGGTTCAGGCGATTGAATCTTGGCTGCCGATCACGGGGCAGAACAGCGCCCATAGAGGACCACGCAAACGACGAATGTCGACAAGGATTTCAACGTCGGGCATTTCTTTATCTTACCGAAGAATACCGGTTCAGCCCAGAACCAGACATGCACCTTGTTGCTGGTCAGCAACTGGTGGGGTGTGATGCCATCGACGTGGGATGCGACCACTATTTCCCGAAAGTCATTCGCTCGGTTCTCGATGAAGCTCTCAAGCTGGCCGACGATCTGATAGCGGAGCATCTGCTCCGCTCGGGGTCAATCATCGCCTTTACTCGGGGAAAGGCGCACGAAGCGTTTCTCTGCTTCAGCAGAAAACATCTTTTTGAAACGACCTATCTGAATGAAAAACTCCCATTGATCTGCCGCTATATCCGGTGCGGCTGCGCAGAACGCACTTCGTGCAACACAGAGATCTTGCCAGCGTTGGCGTTCGGAAAAGGCAGATGATCGCACCGTTTCATACTAGTGATATTGTCAATAAAGCGAAAATCAGAAGTAAAGGCAGCTATGTGGACGAATTATTTCGGCATAAGAAGCCGAAATTCCGGAGCAGGAGAAGACGGATGATATCGCCTCTTGATGACTGCATTTTCGCCGGTTGTGGCGCTATGATATCTCATCAAGATAGCGATCCAGATGCTTCTGACTAATCCGGTGCCAAACCCTGATGACTGCGCGCCGGATCTCGCTGTGGATACCCTCTGCAGTATTAGTGTGTGCGTCTAAGCCGAGACCTATCAGATCTTGGGCGTCAATCTTTTGACAGAACCCCTCACTGTCAGATGGTGATCGCCATCCGCCACTTTGCGGTGGGCTGCTAATGAATACGCAGAGATGACGGCATAATCTTTGATGTATCCGGAGGATGCAGATTTGACTGCTTCGGTTGAGTGACTTCTGATGCGGCTCAAGATCGTGCTGCCACCACGCTCAACCATGGCCAGACCCAGAGGCCTGTGCGGACCTCTACCTGTTTTTATACTGGTGGGGCCTCCACCATGCTTCTGAAAAGGTGCTGCTTCTACGTACACTTCATCCATCTCGCCCACACCTGAAAGAACAATATCGCGATCTTGTATCATGGTGCGAATACGCTGACCAAGGTGCCATGCCACTTTGTACCTGATGCCTGGCATCTCAGAGATGCGTTCTGGCAGAGATGCCCTTGCTCAGTGAAACAATAGGCCAGATTGCACACATCCACTGCCCAAAAGGAGGCTTTGTGCGATGCATTGCCGCTCCGCTCGTCTAGGAAAATTACTTTTTATATGAGACGCAAGTGAAAACCCCTTGCCGGGTCCGGTGCCGCACGAAGGTGCACCCTGCTCCCTCAGTAGCTTAGCAATATGGACAGATTTAACATGCCGGAACGCGAAGCGTTTCTACAAATGTCCGGCACTTGATTGGATCAAGGACGATCTTCTCAATTCGCGCTAAAATAATGTTATTTCTTTTGCTGTTTCCAACAAAGCGCCGATATTGGCCACTTCATCTGAAACGGACATAAATCAATATGTATTGGTTGATGTGTCAGCGAGATAAGCGCGCAAAGCATTACCGCGCCTCCCCGCAGCGGCAATAGTGGGAGGCTCCAACGTACATGTCAGCACGGTTAAAATAAGCAAGACTACGATAGATATTGTTGAAGACATCATTTGCGCCGTGTGTTTACTGGCGGTAATCAGACGATAGTCACATAGTGCAAATGGACGTAGTTAGGCAGCGAAAACCCTATGCCAAAGGTACCGAGCTTTAAACTACTCGGCGAACATTGCGTGGCTATACTTTCTCGCACGTTGGACCCGAGTATGTGCGACCTAAAAGATAGTTCAACACGTGAGCAACCCATCCGGTTTGTCCCCTTCCGACTAGCAAGATGCAGCATAAATGTCCGAGAGTTGTCGATCAGATGGATCTAAAAATACGACACACGACTACCATCACACCGCTGCCCTTTTCAGATCCAGAAACTTTTACAGCATGAGAACCTACTTTTTAAGATCTCTCCAGCTTTCCCTCATACTTACGTTAGGGCTGTTTGGAGCGTTGATCGCACAGGCACTAGGTGTCCCTATTCCCTTCCTGATAGGGAGCCTGTTCACCAGCGCGGCGGTCTCTCTTACATATTATGCGCGCACGCAAAACCGCCTGTGGTTTCCACTTCTGCTTCGCAAAGCATTCATTGCGGTTATCGGTATCAAAATCGGCTCGACCTTCACTTCCGATGTGCTGGCAGAAGCTCCGAGCCTTTTGATCACGCTCACTGCGATGGTTGTATTTATCGCACTGGCCCAAGCTATTAACTATGCCGTCTTCCGGCATATCGGCCGCTACGACAAGGTGACAGCGCTCTATTCCGCCATGCCCGGCGGGCTGATCGAAGCCGTATCCCTTGGCGAGAAGGCGGGCGGCGATGTTGAAATGCTAAGCGTACAGCATTTTGTGCGGGTGATACTGGTCATCATTGCGGTGCCTGCGCTATTTTTAATTTTTACGGGTCAATCAGTAGGGAGTGCAGACGGGCAGATCATGCAAACCGTTCGGTCAGATTGGAAAGATTGGGCGATAATCGCCATATTAGTCCCTATCGGGATTTTTTTGGGCCAGCAGCTTCGATTGCCCGCCGCGCATTTGGTTGGTCCATTGCTTTTAACCGCAGCACTGCAAGGAACCGGCGCGATTGACCTGCACGGACCTGCAGAATTACTCAATATTGCACAGCTGATCGTTGGCGCAGGACTCGGTACGATGTTCGCACGCTCCACTATGCGCAGATTGGCGGCAGCGATGGGCTTGGGCATGATTTCTGTTGCGATCACGCTCGGTCTTTCGGCGGTATTCGCAGCGGTGCTGGCGCGCTGGGTTGCAATGCCATTTGGCGTTCTGCTGATCAGCTTTGCACCCGGTGGCGTGACCGAGATGAGCCTTGTCGCACTGAGCCTTGGAGTGAGCCCGGTTCTAGTCACAGCACACCATCTCTTTCGCATTGTTTTTACAGTCACGGTCGCAGGCGCGCTCAGCCGCCAGAAACACTAGAGCTCAACCAACCAGCTGTATTTTTAGACACATTAACTGGGCTTGCGGCGCGAGTTATAAAATGTCGAGCCTTACAGCAACAATCGAAACTGCGTTTGTGCATCGCGCCCGGATCTTCGTTTCAAGTCTGTTATTAGCTTAACTGTAGTCAGGGTAGACACCGCACACAGCATACCCTTTGAGATTGTCTCCATGGTCTCATCGACTGGCGCGGCGTGAACCACGCTGGTCCCAACAATTGTGAGAGCGAGAGAAGCGTGAATCCTGCACCAGTTACGAAACCGGTTTCGCCGTCGCAGCAGCGCCGAAAGGGCAGAGGCAAATACCGCCCACATCACGATAACACCCCAGATCGAAAAAAACGCGGGTGACATAAAAAAGCAAAGCGTCGATGACATCAGGTGAGCTGGTGATCCAGAGACAAATAACATGAACAGCAACCGCCAGCACGAGTGCAACGCTGATCCAGCGATGCAAGTACCGAGTGCGGCGAGCAGCTAAACGAGGCAAGTACCCCCAATAAGAGGCGGTTGAAGTAGCAAAAGCGCGATTTAGCGCCAGCGCGTTTCAACAAGTGACCCCATTGGGGATTAAGCGGGATGAAGAGTGAAATCAGCGTTCAAGCTTTTTGCGCGGAAATCTCGCATTACCGACGTCAAAAATATTGTTCCAAATGACGCATTGTCATACGCAAGGTGTGCATGCGCCGGCCCAAACGCAGGTACAATCTGCGGCATGTCCATACGAAACATGCCACTCTCATCAATGAGCGTGTCATCATGACTTTGCGGATCACGTTCCTGCCCTGCAAGGGTAGCGCCATCTTCTGCCCGCCCGACACTGTCAGAAATCCAGAACTCTCCGCCGCTTATCCAGTCAACGATCGGATCACAGGCGCGATAATTGTTAGATCTACCCTCCATTAAAGGCGTGGGAGCAAAACTTTGGGCTTGGGCTGGAACAAAAAGTCTAGCGTCAGCCATGCCGACGATAGCACCCGAGGTTACCAAAAGCGAACGGCGGCTAAAGCTGTATCCGGCCGTTGTCGTCCTCTTTTCTATCTTATCATATGCATCGTCTGGATTCACAAATTCAGGTTTCGCAATCTGTTTTCACGGGCCAATCTGCTAGTGTGATTGATACAACTAATGAAATTTATGTTGTGAATGCAAAATCGCTGAGGCGACCGTACTCAAACACAGCCCGCTTTGTCCAAGAAGGTACCTGTCCGATCTACGCCTGTGCCCGACACAAATGTCGCGGCGGGCCGCTGGCCTAACGGCGCACAGGAACTGCTCAATTCATAAGACAAGAGAGGTTCAGCCAGAGCCGCCCCATTTTGGCGGTATGATCGGCAATTTAGGACCCTCACGTCGCCATGGATGTTAAACCCGCTTGTCGTTGATATGCCGACCTGCGCCCACACCAAAGCCGCAATCTTGCGGTCGTCAGATCTTCCGAGCGCTCTTCGTCAACTCTCTCGCGGATTTATCGCCGTTGAGTGGATCGGTGCTAATCCAGAACATAGCAAACCCGTCGCTCCGAAACCTTGAACTCCCTACGCAAGTCGTGAATGCAGACCCGTTAAAGTGAGATACTAAGATTTTTCCCTATGCATTTTATGTGATGATCACCTTGTTCAACGTCAGTTGAAAACCACACGCCGCAGCCGCTCGTCTTCTTTGTGTAGCCGCTACGGGCTGTTCAGTTGTTGTGTGCCCTCTCGAAATCATGACGCGCTTAACCCTGCCGGGCAGTGGATTACGTCCGAATTATTTTTCTACTAGCAATAGGTTTGTCCAGGCACGCTGATCTGACGGGCGGCATCGATCTTGGGTATTCTTGCCCCGTCAAACTTCAACCCAGCGTAATTTTGAGGCGATCCTCTTGGCCCTGGATGATTTAACGTCGATCTCCGGACCTACGATTTACAAATTGCTGGAGCGGGCGATTTCAAAAAGGGGGATGCCCAAGATCGTGGCCTCTCTTTCGACGCCTCGGTGTGCCAACGCAAGACCTCGGATATCGCGTAACACTATAGTTTGCTGAAAAATCATTTCTGGCGACGGCAAGGTTAAACCGTACCGTATACGGTCTCCTTTTAAAGCTACCGGGTGCGACGTCTAGCTGATCGGAGGCTCCTCAGCTGCTTAGGTTCGAGCAAATACAATGGGTAATTCTAGCCCACAGGTGGGCGGAACAGAATTTATTAAAAACCGTGACGACCAACAAAGATGGTCCACCCGTCATTTAAATCTTAATCACTGCAAGCTTCTCAAACGATGAGCGAAGCCTGAAATATCTACACGGTTCAGAGCCTTTGAATGGCCCAATCGGACATTTCAGGCAGAAGTTCATTCAACAGTGACTGGAACTGTGCAACAATCACAGCGGGCTGATCTGATGCGCTTTGCTTCGACCCCGAAAAGCGCCGTGTTGCCACGACACTTTGCTCGCGATCATTGATTAAGGTCAAATCCAGATCAACGGCAACTTCGAAAATATCCTCACCGCGCGCGATCACCTCGAATGTATCGATCCGGACCAGCAATGCCGTATCGGGTACAGGACCAGCACCGCTGCGCCCCACGTAGCCGACACGGCCTGTATCAGCCACGGAACGGATGATCAGCAACTGAACCACAGCAGGCAACTCGTCACTCCAGCGGACATCCGGCAGATAAGTGATCGATGCGGGGTCTGGTTTAATCATTATCCGGTCACTCGTAAGCGCAGCGGACGCCTGCGGAACTGCCACAAGAAGCGTACGTTGGGTACTCCTGCCTTGTTTTGATCCCGAAGCAGGACGCAAATCATATGTGTCCAAAGGTTTTGCCGCATCATTCAATGATGTCAGGGTGGCGCACCCTCCAAGCCCTGCCATCATACCAACCAAAACCGTGCGGCGCATAAGTGTGTTCGTCATTTTTATCTATCTCCTATAGTCAGGCACGCGCCCATCCAGCAAAAAGCGGGCGGGATCACGCTCGATCCGTCGCGCCACATCGCCGAGCGTTTTAATAAGCGCGCGGGCCTCTGTAGTAAGCTGTGTGATTTCTGGCAGTCCTCTGTTGGCGAATGCGTCAATGCCGGGGGTGCTTTTGCTAACGGCCGCCTGTATCTGGCGCGCGACGGTATCGCTGCGTGCAATAAGGGCACGCAAATCCGATGTGATCTGCGGAATATCAGCGGTTACGTCGGTAACGGCCTTGCTGATATCAGCAGATGCCACACGCAAATCGGTCATCATCGGCCCAAGGTCGGTATCCAGAACCACAGTGGCCGCATCAAAGCTCGTCTGTGCAGAGCCGAGCGCGCTGTCTGCGATACCAAGCGTTGTGTCCAGCGCTGTGAGGCTGGTTTGCGCTTTTATGAAAAATCCGTTTGCAGATGTGATGGCCTGTTGCGTTTTTTCGGCAATCGGCTCGAACCGCTCGGTCAACCCGACCAGATTGGTAGCTACATCATCAACTGCCTTGTTCGCAGTTGTAACCCCCGTACGAATATCGGCCATGATCGCAGGCACATCATTTTCGATAGCAGTATTGATCGTGGCAATCGCAGCTTTGGCGTCCTCGATAACCACACGGGCCTCTGAAATCAGAAGAGCCCCATCACCCTCGACAAGAGTGTCAAAACTTTCCGAAGCCTCTGTAACCGCCAGAAAGGCTGTATTGGCTTCTTGCAGAGATATCTCAAGCTCTGACAATCTGGCGTTCAATAGATCTGCGGTTTGCGAAAATCCGTCAAGGGTCGCACCCGAGCGTGTCTGTAGATCCACGATGGCTGAATTCGTCCGCGTTGCCGCTTGAGATATTTTATCAAGTATATCAGTTACTTGGACAGTCAAAAGGGTCCGTGTCTGATCAAATGCCTCTTCGGCACTGCTGACTGCGCCTGCAGATCCGATCAAAAGTGTATCTGCGTTCTCGAATGTTTTTCTCGCAGCAGCCAGCGCAGTATCAGCTTGATCCAATGTAGTGACAACAGATGCGCCGATCCTGTCCAACCGCTGTGTGAAAACTGTGATCTGGGCGGTTGCTTCACGCACAGTGCCGGTGATGTCCGAGAAATCACCAAGCGCCTGGTCGAGTTTGCCCGAGGAAGTATCAATGTTGCGCAAGATGTTTGCGACGTGCGCTTGGTTTTCTGGTCCTGTCAAAGCTTGAAACTGTTGCAAAAGCTTCGTCGCCTCAATCAGGAGATCAGGAGCATCTTCGACCAGCGTCTGAACAGTCGAGCGCCGCGATGGAATAGTTAACAATCCTTGTGCATTCGCCACCAGAGGCGCTGCGGTTGGCGTACCACCCGACAGCGATATATAGGACACACCGGTTACTCCCTGCGACTGGAGTTGGGCAACTGTATCAGAACGGATAGGCACATCTGCCTCGATCTCGATTTGCGTAAACACTTTTGACGGATCCTGTTCCGAGATGCGCAAGTCAATGACCTTGCCCACTGAGATTCCATTGAACAGGACATCCCCCGACGCATCGAGGCCGGACACATCGTCAAACAAAATGCCGTAGGTTTGATATTGCTTGTTTACCTGAACGCTGGCGAGCCAAATGAAAAAGCCCAGCGTGCCCAGAATGGCAGCGAGGGTAAACACTCCGATCAGGATGTAATTCGCGCGGGTTTCCATCAGGGCGCTCCTTCCTTTTGTGCAGTAGATAACGCAGCGCGGGCGCGGGGACCGTTGAAATATTCATGCACCCAAGGATGATCCACTTGAAGCATCTCCTCCATCGTACCAACGGCCAGCACCTTTTGATCCGCAAGTACTGCAATCCGGTCGCAAATGGCGTGCAGGCTGTCGAGGTCATGCGTTACGAGAAAAACGGTGAGGCCCAGTGATGCCTGCAACTGCTTTATCAGGATGTCGAATGCCGCCGCTCCGATCGGATCAAGGCCCGCGGTAGGCTCATCCAGAAAAACAATCTCGGGGTCCATCGCAATAGCGCGTGCAAAACCTGCGCGTTTCCGCATTCCGCCCGACAGTTCAGACGGATATTTTGACATGGCGTTTTCAGGCAAGCCAACCATGCGGACCTTGATCCCTGCCAAAGTCTCGCGAAGATCATCAGGCAGGGTCAGTTGCTCGCGCATCGGTGCCTCGACATTCTGACGCACCGTAAGCGACGAGAACAGCGCGCCATCCTGAAACATCACCCCCCAGCGACGGCGCAACGCACGGTATTGCGCATCGGAATTTGTGCGCACCGTCTCTCCAAAAACTTCGATCTGGCCTTCGTTAGGCTCTAACAGGCCCACAATTGCACGCAGCAAAACAGATTTACCAGTGCCAGAGCCACCTACGACGCCAATGATCTCACCGCGCCTTACATCAAGGTCGAGACCGTTGTGAACAGTATGCGTGCCAAAGCGGGTGACGAGGCCGCGCACACGAATAATCGTCTCATCAGCCTTATCCATCACACGCCCACCACAGCAAAAAAGATTGAAAACATAGCGTCCATGACAATGACCATAAAGATCGACAGCACCACAGACGCAGAGGTCAATCGGCCGAGCGATTCTGCGTTGCCGCCAACTTTCATACCCTGATAGCACCCAATGATCCCAATAATCAGCGCAAAGAACGGCGCCTTGATCATGCCGACACCAAAATGCCAGACGTCAGTGTTGCTCACTAGCCGCGCCTGAAACACTGCGGGCGATACGCCTAGTTCGATCCAAGACATCAACGCCCCACCAACCAGTCCTGAGATATTCGCAATGAAGCCCAGCGCAGGGAGCATCAACACAAGTGCCAGCACACGCGGCACAACCAGAATAGTTACTGGATCAAGTCCAAGAGTGCGCATGGCGTCAATTTCTTCGCGCATTTTCATAGAGCCAATCGCAGCCGTAAAGGCTGAGCCAGAGCGGCCGGCGACAATGATGGAAGTCAACAAAATACCCAGCTCGCGTAGGATAGAAATAGCAATGAGGTCGACAACAAACACTTCTGCCCCGAATTGCCGCAACTGCGCCGATCCCTGAAATGCCAGAACAACGCCAATCAGAAATGCCATTAGGGCCACAATTGGCACAGCATTGACCCCGATTTCCTGACAGTGGTGAACGACAGACGTTAACCGCAGTCTGCTGGGGCGCCTAATGATCCCCCCAAGGGTTGCGATGACCTGGCCAAGAAACGATATCAATTCGATTGCCATACGCATCGCGAGAACCACTTTTTGACCAAAACCCTCAAAGCGGTCAGAGAGCGTCAGCGGCTTCTGTAGCACAACGCTGTCCGGCGGCATATTTTGTTCAACGGTTTGGATCAGTTGCGTTTGAGCCGCTGTAGCTCCCAGTACTTCCAAGCTCCGCCCCTGTTTCTCCGCTCCTTTTCGCCGCGAAACGATGAACCAGGCTCCAGCTGTGTCCATTTGGGAGAGTTCGGATATATCGATGCATGCAATATCAGCAGCCGCAACCAATGCTGCATTATCATGGATTTGCATTAAGGTATCTATCAGCAAAGACCCGTCGAGCTTGAGTGTGCCGTCAGTCAAGGATGCGCGGACGATCCTGTGTTCAAAGAAGTTTACCTCACTCACCCTTTGCGACCAAACAGACTAAAGGGCAAAGAACTCATCTGGCGTCGCGTTCTTTGGAAGTTGGCCGGCTTATACGGAAAGATAGAGCAAAAATTATTCTTCACGCGGCTCTAACTCCCTCTGGCCCTCTCGCTTGAGTTAAATACATAATACCTCGGAAATGAAGCTTACAGTTGATACAGATCAATGGCACAACTTTCATTTACACTATGGTTTATACAGGTATGCTGCTAGCTGCACATCATTAACAGCGGTTTCTCCCACACCACTAACCATTGGATTGAGTTCAAGGCATGCAAGCACGTTTCACAGTTATCGTAGGCACCTGCGCAGCTTTCCTAATGGCCTGTACAAGCTCAACTGTGGAAACGCGCAATTCGGTGCAAAGAGGCCAACTCGTCTATGCAAAAGAATGCTCGCAATGTCATGGGCCAGCAGGACAAGGCGCAGGAGCAGCTTATTCAGGCACAGGCGTCACGCCACCAAATCTGACAGGTCTCAGCCAGCGTAACGACGGATCATTTCCGAAAGAGTTTGTCAGAAGGTTTGTCATGGGCTTGCTTGAAAAAGACGACCCCAATTCAGCCATGCCCGAGTTTGCCAAGACAGGACTGCGCCACGTCTACCCTAATGGTGGTGCAGATGGAGAGGTTCTTGAGGCTGACTTCGAAGATTTGCTCCTTTATCTGGAGTCGGTCCAAAGCTAGCCGGCGGCACCTATCTGCAGTCACAAATCCCGCTCGCAAATCCCCTGAACCTGCCGTGGCGAATTAACCTGTATGTTTGACCGCTCGCGCGGAATCAATCGCAGACAGCCTGCCTGGCGCAACGACAACAGTCGTCGGGTCCATTGAACAACACAACGCAACCCACTTTTTTAGCAGCAGCGCACGCCAACGAAACGCTGCAGGAAGTTGTCGAGAAAACCTCGGGAATGAAGGGGCACAATCCGCCTTTCGTGCGGCACAATAACATTTTGTGAAGTCCGGATTGAAGGCAACCCCAATGACTTTTGCGACATCATTGTGATTGGATCCGCATCAATGCACATCTGAATGTTCAGCATCAGTGACTGCGGCAAGACAGATTTACTATCGGATCCTGATCCAAGGTTAGGACCAATACAATGGGCCGCTGGCCTGATAAAATGAAGATGACCTTCGAATGTATCTATATTCTTGTAAGGGTTGAGCATGATTGCTTAGAGTTGTGCGGCATGCTGCATCACAGCATTTTCGTGACAGACGACGCTCACTACTTCCGCACCAATACGCAATGCGGCTTTTGCGGCCAGAAGCGCATTGCACCATTATCCCATGGGGCCGTAAACGACAGCTGCATGACCGTGAGCATATTTATGAGCATCACCCAACTTCAAGAGGGCCAGCGAATTCGCGTCAGTCATCCTGAAAAGCTTGGTCCCAAGCTCTGAAGCGGTCATCTCCACCCCTCCAATTCCAAAACACTTATACTTCTATTTTCCATTCCCGCATCACTGGTGAGCTTACATCTCTTAGAGCCTAAAATGAGTATACAAACTTGCTTTGTCGTATATATCACCTCATGTTCGTGTCCAATCAGCTTTAAAGCAACATGCTAGCTACCACCAAAGCGGCGAGCTTTGTGACACTGAAATTACATTGCTCAAACGCGTTCATGACTGCAACCGGTCCTCACAATGGTACGGATGCAGAATATTCTTCACCTGTTGCGCAAAAAAATACATATCGAATGCTGCTCGTCTTGATTGGCCCAGCAACTCCCGCAACACCGGTTGGAGGGGTGAGTACAATCTGGACTGTTCAACGAAAAACTCCAGACAGACGCCACAGTTAGTCTATGTAACTAAAACTCTTATCAATGTAACGCAGTGTGGACTCAACTGTTTCGAACACTGCATCGGCATAGGGCTGAAAAGTGTCCATTATTCCTCCACCATTCGGCACTATGCCTCACTTAGATAGAGTTGTTTCAAACAGGGAATCCTGGATGCTATCTCAATAGGGACTGTTGCAGACCTTAATAATCCTGACGTGCAATTTCCACGATGAGCACATCCTTTACAATGTCTTTGCCAAGATCTCTTTGGCCAACTTCCTTGAGGGCTGTGCGCAGACGTCCCAACATTTCAGCGTTGGTAAAATTGCCCTCGAACCCTCCAATGTTCGCATGATCGAACAGAACTTGCAAAAAACTGTCCCGTACCTTGGGTTCGCGCAGAAACACGGCTTCAGTTTTGCCTGCTGCAACCTCAATACTCAATGCTATGACAACCAATGCGATGACACGTTCCTCAGCAACAATCGGGACGACAAATTGATTGTTGAGCTTGGCGTATTCGTGAGATTCGGTCTCATCTTTAACATGATCTTCTTGTGCATGATCATCACTGCTTTTATCGCTGGTACCCTCGCTTGCATCATCTGCATGAGCACTCCCCTCTTCAGTGATTGCGGCCTCTAGAGAGGTGTCAGGCCGAAGGAAGATACCAGCGCCAACACCTGCGCCGATGCCAATAAGTAAAAAAACCAAAGGGAAAAGTTTCATGATCATAACCGTCTCCGAACTAAAATGGTAAAACTGCGTCAATGACCTGTTGTCCAATTCTCGGCTGCTGGACATCGCTGATCTGACCTCGCCCGCCATATGAGACCCTTGCCGAGGCGATTTTATCGTAGGTGATCTCGTTCTGGCGTGAGACGTCTTCAGGGCGCACGAAGCCGGTTACCAAAAGCTCACGCAGCTCGAAATTCACCCTTAACTCCTGACTGCCCGAAATCGATAATACACCGTTTGGCAGGACATCAATGACCGTTGAGGCAATGCGTAGCTCGAGCTTTTCGTTGCGCTTGACCGATCCATCCCCAGAGGAACTACTTTGAGAGTTGATGCCCACCAGTTCCGCCGATGAGGCCCCATCAGGCAGCTTGGTATCAAGGCGCTGCGGCAGTCCAAAAAGGCCTGGCACACCAAGAGTTTCTGATCCTGACCGGCTGCGGTCTGACGAATTGGAGATTTCAGCTTTTTCGTCTATCTCGATCACGACAGTCAAAATATCCCCGCGGACTACCGCACGGCGATCACCCAACAGGGAGGCACGGGTTGGTGACCACAAAGATGCGGCATCCGATGGGTTCCGGCTCAGGATAACCGCAGGTAGTCCCGGCTCAATCATGGCTTTTGTCTCTGGCGCCTCTGCGGCTGAAGTAAAACTGGGCGGGCTGCCCATATGATCAGCCCTTGCACAAGCCATGAACAGGCCCAAAACAGAAAAGCATATGATTTTCATTAGTTTGTGCATTATGTCAGTTCCTTACTTCTATGGTGCCATCATTCAAAATCTGTCCGAACAGAGTTGCCCGCGATCCAAGGTTCATCACTCTGATCCGGTCCCCGACGGCCCCACGTTCCAATGCGCGGCCTTCGGTGCTTATGGTGATCCCGTTCGTGCGGTAGCGGAGCCCGACAATCTGGTTCCGGTCAATCACTGCCGGCGGGCCGATGTCACCCATAAAGATCGGCCTACCTGCATAGAGCGCGACATAGGCTTCCTGACCGATGACATCGGAGAGGCGGGAATACGCCGTTTCAATATCACCAGCCGCAAAGGTGACGTCTATTTCTGTGATGATCTGGTTTGGACGGATTGTCCGCGAAGGCACGACTGTTTCGGCGAACAAGGGGAAGGCTGCAAGAGCTGCGACGGAAATACAAAATAGTCTCATTAGCGCACCTGTGTTGTTGCGCTCATCATCTGGTCAACGGCCGAGATAACTTTTGCATTCATTTCATACCCGCGCTGCGCCTCGATCAGATCGGTGATTTCGCGCACAGCATCGACCGAGCTCGCTTCGAGATAACCCTGCCGCAAGGTACCAAGGCCGTCCTGTCCGGGAGAGGAAACAAGCGCAGGACCGGAGGCTTCGGTCTCTAGAAACATGTTGCTGCCGATAGCCTCTAGCCCTTTTGCATTTGTGAAACCTGTCATCGTAAGCTGGCCAAGGAGCTGGCCCGCAGCCGCTTGATCGAAATAGGCATAGACCTCGCCGTCCGCGTTTACCGAAATACTTCTGGCATCGGCAGGAATGGTGATTTCGGGCCCAACGGGAAATCCTTCTGATGTGACAATCAGGCCTTCACCTGTACGTTTGAGAGCACCATCGCGGGTATAAGCCGTCTGCCCACTAGGCAGTGTGACCTCCAGGTACCCCAGTCCTTCTATTGCGACATCGAGATCTCCGCCCGTTGCAGCTAGTGAGCCTTGTTGCAAATCCATACTCACTGCGGAGGGACGCACTCCAAGACCAAGCTGCACACCGGTCGGTAAAACGGTGCCGTCGGACGCATTGACGGTGCCCGCACGCGCCATCTGCTGATAGTGCAAATCAGCAAACTCCGCACGGCGGGCATTATATCCCGTTGTACTCATATTAGCGAGGTTGTTGGAAATCGTTTCAACCCGCATTTGCTGAGCGGTCATTCCTGTAGCGGCAATTTTGAGGGCGCGCATGGTCTCTCTCCTTTAACTGTTTTCAGTGAGGGTTTTGACGGCAGCGCGCACACGCTCGTCTTCGGTTTTCAAGAAACTTTGCCCCATCTCATAGGCGCGCTGCACTTCGATCATGCGGGAAAGTTCCAGCAGAGGATTCACGTTCGAGTTCTCCACAAATCCCTGCAAGATCCGGGCTTCTGCAGGTTCATCACCGGCATCTGCGCGAAACATCACGCCATCCTCACGGATCATGTTGAGCGGCTCCAACGGGCGCACGACCGCCATCTGGCCAAGAGGCGCGCCGTTAATGCTCAATGTGCCGTCAGAAGACACGGCGAGGGTCCCGGCACCTGCAGGCACAAATAGAGGAGCGCGCCCGTCATCAAGCACCGGAAACCCGTCGGGTGTTACCAACTGGCCCTCGGCATTGGGCGAGAACGCGCCAGCACGGGTAAGTCGATCGCCCTGAGGGGTCTGGACCAGAAAATACCCATCGCCCTCGATTGCAAAATCATAGGTGCCGTTCGTCTGGCTCAACCCACCCTGCTCATACGAGGTTTTACCGATATTGCCCTGCCCCATAGAAAGCGACGCACCGCCATCCACAGATTTTACATATTCGGAAAAAATCATGCCTTCTGCACGAAATCCGGTAGTGGCTGCATTGGCGATGTTGTTTGCCACCACCTGCATCTCTCGTTGTAGGCCTGATTGACGACTCAGCGTGATGTAACTGGTACTTTCCATCGTTAACCTCCGATGATGAGCGGGATAATCTGGTTGTGGAAGAATGCGACAAGCGTATTGGTCATAAAGTGCATCGACATCCAGAACACGACGGCAATCGCCGCAAGTTTAGGGACAAATGTCAGGGTCATTTCCTGAACCGATGTCAGTGCCTGAACCAAACCGATAGACACACCCGAAATAAGCGCTGCGATGAGAATGGGGAGAGATATGATAAAGGCCACCCAAAGCCCTTGTCGCATGGTGTCGAAAAACACCAACTCATCCATCATCAGACGGGCATCCGCAAAATTTCCTGATAAGCCTCAACAACCTTATTACGCACATTTACTGCCGTCTCGACGGCGAGTTCAGTCTGCGCGAGCGCCTGAACCAGTGCATGCGGATCCGCATTCCCCATCATCATTGACTGTGCAACCGTTTCCGATTTTGCGAGTGTCGAAGCAAAGTCACCCGCAATATTGCGAAATGCGTTTGCTGCCCCATTTTCCCCTTCTATTGGCATAGTCGCGGGCTTTGCCGATGTGTAATTCTGGATTGCGGAAAGTGATTTTAATTCCATTCTGGAACTCCTTTATTGTGAAATTTTTGCGGTTGTCCCGCGTGCAAATCAGTTACGCAAAAGCTGCATAAGGCTGCTCGACATTTTGCGCGCCTGATCAAACATCTTGAGGTTGGCCTCGTAACTACGCTGCGCTTCGCGCGCATCCGCCAGTTCGATCAAAAGATTTACGTTAGAGCCTGAGTATTGCCCTCCTGCATCCGCCAAGGGGTGTGATGGATCGTAGATTTGGGACAGTTCGGTCTGGTCCAGGCGAACGCGCCCGACCTCCACTTTGGCGATTGAATCGCCTTGGCCCAGGGCGGTCTCAAACGAAATCATTTTGCGGCGATAGCCGGGCGTATCTGCATTCGAGATATTCTCGGATAGATGCCGCAACCGTTGTGCCTGTGCTTGCATTCCGCTGGCTGATACAGATCGTGCGGATGAAAAATCACTCATTTTGGTGTCTCCTATCTTGTACGCACTGCGGCGCGCAGCACGTCGAGTGCGGATTTATAAATCGCAAGTGAGCGGTCATGATTACTCTTTGCCTCAGCAGCCTTGAGCAGCTCGGCTTCAAGCGAAACTGTATTTTGGTTTGGGTTGTCGCCATTGCGCATGTCGGTTGCGGACATCTGTTGGCCAGATATGCTGCCGTGAAGATGTCCCTGACGTGTCGCACGCTGACTTCCAGCAGCATCAACCGGCGCATAAAGCGCCTCAAAGGGGGCCAACTGCTTGCCGACATACCCCGGCGTATCGGCATTTGCGACATTCTGCGAGATTAGCGCCTGACTTTGCGCGGCATGACCGGCCATCGCAGCCGCGGTCTTGAATACTTTAAGATTTTCGAACATCGGGATTCTCCCTGCTGTGATTTCATCAATGCTTAACGGTGATTCCTTTAGAAACAGTGATCAGCAGACAAAGGGACGCCATGACAGAAACTTTTCTTATCGACGGGCTGACCGCCCATATCGCCACATTGCGGGCTGTGCGTCCCGTCGGCCGGATCAGTCGTGCGGATGGAGCGGCGCTTCACGTGATCGGTCTGGCTCCGAACGCTTCGATCGGGGACGGGATGCAAGTATACCGCAAACGAGCTGCACCACTGCGCGGGGAAGTGGTTCAAATCATTGGTGATACTGTAGTTATGCTTGCGGAGGAGCCAACAGATGGTGTTAGTCTGAATGATCGGGCAACCCTGATATCACGAAGTATCATCGCCCCCTCGACACACTGGCTCGGTCGGATTATTGATCCGATGGGGCGGCCGCTTGATGGCAAGCCACTACTGCGCGGTGCAGTCGCCTGCCCTCTTTTGTGCCCACCACCGAATGCCGCTGATAGACGCCCCTTCGGAACAAGAATCAGTACTGGCCTTGCGGTAACGAACACCATGCTACCGATGGTAAAAGGGCAACGGATGGGTTTGTTTGCAGGGTCTGGCGTGGGCAAATCGACCCTTCTCGGTAAATTTGCCCGCCATATGACTGCAGATGTCGTCGTGATTGCAATGATCGGGGAGCGAGGGCGCGAACTACGTCATTTTGTAGATGAAGTCTTAGGAAAGAAGGGGCTTGCCCGCTCCGTCGTGGTTGCAGCAACGTCCGATCAATCACCTCTCTTGCGGCGGCGATGCGCCTGGACTGCGATGGCAGTAGCCGAATATTATCGCAACCAGGGACTATCCGTCCTCTTTCTTGCCGATTCAATCACCCGCTTCGCAGAAGCACATCGCGAGGTGGCTGTTGCAGCGGGAGAGGCGCCTGTCCTACGCGGTTATCCCCCCTCAACAACCCACCTCATCACATCACTTTGTGAGCGGGCTGGCCCGGGCGCCGGACCTCAGGGCGATATTACTGCGCTATTCAGTGTGCTGGTGGCAGGATCAGACATGGATGAACCAATCGCTGATATTCTGCGCGGGGTACTCGACGGGCATATCGTTCTCGATCGTTCCATAGCCGAGCGCGGGCGCTTTCCCGCAGTTGATGTTTTACGCTCCGTCTCCCGCAGTCTCCCTGCGGCGGCAAACGCGCGCGAAAACAATTTGCTCTCGCAAACGCGCAAAATGCTAAGCGTGTATGACAGCAATGCAATGATGATCCGTGCAGGCCTCTATACGCAAGGGACAGATCCTGAAGTCGATAAAGCGATCCAACTACATCCCGAGATTGAGTTGTTTCTATCAAAAGAAGAGCCTGAGGATGCGCAGCGCAGTTTTAGCCAACTCGAGTTGATACTGCGCCGGGCGGGCGCGAAACTAACCTAACCACCGCGTAATAATGTTAGCGCAATCGCATTGGGCGAAAAGCTCGAATTGAACTGCGATATCTGATCTCGAACAACAAATTTTGTGATTAGGTCCTGCACTTTTGCAGGATCGCTAAAAATGCTTATATCGTCTGATCCAAACTCTTTTTAAGCTTTGTCTTTGAACACGCTCAGCTGCTGATCCAGGTCAATTTGCCCAAATGCCTTTGGAAGGTTGAGGGCCTTTTCAAACAAGTTCCTTAATGGGGGCTCGCCCATAAGCGTGAACCACTTGGCATCATTGGACATATCGTCAGCTGCCAGTGATCCCATCTCACGCTCTGCATAAAGAGCGAAACGCATGCTTTCGTTTTGTTGACCGGCAGCGACCTCAAACTCGATCCTCTCAAATCGATCGATTATTGCCTCTGCAAAAACCGGCTCTGCAACTTTGAGAAACTCTCCGGGGCCGAAACCGAACGCCTGCGACATTTCTTTGTATCGAGGATCACTGAAACGGTTCGCAAGCGCATCGTCGTTCACCGTTCCTTCTTCTAGAATTTTCCGAATGAAAAATTTGCTGTTTATGTCGTCTTGCAAGCCGAAGGCGCCCAGCGCGACAGTTAAAAGTCTACGATCGGCGACCAGCTCTTCGGCGCTGGTAATCTTATTAATGTTTTCGCGGAAGTAATCACTCCCCCGCTGCAGCTGAGTGCTTTGCGTAAATGCTTTGAATTGGCTATCGTACGTCTGCTGAAGGAATCGCCACCCTCCTAGACCGCCGATAGGAATGACAGGCTGGAACATCAGCTAGGCCTGACGGCCAGAAGCCGCTCTTCGCGCGGCAACAGTGCTCGAAGAGCTTTTAACGTCCGGTAATGCTGCTTTTCGATCACTGCCTGACTTGCTTCAGCCAGCATTTGACGACTGTCAGGATCAGTAAAAACCTGACTCAGCTCTTCTACTTGCCGCAGCAGCGGCAAGTGAGCGCTCTCAGCATCCTTGTCACCAGATAGAACCAGCTGCACCGCAAACAGGGCACGACGCACAGGAGTCCTGACGTCCTCGGGGTGGATGGCATCCCGCAGCCTCAGAATTTTTGCATCGGGCGTCATGATCGCCAGACGGCTTCGACGGTCTCCATTTTCGATTACAGCGCCGTTGATCAACACCCGTTCTTTGGGACCCAGTTTTAAGACAAGACCACTCATTTCGAATTCCAATCTATTTCAAGCCACGCAAAATGGCGGTGTTAATCTCAACCAGCGCCGTTGCGGAAGCCTCGCGCGCGATGACTTTTCGGCTATGTTGTTCAGTAAATTCAGAAAGATAAATCAATCTCGCACGCAAATCGTCAGGCAGCAGATTTTCCGGGTCTGCTAGATCAATCGCCAACTTACGCCAGAGCGTACGGTTTTCATGGATAGCATGGATTAATCCATTAAAATTTTTGGCCTGCAAAGCAGACATCATACGAGAGGTGATCCGGGCAATAACTTCATATTCCGCTCTACGCGCCGATTTTAATGGCGCAGCCGTCGGTGCATACCCGCGATGGGCAAGTGTTGTGGCGTTCACATGTGTCCCTACTCATTAAAGGCTGTGTCGGGGGCGCAAATCGGCGCCCCCGACGTTATTAGTTACCGGAGCCTTAACGGAACAAAGACAGGATCGTTTGGGGTGCCTGGTTGGCGATTGACAGCGCCTGGACGCCCAACTGCTGTTGCGTCTGCAAAGCTTGGAGTTTTGCAGATGCGGCTTCCATATCGGTATCCACAAGTGCCCCAATACCGGATTTCAGCGAATCAGAAAGTTTGGAGACAAAGTCGGACTGATCATCCAGACGCTTCGCAGACGTACCCAAGTTTGCCGCACCTGTAATCGCTGCGGTAAGCATGGTCTCAAGCTCTGTGTAGGTCGTCGCGGCATCCGCAATATCAGCCGTACCTGTGAGCGTGATATTGGTCACCGTCGCCTCAAGGTCTGCAGAAGCCACATCAATAGTTGTCGCAGTCGCAGCACCACCACCGATCCGGTTGATCGAACCAACAACCGTCAGGCCGGTTGCGCCATTCCCGTCGGTATCGGTATTGAGCAGGTTGACCCCATTAAACTGTGACCCTGCGACGATGGAATCTAGCTGCTCTTTTTTGGCGGTCATCTCAGCATCGATCTGGGTAAAGTTTGCGCCCTCGGATTGCGCTGAAATAGCAAGCGCCTGCATCTCTTTGATCGTCTCTACAATCAATTCTGCTCCCGCACTGGCCACCGCAACAGCAGACTGACCCGTTGCAAGACTCTCTGTCACAGCGTCGAGGCCCGATACATCTGATTCCATCACCTTAGAGATCGCCCAGACCGACGCATTATCTTTAGCAGTCGCGACGTCTTTACCCGTCGAAATCGCATTTTGCGTGTCTGTCAGGTTGGCATTGATAGATTTGAGAGTTTGCAGCGCAACCATTGCGCCATTGTTTGTGTTAATGCTCGACATTGAAGCATGTTCCTTTTTTTTCGGCGCTTTGCGCCGGCGTGACGTCTACACCTGAGCGGGACAGGAATGCCATTCTGATCTTTACAGCGCCAGTAGCGGGACACTGTGCCACCCGTTATCGGATGCATAGCCAACATGCCTTTAACCGCCTTTCTAAAATCTTAAGACCCACACCCCCAGTGCCGCGCATTTAATTCAATCCGCAAACGAGCAGTGCTAAGCAGGTCAGTTGCACAATCCTTGGGAGCCGTTTGATCATGCACGCTTTTCAACCTTGGGACTTGTAGATATCGCGACTCGTTGCTTGCGGCCCTGCGCATCATAAGTATCGAGCGCCGTCCGCACCTGACGCAATGCTGCAAGGCGAGCCGCAACGGCGCGGATTCCATCGAGCGCGCCGTCGAGTAACAGTTGGTTGCGGCGCAGCTTTCCTTCAAGCGGTCTGATTTGGTCGTGGTGCGCGGTGGCGTTGCTCAACAGCAGTTCGACCAACTGTTCTTTTGCACCAAGCAACGTTGCCAGTCCCGCAATGTCACCCTTGAGAAGAAACACACGCTCTTGCTCAAGTAATGAGTCGAGCTTGGAAAAATCGGTTACATTAGACGTCATGGGCCTGCTCCTTCAAAGCGTTAAAGAGCGATTGGGCGAGGCCGATACCGCCGGCTTGTACGATATGTTTGGCCTGCTCCTGTATCAAAAACGAACCAAACTGATCCTCGCCAACACCGCCACCAAAATTTTCGCTCGTTTGCCCAAGGCCGGCAGACTTCAGCATTTCCGCCAGAAACGATGCTTCGAGATTGCGGGCCGCTTCCATTAATGCGGAATCATGAGGGGTCAGGGACTGCCCGGTTGTTAAACCGAAGGGCGTTACGGGAATCATCAGGAATACTCCTCAAATTGCATTGATTTCGCTGATCATGAAGGCAAAGCGGTAAATAACCGGTAAGGAAGAATGTGTTTAGTAGGCGCAGATCGAGGCAGAATCCCGAAAGGCGCACCAATGACAACATCTACCGCATCGACCGGAATTAACCCGAGGAGCAGCCCAAAAGTACCCACAGCTTCTGGCATCACGGGCACGGGAGGCCTCGAGACAAACGCCGTAAGACCACCACGACATCTAGATTTTGCCAGTATGGTGGCCACGTTACCTGTCCTGCAAAAATCTGCCCCTGACACAAAACAGGTAGACGAAGGGCCAGACGACAAGAAAGAGAAACGTGAAACAGGCATGGCGCCGACCAGCGCGGAGCAACAACCCAGTACCAAGTTACATATAATGTCCCCAGAAGCTGAGGACACGATGGCGGGAGACATTGAAGACGTGCCCGAACAGCGGGTTTCCAAGCATGGCAAAAAGGGAATTGCGTCTGAAAAGGATCAACCGCAGGTCGCCGTCGAGAAGTATTGGAAGGAACAAGTGGCAGACATATCTCGCACGTTTCTAACCCAAAATATATCAGAGAGCATGATGGGAACCCGACGTCCCAATCTCGATCACGCAGGCCAGTCTCAATCGTCCCTCCCAAATTCGAATAAGTTGGAAGGGGAAGGCCCACTATACAAGGTGGGCACTGCCCCCGATCAAAGCGCGCAATTCACCAGTGGTTTGCCAAGCATCCAGCCTGTCGTCGAGATAGTAACATCTGGCAATAGGGGGACTACGGAGAACCTTCATTCTCCGGCCCTACCTCTTCAAATAGACTCCAAGGCGCTCCAATCACACGACGGTCAGAGCGCTCATCAGAGACACTCAGAACCAGTTTTTGATATGACGCAAGCAATGCCTCTTGCCCGCTCGGTAGCAGGGTCGAAAATACAATATCCGTCAGAACCGGAAGCCATTCACAAGGCGTCTGAAACCAACGCGACACATATAAATCCAAAGGGAGTGGGATCAGCGGCGCAACGCATCCAAGACATCGGGACCGTTGCACCTTCCCACCATAAAGGCACATCCCCTTTGTGGAATGACATTCGTTTGCGCGAGAAGCAGTTGTCCGCCGATTTGTACAAAACTGGCGTCACTCCGGAAATGCGGCGCTTCGATCCAGCCGTGATGTCGAGCACCTCTCCAACACTAGATTCACAATCCCATTCTGTTGATCCGCAGTATGATGCGCGGCATACCCCTGCCGGCCCCTCCCCCGCCTCACCGTCGACGAAGCAAGGAATCGGCAGCCTTCTGCCGGGAACCCTTAGCCCGACGGATGTGGCCCAATCATTACTTACCCCAACCGACGCACCAGACATCATCAACTGGGATCAAGCCCGCAGCGCTACCCATCCGACTGGTACATTTGTGCCGCTCAGATCCGATCTGCACCTTCATGTTGCGCGGCAAATTGCGGTGGTTGCGGACCAAGCAGTACATCGTCCTGTTGAGATCGCATTGTCCCCGGATGAATTGGGCCGCGTACGGATGTCTGTAAAATCCGAAGATGGCGCAATAACGGTTAGTATTCTGGCCGAACGGCCAGACACGCTCGACCTTATGCGCCGCAACATCGACCAACTGGGGCAGACCTTTCGTTCTATGGGGTATGATTCAATCTCATTTTCCTTTGGACAAGGGGGCGAGCGTGCAAATACCTCGCAAGATAACGCGAACAGTAACCCTGACGGCTCTGCTGATGCAGCAGGTACGTCACATCAATCTACACCCAGTGACCACACGCTCATCCAACTTGACCGTATGCCCGCATCCGGCGTCGATATACGACTGTAAGGAACCCACATGATATCCCCCACTCTCACCTCTTTTTCCGCAGGGTCCAACAACGGCGTAACCTCGCCATTGCCTGCTTCCTCCGCTCTCTCGTCGGACTTCGAAACATTCATTAAAATGCTCACTACCCAAGCCAAATATCAGGACCCGCTAGAACCTTTGGACAGCTCTGAATATGCGGCTCAGCTGGCACAATTTTCGATGGTTGAACAACAGGTTCTGTCCAACGACCTTTTGTCAGCGCTTGCCGCCCAGTTGGGCAGCAGCACTATGGGGCAAATGGCGGGATGGATCGGTATGGAAGCGCGCACAACAGCCGCAGTTCTGTTCGATACAGATCCAATTACAGTCTTGCCGACACCTCCCGCCGGCGCGGAGTCCATGGAACTGGTTGTCTATGACAATGACGGCCGCGAAGTTACCCGCCATCCAATGCCTGTCTCTTCCGATCCGGTTGTCTGGGCTGGCGTCCAACAAGGGGGCCAACCACTGCCCTCCGGCATGTACCGTTTTGAAGTAGAGGCAACCGGCGAGGGTGGCGCTGCGCTTCCTGCAACACTGGTCGAAACCTATGCACGGATCGTGGAAGTGCAAAACCTCGGCTCCGGCGCACGCGTGGTATTCGAGGGTGGAGCCGAAGCTCCGGCGAGTGAAATTTCTGCGTTGCGCGAACCCTCTTAGCGGTCTGCGAGCATGAAAGCAGCGTAAGCCGCGGGCATAACGACTCTGCGCCAACGCCCTAATTCGAACTTTCGCAGAGGAACACGCATCGCTTCAGGATAGAGAATATCGGGCGATTTCCCCTGAACCAACTGGGATAATAACATTCCGCTATAACTGCCCATTGCGACGCCATTTCCATGATAGCACATACCGGTCCACAGCCCGTTTGCCTGTGGTATCCGACCAACGAAAGGAAGCAAATCGCGGGAAAGGCAAACCATCCCGGACCAGCTATGAGTGGTTTCTATCCCGCGCCAGGCCGGGAACATTTCCTCAAAGTGGGACCTGATCTTTTTCGCGGCATGGGCCTCGGCGGATGCTCCTGTAAACAGCCCACCGCGCATCCCGAACAAGAAACGTCCATCTGGCATTAACCGGAAATAATGAAGCAGGTTCCGAGTATCATATGCCATTTGAGTGCTGGTCCATCCTGCTGCTTCCAGCTCCTCATGTGACATCGGACGCGTCACAAGGACATTTGATTGGCCCGGCATATACCGACCGGCCAGCCATGGGGGCAAATCCTCAGATGAATAACCGTTTGTTGCCAGAATGACCTGATCCGCCCGCAATTTGTGGCCATTTATCCGCAACTGCCAGCCATCCACGTGAGAGGTCAATTCCGCAACGCCACTGCGTTCGTAGATCAGCGCACCCGCCTTTTCCGCTTCCTGAGCCAACCCCAGCAAATATTTCCGCGGATTCAGGCCAAAGCCCGCCCTGATTGAAAGGCCGCCATGAAACGGGCCCGCCATCCCCATTCCGGAAAGTTCGTCTGCGATGTGAAGCTCGTATTCAACACCGTAATTTTCAGCGATGGTATCGGCATGGCGCCTGAGTGCTAAAAAGTCTTTAGACCGATGCGCGAGGGACGTCTCGCCCACGGAGTGCCGGTCTACTTTCAGGCCTGTAGCATCGATAATCCCCTCAACAGCACCGATCGCAGCGAGCTCTGTTCGGCGGAAATCTATGCGCCCCGCTACGCCAAAACGGCGATCAAGGACCGCATCATCAGCGATGCCACCGCCCAAACAGCAAAATCCGCCATTTCGCCCCGATGCACCCCACCCGACGTGCTCGGCCTCGATCAAGGTTACCGAAACACCAGACCGTGCAAGGTGTAGCGCAGCGGACAAGCCGGTAAATCCACCACCGATAATCGCTACATCTGTGCGCGCAGATTGTTTAAATGTGGGCCGCGCAGACGTCGACACAGTTGCATCCCACCAGCAACCTGCGCGCGGGCCATCACCGTAAGCATATTTATCAAATATGCGCTTCACCCGTTCCGCTCTGCTGCCTGCGCGTCCTTCTGCGCGCGCACCGAGTTCCGTTTCGAGACAATAGAAGCAGTAACAACACCAATGGTCACAATCGCAATCATCAATGTCGAGAGCGCATTGATCTCCGGTGACACACCAAGGCGTACAGAACTCCATATTTTAATTGGCAATGTCGTCGAAGATGGTCCGGATACAAAGGAAGCGATTACAAGATCATCAAGGCTGAGGGTGAACGCCAGAAGCCAGCCGGAAATGACAGCAGGTGCGATGATCGGCAGGGTTACCAGCCGAAAGGCATCAAACCGGCTACACCCAAGATCAAGGGCCGCCTCTTCGAGTGAGCGGTCGAAACTCACCAGGCGGGACGATACGACCACCGACACAAAGCACATCGAAAATGTGGTATGAGCAAGCACGATCGTCAGCACGCCGCGGTCAATTCCCAACCCGATAAACAACAGGAGAAGTGATAGTCCTGTAATCACTTCCGGCATCACCAACGGCGCATAAATCATGCCGGAAAAAAGCGTACGCCCAAAAAACCGGCCGGAGTTTACCAGCACATAAGCAGCCATTGTTCCCAAAATTGTAGCAAAGGTAGACGAGATAACCGCGACTTTGATTGTGACGACAGCAGCACTCAGGAATGCCTCGTCACGCAATAACTCCCCGTACCATTTGGTCGAAAAACCGGCCCAGACCGTGACCAGCTTTGACGAGTTGAAGCTGTAGATGACCAACAGAAGCATCGGAAGGTAGAGAAACACAAACCCCAGCGTGAGGGAGGTGACATTAAAGGGGCTCAAGCGCTTCATGTTTCTGCCTCCGCCTGTCTTTGCTGGTTCCGTTGAAATAGAACGATAGGCACAATCAAGATCAGCAAAAGGATCACAGCGACAGCAGAGGCAACCGGCCAGTCACGGTTGTTAAAGAACTCCTCAAACAGGACCTTGCCGATCATCAGCGTGCCGGAGCCCCCCAGAAGCGAGGGAATAACAAACTCACCCAGCGCGGGGATGAACACCAGAAAACAACCAGCGATGATGCCGTTTTTCGATAGCGGGATGGTGACCAACCAAAATGCGGTAAGCCGCGAGCAACCAAGGTCTTCGGCCGCCTCGATCAGGCTATCGTCCATCCGGTCAAGCGCGGCATAGATCGGAAGGATCATGAACGGCAGATAGGTATAAACGATGCCTATATAGACAGCCGTATTTGTGTTAAGAATGGTGAGCGGGGCAGAAATGATACCTGTCCACAGGAGAAATTGGTTGAGGAACCCCTCGTTGCTGAGGATACCAATCCAAGCATATACGCGGATCAGAAACGAGGTCCAGAACGGCAGAATAACCAACATCATTAGCGTGGCGCGCCATTCCTCCGGTGCCCGCGCCATACCGTAAGCAATCGGATAGCCCACCAGCAGTGTAAGAATGGTCGAAATGAGAGCGATTTTGAGACTGCTCAAGTAAGCCTTATAGTACAAATCGTCGGTGGTGAGGAAAACGAAATTCTCGAAATCGAGTCCTTCGATCAGAGCTCCGAACCCGTCTTTTGCAGTAGGGGTGTAGGGAGGAATAGAGAGCGCGATATCCGAAAGCGATATTTTGAATACAATCAGGAACGGCACCAGAAACAGCGCCAGCAGCCATGTATATGGTAGGGCGATAAGGGCAAAACGGCGCATCCCTCAGTGCTCCAACAATACGCCAGCGGTCGCGTTCCACCGGATCCATACCGGATCTTCCCATGTGATATCACGGCGCGACAGACGCCGGGTATTTGCGGTCTGCGCCTTGATAACCTGCCCGCCAGGCATTTCTACATGGTAGGTGCTGAGATTTCCCAGATACGCAATATCAAGAACCTTGCCCTGAACGGCATTCTCCGCCTCATCCGGTTTCTCTTTTGTAATGCTGATTTTCTCGGGGCGAATGGCGAGATGACATTCCTGACCTTCGACAAACGGGCGCTCGGAGGTGGCGAGGATTGGCGCCTGATTTGGGGCCCAGTCGACAAAATACCTGTCCGTGCCCGCAGCTTTGGCCGTGCCACTGATAATATTCACATCACCGATAAAATCTGCGACATAGACACTGTTTGGCGCTTCATAAATACGGCCCGGTGTGGCCACCTGAATGATACGGCCCTCGTCCATCACGGCCACGCGCGAAGCGACGGTCATCGCCTCCTCCTGATCATGCGTCACAATCACAAAGGTTGTGCCGGTTGTCTCCTGAATATCCATCAGTTCAAACTGGGTTTCCTGACGCAGCTTTTTATCAAGCGCGCCCAGAGGCTCGTCGAGCAACAAAAGCTTAGGCGCTTTTGCAAGGCTGCGGGCAAGGGCAACGCGCTGGCGCTGGCCCCCTGAAATCTGGTGAGGTTTTCGTCGGGCAAATTTTTCCAGCCGCGTAAGTTTCAGCATATCCGTCACACGGGCATCTATTGCATCTTTCGACAGCTTGTCGCGGCGCAGGCCAAATGCGATGTTCTCGTACACACTCAGATGCGGAAAAAGTGCGTAGGACTGGAACATCATGTTCACGGCGCGCTGGTTCGGCGGCACCGATGCCATATCCTGTCCTGCCAGTTCGATCGTGCCTTCGCTCACGCTCTCGAAACCTGCGAGCATCCGCATCATCGTCGTCTTCCCACAGCCGGATGGACCCAGCAAAGCGAAAAACTCGCGGGCGTAAATGTCCTGCGTCAGGTTGTCGATCGCGACAAAACTGCCAAAGCGCTTGGTAACATTCTTGAACCGTATAAGCGGTTCTTCATGCGGGTTGTCCCAAGGTGAAAATTCACTGTCCCACGCATCGGCCTTAGGTTTCGCCACAAGAGTACCCCGTTATTGAAATATGAAACGGGCAGGGCCAGTGGCCCTACCCTTTTGTCGCCGGTTCAGGTGCCGGATTTGATCCGCGTCCAGCTGCGCGTCACAGTGCGCTGTACTTTGGGCTCATAGGGTGTTGTCGTAAACAGATTGTCCAGTGTCGCCGCGTCAGGATATATCGCCGGATCGCCGCTGACATCCTCAATCAGGAACTCCTGCGACGCCTTATTTCCGTTGGCGTAATAGACATAATTAGATGCCGCCGCCATATTTTGGGCATCCATGATAAAGTTCAGGAAAACATGCGCGTTCTCGACGTTTGGCGCATCGACCGGAATGGCCATCTGGTCAAACCACATCTGTGCACCCTCCTTCGGAGCGTTAAATGCGATCTCGACGCCATTGTCAGCCTCTGCCGCGCGGTCACGGGCTTGAAGAATGTCACCTGACCAGCCAACCGCAACACAAATATCGCCATTCGCCAGAGCGTTGATATATTCAGAGCTGTGGAACTTCTGGATGTAGGGGCGGATCTTCATCATGACCTCTTCGGCCTTGGCAAGAACTTCCGGATCTTTGCTGTCTGGATCTTCACCAATATACTTGAGGGCCATCGGCATCATCTCGGCCGGCGCATCAAGGAAATGTACTCCGCAATCGGCCAGCTTGGCCATATTGTCAGGGTTCAGCACCAGTTCGAGAGATGTAATTGGCGCATCGTCACCAAGAATTTCCTTCACTTTCGGGACATTCACACCGATCCCGGTGGTGCCCCACATATAGTTGATTGAATAGGCATTTTCGGGGTCATATTGCTCGGTGCGCTTTTCGACCACATCCCACATGTTTGAGATGTTGGGCAGTTTCTCGGTGTCGAGCTTCTGAAAGGCGCCTGCGATAATCTGGCGCTGCAGGAAGGTGCCGGAAGGCACAACCACATCATAACCCGATCCGCCCGCAAGCAGTTTTGTTTCCAGCACTTCGTTACTGTCGAACACATCGTAAATCAGTTTGATGCCGGTTTCTTCTTCAAACTTCGCAAGCAGTTCTTCGTCAATATAATCCGACCAGTTGTAAACGCGTACTTCTTCGGCAAATGCCGCACCGGCGACCAGCGCAACAGCAGCAGTGCCTGTCAAAAGTGACTTAATCATTGTGTGACTCCCATAGGTGATGCCAGTTTTCCCCGACATTAGCGGGATTGTGAGCAAATTTTACGCGCTTTGCCAAGGTGAATCAGCCCATTGCGTCTGCTGACATAGGAAATTTGCACATGAATCGAGCAGATGGAAAAAGCCTCAATTGGAGTGTTTGATTGACCCCGCAAGAATTTGATCATATTTTGCCCCAAACCGAACTTTAGTTTCAGAGGGGCCTTTATGACCACCGTATCCAACCACCTCCCGACCGCCGAATTGCAAGCGTTGGACGCTGCGCATCACATGCACCCCTTCACCACCAATGACGAGCTGAAAGAGCGCGGTGCGCGCGTGATCACGAGCGGCAAAGGCATCTATTTGCGCGACAGCGAGGGAAACGAAATTCTCGATGCCATGGCTGGTCTGTGGTGTGTGAACCTCGGCTATGGCCGCGAGGAGCTGGTAAACGTGGCGGCGCGCCAGATGATGGAACTTCCGTTCTACAACACTTTCTTCAACACCACGCATACCCCCGTAATCGCGCTCGCCGCCGAGTTGGCCAAGCTGGCGCCAGAAGGACTCAATCATGTGTTTTTCGCGGGCTCGGGATCAGAAGCGAATGATACCAACCTGCGCATGGTGCGGGTGTATTGGGCTGAAAAGGGACATCCGCAAAAATCCCACATTATTAGCCGTCTGAACGGCTATCATGGATCGACTGTCGGATCGGGCAGCTTGGGCGGCATGACCTACATGCATGAACAAGGTGGCCTGCCCATTCCGGGTATACACCATATCGGGCAACCCGACTGGTATGCCGAAGGTGGCGATCACACACCCGAGGAATTCGGCCTCGCGCGCGCCCAAGAGCTGGAAGCGAAAATTCTCGAACTGGGTGCAGAGAACGTAGCGGCCTTTATCGCTGAACCCGTACAGGGCGCCGGTGGTGTAATTGTGCCGCCCAACACCTACTGGCCTGAAATCCAGCGCATCTGTGATAAGTACAACGTTCTTATCATCGCTGACGAGGTGATTTGTGGTTTTGGTCGGACTGGCAACTGGTTTGGCTCGACCACAATGGGGATAAAGCCGCATATAATGACGATCGCCAAGGGGCTTAGCTCCGGTTATGTGCCCATCGGTGGCTCAATTGTCTGTGACGAAATTGCAGAAGTTATCAACGCGATCGAGTTTAACCACGGCTATACCTACTCCGGCCATCCGGTCTGCGCCGCTGTCGCGCTTGAAAACCTGCGGATCATGCAGGACGATAACATTCTCGATCACGTGAACAATGTGGCAGCACCCGCCTTCAAAGCAGTGCTGGATCAATTGGGAGAGCACCCTCTGGTGGGTGGCGTTAATGTCTCGGGCATGATGGCCTCGCTGCCGCTGACACCGCACAAAGCGTCACGCGCCAAGTTTGCAATGGCAAAAGGTACGGCGGGTTTCATGTGCCGCGAACGGTGCTTTGCCAACAATCTGGTCATGCGACATGTGGGCGACCGGATGATCATTTCACCGCCATTGGTGATTACACCCGATGAGATTGACGTGTTCCATAAGCGCGCCAAGCTTGCCCTCGATGACACCTATAAAGCCCTCAAAGAAGGCGACATGCTCAAAGCCGAATCCTAGGATTCGCGTATAGGGCGCATTAGGTTCGCGCCCTATACTCCTAAATTGAAGGCTTTTTTCCTGAATGTGTTAAGAATTTAGTCAATTGGCCTTGAATCTTCAAGAATTGGCCAGTTTTGGCTTTATCCAGTTGCAAAAAAGGCCGTGTATGCGCTTACTTTCCGTCAATGTTAAAAATAACAAAGACTACGGGGAGCCATCACCTTGGCCGATACCAAAAACAGCGCCGCCTTCGTCGAGTTTGAGCGCGTACAAAAAAGCTATGATGGCGAGAACCTTGTCGTCAAAGATCTGAACCTGAGCATGCCGAAAGGCGAGTTTCTCACGATGCTTGGACCTTCGGGGTCCGGCAAGACAACCTGCCTGATGATGCTTGCCGGCTTCGAGACAGCAACCCATGGCGATATCCGCCTTGACGGAGTGTCCATTAATAACATTCCCCCGCACAAGCGTGGCATTGGCATGGTATTCCAGAACTATGCACTGTTTCCACACATGACGGTTGCAGAGAACCTTTCCTTTCCTTTGGAAGTACGCAAGATCGGCAAATCTGCGCGTGAGGAAAAAGTCATGCGCACGTTGAGCATGGTGCAGATGCAAGATTTTGCAGGCCGCCGCCCGGCGCAGCTGTCGGGTGGTCAGCAGCAGCGGATCGCCCTCGCCCGCGCATTGGTATTCGAGCCAGAGCTAGTCTTGATGGACGAGCCGCTTGGCGCACTTGATAAGCAACTGCGCGAGACATTGCAGTTCGAAATTACGCGACTGGCCCATGATCTGGGAATTACGGTGGTCTACGTGACGCATGACCAGACGGAAGCCCTCACAATGTCAGACCGTGTTGCCGTGTTCGACGATGGCCGCATACAGCAGCTGGCACCGCCGGACAAACTCTATGAAGAGCCGGAAAACAGTTTCGTCGCCCAGTTCATCGGGGAAAATAACACCCTCGAAGGCGTCGTAAAAGAGATCAAAGGCGGCGTTGCCATGGTTCAGCTCGACAGCGGCGAACTGATCGAAGCGAAGCCTATTAACGTGACTAAAGCAGGCGAACGCACCCGCGTTTCTATCCGTCCCGAACGGGTTGAATATAACAAGGAGCGGATGCGCGAGGGCGCTTTCACCCTCAAAGCCGAAGTTCTGGAATTCATTTATATGGGCGACATCTTCCGCACCCGCCTGCGCGTTGCAGGCCGAGAGGATTTTGTGGTGAAAACCCGCAACGCGCCCGACCAGGTTCGCCTGACCCCAGGCACCCAGATCGAAATCGGCTGGTTGCCCGAAGATTGCCGCGCGCTGGACGCCTAACGTTCACCTCGCGTGTCATATCGCGGCACCTCAAGGTGCTGTGATCCATAAGAGGAGGCAGCCAAACCCGTTGCTGCCCCCTTGGAATACCCGAAACGGGAAAAATACTGGGAGAGACTAATGAACCTCACAAAAACACTTTTGGCATCCACCGCACTTACAGTGGCGGCCGGAATGGCACACTCCGAAGCTCATATGGCGAACGAACTGACCGTCGTCAGCTGGGGTGGTGCATACTCCAACAGCCAGCAAAAAGCGTACAACGAGCCCTATGCAGAAATGGCCGGCGTAAAGATCGTTAATGACGAATCTTCTGCCGAAGCCGTCGCAAAGCTGCGCGCGATGAACGAGGCCGGTAATGTCACATGGGACGTGGTCGACGTAACAGCGGCTGACTCCATTCGTCTGTGCGACGAAGGTCTGGCCATGGAGATCGACTTTGACGAGATGCTCGCAGCAGCACCCGATGGTACATCCGCAACAGACGATTTTGGCGCAAACATCATTAACGACTGCGCGATCCCGCTGATCGTTTTCTCGACAACATTCGGCTACCGTACGGATCTGGTGGGCGACACGCCTCCGACTTCGGTCTGCGATGTGTTCGACACAGCAGCATATCCAGGAAAACGCGCGCTGGAAAAGCGTCCGATTGGTAACATGGAATGGGCGCTGATGTGTGACGGCGTAGCAAAAGACGAGATCTATGACGTTCTGGCGACCCCGGAAGGTCAGGAGCAAGCTCTTGCAAAGCTCGATACCATCAAAAGTGATGTCGTTTGGTGGAATGCTGGCGCCGACACGCCACAACTGCTCGCCGATGGCGAAGTTGTGATGGGCTCCACGTACAACGGGCGCCTGTTCTCGGTTATCGAAGAGCAGAAGCAGCCAGTTGCGATGCTCTGGGACGGTCAGATGTTCGACCTGGACGTATTCATCATTCCAACCGGCCTGACACCCGAGCGTCAGGCACGTGCGCTGGACTACCTCAAGTTTGCGACAGACACACAGCGTTTGGCCGATCAGGCTGCGTATATCTCTTACGGTCCTGCGCGTGCATCCTCCGCACCGCTGGTCGGCAAGCACGCAGAGCTGGGAATCGACATGGCACCACACATGCCAACAGACCCTGCAAACGCAACGAACGTCTTCAACTTTAACTATGAGTTCTGGGCGGATTACCGTGACGACATCGACGCCAAGTTCCAGGCGTGGTTGGTTAAGTAAGCTCTAGCTCGCTAAAGGAGGGGGCCATCACGGCCCTCTCCGCACTTATACTTTCGGAAAATTTTCTTTTAAGATCAAGCCGATGGGGACACCATGAGCGACTCACCAACAGCACAAACAGCATCATCCTCCGCCGCCGAAGCGCGCATTGCAGATGCCGCCCATACAGGACCAATGCTTGCCGCCGATGGCACACCGCTGAAAAAATCGCTCAACCGCGCGCTAAGACTGCAAAAAATGCGTGCGCTAGCCCTGATCGCTCCTCTTTTACTTTTCGTTCTGGTCACCTTTGTCGCGCCTATCGCTGATATGCTCTTCCGCTCTGTCGAAAACGATATCGTGTCAGATACACTTCCCCTTACAACTTCCGAGCTTTCGCGCTGGGATGCTAAAGGGTCCGAAATTCCCGATGAGGCCGTCTTTGCGGCGCTCTATGACGATATGTTCTTTGCCGTCGAGGAAAAGTCACATACGCGCCTCGGATCCCGCCTCAATTACGAACTGACGGGCATGTCATCGCTCTTTCGCAAATCTGGTCGCAGCGTTGAGGACATGGGCGAGGTATATCAGGATCAGTTCGAGGACCTTGATGATTTCTGGAAGACTGGCGAAAACTGGAACAGCTTTATGGCCAGTGATGAATGGCTCGCCGAAATGCAAGACTGGAAGCGTGCCGATGGCCCCCAGCCCAGATTCGAGTTGCGCGAAGGCATCGAAGACATTCTGCCAGCTACATCAGCTACTTATCTGAAATTTGCCCGTTTTACCCAGATCGAGGACAACAAGAACCTCTACACAACGGATCCATGGGCAATTGCCTACTCCTCCCTGCACAAAGACCTCACGGGTACAAACGGCGCAGCCTCTTACAGTGGCCCCGCCGCAGACCAGCTGAAAGCAGCTACCATTGCTGCAGCTACATTCGAGACGGTCAATTATACTGCGGCATTTGCCGAGATCGATGATAAATGGCATAATCTCGAAACTTGGCAGACGATTCAGGTCTACAGCCCCAAGCTCACATCAGGCTACTTCCTGAACGCCATCGATATGCAAAAATCCGTAGACGGGGCAGAAATGCGCCCCGAAAACCAGCAGATTTACGGCATCCTGTTCTGGCGCACGATGGTGATGTCAGTTGCGATTACACTGTCTTGTATCTTGCTTGGCTATCCCGTGGCATGGATCCTTGCGAACCTGCCTACCCGTCAGGCAAACCTGCTGTTGATCCTTGTTCTTTTGCCATTCTGGACATCGCTTCTGGTGCGAACCTCCGCATGGAAAGTACTGCTTCAGGATCAGGGCGTTATCAACGATACGCTCGTCTGGTTGGGCATTGTGGCGACTGATGACCGCCTTGCCCTTATCAACAACCAGACCGGTACAATTATCGCGATGACGCATATCCTGCTGCCGTTCATGATCCTACCGCTATATTCAGTGATGCAAACGATCCAACCGTCCTATCTGCGCGCTGCTAAAAGCCTTGGTGCGACGAACTGGACCGCGTTCTGGCGGGTGTATTTTCCCCAATCCGTGCCTGGTATCGGTGCGGGTAGTATCCTCGTATTCATTCTGGCCATCGGCTATTATATCACCCCCGCTATTGTGGGCGGTACTGACGGTACCTTCATCTCGAACCGCATTGCCTATCATATATCCAGCTCGTTGAACTGGGGTCTGGGTGCGGCGCTGGGGGCAATTCTGCTGGCGGCTGTGATGCTGCTTTACTACGCCTACGACAAGATCGTCGGCATCGATAACGTGAAACTCGGATAAGGAGCAGACCCATGGTTGCACTCACACCCATCTCGCGCACCCAGCCGGGCTTTTATGTATCGGTTGTCGCAGCTTTCGGCGCCTTCTTTGGCGTATTTATCGGCACAGGCCACGGCAGCATGATAGCCGGCGTCATTGGCGGCGCGGTCCTTATGGGACTTGCCGCTTTGGCACTCACAAAGGTCGTCAAGAACGAGCGCGCAGGCCGCTGGGGCTTGCTGATACTCGTCGCAATTGCCGGATACGCAGTAGCGGGCTTTCCCGGCCTGTTCATCGGAACAGTTTTAGGATGGTTCTTCGGCTTCATGACCTTCTGGCTCTACGAAGGGCGATACCGCGCAAAAGTGGCACCTTATCTCACCCCCGGTCAGGTATTGTGGCACTTCACGTTCCGAACGCTTTGTGGCGCGATTTTCTTCTTTCTGATCGCACCGATCATAATCGTTATGCCTCTCAGCTTTAATGCCGAGAATTTCTTTACCTTTACTCCTGAAATGCTGCGGTTTGATCCGGCAGGATACTCGCTCAAGCATTACCGAGATTTCTTCACAAATGACGCATGGCAGGACGCCGTAAAGAACTCACTTCGGATCGCGCCTGTTGCGACGCTTCTGTCAGTCGGGTTTGGCACCTTGGCGGCCATCGGGCTGAGCCAACCGCACGTGCCATTCCGCCGTGCGATTATGGCGGTCCTGATCTCGCCAATGATTGTCCCCCTGATCATTTCCGCAGCAGGTATGTATTTTTTCTACAGCCGTGTCGGCCTGCAAGGCACCTACATCGGGGTGGTTCTGGCACATGCTGCCCTTGGCATTCCGTTCGTAATCATCACCGTAACCGCTACGCTTGTCGGCTTTGACAACTCCCTCACCCGCGCCGCAGCAAACATGGGTGCAAATCCTGTAACAACGTTCTTTCGGGTACAGATGCCCCTCATTTTGCCGGGTGTTATCTCTGGCGGCCTGTTTGCATTTATCACGTCCTTTGACGAGGTGGTTGTGGTCCTGTTCGTCGGCTCTGCCGGACAAAAGACGCTGCCATGGCAGATGTTCATCGGACTGCGTGAGCAAATCAGCCCGACAATTCTCGCCGTTGCGACAATACTGGTGTTTATCTCGATCTGTTTGCTTACTGTGGTTGAACTGCTTCGCCGTCGCTCCGAGCGGATGCGCGGTATGTCACCGAGCTGAGCGCAGTCGCTCTAACAAGCGGGGGGAGGCATAGCCGTCCGGCACCTCTCCCTGCGCCAGTTGCCAAGCCCTTACAGCATTAACCGTCAACGGCCCGATCTTTGCGTCAATTTTTTGCGTATCAAACCCCTGTGCTGTCAATTCCGTCTGAAGCTCGATCCGCTCGTCAAAGCTTAGTGCGCGGTCCTGAACTGGCCAAGTTCCCTTAAACGGTGCCGCACCGTTAATCCTGTCCGCAAGATGCCCCACGGCAACTACATAAGCATCGGCAGTGTTATAGCTCTCGATCACCTCGAAATTATCAAACACCATAAACGCCGGACCTTCCGCTCCCGCAGGCAACAAAATGGCTGCCGCGCCATGATCCGGCACCGGTGCACCATTCGTATCCATCACACCCAAAACAGCCCACTCTGACGGCGATTTGGTCATGCTTCGATCAGCAAGCAGATAATTAAACCCTTCCGGCATAACTACTTCAACTCCCCAAGGCTGGCCGGCAACCCAACCATTCGCCTTAAGATATGCCGCCGCAGAGGCCAGCGCATCTTGGGGATCATCCCCCCAGATGTCGCGCTTGCCATCTCCGGTCCAGTCAACCGCATGCGTTATGAATGAGTCTGGCATAAATTGCGTGTGCCCCATCGCCCCTGCCCAACTGCCGTTGAGGTTTCTCAGGTCGGTATCGCCGCTTTGCAAAATGCTGAGCGCTGCAATCACCTGACCCTCGAAAAACGCGGCGCGGCGCGCATCATATGCCAGCGAAGCCATCGAGGAGAGAACCGGGTCGCTACCCCTGAATGTCCCGTAAGCGCTTTCCAGTCCCCAGATGGCGGTCACAATGACCGCCGGTACGCCATACTTCTGTTCTATCGCCTCCAGTGCTTTTTGCTGCGCCTTGAACGCTACTTTACCGTTGTTCACACGCTGATCTGATACAGCCGTCTCAAGGTAATCCCAGATTGTTTTGGTAAATTCAGATTGGTTGCGATCGCGCTCCACCACTTTGGGAACGAAGGTTACATCGGCCATGGCATTGTCAAAGACATCAGGCGCAATGCCGGCTTCTAACGCCTTGGGCCGAAAGGCGGCAATCCACTCTTGCAAGCCCACATCGCTCAGCTGCACAGAAATTTCAGGGAGGATTGTTTGTGCTCGCAGCGGGACCGCCGCAAGCAACAAAACAAGAAGTGAAACACCACGCATATCCGGCCCCTTTTAACTCTATTGTTTCCAATATATCGACAATCAGAGCCGTCTGAAAGTGATCACAACAGTGTTGCGCTGTGTTTAGCGCGCTGACAGCAACAAAAGCATGCCTTCAAGGGGTGGCGTGTTGCGCACCATCGTTAGAGTGGGTGCGCTGCTGAAATTATCGACGGCTTCGGGTTACCTTACGCTTTATCGCGGCCTTCTTGCCCTTGGCTTTGGCGCCTTTGCGACGGGGGCTGCGGCCTGCCGGACTTTGCCGCCCTTGTGGCATCGCGTCGCCGTCGATCTCAAGGAGTTCCAGCGCGATCCCGCCGGTGAGTGGCGTCACTTCGGCCAGCCGGACAGTCACCCGCTGGCCCAAGCCAATCGTCACGCCAGTGTCAGCGCCCATCAGCGTCCCTGCGTCGGCATCGTGGTGGAAATACTCCCGCCCGATATTGCGCATCGGTATCAAGCCATCAGCCCCCGTTTCATCCAGCTTTACAAACGCACCAAAGCGGGCAATTCCGCTGATCCGGCCTGTCATTTCGTTGCCCACACGCTCGGAGAGGTAGGAGGCCAGATAGCGATCGGTCGTGTCCCGCTCCGCGATCATCGAGCGGCGTTCGGTATCCGAGATATGCGCGCCAGTCGCCTCTAGATCAGCGATATCATGTTGCGACAGGCCATCCTTGCCCCAGCCGTGAGCGGTGATCAAAGCGCGATGCACGATCAGATCCGCATAGCGACGGATAGGCGAAGTGAAATGCGCGTAGGACCTTAAAGCGAGGCCAAAATGGCCAATTTGGTCGGGGCCATAATAGGCCTGCGTCATAGACCGCAGAGTGGAGATGTTGATAAGCTCGGCATCGTCAGTTCCTGCCGCCTGCTGTAGAAGACGGTTCAGATGAGCGGTTTGCAGCACCTGCCCCTTAGCAAGCGTGTATCCCGAAGCAGCCGCAGTTTCCCGCAATGCATCAAGTTTCTCAGGCGTAGGCTCCTCATGGGTGCGGAACAACAGAGGTGTTTTCTTGGCGATGAGGGTCTCTGCCGCAGCGACATTCGCCAGCACCATACATTCCTCGATCAGGCGGTGCGCATCCAGCCGCATGCGGAAATTGACAGATCGGACAGTGCCATCATCATCCAGCTCGATCCGCCGCTCGGGTAGGTCGAGGTCAAGCGGTTGCCGCCGCTCTCTCGCTGCAACCAGCGCGCCATAAGCGGCATAAAGCGGTTTGATAACAGTCTCTAACAATTTCGCGGTACGCTCGTTTGGTGTGCCGTCCATGGCATCCTGCACTTCTTCATAGTGAAGACTGGCAGGAGAGCGCATGAGCCCCCGATGAAAATCGTGATTGAGCTTGTTCCCATCAGCGTCCAGTACCATCCGCACCGCAATACAGGCTCGGTCGACCCCTTCGTGCAACGAACACAGATCACCTGATAAAACATCCGGCAACATTGGCACCACGCGGTCGGGGAAATATGTGGAATTCCCTCTTTTCCGCGCTTCACCATCCAGTGCAGAATTCGGCGTAACATAAGCAGAGACATCGGCAATCGCGACCCAAAGTACGTGCCCGCCCTTATTGTCGGGATCGGTGTCCGCCTCAGCAAAACAGGCATCGTCGTGGTCACGCGCATCAGACGGATCAATCGTGACAAGCGGCAGATGGCGCAGGTCTTCACGACCCTTCAATCCCTTTGCCTCGGCTTTGTCCGCTTCGGCGATCACGTCATCTGGAAAATCATCTGGAATAGCGTGCTGGTGGATCGCGATAAGCGACACTGCCTTGGGAGCTGAAGGATCACCCAAACGTTCGATAATCCTCGCGCGAGGTAGGCCCATACGGCCTTTGGGACCGGCAAGCTCCGCCTCGACCAGCTCTCCATCCTTCGCACCGCCCGTGAAATCAGCAGGCACTGCCCATTCTTTATCTGCGCCTTTGTCGATGGGCTGTATCCGTCCGCCCTCGGCGTGTTTTTTAAAGATGCCGACAATTTTCTTTGGGTTAGAGCCGATACGGCGGATCAGGCGGCCCTCGTAATGATAATGCTCCCCCTTCACCAACGTGAGACGCGCCAGAATACGGTCGCCCGCTCCCAGCGCTGGATCGGCAGCACGCGGGATCATTAGAACCAGCGGCTCGACACCTTCGCCGCCCCATTCCATCGGCTTGGCGTAGAGGTCACCGTCACCATCCGGTCCAGTGACCAGCAGCACGCTGACTGGCGGTAAACGCTCGGGATCGTTGTACGATTTCTTGCGCTTCTCCAGATGGCCTTCGGCCTCCAGTTCTTTGAGGATCCGCTTGAGATCAATGCGCGCAGCCCCCTTGATACCAAAGGCCTTTGCGATGTCACGCTTGGCCGTCAGGGTGGGGTTTTCCTCGATCCAGCCGAGGACTTCTTTTTTGGTTGGGATATTGCTCATGGAAGTGGAGGTAGCACGGGCACGGGGTCGCGTCACATTATTTTAAATCGGCGACGGTATCAACGTCACGCAACGTGGCAATGCGGGCGATGCTATGGTCCGGCAGGGTCGCAACTGTATCTGACAATGCATGTGCTGTTGACCAACGGACACCCGCAAAAAGGGTAGAGGGTACCGCACGGATCCGCCGCAGCCCGACCAGCCAATAGCCTCCGTCAGGTGCAGGTCCAAATACCGCATCATGTCGGCCCAGCGCCGCGAAGCCTTCCGCTATGCGTGCTGCATTGATACCAGGGATGTCGCCCCCAATAACACAGACCGGCCCTGTTGGCGCGCTACGCAGCGCCCGCCCCATTCTGTCACCCAAATTGCCATGCCCCTGTGGCATGCGGGCCAGATGTGCAGGCCAGATCCGCGATAAGATCCCGTCACGGTCCGGAGACACGGCCAGCACCACATCCCAGCGTGGATCCTCAATACGACGCAACAAGCTGCGCACTTGATGCCTGAACCACCATGCCGCTGCGACCATTCCAATATCACGCCCCAAACGGGTTTTGACCCGCCCCGCACGCGGCTCTTTGAGCATTACGACAAGGGTGCGTTTCACAGCACGCGCTCCATCATCTGGTGTGGTTCGCCCTCATCTTCGTAGGGTGACCCAAATGGGACAAACCCCAACTTGGCGTAGAAGCCTGTTGCATGGGCTTGCGCGCCGAGAACCGCCTTCGCAGCTCCCTGCCGTGATGCCAACGCAACTGCTGCAGTGATCATCTGCGCCCCCAAACCACCCCCCCGCCGCGCCGAAACAACACAAACGCGACCGATTTTTGCGGTAACTCCGTCGAGGTAAACGCGGGCTGTGGCGATCGGGGTGCCATCATCACACGCCAGCAAATGGTGGCTCAAAGCGTCAAGCGCATCAATCTCGCCTTCGGCGGTATAGCCTTGCTCGATCACAAACACCTCATGACGCAGGGCATAGCAGGCCTGTCTGTCGTCGGTCGTTTCAATCATAATCACGCAAAATAGTCCTGTAAAATGCGTGAATATATCGATTTTAGTTCGTGAATATGGTCAATGCGCACATGCTCGTCCACTTGATGCATCGACTGCCCGACAAGGCCGAACTCAACCACAGGGCAGTGTGATTTAACAAATCGTGCGTCCGATGTGCCACCGGTCGTCGACAACTGAGGTGTGACACCGGTCACAGCCGCGACCGCGTCCGATACCATCGCGGACAAATCGCCCGGCGGGGTGATAAAGCTTTCTCCCGAAATTTTGACATGGGTCTCGACCTGAACACCAAACGCTTGACGAACCGCCGCAACCTCGCCCTCGATCCACTCAGTCAAACTCTCGCCGGAGTGGGTGTCGTTAAACCGGATATTCACGGCCGCAGTACAGTCCGCAGGAATGACATTTGTGGCAAGGTTGCCCGTATCCACAGTCACAACCGCGAGAGTAGAGGGATCAAAATGGTCAGTGCCCGCGTCCAGTTCATGACTGGCCAGCCTGTCCATAAGTCGCATCATCGCGGGAAGGGGGTTATTGGCGCGGTGCGGATAGGCGGAATGGCCCTGCTTACCAATCACCCTGAATTTGACTGTCATTGATCCACGGCGTCCGATTTTGATCATCTCGCCCATCTTCTCGGGGCAGGTCGGCTCCCCCACAAGGCAGACATCCATCCGCTCGCCGTGCCTTTCCATATGCTCCAGTAGAGCAAGTGTCCCATCGACAGATTCGCCCTCTTCATCACCTGTAATCGTGATTACCACAGAGCCATCCGGTGGCGTGGTTTGTACAAAATCAATTGCCGCCGCGACAAACGCTGCGACGCCGGATTTCATATCCGTTGTGCCGCGGCCATACATAATACCATCCTTAATCTCGGCACCAAAGGGGGGCATCGTCCATGCTGCCTCGTCTCCGACGGGAACAACATCTGTGTGGCCGTTAAACCCGAAGCTGCGGGTATTACCCTTACTCCCCCACCGCGCAAACAGATTGCGAATACCACCGCGATCAGCCCAGGCACAGGTGAAGCCCGCCTCGCTCAGAATATCATGCAAAATGTCCAACGCACCGGCGTCCGCAGGCGTCACCGAAGGGCACCGCACCAGTTTCGCAGTCAAATCAACGGGATCAATCGGGGATGTATGCGGCATGGAAACTCTCCTGAAATGGCTCTGCCCCCTTATCCCTGTTGTGGTGAAAAAGTGCCAGCCCTTCGCACCTGCATGAAATCACGCTTCATTTATGTCGAAATTGTGGTAACTTGATCTCATAATAATTGACCCGAGGCAGGGCCAGAGCAGTTTCATCACCTGAAAACAGGGGTGGAATCGTCCGCAAAACGGACAAACGGAACAGAGGTACACCTCTGTCCAGCTGCGTTGCGTGCTGTCTCATTACAAGGTTTGAGGCAGTGATATGGTAGCAGCATCGGAACTTCCGATTTCAACGGTGCGTGAAGGCACCACCGCCACGGATATGGCGAACGAGATTTTTGGAAACGGTGTGACCGTTACCGGTGCCACCTACTATGGCGATATCGACAGCGCGGGCACCTATAGCGGCGGGGATACAAACTCACCCGGGGTGACACCGGGTGCCACCGGTGTGATTTTGTCCACCGGCAATGCTGAGGACTTTACAAACAGTAGGGGCCAATCAAACCAAAGCACCAACACCTCGACCAATACGAGCGGCACGAACAACTTCAACCAGTATAATAATGCTGCCGGCGGTACGACCTATGATGCCTCGACCCTCGACATCGACTTTATCCCTGATACCAACATTCTTACGATGCAATTCGTGTTTTCATCTGAAGAATATCCCGAATTTGCAAACTCGATTTATCAGGATTTCTTTGGCGTCTGGATCAATGGCCAGTTGGTGGAGCATGACGTGGGGGATGGTGAAACCGACCCCTTCAACATTTCGACCACCAACAACATCAACATGTACAACGACAACACCAGCGATGCCTTCAACACCGAAATGGACGGCTTTACGATCACGCTGACACTCACGATGTACGTTAATCCGGGTCAGGTGAACTCGATGCGCATCGCCATCGCCGATGTAGGCGACAGTAATTACGATTCGAACGTTCTTATCGCGGGAAACTCGGTGCAAACCAGACTGGTCGCGCTTTCAGACGATGTAAATGTATACCCCGATGGTACAACCACGCTGAATGTGTTGGCGAACGATATCAATAACGGCCCTGCCGGCAGTACAATGACAATCACTCACATCAACGGGCAACCCGCGACTGTTGGTACCCCCATCACCCTCCCAACGGGCCAGATTGTCACGCTCAACGCGAATGGCACATTCAGCGTGGTCGGTGACGGTGATGAGGAAAATTTTAACTTTACCTATACAATCAGCAACGGGATCGACACTGATGTTGGCTTTGTCAACGCGACCTCGGTGCCATGTTTTGTGGCAGGCACGCTGATCGCCACTCCTGACGGCGATCAATGTGCCGAACGTCTGCTGCCCGGTGATTTGGTCATGACAAAAGATGAAGGCGCGCAGCCGCTGCGCTGGATCGGGACGCGACGTGTAAAAGCAATTGGCGATTTCGCTCCGATCCACATTCGTGCGAACACACTGGGACAGCACCGCGATTTGCTGGTCTCTCCGCTGCACCGCGTGTTGATCAAAGACAATCTGGCAGAGTTATTGTTTGGCGAAGCTGAAGTTCTGGTCGCCGCCCGCGATCTGGTAAACGACTATTCAATCACCCGCCGTGAAGGGGGAGAAGTGACCTACGTGCACCTGTTGTTCGACCGCCATCAGGTCGTGTTTTCCGAAGGACTGGAGACCGAAAGCTTCCTACCCGGCCCACAGACCGCCACCAGCTTCGAGGCGGAAGTGGTCGATGAGATCTATAGTGTTTTCCCTGAATTAGACCCTACTTCCGGCACCGGCTATCCTATTGCTGCGCGCCGTACCCTGAAACGATATGAGGCGGAGCTGCTGCGCGCCGCGAAGGTGGCTTAAATGACCTGGCTTGCAATTACCGACCATACAGACCGCCGCCTGTCCCTGCGCGGACTTGGCCTTGAAAAGCGGGACGAGCCTGTAATCGCGGATGTGCCAAATCAGGTTCTAAACCGCGGCAGCATCATGTTCGAAACGCAAGTGGCCGAAGATAGCAAACCACAGGTCCTGTTCGGGTACACAAATCCGCATCCCAGCCACCGCAGCCTAGTGTTTCAGGCAATCCCGGGTGGCGGTGTTGCAATGGTGCATGTTCAAAGTGATAAAATCGCCCATGCCGCGATTGCACATAAAAACGCAGGCCGTGCTGAAATCCTTCGGCTAACCTATTCGTGGGATATCAAATACAATTGGGGTCGCCTCACCCTTGAACAAGCGGGCGAAACGGCTGTAACCAGTGTCGCGGTAGAAAATCCGTTGCCCCTTACCCTTGATGATCTACGCGATCTGATGCTGGGTCGCGGTCAACAGGATTATGCCGCCGACGTGGTATTCGCCGCTCTATCTGACCAGATCGAGCCTATCGGCGCCAGTCCGACACTATCACCGGATACGCCAGTTGCGACACCGTGGGGGTACCGAAATGTCGGTACGCTAAAGCGCGGTGATACGGTCTATACAGCCGAGGGCGAGGTCGTGCCTGTCTTGCAAACAATATCCCGGACGGTACCTGCGCGCGGCAGTTTTGCCCCAATCCGCATGCGGGCGCCCTATTTCGGACTACAGGACGATATCGTCATCGCCCCTGAGCAACATGTCGTGATCGATGGGCCCGAGGTGGAATATCTGTTTTCGTGTGAAAAAGTGCTGACCCCTGCCCGACATCTGGTCAACGGCTTCGCCGCACGCACCGAAACATGTGGTCATTTGGTGCGCTACACACAGCTTATCTTACCCAACCACGACACAATTCTGGCGGGCGGCGCCCCGCTGGAAAGTCTCTATATCGGGCGTATTCGCCGCGACACGCACCAGCTTGCCTCAAGTGTGATGTTCGGCGTGGATCGCAACGACCTGCCCGAGCATAAGGCTCCCTCTCACAAGGTCCTTAAGTGGTACGAAGCGATCCACCTCGCAAAGCGGCGCGCAGCCTAATCAAAAAATGGCGTCATCTGCGCGATAATAACCGAGTTTTCGTCAAGGGCGCGCATCATCAATGCGCGCTCTTCGTCGTCAATCTCATCACCCTCGGCCTCCCGTTCAGCCAATGTGCCATAGCCCGTAACGTCAAGCGGTGCGGTATCCGCCTGCTTGAGGATTGCAACGGTTTCGCGCACCGCCTCGGCCTCGTCGATGCCGGAGGCAAAGCACATCAATGCAGCCCCGGTGGCCTTCTCCGGCAATCCATCACCGGTTTTTCGCCCGATTTCCACCAGCAGCGTGTAAACCTGCTGACGCGAAGGTTTTTTTGGCTTCTTTTCTTCAGTCATCCCAACGAGATCCTTATTCACATTTGCGCAGCAAGCTGATCCGCGCGCCACTTTGGATCACGGCAATGCCTGTGCCGCTACGCATGATCATTATCCGGCGCTCCCAAGGATCACCATCCGCGCGACAAATCGCATTATAGAGGGTGGCGTTCATACCACTTACAGCCACTGGATCCCGCAGATTGCATCGGGTTCCAATGGCGAAAAAGGTGTTAGAAGTGAGCAATATCGCGCCGCCATCCTTGCCGATAGCCTTACAATCCCAACTGTCACCGCTCGGATGATCAGGCCGATAACGGCCATCGTATGGTCCTGCTCCCACCGCTTTTGCAGTTACAAACAGCACCAGCAGGAGCAGAACAAAACGCATCAATCGCGCAACAACTCGTTGATAGAGGTTTTCGAGCGGGTCTTTTCATCGACCCGTTTCACGATCACCACGCAATAGAGGTTTACGCCGTTTTTGGAGGGCATTGACCCTGCCACCACCACGGACCCTGCCGGCACTTCGCCGTACATAACTTCGCCGGTTTCACGATCAAGAATTTTAGTTGACTGGCCGATGTATACACCCATGCCAAGAACCGAGCCTTCGCGGATTATACAGCCCTCAACCACCTCGGAGCGCGCACCGATAAAGCAGTTATCCTCGATAATTGTCGGACCTGCCTGCATTGGCTCCAGCACGCCGCCGATGCCCACCCCACCAGACAGGTGCACATTTTTACCGATCTGCGCGCAGGACCCGACAGAGGCCCATGTATCAACCATTGTGCCCTCACCCACATTGGCACCGAGGTTCACAAAAGAGGGCATCAAAACCGCTCCGGGCGCGATAAACGCAGATTTACGCACGATGGAGCCTGGAACAGCACGGAATCCTGCCGCTTTCCACTCTGCCGGACCCCAGCCCTTAAACTTGCTATCGACCTTATCCCACCAATTTGTCCCCTGAGGTCCGCCTGACTGCTCGCCCATGTCCTGAATTCGGAAGCCCAGCAGGACAGCTTTTTTCGCCCACTGGTTCACATGCCAGTCACCATTTTCTTGCCGCTCTGCCACGCGCAGTTTGCCAGAATCGAGGGCGGCCAGTGTTGCCTCGATGGCATCTCGGGTTTCACCTGTGGTTGTGGGAGTGATCGTGTCGCGGGCATCCCACGCGGCCTCGATGGCTGTTTCAAGCTGGGCATTGGACATGGCGGAACTCCGTTTGATTGAATTTGATTAGGGGGCGATATACGCGGCCAGGCCGTTCCGTGCAATCCTCACTGCCATTTGATCCATTGACCAAAGCATCCCCGCCAATATCGCGTAGTCAATCAAAGTGTTACCGTGCATGGTACGAAAAACAAACAAAGTCCGAGGAATAAATGAGCAAGAATAATCAAAACCCGTTGCGCCATGCGGAATCCGACATTGAAACAGTCGACGGTATTCCCGTTACCGCCCAGACGCAGGCCCCTGCCTATCAACTGGCATTTACTGATTCCGATTTTATGTGCCGCGAGGAATTGCGTCCTGTCCGCCTTCAGCTTGAGCTGCTCAAACCTCAAATGATGTTGGACGAATATGGTGTGCAGTCGACGATTGTACTGTTCGGCGGAGCGCGCATTCCCGAGCCTGCGAAAAAGGACACCGCCCGCACAAAGACCCTTGCAGATTTATCGCGATTTTACGACGAGGCACGCGAGTTCGCACGGCTCATGACATTGAAATCAAAAGAGGGTGGCGGCCGCGAGGATGTCATCGTGACCGGCGGTGGCCCCGGTGTGATGGAGGCGGGCAACCGTGGTGCCGTAGACGCAGGCGGCGTGTCTATCGGTCTGAATATCGTGTTGCCATTCGAGCAGGCGCCGAACGAATACGTGACACCAGACCTGTGTTTTAACTTCCACTATTTCGCGATCCGAAAAATGCATTTCCTGATGCGCGCAAAAGCGATCTGTGTGTTCCCTGGCGGCTTTGGTACCATGGACGAATTATTCGAGGCACTCACATTGATCCAGACGGGCCGGATGCAGCGGGTGCCGTTCTTGCTGTTTGGCCGCGATTTTTGGCAAAAAATCATCAACTGGGATGCACTTGCCGACGCAGGTACAATCTCTGCCGAAGACCTCGACCTGTTCCGCTTTGTCGAAACTGCAGATGAGGCGATGGAGCTGATTGAAAACTGGGGTGCGCCATCGGTCCGCGATCACGTCCCTGGCCGGTAATAACTTCCGGCGCTGATCAGTGAAACAGCTCGTCGGGAAGTTCGCACAGCGCAACATGGTGGGGCAGCGTTTCGAGAACATGCTTGCCATCTTCGGTGTCGCGGATGGAGTAGCCATAGCCTGCAAGGCGATGCTTCCATTCGCGGGCCGACAAGGCCACTGCACGTTCATGCGCTACAATCTGCATTACCTCCTCGGTAACGAAGGCGTCTTGTTTGATAATGATCGTCATTGTCCGTCTCCTGATTAAGTCATCTCAGGAAACAGTCTGTTTGCTTTCGGTGGCAGGATTCGGTTCCGATTGTGGCAGAACCAAGATTTTTAAGCCTGCCAGAAGTTAGTGTTGACCGGTGCCGGCTTCCGCTTCGATCTGGCGTTTAGACTTACGGGCGCGCTCTGTCTCGGACTTGAGCTGGCCACACGCCGCCATAATATCCTCGCCCCGTGGCTTGCGCACAGGCGAGGCATATCCTGCAGCGTGCACAATATCAGAGAAAGCGCGAATGCGGTTATTGCTCGAGCGTTTGTAGGGGGCGCCGGGCCATTCATTGAAAGGGATTAGGTTAATCTTGGCAGGTATGCCTTCGATCAGCTTCATCAGGCGGTGCGCGTCTTCGTCACTATCGTTGACGCCGTGCAGCATCACGTACTCGAAAGTAATACGCTCGGAGTTGGACAGGCTCGGGTAGGCGCGCAGCGCGTCGAGCAGTGCCGCGATATTCCACTTCTTGTTAATCGGCACGAGCGTGTCGCGCACCTCATCGGTGGTGGCATGGAAGGACACAGCTAGCATGCAGCCAATCTCGTCGGCGGTACGCGCAATTTCCGGCACCACGCCAGACGTGCTCAGGGTGATACGGCGGCGCGAAAGCTGGATACCCTCGGGGTCCATAGCTATCTTCATCGCGTCCCGCACGTTTTCGAAATTATACAGCGGCTCACCCATGCCCATCAGAACAATGTTCGAAAGCAGACGCGCCTCATAGGTCCGCGTACCGCTTTGCGGCCATTCGTCCAGATCGTCGCGGGCGATCATCACCTGACCAATGATCTCGCCTGCAGTCAGGTTCCGCACCAGTTTCTGCGTACCCGTATGACAGAACGAGCACGTAAGCGTGCACCCGACCTGAGAGCTGATGCACAGCGTTCCGCGGTCCGTCTCGGGGATGTACACAACCTCGACCTCGTGACCGCCGGCAATCCGCACCAGATATTTGCGAGTGCCATCCGCACTTATCTGTTTGGTCACGACTTCGGGCACAGCCACAACAAAATGCTCAGCTAGTTCGGCGCGGAAGGATTTGCTCAGGTTGGTCATGGCGTCAAAATCACGCACACCCCAGTTGTAAATCCACTGCCATATTTGGCCAACACGCATCTTTGCCTGCTTTTCAGGCGTCCCTATGGCGATCAATGCATCACGCATGCCATCGCGGGTCATTCCCACAAGGTTCAACGGCCCCGCAGGTAATTTGCGCGGGATAGTATGAACGTCTTGGGTGATTGGTGCGGACATGATTATGATTCCTCGTAGGGTTATGCGGTATATAGGCGCTCAGCCCCGAAAATGAAAACAGCCCCGCCAATCAAGGCAGGGCCGCATAAACGATTGGTAGCAATTAGCCGCCGCAGCGCTTGGCCGCATCCTCCACCGCTGCGGTAAACCCGAGCAGCGAGAAAGTATCGTCTGTTTGCGTTCCGCGGCCTGACCGACCTGTTAGCTTCGCGTCAGAGCCCCGCTTCATCGCTGCAATGATTTGCGAATCGTCCGATGCACTTGCCGGCCATGCCCATTCCCCTTCGGTGAACAGCTCGAACTTGGTGCCCGAAATATCGATCGTTACCGTGGAGCCGCTCGCAAAAGGATAGCCGCCGGTGAATGCAACCTGACCGCTTGCGCCAGCACTTGGCCGGTAAAATACCATCAGCAAAATCTGACCACGGTTCACCGCCACGACACGTCCATCGCGCGAGTTCACTGTTTCCTTGGGCGTGGAGACACCCCAACATTCAGTCGGGTTATCCTCTACAAACACGCTCCAGTCGGTTTTCGCAGCGACGCGGTTGGTGCTCTGGCTCTGTGCCAGCGCACTGCCTGCGATCAGGCCCGCCATGAGTGCGGTCGCTACACCCGTTTTAAAAAATGCCATCAGTCCTATTCTCCAGCCGTCCTGTTGCCTCAACATGTATCCGAAACCTTGCACTAGCCGCTTTTGAATGGGCCATTCTTTCACAATGGTTTAAGCTCTTCTCGACAACAAACACCATAACGCGAAAGACGCGAGTGGTGAAACCCCGCATTGGCAGGTTTTCGCCCATAAACGCAGTAAAAAGGAACCAAACATGACCGCTCCCGCACCCTTTGCCGAAATCTGGCGTGGCCAATTTCTGGAAAGCGTCCATTCCGGCCACGCTGTCATCTGTGATGCCTCTGGCGAGATCGTCGAGGCATGGGGTGATCCAGACGCGGTCGTACTCGCCCGCAGCTCGTCGAAGATGATACAGGCCCTACCACTGGTGCGCTCTGGTGCCGCAGATGCTTTCGGTCTTGGCACGCGCCAATTGGCGCTCTCATGTGCATCGCATCAGGGGGCGCAGATCCATCTCGACGGTGTGGGCGCATGGATCAAAGAGTTAGGCCTGACCGACGACGATTTTCGCTGTGGCACCGAAGAGTCGCGCGATCGCGAAATTATGGAGGCGCAGATCCGCGCTCATGAGACGCCCTGCCGGATTCACAATAACTGTTCTGGGAAACATGCGGGATTCCTGACCTTGTCAAAACACCTTGGTGGCGGGCCGGATTATGTGGCCCCCGATCATCCGGTACAACGCGCCTGCCTTGAAGCCTTCGAGGAGGTCACAAATCAAACCAGCCCCGGATTCGGGATCGACGGCTGTTCGGCACCCAACCATGCAGCCACCCTGCACGGTTTAGCCCGTGCCATGGCCCATTTTGCCGCCGCACCGGAAGGCAGCGCCGAAGAACGGCTACATCAGGCCATGCGCATGCATCCCGACCTCGTCGCTGGCGAAGGCCGCGCCTGCACCGAATTGATGCGCGCCTGCGAGGGTAAAGTCGCCTTGAAGACAGGCGCAGAGGGTTTCTTTATCGCTATCATCCCCGAAAAAGGGCTTGGCATTGCGCTTAAAGCGGCCTGCGGCACAACCCGCGCTGCAGAAGCCGCAATTGCCGCCCTGCTTGTGCGCCTCGGTATGCTTGACCCGAACCATCCTGCCGCGCTGAAGCGAATTAACAAGCCAATCACAAACTGGGACGGCCTCACCACCGGCATCTTGAAACCCGCCGCAGGTCTTCTGGCCTAAGCGCAGGGAAATCAATCATACAAAAAACTCCGGGGATCTTCTTTCCCGGAGTTTATCACGGTAAATTTACGTTCAGCTCACAAATTCCGACTGCGTATAACCCTGCACGAACAACAGTGCCGTCAGATCACCGAAATTGATCCGCACGTCACATTGCGCAGCGACAGCGGGCTTGGCGTGCAGCGCGACACCCATACCGGCGCGGGTCAGCATGCCCAGATCATTGGCGCCGTCGCCCACCGCGATCACCTCGTCCTGCCCAATCCCGAGCCGCGCTGTTATCTCGTTGAGCGCGTCAACCTTGGCCTGCTTACCAAGGATCGGCACGCCTACCTCTCCGGTGAGTACACCTTGCTTTATCACCAAAGTGTTGGCACGATTTTCGTCAAAGCCGAGAAGCGTGGAAATCCGCGCGGTGAACGCCGTGAATCCGCCAGATACCAGCGCGGCATGAGCGCCATTAGCCTTCATCGTTGCAAGCAAAACCTTGCCTCCAGACATGAGCGTAATCCGCTCGGCTAGTACCCTTCCAATTACTGCGTCAGGCAGACCCTTGAGCAGACCGACACGCTCCCGCAGGGCACCGTCAAAATCGATCTCTCCGTTCATGGCCCTAGCGGTGATGTCTTTAACCTGCGCGCCAACGCCCGCCTCATCGGCGAGTTCGTCGATACATTCCTGCTCGATCATGGTGCTGTCCATATCAGCCAGCAGCATCTTTTTGCGCCGACCTGATGTAGGAACTACAACCAGATCCACGCCCATCGCCTGACAGCTTTCCCATACCTGCTCTCGGTTTTCGGGCATGGCGGGCACTGCAAACTCTGCCGCTTCGTCTGGTTTAAGCCATACTGCCTCACCGCCGCCCCATGCATTTCGCAGCGACTCAACAAGGGCAGGGTCAAGATTGCGCCGATGAGGCGCGCACAAAAGCACAACGGTCAGCATATGCGGGTTTCCGATCAGCGTCAGGGGCGTCGCAAAAAAGCGATCGAGCGGCGGTTTAGCGATGTTTCCCAGCTTGTGCCAGAACCGAATGGCCCGTAAACGCATCTACGGGACACCCTTCCCCAACGAAGGGCGATTATCTGAGAGGATAGCATAAATGGCTATTACCGCACCGACCACGCGACCAATGAATCCGCGTTTTTCTTCTGGCCCTTGCGCCAAACCCCCCACATTTGATCTGGCAAAACTCTCTGACGCGCCACTGGGCCGCAGCCATCGCGCCGCACCCGGCAAGGCCAAGCTTTTGGCTGCGATCGAGACCACGCGCGACGTTTTAGGCATACCTGCCGATTACCAAATTGCCATTGTACCTGCATCCGACACAGGCGCCTATGAAATGGCGATGTGGAACCTGCTGGGCGAACGCCACGTCGAGATGCTCGCATGGGAAAGCTTTGGCTCCGGTTGGGTTACCGATGCACTCAAACAGCTCAAGATTGATGCGACCGAGAAAACCGCCCCCTACGGTGAGATCGTAGATCTTGCGGGCGTTAACTTCGATAACGACGTCTGCTTTACCTATAACGGCACAACCTCCGGTGTACGCGTTCCTGCGTCTTTTGAAATACCAGCGGACCGTGCGGGCCTGACGCTCTGTGATGCGACCTCTGCCGCGTTTGCGATGGACCTGCCATGGGACCGTTTGGACGCCACCACCTTCAGCTGGCAAAAGGCGCTGGGCGGTGAGGCGGCGCATGGCATGCTGATCCTGAGCCCGCGTGCAGTAGAGCGGTTGGAAACCTATAAGCCCGCATGGCCCCTACCCAAAATTTTCCGCCTGACCAAAGGTGGCAAGCTGATCGAGGGTATTTTTAAGGGCGAGACAATCAACACGCCTTCCATGATGTGTGTCGAGGATTATCTCTTTGCGCTCGAATGGGCCAAATCTGTGGGCGGCCTCAACGGGATGATCGCCCGCGCTGACGCCAATACCGCCGCGATAAATGCTTTTGTCGAATCGCACGACTGGATCAATTTCCTCGCGGTTGATCCGGCGACGCGCTCCAACACTTCTGTCTGCCTCAAGTTTACGGACGAACGGATTGCGGACGGTGCGGCATTTGCAAAAGCAGTGGCAAAGCGTCTGTCAGATGAGGATGTCGCGCTGGATATCGGGGCTTACCGTGATGCGCCTGCGGGACTGCGGATATGGTGCGGCGCCACTGTTGAAACATCGGATATCGAAGCGCTTCTGCCTTGGCTGGATTACGCTTTCAACGCCGAGCTTAACGCATAATTTCGCGGGGGATATTCCCCCGCCACTCTCCCCCTAATTCATAAGGACCACACACATGGCTCCCAAAGTACTCATATCCGACAGCCTTAGCGATGCTGCTGTTCAAATCTTTAAAGACCGCGGTATCGATGTTGATTTCCAACCCAATCTGGGTAAGGACAAGGATGCCCTCCTTGCCATTATCGGCAATTATGATGGCCTCGCCATTCGCTCAGCGACCAAAGTAACCGAAAAAATTCTGGCTGCTGCACCGAATCTCAAAGTTATCGGCCGCGCTGGGATCGGCACCGATAACATCGACAAGGATGCCGCCTCCAAACAGGGCGTGATCGTCATGAACACGCCCTTCGGCAACATGATCACAACAGCAGAGCATGCCATCGCCATGATGTTTGCGGTGGCGCGCCAGATTCCAGAGGCATCCGCCTCAACCCATGCTGGAAAGTGGGAAAAGTCCGCATTTATGGGTGTGGAGCTGACCGGCAAAACGTTGGGCGTTATCGGTGCGGGCAACATCGGTGGGATCGTGTGCGACCGCGCACGGGGCCTGAAGATGAAAGTCGTGGCTTATGATCCCTTCCTCGGTGAAGAAAAAGCCGCCAAGATGGGTGTGGAAAAAGTTGAACTGGAAGAACTGCTCAAGCGCGCTGACTTCATCACGTTGCACGTGCCGTTTACAGAGCAGACAGCAAACATCCTGAGCCGCGAAAACCTTGAGAAAACCAAAAAGGGCGTGCGCATCATCAACTGCGCCCGTGGCGGTCTGGTCGATGAAGAGGCGCTAGCCGATTTGCTGAAATCAGGCCACGTTGCGGGTGCCGCGTTCGATGTATTCAAGGTGGAGCCTGCAACCGAGAACCCGCTGTTTAACCTGCCTAACGTAGTCTGCACACCGCACCTTGGTGCTGCCACAACCGAAGCCCAGGAAAACGTAGCCTTGCAAGTTGCAGAGCAGATGTCTGACTACCTGCTGACGGGCGCGGTGAGTAACGCTCTTAACATGCCATCGGTCACCGCCGAAGAAGCGCAGGTGATGGGGCCATGGCTCAAACTATCGGGCCACCTTGGCTCCTTTATCGGGCAGCTGACGGACGAGCCAATCAAGGCCATCAACATTCTGTATGACGGTGTCGTATCCGAGATGAACCTCGATGCGCTGAACTGCGGTGTAGTTGCCGGTATCATGAAGCGGGCCAATCCGGACGTGAACATGGTCTCAGCACCAGTTGTAGCAAAAGAAAAAGGAATCCAGATTTCAACAACAAATCAGGACAAATCCGGAGCTTTTGATGGTTACGTAAAAGTCACGGTTGTCACCGACAAGCGCGAGCGGTCAATCGCGGGAACGGTATTTTCGGACGGCAAACCGCGTTTCATCCAGATCAAGGGCATCCAGATCGACGCCGAGGTCGGCCGCCACATGGTCTATACGACCAACGAGGACGTGCCGGGAATCATTGGTGCACTGGGCCAGACTATGGGCGAGAACGGCGTAAACATTGCCAACTTTACCCTTGGCCGTGCCGGTGTGAAGGGCGAGGCGATCGCGCTGTTGTATGTGGACGAGCCTGTGCCCGCGCCCGTTGTAAAAAAGCTGCACGATACCGGCCTGTTTACCCAGATCAAGCTGCTGGAATTCGACGTAGCATAACGTAACCCACACACGTACATAAAGGCGCGGCTCTAACAGGGTCGCGCCTATTTTATTGGAGGGTTTATGACCGGACCGATTTACGCAGTTGGTGATATCCACGGCCAGCACACCGAGCTTCTTCGCGTGCTCGATTTGATCGAGGCGGACGGCGGACCTGAGGCACAGGTCGTTTTTATCGGGGACTACACAGATCGCGGCCCCTCCTCCTGCGATGTTCTAGATACGCTAATAAGCGGTCTGTCGGCGGGCAAAAACTGGCACTGCCTGAAGGGCAACCATGACCGCATGTTCAGCTGGTTCATGCGTGACTATCCTGTGCATGACGCATATCTGCCGGTATATCTTTATTGGCTGCACGAGCGTTTGGGCGGTGACAAAACAATGGCTTCCTACGGGGTGAGCATGGTAGGGACAGATCGCCAGACGGACGTCCACGCGCGCGCCAAAAGTGCAGTACCGCAGTCCCATATTGATTTTCTGAATGGCCTCGATCTGAGCTTCGAAACCGAGCATTTGTTTTTTGCACACGCAGGCATCCAGCCCGGCATCGCGCTGGGGGTACAGTCCGAGCACGACCTGCTGTGGATCCGCAAAGAATTTCACGTGGACACGCGCGATCATGGCAAGGTCATCGTACACGGGCACACGCCTGTCGAAACGGCGACCCACTATGGCAACCGGATCAATATTGATGCCGGTGCAGGCTATGGCAGGCCACTGACCGCCGTTGTCATCGAGGGAACGACATGCTGGTCCCTGACCGATCAGGGACGTGCGCTTTTGAACCCAGCGCATACTTAGTCCTGACGGAACGTTCCGGCTGACAACCGCGCAGTTGCTTTCTAGGCTGCCTTCGAAACACAAGGAGACAATTCATGTCAGACGATATCGTTATTCTGAGCGGTGTACGCACCGCAATCGGGACATTCGGCGGCGCGCTTGCCGGTACCCCAGCGACCACCCTTGGCGCGACTGTTGCGCGCGAAGCACTATCTCGGGCGGGTGTAGAGGGCGGCCAAATCGGACATGTCGTCTTTGGAAACGTTATCAACACAGAGCCGCGTGACATGTATCTCAGCCGCGTTGCCGCAATGGAGGCGGGCGTGCCCGATGCCGTGCCTGCAATGAACGTCAACCGCCTCTGCGGGTCCGGCGTTCAGGCGATTGTATCCGCCGCGCAGTCGCTGATGCTGGGCGATGCAGATTTTGCACTCGCTGGTGGGGCAGAAAGCATGAGTCGCGCACCATACATCCTGCCCGCTGCACGTTGGGGGCAAAAAATGGGCGACATGCCCGTGCTCGATATGCTGCTGGGGACACTGAATTGTCCCTTCGGAACAGGGCATATGGGGATCACAGCCGAGAATGTCGCAGGCGAGCACGAGGTGAGCCGTGTCGAACAAGACGCCTTTGCCATGCAGTCACAGGAACGGGCGGCCGCGGCCATCGCAGCGGGGCATTTCACAGGGCAGATCGTACCAATTGATGTGCGCAAAGGCCGCGATACTGTCGCGTTTGATCGCGATGAGCACCCAAAGGCCACCACGCTGGACAAGTTGGCAGGGCTGCGGCCTGTGTTCCAAAAGGACGGCTCCGTAACAGCAGGTAATGCTTCGGGCATCAATGACGGTGCGGCAGCGCTGATACTGGCCCGCGCCTCGTCTGCAGCGGCAAATGGTCTGCGCCCACTGGCAAGGATCATCGGGTATGCCCATGCAGGTGTGCGCCCCGAAGTGATGGGGATCGGACCGATCCCGGCAGTGACCAAACTGTTTGAGAAAACGGGCTTGGGGCCGGATGATTTCGACGTGATCGAAAGCAACGAGGCATTTGCCTCCCAAGCGCTGGCAGTAAGCAAAGCGCTCGGATTTGATCCTGCAAAGGTGAACCCGAACGGCGGCGCAATAGCACTGGGGCATCCGGTGGGGGCCACTGGCGCCATCATCACGGTCAAAGCGCTGCACGAGCTTGCGCGGACCGGTGGCAAACGTGCACTGATCACGATGTGTATTGGCGGCGGTCAAGGAATCGCGCTGGCCATTGAGCGCATCTGAACAATAACGGCAGGCAGGGAACAATATGCCCTGCCTGCCTTCAGCATATTTTCAGATTACCATTGTGCAGAAGTCAACTGAGGGCGCTTACAAGCGCGATTACACCCGTAGCACCGGCAGCACCGAGCATGGCAGCAAGAAAGATGTATCGCTTGAACGGCTGGCGCGGCGGTGGCGATGCATCGGCTTGCCGGATCAGAGCAGCCTCAACCAACGCAGGTAGGCGTGGCCCAAAGCGCGATAGAACGCGGGCAGTTTTGGTAAGATCACTAATGATAGCCTTCGGCCCAATAGATTTTGCAATATAATCGGTCACAATCGGAGCTGCGACCTGCCAGATGTTCATCTGCGGGTTCAAGGAGCGCGCAACGCCCTCGACTACAACCATCGTCCGTTGAAGCAATATCAGCTCAGTTCGGGTTTCCATGCCAAAACGCTCGGTCACTTCGAATAGATAGGCAAGCAAGCGCGCCATAGAGATGCGGTCTGCGTCCATCCCGAAGATAGGCTCGCCCACAGCGCGCAGGGCACGGGCGAATTCATCCACATCCTTGTCCGCAGGCACATATCCCGCCTCGAAGTGGACTTCGGCGACGCGTTTGTAATCCTTGCGGATAAAGCCATACAGGATTTCAGCATAAACACGTCGAGTGTATTCGTCGATGTGACCCATGATCCCAAAATCAAGCGCAATGATATTGCCGTTTGCGGCGACCTTCAGGTTACCCTGATGCATATCACCGTGGAAAAATCCGTCCCGTAGAGCGTGTTGTAGAAACAGCGCCAGAATACGCTCGGACATCTCAACACGGTCGTGACCTGCCGCATCGATGGCCGCGTTGTCGCCCATTGGAACACCGCTCGCCCAGCCCAACGTCATCACGCGGCGCGCGGAATAGTCCCATTTGATTGAGGGTACTTCGAAACCTTTGTCGTCTTTCGTGTTCGCAGCATATTCAGATGCCGACGAGGATTCGAGCCGCAGATCAAGCTCGCCGCGCACCACACCGTCAAAATGCTCAATCACGTCCATCGGCCGTAAACGGCGGGAGCCGGGGGAAAACAGCTCAACCATGCGCGCAGCCAGATAAAAGGCGTCGACGTCCTTTCGGAATGCTTTCTCGATACCGGGGCGCAGCACTTTTACAGCGACTTCCTCGCCGGTGCTTCGCAGACGGGCCTTGTGAACCTGCGCAATGGACGCGGCCGCAACGGGCGGGCTGAATTCCGAAAAAATCTCGTCGACGGGCTGGCCCAGCTCTTTTTCCACCTCGGCCTTTGCAACCTCGACAGGGAACGCGGGCAGTTGGTCTTGTAATACGCGCAGTTGCAGCGCCATTTCATCTCCCACAACATCGGGGCGTGTGGAAAGGATTTGACCAAACTTGATGTAGGCAGGACCCAGCGCGGTCAGTGCACGGGTGGCAGGCTGTAGGCTGGGATCGCCTTTATAGCCTAGCGGCTTGAACGGAATCGCAAGAGCGCGTGCCACAAGGCGCACGGCCTTGGGCGCCTCGAATGCGTCGAGCACGAAATTCATCGCGCCGGTTCGCTCCAGCGTGGCGCCGGTGCGGATCAAACGCCAGATATTATGCGGGCCACGCACCCTAGATTTTCCAGCCGGAGTGAAGGGCGGCGATTCCCATCGTCAGATTACGGTACTTTGCCTGCTCGAAACCCGCCGCGCGCACCATTCCCAGAAATGTTTCCTGATCGGGGAAATTGCGGATGGATTCGACCAAATACTGATAGCTGTCGCGATCATTCGCAATAAGCTGGCCCATCCGCGGGATCACATTGAAGCTATAGAGATCGTAGGCTTTTTGCATTGCCGGACTGGGAAGTTGAGAAAACTCCAGCACCATCAGGCGACCACCCGGTTTGAGCACACGGTACGCCTCGTTTAGCGCTTCTTGCGGGCGCGTCACGTTGCGTATGCCGAAGGAGATGGTGTAAACATCGAATGTGCTGTCCTCGAACGGCAGATCCATCGCATCCCCCACGACCCAGTCCAGACTGTCCTGCATCGCTTCGGCCTCGGCGCGCTTGCGGCCTTCGATAAGCATCCCTTCGGTCAGGTCACAAACCGTTGCGTGGCCGTGACCTGCCCGCTTGAGGAACTTGAACGAAACATCGCCCGTACCACCGGCCACATCCAGCAGCTTTTGCCCGCCACGCGGAGCTAGCCAGTCCATCATCGCCTCTTTCCAGATACGGTGGATGCCCATGCTCATAACATCATTCATTACGTCGTATTTGTTTGCCACATCCGTGAACAGGCTGCGCACCTTACCCGCCTTTTCGTCTTCGCGAATGGTCTGGGCGCCGAAATGGGTGGTCTTGTCGGTCATGTCGTTGGTCCTGATCTTGTTACTTCGGGGATATAGCCTCAAGTAAGGAGGTGCAAACCGCCATTTGACGCAGGAGATATGATGCCCGAGCTACCCGAAGTCGAGACAGTGCGCCGTGGCCTTGCCCCTGTGATGGAAGGTGTAGTGATTGCGCGCGCGGATGTGAACCGCGAGGGACTGAGGTGGCCCTTTCCTGCGGGGATGGCACAACGGCTGACGGGGCAGCGGGTGGAGCGCCTACGCAGGCGGTCAAAGTATGTTCTGGCGGACCTAAGCTCTGGCGAGACATTGCTCATTCATCTGGGGATGTCAGGACGCATGCTTGTATCCGGTGATCCGCTGGGGAAATTTGTGCGCGAACATCCTGCTGCAGAAAAGCATGACCATGTGGTTTTCTACATGGAGAACGGCGCGCGGATCACCTTTAACGATCCGCGCAGATTCGGTGCGATGGATCTGCTCGATACAGCGACAGCACAGGATCACAAACTGCTCGCTCTGCTCGGACCAGAGCCGCTCAGCAACGATTTTCACGAGGCCGTTCTGATCGATGCATTCAAAGGCAAAAACAGCCCCGTTAAATCAGCACTGCTGGACCAGCGCATCGTGGCGGGTTTGGGCAACATATATGTCTGCGAGACACTTTTCCGCGCGGGAATCAGCCCTCTTCGCAAGGCAGGGCGGATTGCCGCACCCCGCGTTTCTGCAATGGTACCCATCATCCGCGAGGTGCTGGGCGATGCGATCGAGGCTGGTGGGTCCTCCCTGCGCGATTTCCGGCAAGCTGATGGCGAGCTTGGATATTTCCAACACTCTTTCGATGTATACGGACGTGAGGGCGCGCCCTGCAAGGCAGCCGGATGTGACGCGACAATTGCACGCGTGGTACAATCGGGACGGTCATCATTCTATTGTCCTTCCTGCCAAAGATAGCTTGAACCAATCAACCGCCATGGTATGCAAGCACGTCTGAACAACAGCAAAGGGCCGCACAAATGGCTTATGAAACGATCATTCTGGATGTCGATAATCACGTAGCTTTGGTGACGTTGAACCGTCCTGATGCGCTCAACGCGCTTAATGATCAACTGATGACCGAGTTGGCCGACTGCCTCAAGTCTTGCCAGGAAAACGAAAAAGTCCGCTGTATCGTTATCACCGGTTCCGAAAAGGCATTTGCTGCGGGTGCCGACATTGCGATGATGAAGGACAAGTCATTCGTTGACGTGTTTGCAGGCGATTTGTTCACGGCCGAAACCGATCAGATCATGCGGGTGCGCAAACCAATCATTGCGGCCGTGTCCGGTTATGCGCTGGGTGGCGGTTGTGAGTTGGCGATGATGTGCGATTTTATAATCTGCTCCGAAACTGCCAAATTCGGCCAGCCAGAAATAAACCTTGGTGTGGTTGCAGGCATTGGCGGCACACAGCGCCTGACGCGAATTGTCGGAAAATCAAAAGCGATGGATATGAACCTGACAGGTCGCTTCATGGACGCCACCGAAGCAGAGCGCTCCGGCCTCGCGTCGCGCGTGGTGCCCGTTAAGAAGCTGATGGAAGAAGCCATGGGCGCCGCCCAGAAGATTGCCGAGAAATCCATGATTTCCACAATGGTCGTAAAAGAGGCAGTGAACCGCGCCTACGAAGTGCCGCTGCGCGAAGGCTTACTGTTCGAGCGTCGCATGTTCCATGCCCTGTTCGCGACTGAAGACCAAGAAGAGGGTATGGCCGCGTTCCTGGAGAAGCGCGAGGCGCAGTTCCGCGACAAATAAGAGGTGGTTGCACGGTGAGAACCTGAAGGGTTCTCTCTCTTTCCCTACTGTATTGATCTTGAAGCTAAACATGCGTACCTTCAGTTTGATCTTTGCGGTTTCATATCATCTGGTTTTCGCTGGGAGGGGGGTTGATGCAGCACACTGATATTCTCAATCTGTGCGAAGATGTGGCGAACGCCAAATCCGATCAGGTTTTTTGGGATATTTGCGCCGCTGCCCTGTCGGATGTCGGCGTGTCGGGTTTTGGATTTGGTATTATTCCTCACGCCATGGATGCCAAGATAAACGGCTTTTCAAAGGCGGGTTTTTTCAAACATACCTACTCGCCAGAATGGGCCGCCGCCATCTCGGACACCTCGCTGCTAGATGACGATATAACGGTCGAGCTTATTATAGACGGCAAGTCCGAGATATTCTGGAACGACCCCAGCCTCTTGGAAAACGCTCGCGATACGCAGCTTAACAGCGATTCCTTGGAAAAAGATCTGGGGATGGAATTCGGTGTTTCCATGTCGTTAGGGCGAAATGCTGCGGGAAGTGCGATCGCTGGAATTGGCCTTTGGGCGGGGGATGTAAAAAACGACACTAGTTTCGTGCGCTATTGGCAGGAATATCAAGGGTCTCTCCGTCAGATCAGTCACATCCTTGATGAGGGCATCAGGGGTCAGCACGGAAAGCTACTGGTCGAGCTCACGCAGCGCGAAAGTGACTGCCTGACCTATCTCGCAGTCGGGTTGCGACCTGCGGACATCTGCTGGCGCCTCCGGATCAGCGAAAAGACATTCGAGAAATATGTCAGGACAGCGAAAGACAAGCTGTGTGCAAATACGCGCGACCATGCCATTGCCAAAGCACTTGTGTTAAATCTGATCAGGCCATGATGATAATAGGGTTTTTCCCCAATTGATTGGTGCCTTACCCTCCGTCACAACCTAAACGGGCGTGCAATTATGCGTCTGAACAGGGAGCGGTTGTAGGTGATGTGGCAGTTTTGTGTCGTATTTCTTTCAAATAGCGAGCGTTTCATGAGATTTTTATGACGACAAGGGTGGCATTACCAGCCACCCTTTTTTCATTGTGTTATCACTGCCCCATACCTGCTCATTGGTGCGCTTTCCACTCTTGCGGCGCTGTATCGGCTCAATCCCAGGTACAGTCAAAGAGCGATTTTCTGACACCAACCTTTACAACCTTGGTCTAATCCCGCTATAGCCGCCGACATACATGCGCGTGCAGCCCGCTCAGGCTAGAATCACCTATCGGTGTCCTCCCTTGCGGGGGCGATTGCACGCTTTGACACGACATAAATGATAGGACGATCCTCATGGCAAATACACCACAAGCAAAGAAACGCGCACGTCAGAACGAAAAGCGTTTCGCAATCAACAAAGCACGCCGTTCACGCATCCGCACATTCATCCGCAAAGTTGAAGAAGCCATCGAATCCGGTGTGAAGGACGATGCAGTCGCGGCTCTTCGTGCAGCACAGCCAGAACTTATGCGCGGCGTTACAAAGGGCGTTTACCACAAGAACACCGCTTCGCGCAAAATGTCGCGTTTGGCCGCACGGGTCAAAGCAATCGCATAAAAAGCGAAACAGTACGGCTTTATCGCAGGCGTCACCTAACGGTGGCGCCTGTGTTGCTTTCTGGCCCCCTTTCACAGGGCCGTGAGATTCTTTTCGAGCAAAGACAGAGTCAACATATAAGTTCTGTTGAAACGGGCTGTGCGTGCTTGCTACCAAGGGTGAGCGATTCACATCGCGGGGGGACAGACCCAATGAGTGCACACCATTTTGCTAGAGGTGTTGTGCAACTTTGAAGGTATCTCCTGTTGGTCTGCTAGGGCCGTCAGGAAGAGTTGCAATTTCTGCTGCCAGCAGTTTGCCTGTCACTAATATATGTCTACGTCGCTCGGAGATTTCGGCGCTGCCAGCGCCCATACTTCGTGCGAAAATGTATAACAGTCCGAAGGACAAGACTGGTTCCCGCTGGGACCGGATCAGTCTGTTTTTGTCTGGAGGGCTGGTCGAGAGTTGCCACAGGGGGTGGCATGAGTGATGGTGGTAGGAATAGAATGACACGTGACGATTGGGGCAACCTTAAGCAACGACTGCTTAAAACTGTTGGGCAAAACAATTTTACCACCTGGATCGACCCACTCATGCTGGGGAAGACCACTGATGGAATTGCAACGCTGAACGTTCCGACCAATTTTTTTGGTAATTATGTTTCGCAAAATTTTTCCGACCTGATTTTGCACGAGATGAAGGCGTTTGATGCGGACGTGTCGCGGCTGAATTTTGAAGTAGCCAATACTGCGACAAAAACTTCTACAAAGCCTGTTACGCGTCAGACAGACGCAATTGCCCCGCCGCGCTCTGCCAAAGCATCGAATACCTCATCGGTTTACACTGCTCCGCTTGAGAAGCGGTTTTCGTTCGATACTTTTGTGGTGGGCAAGCCTAACGAATTGGCCCATGCCGCTGCGCGCCGTGTCGCTGAAGGAGGGCCCGTCACGTTTAATCCGCTTTTCCTCTATGGCGGTGTCGGCCTTGGCAAAACCCACCTGATGCATGCAATCGCCCAAGAGCTGCAGGCCCGAAAGCCCGAGTTGAACGTACTCTATCTATCGGCAGAGCAGTTTATGTACCGCTTTGTGCAGGCGCTTCGTGACCGTAAAATGATGGATTTTAAAGAGATCTTCCGTACCGTTGACGTACTTATGGTCGATGACGTTCAATTCATCGCTGGCAAGGACAGCACGCAGGAAGAGTTTTTTCACACATTCAACGCGCTGGTTGACCAGAACAAGCAGATCATCATTTCTGCTGACCGCGCTCCCTCTGACATCAAGGACCTTGAGGACCGCGTTAAATCACGCCTGCAATGTGGCCTCGTTGTCGATCTGCATCCTACTGATTATGAGCTGCGTTTGGGCATTCTGCAGACGAAGGTGGAGGTACATCGCGCCTCCTACCCCGAGCTGGCAATGGATGACGGCATATTGGAATTCCTCGCACACCGGATTTCGACCAATGTGCGCGTGCTTGAGGGGGCGCTGACCCGTCTGTTCGCTTTTGCCTCACTTGTGGGCCGCAAAATCGATATGGATCTCACGCAGGATTGCCTTGCCGACGTGTTGCGTGCCTCCGAGCGCAAAATCACTGTTGAGGAAATACAGCGCAAAGTGTCCGATCACTACAACATCCGGCTGTCTGATATGATCGGACCAAAACGCCTGCGCAACTTTGCACGCCCGCGCCAGGTAGCAATGTATCTGTGCAAGCACATGACCAGCCGTTCGTTGCCAGAAATTGGCCGACGATTTGGCGGGCGGGACCACACCACAGTTATGCATGGTGTAAGGAGGATCGAAGAACTCAAAGTATCGGATGGTCAAATCGCGGAAGATCTCGAGCTTTTGCGCCGCGCTCTGGAGGCATAAACCTCCCGGCGATGCAGCGTTACAACAGGGCAGCCCTTGACGGGGCTGCCTTTTGCGTTTCAGGTCTCTTATGTCTTGTGATTAAGCGGGAAGCGGGTACGTTGCCGATCCCGACCCTGTGCAATGGAGACCCGAGCATATGAAATTCAGCATCGAACGCGCCGCGTTGCTCAAAGCCGTTTCGCAGGCACAATCCGTTGTGGAGCGGCGTAACACTATTCCAATCCTTGCCAACGTCCTGATCGAAGCCGAAGGCAGCGAGGTTTCCTTCCGCGCCACCGATCTCGACATCGAAGTTCTCGACAAGGCTCCCGCGCAGGTCGAGCGTGCAGGCTCCACTACCGTAGCTGCCACGACCTTGCATGAGATCGTGCGCAAACTTCCCGATGGTGCGCTTGTATCGCTCACGGCTGATAATGCAGCGGGTCGTTTGACTGTGGAGGCGGGCCGTTCAAACTTCTCACTCGCAACATTGCCCAAGGAAGATTTTCCTGTGATGGCCTCTTCGGAGTATGCGTCTAACTTTTCGGCCAATGCCGCTGTGCTGCGCCGTCTGTTCGACAAATCCAAGTTTGCGATTTCGACGGAAGAGACACGGTATTATCTTAACGGCGTCTACATGCATATCGCAGAGGGCGATGGCGGCAAAAAACTGCGCTGCGTAGCGACCGATGGTCACCGCCTTGCCCGTATTGATGCCGATATGCCCGCCGATGCTGCTGATATGCCGGGCGTGATTGTGCCACGTAAAACCGTGGGCGAGCTGCGCAAGCTCCTCGAAGATGATGATATGATGATCGCCGTATCAGTTTCGGAAACGAAGGTCCGGTTTGCGACCCCCCAGATCACGCTTACGTCAAAAGTGATCGATGGCACGTTTCCGGATTACACACGCGTCATTCCGCAGGGCAATACCCGCAAGCTGGAAGTGGACGCCGCAGATTTCGCACGCGCTGTTGACCGTGTTGCAACCGTAAGCTCGGAGCGGTCACGTGCCGTAAAGCTGCAACTTGACGAAGATCGTCTGATTCTGTCAGTAAATGCGCCCGACAGTGGCGCTGCCGAAGAAGAGCTGGCGGTCGCCTACAGCGACGAGCGACTGGAGATCGGGTTTAACGCGAAATATCTTCTGGAAATAGCCAGTCAGGTAGATCGCGAAAATGCCGTGTTTCTGTTCAACTCCTCAGGTGATCCGACATTGATGCGTGAAGGGAATGATACCTCAGCGGTCTATGTTGTGATGCCGATGCGTGTGTGACGAAAACAACGTTTTCGGCAATCTCCGCACGTTTTCTGTGAATGAAACCGGCGCAGGCTGATGGCACAGCTTTATCTTTCAAACCTGACCCTCTCGCATTTCCGCTCGCATAAGAGGGCGGTGATCGAGATCGGTCATCGTCCTGTTGCCATTCACGGGGATAACGGCGCGGGAAAGACAAACATCCTCGAAGCAGTGTCTCTGCTGTCACCCGGGCGTGGCCTGCGTCGGGCCAGTGCAGAAGATATGACCCGCCGCCCGGAAGCGCTTGGATGGAAGATAAGCGCGCTTCTGCACGGACCCCTTGGCATTAACGAGATCGAGATTTTATCGGAAAAAGGAGCGGCACGTCAGGTTCGCATAGATGGAAAGCCCGCCGCCCAAACCGCACTTGGCCGTATTGCACGCGTGCTTTGGCTTATACCCTCTATGGACCGTTTGTGGATCGAAGGAGCGGAAGGACGACGCCGGTTTCTTGATCGAATGACTCTCAGCTTTCTGCCCGATCATGCGGAAATCTCGCTTTCTTACGAAAAGGCGATGCGCGAGCGCAATCGCCTGCTCAAAGATATGGTACGCGAACCGTCGTGGTATGCTGCGCTGGAGACACGCATGGCCGAAACAGGTGTTGCAATCCACCACAACCGTCTCCACGCCCTTGCGGCCCTGTCGAACGCACAAGACGCCGCCGAAACAACCTTTCCCGCGGCCACGCTCACCCTTGAGTGTGAGATGCCAGACGATGTCGAGGAAATGCGCGCCGCTCTGGCTGACGGGCGGATGCGCGACTTAAAGGCGGGGCGCACCTTGGTGGGTCCGCACCGTGCCGATCTGTTCGGAGTTTATGCGACGAAGGGCGTACCTGCGCGGGATTGCTCGACCGGAGAGCAAAAGGCATTACTGGTCTCGCTCATTCTCGCAAACGCTCGTGCGCTGGCGGGTGATTTTGGCGCACCACCCATCCTGTTGCTCGATGAGGTCGCCGCACATCTGGATGCGGGGCGGCGGGCGGCCCTGTATGACGAGATCATAGCACTTGGTGCGCAGGCGTGGATGACAGGTACCGAAGACGGGCTTTTCGATGCAATGGACGACCGTGCGCAAAGCATTCTTGTCACCGAAGCAAGCGGCGTTTCCACAGTAAGCAGCCCCACCTGACATAACAGCCTTCAAGCCGCAAAATCTTGTGCCAATCGCGTGACAATGCAGGCTGAAAACCGTATATTTAGCCGACCCGATAACAGGAAGACATCAATGTCCGAGACTGAGCAAGCACCCGAAGAATACGGCGCCAATTCCATCAAGGTTCTCAAAGGCTTGGAGGCTGTTCGCAAGCGTCCGGGTATGTACATCGGTGACACCGATGACGGGTCTGGCCTACACCACATGGTGTATGAGGTTGTAGACAACGGAATTGACGAGGCGCTGGCTGGCCATGCAGACCACGTTTCCGTTACAATTCACGATGACAGCTCGATTTCGGTTTCTGATAACGGTCGCGGGGTGCCTGTCGGGATGCACGACGGCGAAGGGGTTTCCGCCGCCGAAGTGATCATGACGCAGCTGCACGCAGGCGGTAAATTCGACAGCAATTCCTATAAAGTATCGGGCGGTCTGCACGGCGTCGGCGTATCGGTCGTGAATGCGCTGAGTGACTGGTTGGAGCTGCGCGTATGGCGCGATGGCCATGAGCACATTGCCCGCTTCGAAGGTGGCTATACCACAAAGCATCTTGAAACGCTGGGAAAAACAGATCGCACAGGTACCGAAGTGCGCTTCCTCGCCTCCCTCTCTACCTTCTCCAATCTTGAATACTCCTTCGAAACGCTGGAAAAGCGCCTTCGCGAACTGGCGTTTCTGAACTCGGGTGTCAAAATCATCCTGCGGGACGAGCGCCCCGACGAAGCACTCGAGACGGTCCTTTATTATGATGGCGGCGTTAAAGAGTTTGTAAAATACCTAGACCGCAACAAATCTTCGATCCTGCCGGAGCCTATTTTCATCACAGGTGAAAAAGACGACATCGGCGTTGAGGTGGCGATGTGGTGGAACGACAGTTATCACGAAAACGTCCTGCCGTTTACGAACAACATTCCGCAGCGCGACGGCGGCACCCACATGGCAGGCTTTCGCGGCGCGCTGACGCGAACAATCAACAACTACGCACAAAGCAGTGGCATCGCAAAACGTGAAAAAGTGACCTTCACCGGCGATGACGCACGCGAGGGCCTAACCTGCGTGCTCAGCGTAAAAGTACCTGATCCCAAGTTCAGTTCCCAGACCAAGGACAAGCTTGTATCATCCGAAGTACGCCCTGCTGTTGAAGGTTTGGTCAACGAAAAGCTAGCAGAATGGTTCGAGGAAAATCCACAGATCGCCAAGATCGTTGTGGGCAAAATCATCGAGGCGGCACATGCCCGCGAGGCCGCGCGAAAAGCGCGTGATCTCACGCGGCGCAAGACGGCGATGGATGTGAACTTCCTCGCCGGGAAGCTGAAGGACTGCTCGGAGAAAGATCCGTCAAAGACCGAAGTATTCCTTGTGGAGGGCGACTCTGCTGGCGGCTCTGCACAGACGGGCCGTGACCGTCAGACACAGGCAATCCTCCCCCTCAAAGGAAAAATTCTCAATGTCGAGCGCGCCCGCTTTGACCGTATGCTTGGCTCTCAGGAGATCGGCAATCTGGTGATGGCCCTGGGAACGGGGATCGGTCGTGACGAATTCAATATCGCTAAACTACGCTACCATAAAATCGTCATCATGACCGACGCCGACGTCGACGGTGCACACATCCGCACCCTGCTTCTTACGTTCTTCTATCGGCAAATGCCGCAATTGATCGAGAACGGTCACCTCTATATTGCACAACCGCCGCTTTACAAAGTGGCGCGGGGCAAATCCGAGGTTTACCTCAAGGATCAGGCTGCGATGGAGGAATATCTGATCCAGCAGGGAATAGACGGTGCCATGCTGCGTCAGGGCAACGGTGAAGAAATCAATGGTCAGGATCTGGCCCGCGTGGTCGATCACGCGCGCCAGTTGCGCCGCGTTCTCGAAGCCTTCCCGACACATTATCCGCGTCATATCCTTGAACAGGCTGCGATTGCCGGGGCATTTGTGCCCGGTGCAGTCGAAAAGGATCTTCAAGGCGTGGCAGACAAAGTAGCAGCACGCCTCGACCTCATTGCGCTAGAATACGAGCGTGGCTGGCAAGGCCGGATTACCCAGGATCACGGGATCAAACTTGCCCGTATCCTGCGCGGTGTCGAGGAGGTTCGCACGCTGGATGGTAAAATGCTGCGTGGAGGCGAAGCCCGTAAATCAGGCACCTTCACCGAGCACTTGCAGGATGTGTATAATCTTCCCGCCACCTTGGTGCGCAAGGACCGCGCACAGGTTATCAATGGTCCAATGGATCTGCTGAATGCAGTTCTTGCAGAGGGCGAAAAAGGACTATCCCTGCAACGCTACAAAGGTTTGGGTGAAATGAACCCCGACCAACTATGGGAAACCACGCTCGATCCAGACGCGCGCACGCTGTTGCAGGTGCGGGTCGAAGATATGGCGGAAGCGGATGATCTATTCACAAAGCTAATGGGCGACGTGGTGGAGCCACGACGTGAGTTCATTCAGCAAAATGCTCTTAATGTCGAAAATCTCGACTTCTAAGATTGTGTAGGGATGCAAATAAAATTGCGCGGCGCGTATAACTTTGCGCGTCGCGGGTGATACCTTGGATGCTGAAACCCTATCTATTTAACAGCTTGCTCAAATTTCCCCAAGATTGTCGGCTCAGGAAGTTTCCGCCAGTTCGCCAATTCCCTTTCAAACCCGAGTGAGCCTTCAACTTAGCCTTCGGTCAATCTATGGCCATAGCCCATGACAGCGCACACGTGGTTCACAACCTGTCCGTTGCAACTAAGACTCTGGATTCATTTACATATTATCACAAAAGCACTCACTAAGTGCGGGACGCAGAAGTTCGCTGCGTAAGCATAGACCTTGGGAAAGGTGACCTTTAGCTGGCATTCAGCACAATGTTCCTGCAAGCCCCAAACGTTCGAAAACCTGTCTCGCCCAAATTTGGTCATACTTTGCAAATATCTGTTTCGATATCGGCAACACTCCTGCGATTTTGGCAGCTTTATGAGGCTCACATGACTATTCAAACACCCATCACAGCGGCAGAAAAAGATAAGGCAGCATTCGCGCAGGTAGACAATGGCAAGCTAAGCGACATGTTAGCCTATGCCGCAAAAAAAACAGGCCGCTCGGCAGTCAAACTGGGGATGGAGTTCTCCCGAATTTCGCGCAGCGACGCTAAAATAAATATATCTGAATACATCCGGTGGGGTCTCTTTTACGAGGATCGCTACACCGAAGATCAACGCGCGCAATTCATCTCGAACTCGCTTCATTGGCCTATCGCCCATGCCTGTAACAACCAAGGTTGGAGCAGTGCCGCAGAAGATAAAATTCTAGCAGGAACAATCCTGAATGCTGGCGGTGCCTCCGCACCCGAGACCGTAGCCGTGATCGACACCTCCCCGCGTCTCTATCCTGGAGTGCAAAAAATCTCGAACCCCGAAGATTTGCGCGATTTGATTCTCAGCCTTGGCAACACGAAACTCTTTGGCAAGATTGTTGACGGCATGGTCAGCTTTGGCGCCTTCAGCGTCAAAGATGCCGATCAAACCCATATCTCATGTGTTGGGCAGCCACCGATGACATATGCTGATTTCATGACCTCATTTTTGGGTGATAACGCCTACCTGCTTCAAGTGAACCTTGAAAATCATGAAGATATCGCGCCTTTTTGTTCGGCGCTAGCCACCATTCGCATGGTCAATCTGGTACAAACCGACCGTGTCGATTGCCCGCTCGCGGTCATCTCCATGCCGCAAGGAGACCAGATTGCCGATACGCTTTGGCGCAGCGGAAACATCGCCTGTGAGATAGACACAGAAAGCGGCGAGATCAAAACCGTGGTGACCCGCAGTGGTCCCGAAATAGTTTTTCTTGAAGACCACCCCACACGTGCGAACTGGATGGGCAAGAAACTGCCCCATTGGGACGCATTGCGTGAGATGAATGAACGCGCAGCACGGCTATTTGCGCCGATCCGGTATCAATCGACTGACATCGCAATCACAAAAGACGGCCCAGTGATCGTCGAGATTAACTATGGCGGCGGCTTTGGCTTGCCGCAAAACGCTGCTGGACGAGGCCTCCTCACCCCACAGGTGCGCAGTTTCTTTGAGGAGTGCGGTGTCCAGTTCGGTACCAAGCCCAAAGTCGGAAAGTCCAGATTTAGGCTGTTCGGCAAAGGGTGAACTCGTCTTTTTCTTATGTGCTCAGTAAATCGTCTCAGTGATTGATATCAGGAAAGCGGAGCCCAACATTACGCGCCTCCCTACAGCAGGAAAACACGCGAATGCCAACACCATCGTCAAGATTACCGCCACCGAGGGACAAGCTTAGGCCAAGCCAACACTGGGATCAGCAGAGACTGATGCGCCAAGTGCCACCGTGAATGCAGCAGCGGGAAAAATGCCTTTGGTCATAGTGTGTTTTCGACCAATAAGTTTCGTTTCTTCCATTTATGCTGACAAATCAAACGTAGCAAGATCACTAGAAAAGACGGCACTTCGACGGTACCAAAAACATTCCTATTTGGCACAAGCTCTGACCGCCAAGAATGACGCAGCCAAAAATTCTGTCAAAACCTGGGACCTTCACTCGGCACATTTGAATCCACCTTAATATTGTTCATGCTGAAAGGTTACATGATCACATAGGAGCAAGTAGCCAGATCGCAGTGCAGCTGGCAATTCCGACTGTGAAATTCATGGGAACCCCGATTTTCAGAAAATCTGTGAACCGATAGTTTCCCGCAGAATACACAAGTGTATTTGTCTGGTAGCCAATAGGGGTAGCAAAACTCGCAGAGGCCCCCATCATGATCGCATAAACTAAGGGTCTCGGTTCTATTCCCAGTGAGTTTGCAAGCGATATCGCCAACGGTGTTAGGATTACAGCAACCGCACTGTTCGAGACAAGCTCCGTAAGGATAGACGTGAGCGCGTAGATCGAAACTAATAAAATAATCGGCGATGCGTCTTGAAGAAATGGCGCGATACTTTGCACAAGAGTTTCGATGACCTTAGCGTTTTCCAACCCTTTGCCGATGGCCAACATCGCGAAAATAAGAACCAGTGTTGATCCGTCGATCGCGCTCCATGCATCTTCTGCTTCGATGCAACCCGCTAACAGAATAAGGGCGACGGCCAACATCGATAAGGTCACAATGGGTGCAACGTTAAAGATCGCGAGAATGACGACACCCAGCATGGCTGCTATTGCAATCGGAGCCCGGTGGCGGCGATATGGCCTTGCGACAGGCATGGTTGCGGATACCAGATCAGATCCCTCAATCACTGACTTCAGACCGCTGGCCGGACCTTCAAGTAGAATACGATCGCCCGGTTTCAGCCTTACATGCTCAAGCTGGCGCCCGGGATTGTGCATGTGCCGCGATACACCCAAAATTCTGACCCTGAAATTGGCGAACCAGCCGAGATCGGACAATTTGCGCCCCTTACCACTTCTATCGGTCGCTACGATGGCTTCGATGCAGACAACATCGGCCGCAGGCGTGTCTGGTCTGTCAGTTACTGGATAACCGATCCGGAACTTTTCGTTTTCCCGCAGCGTCAGGATCTCGGTCGACGAAGCCCGCGCAATCACACGCTCTGACTGTCGCAAGATACTCTCTGAGGTTATTTTTTCTGCGTGATTACCGTTGATAATCAGCTTCAACTTAAAGCGCATGAGCGACGTAAACGAAGTCAGAAGGCGGTCATTTTTTTCGTCTTCTTCGACGGCGGATTTCAACGAGATTTCCGTAAGAAATTCGGCAGAATCCTCGGTAAGCGAGGCAGCACCCGATGTCCGGCTCGGCAACAGTTTTGGCCCAAGAAACATCAGCGTGACTGATCCCGTTATCACTGCAACGATACCGAAAGGCAGAATTTCCAAAATCCCGAAAGCCGGCAGACCGGCTTCGCGCGCTACCCCGTCGATCAGAAGGTTGGTCGATGTTCCGACCAACGTCAAAGTGCCACCGAGGACAGCTATATAAGACAGGGGTATGAGCAATTTCGTGGCTGCCACCCCGAGTGTCTGTGCCATTCTAATGATGATGGGAATGAGAATTAGAACGAGAGGAGTATTGTTCATCAGGCCGGACGCGACGGCGGCGCCCGCCAGCAGGACAAAGAATGCAATCCATCCCCGTTTCTCGGCCTGGTTGACGAGGTAAAGAGACGCTGCATCAATCACGCCCGTCCTGACCAATGCACCTGACAGAATGAACATCGCTGCGATGGTGATAGGTGCGGGGTTGGAAAATACGGCCAGAACTTCATCGGTTGATATATATCCGACAAGCATAAATGCGGCCGCGCCACATGTTGCAACTGCTGCTGGCGGTAACCGTTCGATTAAGAAGCCTACAAATACCGCACATACAATAAGAACCGACAAGAAGATGTTGCCCTCGGCCAGCAGCTCGCTCAAAAAATCCACAGCCAAATCTTTTCATGATAAGAGATATTGAGGGCGCTTTTGCTGCCACATCCTAATAACTCGGGGTATTACCGAAAGTTCCACTGCCAGTGAATTTTGAATCATAGGTGCAGGACAGGGACATCTGATGACAACCAACGCTTCCAGAATACGAGTTGTGTCTGACGCCAGCGCTTATGAGTCCAGATAGGACAATTTGATAAGAGAGCACTCTTGGCCAATCGCAACCACAGAGGAGTTGAAAATCAGACAGACAGGCGGGGTGCAGGGTCAATCTCCCAAGGCCAACTGGGCCGACACCTCGAAGGAGCCACGTTCTAGAGCGCCAGCACCCTGAAGCTGGAACATGACCAAGGCACACTACTCCATTGTACTCGAAGATCTCTGTGCGGAAATCATCCTCAAGGGAGGGCACTTGGCAGATGATCTGCACGCAGCCGACATCGCACCGTTTAAGATACTGCTAACCGGCTAAGAAAACCGGAGCCCCTGTCGCTTCAGAAAGCCATCATGAAGGGCGGATTGCGGTCGTTCGCTGCGTCTTGCACAAACGGGAGCTTTGCGCAGAACGTGATCATTGCAAAGTTACGCGAACGGTCCAGAGTGCCCCTTGCAGCCATCCGCATTGAATCTCTTCTTTGCGCACACATCGAAGCTCCTATGGATCAGCGGTGGGTGTTTTTGTTTGTAGTATCAATATGTTCTCCAAACCTCAAACTCGCCAAATACCCGCAGAACTATCCCACTGTCATACTTGAATAACTCGGCAATCATGTCGCGCACAACTTTGTAGAATTGCCGTTGAAAAGGTTGCACCTGTGACGACAACATCAAAGTCCCAGACATTCCCAGTCTGACAAGTCAGATCCAATCTGTTCTTTGTGCTATCGATAACCAGAATGCTATTTTTGCTGCAATTGGCGATAGCTTTGCGTGCGGATACTTCGTCAGAATTATAGTCCATTACCCTGCCGGTCTCCGACAGGCCGCCGCAGCTGAACACGGCATAGTCCACATTGAATTTAGAAAAAAACTCAATTGCAGGCGTCCCAATCATATCCAGATCGCGCATTCGGACAGCTCCGCCTGCTAATTCAACCGCAACGCCCGGGGCATGTTGCAGGGCGCAGACAGCGTGGATGCTGTTGGAGGCTACAAATAGGTCCTTGTGCGAGGCCAGAAAACGCGCGCATGTCTCTACTGTCGTGCCGGTGCCCAAAGCCAAGCGCGCGCCATCGGGGATCAAGTTCTTGACTGCTAAAGCAATTCGTTGCTTTTCTTGCCGCGCGATCCCTTCGCGCGGCAGATAGCCGATGTTTTCGCTTGGTTGGCGCAGCCGCACGGTGCCATTGCGCCGCTGTACCAAGCCGGCTTCATCCAGATCGCGTAGATTTGCGCGGATCGTTTGAACAGAGACATCAAGTTCGAACGAAAGTGCCATAGCCGAAAGCATTTCGTTTTCTGACAATAACGCGATGATCGCATCCCTTCGCTGGATAACATCCCGGTGCACGGCAGGGTCCTCTAAGAAAACATCACTTTTTCTATAGGTTAGGAAACTCGGCTGCGCGCTGCAATATAATTAAAAACTTCAAGAAACTGTTACAAAACTGTCAAGGTTCTCAGCAATAACGCGACTCGTGAAATGCTTTCGTTCGAAAGACAAACCTCCAGGAGAGCCCCATGAAGTCCGTCCTCACATCCACCGCTTTCGCGCTCTTGGCCAGCACAGCCATGGCCGACACGATCACCCTCTACACCTCGCAACCCAATGCTGACGCGCAGCGCACGGTTGATGCCTTTATGGCAGCAAACCCCGGCACCGAAGTCGATTGGGTGCGTGATGGCACGACCAAGCTGATGGCACGCCTGCGCGCGGAGATCGAAGCCGGTAACCCGCAGCCTGACGTGCTTTTGATTGCAGACACCGTAACCCTTGAAGGCATGGCGCAACAGGGCCTGCTGAATGCTTATAGCTCCCCCGAAGCCGCGAACTACGACGCAGCCCTCTTCTCACCCGAGGGGTATTACTATTCCACCAAGCTGATCACGACCGGCATTGTTTACAATACAGGCGTTGAAACCGCACCGACATCTTGGGGCGACCTGTCTGACGCCTCAATCAAGGGTCAGATCGCAATGCCATCACCTCTGTATTCCGGTGCCGCACTGATCCACCTTGCCACGCTCACAAGCGACGACAGCTTGGGCTGGGATTACTACGAAGGCCTTGCCGCTAACGAGGCGCGCGCGCAGGGCGGCAATGGTGGTACGTTCAAGGCCGTCGCCTCGGGCGAAAAGCCCTACGGCATGGTCGTGGACTTTCTTGCCATCCGCAATAAGGCCGATGGGTCCCCGGTAGAATTCGTCTTCCCTGAAGAAGGCGTCTCATATGTGACTGAGCCGGTTGCGATCTTATCCTCTGCCAAGAACGTTGCGGGCGCAGAGAAGTTTGTCGACTTCTTGCTGAGCGAAGACGGTCAGGACCTGGTTTTGGATATGGGCTATATCCCGGCGCGCGACGGCATGGGTGTCCCTGCAGGTTTCCCTGCGCGCGATAACATCAAGTTGATGGCCTTTGATCCGGCTGAAGCGCTCGCAAACGCAGACGCCAATAAAGCCAAATTCTCAGAGCTTTTCGGCGCTGAGTGATGTTTGCCGCACAAAACAACGGAGGCAGCCGGTCCGAGGCCCGGCTGCTCTCTGCTATTCTGGTCGTGGCAATCTGTCTGACCCTTGCGCCAGTGTTGCGTCTTTTTGTTGAGGGCGTCACGTATCAAGGGAACCCCAGCCTTACCCTGATGCGCGATGTGCTGGCGCAGCCCTCAACCTTGAGCGCGCTTAAACATTCGTTAATCACGGCTGGTTTTGGCACTTTGGTATCTTTGGTGCTGGGATCTGCTTTTGCATTCCTCGTGGCGCTGACAGACCTGAGGGCCAAAGCGGCACTGGTTTTCTGCCTGATGATCCCGATGATGATCCCGCCGCAGATTACCGCGTTGTCTTGGGTCCAGATTACGGGGCCTTCGTCTGCTCTGTTGAAAACGCTGGGCATCGCACCCCCGCTTGGGGCTCCGCAGCCGCTCTATTCGCCTGAGGGAATTATTTTTCTTCTGGGCATCCAGCATATGTCGATCATTTTTCTGACGTTGCGCGCTGGCCTGCGATCTGTCCCCCAAGACGTTGTTGAGGCCGCCCGCATCAGCGGTGCGAAAGGGTTGCGCGTATGGTGGCAAGTGGTGCTGCCGCTGACCCTACCCAGTCTGGGTGCCGGTACGGCAATCACGTTTGTGACCGCCCTTGGCAATTTTGGCATTCCGGCGATGTTGGGCATTCCGGCAGGCTATGCGACGCTGCCGACGCTCGTTTACCAAAAGCTGGCGGGAATGGGGACAACGGTCTTGGCCGAAGTTTCGGTTCTGGCGATGATGATCGGGGCTGTGGCCGTTGCCGGTATTTTGTTGCAACGCCTCTTCCAGACGCGTCAGAAGCTACACCTTGTCGGCAGCACATCCCGCCCCTTAGTTCTCCCGCTGGGTAAGGCGCGCCTGCCTGTTGAAATCCTTCTGTGGGCGGTGGTTTCTGCAATCCTTGTCCTGCCGATGTTCGGCCTTTTGGCCACCTCCTTGATACCCGCCTATGGGGTGCCGCTGCGTCTGGATACGGTCAGCCTTGCGTCGTGGCAGGAGGTGCTTTTCCGGCAACCCTCAACATCACGCGCTTTTACCAACTCATTCGGGCTGGCGATGGGCGCATCCTTGGTGCTTGTCGTGCTTTGCCTGCCCCTTGCGTGGCTTATGGAGCGGCGAAAAACGCGGCTTGCGCGCCTATTCGATAGCCTGCTTGACTTGCCCTACGCGCTGCCGGGGGTGGTTTTGTCGATTGCTATGATCTTGCTATTGATCAAACTGCCGTTCACAGATGCCACGCTTTACGGCACCATCTGGATTATTTTTCTGGCCTATATCGCGCGCTTCTTTGCGGTCATGTTCCGTTCGGTTCAGGCCAGCCTCAAGCAGTTTGATCCGGCGATGGACGAGGCAGCGCAATCGGTTGGTGCTTCGCTTTACCGGCGCTTACGTGATGTGATCTTTCCGCTTTCGGCACCTGCTGCTGCTGCGGGGGCAATTCTTGTCTTTCTCACCGCGTTCAACGAACTCACGGTGTCTGCGCTTTTGTGGTCCTCGGGCACCGAGACGCTTGGCGTGGTGATTTTCAATCTCGATGACAGCGGCGAAACCGGCATGGCCAGCGCATTGGCGATGACCATCGTGCTTGTCGTCATCGTCCTCATGGCCCTGATCCAATTGTTATCACGCCGCTTTCCCAAAGGAGTTGTCCCATGGCAGACATAGACCTGTCCTGCATTGGCAAGACATTTGCAGGCACGCCTGCGCTACAAGACATTACAACGCGGTTTGACGACGGCGAATTTATTGCGCTTTTAGGGCCATCGGGCTGTGGCAAAACCACGCTTTTACGGATCTTGGCAGGCTTTGAAGCGCCCAGCCACGGACGCCTGCGCATCGGGACGCGCGAAATGGCCAACGCCCAGACGGGCGCGAACCTGCCCCCCGAAGCGCGCAACATCGGGTTTGTGTTCCAGTCCTACGCGCTTTGGCCGCATATGTCTGTGCGGCGCAATATATCCTACCCGCTTGAGATCCGAAAACTGTCCAAAGCAGAAATCGCAAAACAAACCGATGCCGCCTTGGCCTCAACCGGGCTGGTGGACTATGCGGATCGTATGCCCTCTGATCTTTCGGGGGGTCAAAGACAGCGTGTCGCTTTGGCCCGTTGCCTTGTCTCGGACCCCTGCGCGGTCCTGCTGGATGAGCCTTTGGCCAACCTTGATGTGGCACTGCGCGCCACGATGCAGGGCGTCTTTACCGACTTCCACAAGCGTACCGGCGCCACGATGGTTTATGTCACCCATGATCAGGCCGAAGCCATGGCAATGGCTGACAGGATTGCTGTCATGGATCAAGGGCGTATTCAGCAGTTCGATACTCCGCAAACCCTTTATGAGCGGCCAAAGAACCGCTTTGTCGCAGAATTCGTTGGGCGCGGCGCAGTGGTGCCGGTGCAAGAGCTCAAATCCCGCGGAAATGCGCAACAGGCGCGTATTCTGGGGGCTGAGGTTGCAGTACAATCCGCAAGCCAGGAGGCGCAGGTCAGCCATGTCTGTTTGCGCCCTGAAAACCTGACCATTACCGAGACAGGGGATCTGCGCAGCAAAGTCGCGCGGGTCACCTATGTGGGCGGTAAATACCTGTTGGAAGCGGTGACCGACTGCGGTGCACGCCTGTTTGCCGAAACCCGCGCCCGTTTCGAGGTTGGCACCCAATTGGGCCTTACAATTACAACTCCTTGGGCTTTTTTGGAGGACTAAATGCAAAGCATACGTTTACTTTCCGGCATCGGGGACAAAGGCCCCGCATGCATCCAGCTGACCTTGGATGATCGAATTTGGCTGCTTGATTGCGGCTTTGGCCCCGAGGCTAACGCGCATTTCGATCCCCTCTGGCTGGAGCGGGCCGAGGCGGTGTTCATCACCCATGACCACGTTGATCACATCGGCGGGGCCTCTTATGCTGTTGAGGCAGGGCTGCCCATATATGCCACGGCGCAAACGGCCAAGGCGCTTCCCCCTGCCGCTAAAGTGCATCTGTTGCCCGAGCAAGGTCAGACGGTGATCGATGGCGTCACACTGACCACCGGTCGCAATGGGCATGCGATGGGCGGTGTTTGGTTCCACTTCGATCTGGGAGAAGGGTTCTACTATTCTGGTGATTGGTCTGAGGAATCTGATTGGTTTTCCTTCGATGCGCCGCCTCCGGCTGCGACAGCCATTTTGGATTGCTCTTATCATTTGGATGACGTCCCGCAATCTCAACGCCTTGAGGCGATGCATGCTCTGTTGGACAGGGTGCAGGGTCAGGTGCTTTTGCCTGTGCCCCCGTCTGGCCGTGCAGGTGAGATGGCACTGCATCTGATCCGCCGCTACGGACCTGAAAGTGTAATGCTTGACCCTGAGTGCCAAGATACGCTGCGCGCCGCGCTGAGCAGTGGCAATGTCAGTGCCAATGCGAATGAAATCGCTCCACTTCTGGACCGTGGCCCGATGGAGCAAGCGCGTTTCCTTATCTGCGATACACCCAACGCCGATGGTGGTGCCGCTTGGGGGTATGTTCGGGCTTGGCATGAAAGCGGCCGTTTGGGGCGAGATGCCCATGTTGTATTCACAGGCCATATGACGGCCCATGCGCGTGGCATTTGCAGTGTTCCGGGCGGCTATTTCCAACGTTGGAACGTGCATCCCCCCCTGCGCGATCAGGTGAAGATGCTAAAGCGCCTTGGCGCAAAGCGCTTTGCGCCCGCTTTTTGCACCCATCCTGAGGATTACCTTGTTGAAGGGTTGGATGCCGAGGTGTTCTTCCACGATCGGGTGCGCTTATGAACACGCCCCCTTTGCCATCTCAGGACTTTTGCCTGATCCGCCACGGAGAGACGACCGCCAACGCAGATGCGATCATCGCGGGTGTCACGGATGTTCAGCTGACCCAGCTGGGACGCGATCAGGCGCGTGCGCTGTCTCATACAACATGGCCAGAGCAAATCGCGATCTACGCCAGCCCGATGTCACGGGCGCAAGACACTGCACGCCTTGCCTTTCCGGGTCAGCATTTCAAGCTGCACAACGGATTAAGAGAACGCGACTGGGGCGTATTTGAGGGGAAACCACTGACTGCACAGCCCCTCCGAGAAGATACGCCGGATCAAGGCGAAAGCTGGTCCGACATGATAATGCGCGTGCACGCCGCGATTACAGAAATATGCACCACCTCGCAGGGAAAGATGCCGATACTGGTTTGTCATTCAGGCATCATTCGTGCGGTGCGCATCCTTTGGACAACCGGTGACGCAGGGCAGCGCCCCCCAAATGCGACACCGCTCCTTTTCACACAAACAGACAGTAAAATGATGGAGAAGCCCCTGTGACCCAAGCAGTACCTACCCCATGTGTGGTATTCGACGTCGATGGTACACTTGCTGAATTCGATGCAGACCGTCTTGGCCATCTTGTGCACGGTGTTGAAAAACACTGGGACGAGTTTCATCATGCCATGGCTGATGCCGCGTTGATTGCACCAATTGCGAAACTTATGCGCCGGCTGAAAGAAAGCGGGGAGACCATCGTGATCTGTTCCGGGCGGCCAAGAGGCTGGGCCGAACACACGATTGCATGGCTTCACAAACATGACCTACCCTTCGACGGTATATATTTGCGGGCAATGGATCAGGACAGTGCCAGCGACCCAGAAGTAAAGCGCAGTGCGCTGAACGAAATGAAAGCAGATGGCTTCAAGCCCTGGCTGGTAATTGATGACCGCACTTCGGTCGTCGAGGCTTGGCGCAACGAAGGGCTCGTTTGCCTCCAATGTGCACCAGGGGATTTCTGATCAGACATTGTTGATGTTAAACAGCAGTCTGACACGTCGACGGATTGAAAAGAGCATTATGCCGAGAGTAAACACTGTGGGCGTGTAAGATAAGCTGGATGTTAGTCATCTTCGCTATTTTGGGCGTATCACCAGTATGCAGTGAACGATCGGAGTCCGTCCATGGCATCGTTCGGCCATGTCCGCTTTGAGCTGGGAGCGGCCATTAGACGCGTTTCACACCAACGGCCGCTTCGGGCCGTCCGTGTCGACCGACGACAGGGGCAGAAACCGGCCCTTCGCTGCTCTTGATCGGAAAGGCCGGCATGCGCTTAGCGTGACTGTACAACGAGAGCTTGAATAGAGACTGGCTCTTGCCGGACGAGGTCATCGTGATGTCGCTCTGTCAGCCATCTTAACGCTTCCCTGCTGACTATTCAGGCCGCATTCCTCAGCTGTAAAAGCGAGAACTGCCATTCATCGCAACCCTTCCCGAAAATAATCAATCAGCAGCCGCACCTTTGGTGAGAGATGACGGTTTTGCGGATAGATCGCCCATATACCATCGTCCGGCCTGCGGTATGTTTCCAAAACAGAGATCAGGCGCCCGGCAGAAATATCTGCCTCCACATAATAATCTGGCAACTGAATGATCCCCAGATTTTTTCGCGCTGCATCAACCAGTGACGCGCCACTGTTGCAGCGCAGATTTCCCTTTACCCGGGTATGCCGCGTGGTCCCATTTTCTTGAAATCGCCAATAGCCTAAGGTGCCTTGCAAGCAATTGTGGGCGTCAAGTTCGGATAGGGCATTTGGGGTGCCATGAGCAGCAAGATATTCTGGCGCGGCACAGGTATAATGCCTGCGAGAGGAAAGTCTTTTTGCCATCATCGAACTGTCTTCCAGTTCACCGAGCCGGATCGCCAGATCATAGCTTTCCGCTACAAGATCAAGTCGTTGGTTGGTCAGTCTGAGGTTGATCTCAAGTTCCGGATAACGCTGCAGAAAATCGTTAATCAATGGCGCGATGCGGTTTTCGCCAAACTTCACCGGGGCGGTCATGTTAAGCCGACCTTTGGGGTGCTGATGCAGATCGGTTACCGCGCGTTCGGCCTCGGCAAGGCCCTCGAGTACTTGGCGACAGTGGTTGTAATACACTTGCCCTGTCTCGGTGATCGTAACCTTGCGTGTTGTACGATAGAAAAGTTTGGTGTCCAGACGCACCTCAAGTGCGCCGACTTGGCGGCTGACCTGAGCAGTGGAAATCCCCAAGCGGTTGGCGGCGGCAGTAAAGCTCTGGGCTTCGGCCACGGCGACAAACTCGGAAACACCTTCCCAACTTAGCATGATGGTCCTTTCGTGCTCAGCGTCACAGTTATTATCTCATATAGGTAATAGTGTTTTTCGAATTCTATCCATTATAACTGCAAGGAAACAGTTTAGGTCACCGTTCTCAACAACGCCACACGGCAATTCACCTATTACTGCAAAGTGAGACGCATGACCGAAATCATTAAATGCAAGGCGGCCGTTGCTTGGGCCGCGAACAAACCGCTCTCGATTGAGGAAATCGATGTATTACCGCCGGAGGCGGGTGAAGTGCGCATCAAAATTATCGCCTCGGGAGTTTGCCACACCGATGCATTCACCCTGTCAGGTGAAGACCCCGAAGGGCTGTTCCCTGTCATTCTCGGCCATGAAGGAGGAGGGGTCGTCGAATCCATCGGCGAGGGGGTCACCAGTGTCGCCGTGGGTGACCATGTAATACCACTCTACACACCAGAATGCGGCGAGTGCAAATTCTGCACATCTGGCAAAACCAACCTCTGCCAGAAAATCCGGGAAACCCAAGGGCGCGGCTTGATGCCTGATGGGACCAGTCGTTTCTACAAGGACGGCCAGCCGATCCTGCACTACATGGGCTGCTCGACCTTTTCGGAATACACCGTTCTGCCCGAAATCTCGCTCGCCAAGGTAAACCCAGAAGCACCGCTCGAAGAGGTCTGCCTGCTGGGTTGCGGCGTAACTACTGGCATGGGTGCCGTGATGAACACGGCTAATGTCGAAGAAGGCTCGACTGTGGCGATCTTTGGCATGGGAGGCATTGGCTTGTCCGCCGTAATCGGAGCAACCATGGCCAAGGCCAGCCGGATCATCGTGATCGACATCAACGAAAGCAAGTTTGACCTGGCCCGCAAGCTGGGCGCGACCGATTTCATCAACCCCAAGGATCACGACAAGCCAATTCAGGACGTGATTGTCGAAATGACAGAAGGTGGCGTGGATTACTCATTCGAGTGTATCGGCAACGTTGATGTCATGCGCTCGGCGCTCGAGTGCTGCCATAAGGGCTGGGGTGAATCTGTGGTCATCGGTGTTGCCGGCGCAGGACAGGAAATCTCCACCCGCCCGTTCCAGCTGGTCACAGGTCGTGTCTGGCGCGGGTCGGCCTTCGGTGGCGTCAAGGGCCGGTCGGAGCTACCCGAATACGTCGAGCGTTACATGAATGGTGAATTCAAGTTGAGCGATTTCATCACTCACACCATGGGGCTGAACGATATCAACGATGCGTTCAAGCTTATGCATGACGGTGAAAGCATCCGTTCGGTCATTCATTTTGGCCAATAATCCTTCTCTTGGCCGTGCCCGTATCGGTGCGACCGGAACCACCTTTCCAGAGCACCGATTACTCAAGGGCCCTTACTTTTTTCAAATTCTCTTGTTGCAGAGCGATAAAGCGCACGAAGAGTAACGTAAGGCTCTCACGGCGGGACGTGTCCGGCCAGACGGCGAAAAAGCCAATCGGGATCAAGCCCCAATCCGGCAGAAGGCGCACCAGCTCACCCTTGGCTTCACCACGTGCGGCAAGGTGTTCTGGCAGGACCGTAACGCCGAGGTTCTGGCAGGTGAAGTGATGTAACGCGTCGATGCTGTCGACTTCGATGCGCGCTTGCCCCAGAACCTTGACTACTTTCCCATCAGGCCCGCTCAATGTGGTGTGATCAGGCCGGTATTTGTAGCGGAGCCAGTCCCAGCTCTCTAAATCAGAGGGGTGCGTAGGTTGCGGGCGGGTCGAAGCATACTTGGCACCCGCCACCAGCGCCCGGTCGCTTTCGCCCAGTTTGCGAGACATCATCGAACTGTCATCCAGCCATCCCACGCGAATGTTCACGTCAAATCCGTCTTCCAGCAGATCTTTCCGTTCGTCGGTGTAAGAGACCGAAATGGCCACTTGAGGGTGTTGCCGAACGAATTCTGCGATAGCCGTCGCTAATGAGGAAGTGGACATGAAGGCTGGCATTGATACCCGCAGTGCACCGACGGGTTCCAATGACAAGGCGTTAAGATCGTTCAGCCCGCTTTCCGCACTGCGCAGCATCTCTGCAACGCGTGCGTAGAACATGCGGCCCTCGTTCGTCAGCGCGATCTTGCGCGTTGTGCGGTACAGCAAGGTCACACCAAGATAGCTTTCAAGATCAGAGACCGTTTCGCTGACACGCGAAGGCGCAAGGCCGATCGCCTTTGCAGCCCCTCGAAAAGACCCTTCATCGACAACGCTGGCAAAGATTGCCATGTGCCGCAGATACTCGATCATTGTTCTGCCTGTCCGAATTATGACTTCTGAATTTTGTAAATACCCCGATCAGTCTCGCAAGGATAGATGTTCTATGCAGGAAAAGGAGCGACAATATGGACGCGAGCACATTCTTCACCACTCCGAATGCGGAACGCTATCTGGGTTCACTGTGCAAACATTTCGGGCACAAAGTCCCGGTAACCCACCAGCCTAGTTTCGGACGGATCGAGCTGCCCTTCGGCCAATGCGTGCTTTGTGCTGACGGAAACGGGTTGCTCCTGACTGTTGAAGCACCTGACAGGCCGCAACTCGACCAAACCGCTGAAGTGATTTCCAGCCATCTGGACCGCTTTGCCTTCCGCGAAAATCCGGACCTGACCTGGACTGTCGCCAACGGCACCAAAGCCTGACGCCCACCCGCTAACACTGCCATCTATCCACCCGATCCCTGCCTCAGCGCGCCCCACCCCGGGGCGCGATCAGAGCGGGCATGCCCAACCAACCCCGAGGAGACCACAATGACCCTGAACCAACTTTTTGCATCGGCCGCAATCGTTGCGACCCTGCCGCTGACCGCGCTGGCCGACAGCGCCGTCACCAAGGCCTTTGTTCTTGAAGCGCTGAAAAACACGCTGCTGGCCGGCGATGTGGCTGCGGTCGATCAGTATTTTGCCACAGACATCACCCAGCACAACGAGATGTTCGCCAATGGCATTGACGCGCAGAAGGGCGTCGTCGGCTTTCTTGCGGGCAACGGCAATTTCAAGGCCGACTATGTGCGGATGATCGCGGATGGCGACATTGTCGCCGTGCATGCCCGCTATGAGGGGTTCGGCGAAACGCCGATGATCGGCTTTGACGTCTTTCGCGTCGAGGATGGCAAGATCGTTGAACATTGGGACAACCTGATCCCCGAACAGCCCGCCAACCCTTCGGGCCGCAGTCAGATTGACGGCGCGACCGCGATCACCGATCTGGACCAGACCGCCGCCAACAAGGCCAAGGTCAAAGAGTTCATCACCCGTGCGCTGATCAACCAAGAGCAGGTTGATTTCACCCAGTACATCAATCCCGCCAACTACGCGCAACACAACCCGATGGTGGCTGACGGGCTGGACGGCTTTGGCGCTTTCATGGCCGAGATGGCCGCGCAGGGCATTTCCATGGAATACACCGATGTCCATCAGGTGATCGGCGAGGGCAACTTTGTCCTCACACTGTCTGAGGGCGCGTTGGGCGGCGAACCCACCGCCTTTTACGACCTCTTCCGCGTCGAGGACGGACTGATCGTCGAACATTGGGACGTCATCGCGCCCATGCCCGGCGAAGGGGCCGCCCATAACGAAGCCGGCAAATTCTGATCACAGCCCGACGCCCGGGCCGGACCCGGGCGCAAAGAAGGAGCACAAAATGAACCGCAGAACACTATTGAAAACTTCGCTGGGCGCATCGCTCGCAATCATCATTGGACAACACGCAGGAGCACAGGAAATGGACGAACAGACACAGGCAAGCTTTGACACCGTCATGGCCTTCATGGGCGCGATGGGATCAGGTGACATGGACATCATGGGTAAGCTCATGGCCGATGACATGGTCTGGCACAACGAAGGCGACCCAAGTCTGCCATGGATCGGCGGGGCGAAGGGCAAAGAGAACGTCTTCTCCTTCCTCGGCAGATTCTCGGAGAATTTCAAGACTACAGCCTGGGAAAACACCGATGCCTTTGCTTCGGGCGACACCGTAGCCGTCTTTGGCAAGATGAACGGCATCACCACCCATACGGGCAAGGAGACCGGTGAATTTACCTTTGCCCTGCGTGCCAAAGTGAAAGACGGCCAGGTAGTGCTGTGGCATTGGTTCGAGGACAGCTTTGCCGTCAGCCAAGCCTATCACGACTGATCTAGCCCGATAGCTTAGAACTCCCCACGGCAGGCTGCATGCAGCCTGCCTGTCACAAGAGGCACAAAATAGGATCATCGCAGTTACCGCAGTGTCCGGCCATCTGGGCGCAACAATCGCAAGTGAGTTGACCGAACGGGGCGAAACCGTCATCGGGCTGGCACGTACCCCGTAAAATGTCACCGACCTGAATATCGAGGTACGACCCCAGCGACTACGCCGACCGAGTGCAGCTTGAAGCCTCGCTGGAAGGGGTGGACCGCCTGCTGCTGGTGCCGGGCAATGGCGACCCGGCTGCGCACCACAATGTGATTGCCGCGGCAAAAGCCGTAGGCGTGGAACGGATCATTTAAACCAGCGTGCAGGGGCCTGAGACCGGCGCCGCCTTGTCGCCGGTGGTCAATAGCAACCGTAAGACAGAGGCCGACATTCGCGCCAGTGGCATAGGCTGGGTCATCGGGCGCAACGGCATCTATATCGAGCCCGACATCGGATATATCGACAGCTATCGCAAGGCGGGCGAGATCGCCAACTGCGCGGGCGACGGGCGTTGTGGGTATACGACGCGTGGGGAACTGGCGGTGGCCTACGCCCTTATATTGGCCGAACCGCAACACCACTGCCAGACCTACAATCTGCACGGCACGCTAATCACCAAAACCGACCTTCCGGCCTACATGAACCGCGCCTTTGGCACCGATCTGACCTTCCGCACCATGAGTGTCGAAGACTACCGCACCGCGACGCGCCTTTCTCATCGGCATCTGGCTGGCGCTGGAACTGTGCCGTTTGATCACATGGGTGCTGATCCAGGACATTGATGCAGGCGGGTCTTCCGAGGCGTGGCACTATCCCGCCTATCTGGACCTGTTCGCGGTAGTGGGTGCCGTGCCACTAGTCTGGGCGGTCTGGGCGTGGCGCGGCCTTTCAACACGGGTGCCGCTGGTGGTTTACTGGGCGATTTCGCTTGTCGACCACAGACATGTTTTCCCGACTCTCCTCCTACTGGTTTTGGGTGCTCCTAGCCTTGCCCGGTCTTGTTGTGCTCAACAGCCTGATCAATGCACCCGACGCTAAAGCTATCACGAAGCACTGCATCCCACCGGCGAGTTCGGGGCGCTTCATGGTTATCGGAATGATGGCCTCACCGCTGGGGCTGCTTTTTTAAGGGTTGGCGCGGTCCGCGCTGCTTGCAAAAAAACGCCGTTATTTTGGCGTCGCAGCCTTCTTTTATGCGCTGGCGCACATGGTGTTGTATCTGATTGATCTGGGCACGGTGCAGAAGGTCACGGCAGACGTACCAAGTCTCTACATCTGGACCGGCTGGATCGCCTTCGTAATCTTCGTGCCGCTGGCCCTCACCTCATCAGACTATTTCGTGCGAAAATTGGCCAGAACTGGAAGACACTGCAACGCACGACCTATGCCGCTGCGGTTCTGACCCTCCTGCACTGGGCGGCACTACATGACTGGGGTGGTTTTGGCCCGGCAATGTTCCATTTCGTGCCGCTTGGTCTGCTGGAGGCCTATAGGGTCTGGTACTGGTTTCTGCGGCCGCGATAACAAATCACTTGGGACGAATGGTGGCGAGCCAAGGGCCTTTTGGGCTCGTCTGAGCTAACAGACTTTGCCTGAAGTCTTATCATGACCAGACAGACGCTGATCGTCGATATGGGAAGAGTAAAATCACATTGTGTCGCATCAAGCAATTTGGATGCCCGTTTATGAATACCGAATTTTAGTGCTTGATATGCTAGATGACCGCAATGGGCTGGAAGCGGCGGCTTTCAGCGGGGGCGGGAGACTGAAATTCGCGGCCGACCGTGCGAACCTCCGCTATCGCAGGCTTGCAGAACTCTGGATCGTAAGGTTGCTGTGGAATGAGAGAACGCCTGCTTTGGGAAACCCCATGCCAAAACATCGGCGATGAAGTAGGTGTGGCCCTTCATTAGGATCTGCCTATCAAATGGTCGTTGTGCCGCTGAAAGTGAAGATCAGCTTTGCGCACAAAGCTTTTTATACCTTAACGCTCAGTTCGCGAGTTCAGTGTAAACGGAGCCCGCCAACACCACGACAGTTACAAACCGTCTGCTCAGAGGGCGGTTCCGTTCAGTTGATGCTATCATGTATGCGGTGGGTTACTTTTAACGTGATCACCTGATCCGATTAGAACTCAAATCTTCCGACCGGCACTTTCCCAGTACGGGCTTCGCAACACTTGTTTGAATATTTTACCACTGTCCTGTCGAGGCAGTGATCGGTGGAAGTCGATAATTCTCGGATACTTGAAGCGTGCGAGTTTTCCGTCTAAAAACTCCAGAACTTCTGTAGAACTGTGCGTCCAACCTTCAGCTGGTTCGATAGCCGCCACTATCTGCTCTCCGAATTCTGGGTGTGGCGCACCAAAAACAGCGACGTCGCGGATAAATGGCGCCCTCATTAATACAGCTTCGATCTCGGCGGGAAAAATGTTGGCACCGCCAGAGATAATCATATCTTTTTTACGGTCCGTAATGAAAAGAAAGCCGTCCTCGTCCAACCAGCCCAAGTCACCCACTGATATATGGCCGTGTTTCTCAGAAGCGATCCTGCTTTCAGGATCGTTTGAATAATCAAATCCGCCAAAAGCATCCATCCGCGCATAGATTTCGCCCACCTCGCCTGAAGGCGTTATATTTCCCTCCGGATCAAGAATAAGAACTGTCCCCCCCATCTGCATTTTTCCTGCTGTACCAGGCTTTGCCAATGCATCCTGGGAGGAGGCCATAGTCATAAAGCCAATTTCGGTCGCGCCATAGCTTTCCCAAAAAACAGGCCCCCACCATTCGATCATTGCCGCCTTGAGGTCGTGAGGCCATGGTGAGCCAGTGGAGACGCAGTATTCGATGGAAGACAGATCGTACCGCGCCTTAGTCTCTTCAGGCAATTTCAGCATCAGGCTCATCATTGTTGGAACAAGATAAATATGTGTGATCCGATGCGATTGAATTGTCGCTAAAAACTCTTCGGGATCGAATTTTGCAGCAACAAGTGTCGATACACCGGGCGCGATCAATGCAGCACTTGTCAGTGTCGAGGGCGCAGAATGATAGATTGGCGCGGCGGTAAAGAAGCGTGACCCTGGCCTAAGTTGCATCATCTCTGCACCAACGCGCGACAAGACGTCTTCAAAGTTTATACGGGGTCCCGATCCTATACGAACCACTCCCTTGGGCGTCCCCGTTGAGCCGGAGGTGTAGCGCCTAAGGGGGCGCATCATTTCACGTTGTGTCAAAGGAGCCTGCTTCTGTGCAAGATCGCCCCATTCTGGAGTATCAGGGTCTGTATGCGCGGCAGTACTGTCAATTTCATATGCTTTACACAGGCCCTCTCCAGGTGTGACTCCAATCACAACCCGGCCCTCCAATGCAGGGCGTAACGCGTCAATAAGATCGCGGTGGATAATAACAAAACGTGCACCACTGTCGTCGCAAATCGCGGCAACTTCGTCGACGGCCCCGTGCCAATTCAGCGCAACAATAATGGTTCCAGCCAAAGCTGCGGCGCGCATTATTTCAAGTTGTACCAAATCATTGCGCATTATGATTGCAACAGGAACATCTGCGCCTGCGCACATAGCAGTCAACGCACTCGCTCCTTTTGCCGCCTGCTCTTCAAATAAATCTCGAGAGATCTGATGATCGAGATCTGCAATCATTGCTTCGGTCATATTGTCTTTTCCGTCTTAAATCTAATTGAGTTGCACTAAGATGCCATTTCCTTTTTCCGAAGCTCAGTCATGTCACCTCTGCGGCGCAAGAGATCTCGTTATGCGAGGCCTCGGCTGAATTTTCCGGATCCGCGGCACCCTTCATTTAAAACACAACATACTCAGCAGTATGTTACGGTCATCTCTGAAGTGTTCTGTGTCAAGTGAGTATTCCATAAGCTTACGTATTCGCCAAGTTGTGGAAACTTCTGGAGGCCAGAGAACATAAGGTGTGTATCTCAAGCAGTTGCCTCTAGACGCCTGCCCTGTGCCCCAATCTCTCTCCAGCTTTGCGCGGAGTCCTTGGGGTTAAATCTGTGACCTTAGGCGGCCAATTTATCCATCGTTTTCTCTACGAAAATCCCGTTGGCGTAAGGTCAATTAGAGCTGAATGTGGCCTACTCCGATTGTAATCCTACTATCAGTCGCCGCACATTTCGCGAGCGTCACCTAATGTGGCCACAGCGTTTCCACGAGGCATTCGCCCCGTAATTTTCAGTTGATGCTTTCGATAAAAGAGCTTTCCTGAGGCTTTCCTGGCGCGATATAGTGCCACGAAAGTCTGCATCCTGAACCCATTTTAGGATCGCCATTCTAGTGAATTCGCTGCTATTTTCGGGCGTAAGAAGTTAGTAAGCGGGCCTGCTCAGTGAATGCGTGGGAGGCATAAATGGCAGCTAAGGGCCAAAATTCATGACCTATGGGGACGCAAAAGATTTCAACAGACTTTTAGGTACCCAAAGCTCGGGACACAGAATATAAGTCGTTCGACACGAAGCCAAGGCGCCCGTTAAAGGACATCGAGATGATTAAGCCAACTGTATCGTTTAAGGAAAATTTGCAACTTTTACCGTCTGTTGAAAACCTCGCGCGCATCGATCTTATTGATCAAGATGGTACTCTTGTTGGATCCATTGAAAATGCGCCGGGCAAGCAGGGGTCACTCGTCGTATATAGGTATCTTCAACAGTCTTTTGGCACACTGGACGCGAACGCTGCAGTGCATGGCCTCGATGTTTTTGCTGAACATACAGCAGATGCAAAGGACCGTCCTGGAGCACATCCTAATATCGACCGCTTGCTCAAGATCGTAGATGGCGGTGCTCCGTTAGATATTCGGCTCGTTGAGGCTTAGACTTCACGTTAATCCTATTGCGGTTGTATAGGGTCGGGCGATTTCTTCACATTCTGCTATCGGCTCAGAACGGCGGTTTTTCGATTGTTGCACCGCTTTGCCACCTCCCGCGGGCATGGGCCGCTTTTGGCCGCCTGCAATAACGGCGCAAGTTTCTCAAATTACAGCGCGCCTTTTTCTTGCATGTAATTGAGCATCGCAGGGCGATAGGCCTTAAGTTCTGTGGCTACAGATTGGTGCTTCAACATGTCTGAGCGGTAGGTCTGAACTGCCTGAGGCCATTCCAGCCGGGGCACAACCGTCCCTTCAAAAAGGGCGATCCACTCAAGGGTCACAATCGTGCCCGGATCACCCATCCAGAGCCGGTCACGCGGCAGCTCCGGTCGCTGTAACATGATGCCCAATCCGTGCAGCCGCAGGTTGATCTGCGCGTGCGCTATACTGATCGCTGCGGCATCACGGACTTTAGGATCAACATGAGGGAATGTCAGACGCAAGGCAGGTTCTAATCGCGTATCCGCAAACCGAGAGCGCTCCCGCGATCTGGCACGTGCGGCAAGCGTGTCCGGCAACATTGGAATTTCCGGATATTTTTCTTCCAGATATTCGGCAATCGCTTCGCTATCTGTCAGCGTAAAGTCCCCGTCAACGAGCGCGGGTAAATTGCCTGACGGCACAAGTGCCAGATATGTGGAAGAACCACCTCCACCCGGCGGCGGGACTTCTCTAAACAATAGCATCTTATGCCGTAATAAGATGCGCAACTTGGCACAATATAGCGAATGGTCGGAGGTATAGATGAGCATGTATCACATTGGTTTGTTTGTAGGGGCATTCCGGAGATGCTGTGCCTCTTGTTTAGACCCGTGGCGGAAAATTTAGAAGTGTCCAGCTAACTTCGCCCGCATCGCAGTCCCGACACCACTAAAAGCTTCTTTCCATTCCTAATGCTCTCTTTGGGGAAGCTGTGGTGCGGCATAGCGATGATCGTTTAATGTCCGCTCTAGGCAGGTCGTGTCGAATCTGTCCACGCTGTAATCGCGAAATTTTCGATCATCGCCGTGGATCGTTAGTGTTCATTTGACCGTTAGCTACGCATTGCACCAAGGTCCGGTTTGCGCCGCCAAATGGCCGATCAGAGTGTTTCATGGAGCTTTGCGGTGTGACGCGAAATTATATGCGCTCAACTCGCGCAGATTTATGTGCGCATTAATTAGCCCAAGCCACTCATATCTGATGAGAGAGGCACAATATTACGCGCACGCCTACTTGTTGTTACAGAATCGCGCATAACCTTTCGTTCGATCCAAAACCTTGCGCGGTTCGCCCAATAGGTTGCGCTTTCATCGGTTAAGGAAATTTCCGATTATCAGGATCACCTCCCTGCGCTGTGTCCCTTTTCCAATGCTAGGCCTAGGCTGCGTTCATGGTAGAATTAGCGCAGATAATGAACATATCACCAACCTTCTTCGGCGGCAGTCGTATAAATCCGGGTAGCAATTAAACTGACTTTATCTGATGCGTCTAGTTGCAGAGTGCAGCCCGCATGACCAAAGTCACTGGACCCACTGGGTCACAAGAGGTGTGGCGGGCAAGATCGGCGGGGCAGCCGCGAGACACTTATCGTAGGATTGTAATAAAAGTCAGGCGGGCGGATCTCGAATTTTTAGGAGAAGACGAAATTATCGTCATCCATTAGCTCTTCGAGGTCTTCCTCCCTTTGAAGCTGTACAAGGCTGCGCTGATTAGTCTCTTCAATAGACAACATGCCATAGCTTTTACCGTCAAGTACAAGAGAGGTAGCGTTTAGGTCGGATATGTCATCGGTGTGAGAAAACCCTGATAGCAGAATTTTGTCCTCTCCGATCTCAAAGTCCTCAATTCGGTCAATCTGACGGGCGCGCATGTCGGCATCACCCTGAAGATCGACCCAGTTTAACAAGTCCTCATCGGAATAGGCGAAGATGTCCTTACCCGTGCCGCCCCACGTCAGGTCTTGATCCTTTCCGCCGTGAATCCAATCGTCGCCGGCGCCACCGAAGAGCGCATCATTGCCTTGACCACCTGTCAGTGTATCATCGCCACGTTGCCCGTGTATGCGATCATTCCAACCGCCTCCGTGGAGCCTATCATCACCTGTGCCCGCCCAAAGGGTATCACGACCACTTCCACCGCGCAGCAGATCGTTGCCGACCGAGGCATAGATACGGTCGTTTCCGCTGTCGCCGCTAAGGTGGTCTGCGGCGTCGCCCCCACTCATCCGGTCGTGCCCCGCACCACCAAACAGCGTGTCGCGCCCAGATTGTCCGCGTAGTGTGTCATGACCTTGTCCGCCGTCCAGCCAATCCTCGCCACTGCCGCCTGCCAGCATATCTTCGCCTGAATCGCCTTGCATCGTGTCATTTTCGCTTCCGCCGAAAAGGAAGTCGTTGCCCGTGCCGCCAATCAGCAGGTCATCGTCGAGCCCACCTGCAAGACTATCACTGCCTGCACCGCCTGATAGCGTGTCGTAACCCTTGCCTGCGTTGATCAGGTCGTTACCGTCAAGTCCCTCAAACCGGTTGTTTGTGACATCCTCTGGTATCGATGCGCTACGAACGCGGGTATCATAGACAGCGTCATTTCCGGCCGAGCCAAAAAAATCTGCCTCTTTGTCACTGTCCCCCATGCCACGTATCGTGTCGAAATTGGCCCATTGCGAGATCAAATTGGCGGGCACTTCGTTTACCTGATCTATGAACCTGACACTGGCGTCAGGGTCCTGACTGGCCCGCAGCATCGCTTGAAGATCCCTTGCACTTAGGAAATGCCGCTCAGCTCCCCCTTCGCGCGCACCTTCCAGTGCAAAGTAAGCATTATCGCCAATCTGCATCCATTGTTGGTCTTTGAAGGCGAACAGGTGCACGTCATCTGGCGGATTGTGCAGATCAAGCACGTCATCGTCGAGCATCAGCACGTCTTCTGAAGCGTTGAAATCATCTATGCGCCCGATAATAACGCCGCTGGCCTCGCTTGCGTTAACAAAGGCGAATGTATCCGCGCCCCCATCCCCATAAGCGTGATGGCCGGTATACCTCGCCTGCTCACCCCGGATAAATCTGTCGGGCCCTTTGCTAAGATCCATAATAAGCGTGTCGTCGCCGTCCCCACCGAACATATGCACCTGCCCGCTGCCTGGGATGCTGGCATACAGGTAATCTTCACCAGCGCCCCCGCGCAGGCCCGTAATCCCCTTGGCATTCGCTGCGATCAGACGGTCGTTGCCATCGTCGCCAACCAGCGTGTCTGCACCGCCTCCACCGATCAGTGTATCGTTACCATTCGCGCCTTCCAATCTTTCATTCCGGTCTGTGCCTGTAATACGATCATTGCCATTTGTGGTGATACCTCTGGGCATATTGGATACTCCAAATACAATTAACAGCCCTGTCACTGGCATCCTCTCTTTCGGAGGGCGGGCTTGGATTGTTCGCGTTATGGCGACAATACATTTGCAAATCGTTGAGTTTTGGTTGCCAAATTCTTACCGTCGCGGGTGTATCGGCGGGCGCCTGAGCGGCGTCATATCCCCAAAAAGGAGCACTGCACATGCGCTACGCTGCTGTCACAGCGATGGCTATTGTTTCGAAAATCGATAATAATTTGGTGAATTGAGGACGCTGCGGAAGCTAGATACCAGCGGCATCGTCGCCAGAAAGGACATGGATGAACATTGATTTCACAACCGCATCTCAGTCACGGCTTTACATTAGGTGAAGTCGCAAAACTATGGAACGGCCCCGCTGATTTGATCCTGAAGGGATAACACACTGGAAAGCGCTAAATCAGCGTCACAACAAGCCATTCCCCGAAACAGAGCTACCGTCACTTTCGTCAGGTCGCGCCATAAAAGAGCTGTAATATGCAGCTGCTTTTAACCTTTTCCCAACCCTAACTAGGCTGTCAGCGATATCCACCTTCGGTGATTCCTGCCTTTAGCTACGCAGCGTACATACGTCCGAATGGAGCAGTGCTGATTATCATTGCGCAGCAGCAGGCATGTCCCCCGATTAGGTTAACCTCTTGCCGCGCTACAATCATGGTAAGAGCCCGACAGGACTAATTGCCGACCGCAGCTTCAGCGCGGGATTTTGACCGCGCCCTCAGCCAGCGCCTTGCCAGCGTGAGCACGATAACAGCACAGGCTGTTCCAAAATAAACCGCACGCAATTGATCTGGAAACAAGTCAGGCGCAGCCAAGACGGCAGCGGAATAGAGATAAGCACCGCCGGCTGCCAGCGCTATAAGCGTATTCACATCAGGCGCAAGCATTAGTAGGGCCGTGATACCACGGCGGAAAAAACGCAGGCCCGGACCCATTAATACAATCGCTGAGAGCACAGATTGCAGCTGCCACGATGTTTCGATTCCGATACCGTTGTCGATCGCAGCCTTCATTGCAGGAAAAAAATAGCTTCCAGTCTCAATGACAATCACGGGAAGCGAAAGTACGGTGGCAATAAGTGTCGCACGGCGCAGCGAGGTGGCATCGTTCTCCTTCGCATCGCGCCGTGCGCTTGCTGCTTCGTCTTCTTTCAAATCACCCGGATATCCGGCCTTCTCAAGCGCAGCAAAGGCATCCTTGAGCGCCTTAGCAGAATTTACAGAAAACCAGGCTGTCTTATCGGTAAATGTGACGGATGCCCCCTCGACGCCCTCGACGTCATCCAGTGCTTTTTGAGCACGCGCGGCACAGGCATCGCATGACATGTTACGCACATAAATACAGAAGGTATCAGACATCTGAAGCTCGCTTCAGAGCCGACACAACCGCGAAGTTATCTGGTATCCCGATCATTCCCAGCCTCTGGTGCGACCTCATCGTCGATGATTTGAGCATCTTCTATTGTCACATCCTCGGCCACAGGGGGGACACCGTCCGCCCCCGAGCTATCCCCGAGCGCACCAACAATCAGTGGCAGCATCTGCACGCCTGTCGGTGTAGCGACTTCGGACAATGGGGGGCGCTTCCACTCGAGCGTATCAAAGCTGGAGCAGTTTTCGCAGATCGGCTTCCATTCATTATGGATGTGCTGACAGTTATCGCAGATCCACTGTGGTCCACGTGGCACGGCAATCGCACGCGCGAGCCATCCTTTTACAACAGTATCGGAGGCCCCTTCGCCGCGCTCGATCACCGCCATCAGCGTCACGGAACGTGCATCTGGATCTGTCTCGACCAGATCACCAAGCGCGCGGCGCGCTTCAGGGAAATCCTCGTTTGCGATGTGCAACTCGGATAGCAGCATGCGCGTCTCAGGGTGGGTAGGATTAATTTTTGTCAAAGCAGCAAACCGCTTGATCCGTGCGGGAGGTGCCTCGTCTGGCGCAATGGCTGCAAAGGCAGCAGCCAAATCTGGATGGGGCCGCGCCTCCCATGCCTTTTTCAGAACACGAGTGGCATACCGTGGCTTGTTCTGCGCTATGTAACCATGAGCAGCCATCACGGCGGCAGGGATCAGATCAGGCGACATACGGTTTGCTTCGATAGCTGTTTCACGCGCTTCGATTGAGCTTGAATCGTCGATGATGACTTTCGCTTCAGAGAGGGCAAGAACAGCATCGCGACGTTTATGAACATCACGCGGCAACTGCCCGTTGCGCAGCTTGGTGTTGAGGGTTTTCCGTGCACCGGTCCAGTCTTCTTTTTCCGCCTGAAGGCGCAGCAGCAGATCGCCGGTCTCTTCATGCTTTGGCTTAAGTGCGAATGCCTTTTCCGCCAATTGCAGCGCGGTCTCGTTGTCACCAGCCGCCAATTTTTGCTTCATAATGCCCCGCACCCCTACGAAACGGGTTTGCTCGTTCTCGATAAGCTTGCGGTATGCTTCTTCTGCTTTTCGCGTGTCGCCCGCCATTTCGGCGGCCTGCGCAGTGAGCAGGTTGGTTAGTTCCGGCTTATTGAGGTACTTCTCGGCCTTGGCCGCTTTTGCCATGGCGACGCGCCCCTCGCCACTGGCGAGCGCCATCATCCCTTCGGAGAGGGCGTCAAACCCCCTACGCTCGCGGTTGCGATCGAAATACCGCGATAGCGCCGTTTCGTCCCCGTTGAGGAATTTCCAGACCGCGACCAGCAATGCCAGCACCTTGAGGATGATCCAAACTGCAAACACTAAAAGGACAAGGAGAAGGACGGATTCCAACGGACCAGGGTTCAACTCCTGGCCGAAGGCGCGGACTTGAAGACCGCCGTCAGCCTGAAGCAAATAGCCTGCACCCCAAGCAAGTGCGCCAACAACACAGAAGAAAAAGATGATTTTAATCAAGGACCAGAGCATATTGTTTTCCTTAGTCTGCCGTTAGGCGTTTTGCCAAAGCATCTGCCGCAGTGCGCGTTGCAAGGCGGGCGTCAGCCGCTGTACGCCAGCCTTCAATCGCGGCTTGTGCTTCTTCGGGCAGGGCATCGAGTTCAGTCAGGGTAACCGCCAGATCACCGGTTTTTATCGCAGCTTCAGCACGGGATAGCACCGCGTCGGGATCATTCCCCTCGCGCGGAACGACAGAGCGTGCCCCGAGCGAGCGTTTGAGGAAACTGCCAATCCCTTGCTGTCCTTCTTCGCCACCACTGGCGCGCGCTGCCGCCAATGCTGTGCGCGCCTGATCAGGAAATTCGCTTTGCAGTGCGCTTAGTGTGGCAACACCGCTGTCTGCATTGGCTGTAAGCGCAGGATCGATTTCGCCAATATCGAGTGCGCTCAGTGTCGCAACGGCATCCGCGAAAGGTTGACCCGCATCAATAGCCGACAAAATGCTGGCAATTGCCGTCTGACCACTTGCTATTCTGGCGGCATCAGCTGTGGCTTGCTCCACCGTTTTAGCGTTACTTAACAACGCTGCAATCTCGCCGCGCTGGGTTTCGGCGGCTTGCTTGAGCGCTTCAAGCTCGGCGGCATAAACCTCCGCTGCACCCGTATCACCAACTTGGGAAGGCGCGACAGCTGGGCGCTCCTCAAGGGCAAGCAAGCGGCCTTCAATGTCACTAAGTTGCGTCTCGATGGGTGTCAGATCAACGCTGGCCATCGAGGTAGTGGGGGGCTCGGCACTCTCCAGCGCGGCAATCCGCTCTTGCTGGCTGCTCAGATCGCTGCGCAGTTTATTTGTGATTGCGGCATCATCCTTGCCAAACGCATCGAATTCAGACGCCATAAAGCCAACAACGCCGGCAACGATGCCGCCTAAAACTAGCGGCAGGAAAATGCTCTTTTGCTCGGGCGGACGGGCCACAACTGGTGCCGGATGAACCGCCTCGTGCTCATTCCGCGGTGTGGCTTCCGGCTCTTCGGCCAGAATATCTTCGGGCTTTGTCTCGTCTGTTTTCTCGTCTTCAGTATGCGTCTCTGAAGGCTCGACGACCTCAACATCTTCAGCCTCCGTGGCAGGGTCCCCGGTGACGTCCGGCTTTGTATCCAGAGGCGCCTGCTTTGAGACTTCCGCCTCAACAATAACCGCATCCTCGATTTTTGTTTCTTCTGCCTTGTTCTTCACAGATTTTCTGCTGGAAGGTCCGGTTTTCTTGGATGACGCCACGACAAACACCTTTTTCGATTCATGCCCGCAGAATTCGGACTTTTATAAAGCCTAGCGCGCATCCTCCCCCCCCTCAAGGCAGGCTGAGGTTCCAGCACAGGTTTTCCACCGCTTTACGCATATATATCGCCTGCGGTGATTGTAATATAAGGCATTGTGCAGTTTTTTCATTGTGAAAAGGGCACGCGACAGAATCGCTGAGCGCGATTATGTGGGCATGTTCAAGCAAACCTTGGGCCTGAGAAGACAATTGCGCGGCGCTTCGCAGTGAAAATACCGGCACAATACAAGGTGCTTTAAGCGCCTCCATGGCCTCAGGATCCAGAGGTAGCAAGGTTTGTTGGTAGATCGCGATATGTCTCGTGGTGATCCCCTCGGCTGTGAGGGTTTCGGCAATATCCCCGATTGTATGGGCGCCGCCCAGATGCACCAAAGGCATCACTGGCCGCATCTCGCGCAGCCGTGCAATTAACTCATGCGCATTTTTGCCAGACAGCTGTGCATCCCATCCACGGCGCTTGGCTTCGGCTGTTGTAACGGTCCCCACACAAAATGCCGGACGCCCCCGGCCATCAGGCGCATAGTCCACACCATTTGCAGAGGTGAATATGGCAGCCTGGACGTCATGGGGCGCAAGTGCTGCCAACGTTCCGGTAATTTCCATAAGTGGTGCCACCAGCAACCGCACCCGCGCCAGTGCGGACGGATCAAGAGCGGCTGCAAATCCATGCGATCCCCCGCTTGGCCGCGTCAGCAAAAGGGTGGGCACTGCCATGGACGGTGTAACGCTCTCAGGATTGTTTGCCGGACGGCTAAGTGTTACCTGCAGCAGACCCGCGTTGCAATGGAAACTACCCTGCTTATGTCCTCCCTTACCATCCTCGGAATCGAGAGTAGCTGTGATGATACGGCCGCGGCAGTTCTGCGCGGACATGCAGGCAGCGCCGATGTAATGTCGTCGGTGGTGATGGGCCAAACCGCTCTGCACGCGAACTTCGGCGGTGTTGTACCTGAAATTGCAGCGCGCGCGCATGCTGAAAAGCTTGATCTTTGCGTAGTTCAGGCGCTGGATAAGGCCGGTGTGGGATTGGAAGATATCGATGCCGTTGCGGTCACTGCGGGACCGGGTCTAATTGGCGGTGTTGTCTCTGGCGTTATGTGCGCCAAGGGGATCGCGCTCGCGCGGGATCTGCCGCTCTATGGCGTCAACCACCTTGCCGGTCATGCGCTCACGCCACGGTTGACCCATGGTGTGGCTTTTCCCTATCTGATGCTTTTGGTGTCGGGAGGGCACTGCCAGTTTCTGATCGTGTCGGGACCGGATGAATTTAAGCGCCTTGGTGGCACCATTGATGATGCCCCTGGCGAGGCCTTTGACAAGGTAGCGCGCCTCATCGCACTCCCCCAGCCGGGAGGGCCGGCAATCGAGGCATGTGCTTTCAACGGCGATGCAAGCAGGTTCAAACTGCCCCGACCCCTTTTGGACCGTGCCGGATGTGATATGTCGTTTTCAGGTTTAAAAACCGCTGTGCTGCGTCAACGCGACAGCCTGTTAGTGGAGGCAAAACTGAAATCACAGGATCAGGCCGACCTTGCAGCAGGATTTCAGGCGGCGGTGGTTGACGTCCTGTCCGAAAAAACCCGTCGCGCCATGGCGATTTATACCCCCCTCACCAGCACCCCGGCGATTTGCGTTGCAGGCGGCGTCGCCTCAAACATGGCAATACGCAGCGCAATACAATCCATTGCGGCAGAATTCGGCGCCGCCTTCATCGCACCACCGCTTGCATTGTGCACAGATAATGCCGCGATGATCGCGTATGCCGCGCTTGAGCAGATGGGAACCCGCAACCCTGATGGAATGGCGTTGTCCGCGCGCCCACGTTGGCCGTTGGATCAAACCGCCCCCGCAATGCTAGGGAGCGGCAAAAAAGGGGCAAAAGCATGAGCATTTCCGTTCTGGGCGGCGGGGCATTCGGCACGGCCCTTGCAATTGCCCTTTCGGGACAGAGGCCGGTCACCCTCTGGGCCCGTGACCCCGCAGATATGCAAATCAACCGCGAAAATAAAACGCGGCTACCGAATTGTCGTTTTCCCGATGCTTTGACTGTGACGGGCGATCTGGCGCAGGCTCTTGCCGCGCAGACGATCCTGCTTGCGCTGCCCATGCAACAGTTGCGCGGATTTATCAAAACCCACGCCTATATGTTGGCTGGGAAATCGTTGATCGCCTGCTGTAAGGGGATCGAACTGAGTACCGGTGCGGGACCAGTTCAGATAATTGCCCAAGAAGTGCCCGATGCTCACGCTGCTATTTTGACCGGCCCCAGCTTTGCCGTCGATATCGCGCGCGGATTGCCCACTGCACTTACGCTTGCGGTGGCGGATGAAGTGGTTGCAAAGGCTTTGCAGGCGCAACTCACAACTCCCGCGCTTCGCCTGTACAGGACCAAGGATACTGTTGGGGCCGAACTGGGCGGCGCACTCAAGAACGTAGTCGCGATTGCCTGTGGCACGGCAATGGGTGCGGGCATGGGGGAGAGCGCTCGTGCCGCATTGATGACCCGCGGCTACGCCGAAATGCAGCGGATGGCGGCCTATCGTGGCGCGGATCCGGACACCCTTGCAGGCTTATCCGGCTTTGGTGATCTCACCCTAACCTGCACCTCTGAAGGATCGCGGAATTATCGCCTTGGGCTCAGCCTCGGACGGGGAGAGGTGTTTGATGCCGGTACAACAGTCGAAGGCGCGGCGACTGCGCAGGCGGTGGCCCAAGTCGCAAGACAGGCTGGCCTTGATATGCCAATCACGATGGCCGTTGCCGGACTACTTGATAAATCGTTAGATGTGAAGGCGGCTGTTCACAGCCTCCTAACCAGACCTTTGAAAGAAGAATAACATGCTTGTATGCCTGATAGCCCATGACAAAACCGGCGCGCTGGAAGTGCGATTGGAAAACCGTTCCGCGCATGTGGAATATTTGAAAAGTACCGATCACGTGCATCTGGCAGGCCCGTTGATTGACGCGGAGGGTGGCATGTGCGGTTCGATGATTGTGCTCGATGTGCCTGACATGGCAGCTGCCGAAGCTTGGGCAGCAAATGATCCCTATGCAAAAGCAGGGCTTTTCAGCGCTGTCACCTTGACCGAGTGGAAAAAGGTAATCGGCTGATGCGGTACTGGCTCTTTAAGTCCGAGCCCTCTGTTTGGGGCTGGGACGATCAGGTGGCCAAAGGCAATGCCGGTGAAGAATGGGACGGCGTGCGTAATTATCAGGCTAGAAATTTCATGCGTGAGATGGCCGTGGGCGATCTGGGCTTTTTCTATCATTCCCAAAAGGAAAAAGCGGTCGTCGGTATCGTGGAGGTTTGTACGTCGGCCCACGCTGACAGCAGCACGGATGATCAGCGATGGGAATGTGTGGACATCCGCGCCGTGCGACCCTTCGTACTTCCCGTCACGCTCGAGGCGGTCAAGGCGGAAGATCGACTATCCGACATGGCGCTGGTGCGTAGCTCCCGGCTGTCAGTACAGCCGGTAACGGAAGCCGAATGGAAAATTGTCTGTGCTCTCGGAAAGACCGAGCCCTAAGCGAGACCGTGCATGAAAAAAGGGTTCCGGCACCCCGCCAGAACCCTTTCTCACCCCGTGCGCTCCCTTAACCCCGGCACACGTATTCGAAATATGTTCTGGCCGTACTGGCCGTTGAAGATGGAATATAACGCCCTGATAATTTTCGCAAGAAAGCAGTGGGTTAAATCCAACTCAAAAAAGAAACACCCGCTTAACCAAGCGGGAGTTTCCTGTACCGAGACCTGTGTCAGGTTTAGTTATAGACGGCTTCTTTGCCAAAATGCTTTGTCAGCATATAGTAGATTACTGCGCGGTATTTGTTGCGCTCGGACTTACCATATGTCTCAATTACTTTGTTGATCGCTTCCATCAGGTCGGGACCGTCCGGCAGCCCCAGCTTTTTGACGAGGAAGTTGTTTTTTACGGTCTCCAACTCTGCTGGCTGACTTCCGGCAACAGTAGACGCATCTGCATTATAAATTGACGGACCGCAACCGATCGTGACTTTTGTCAGCAACGCCATGTCAGGCTCTACACCGCATTTACCTTTGAGATCTTCCGCGTATTTCGCGATCCATTCATCCCGCTTGCCCATAAAATACTCCCCTTTTTTTGGACCAAGTCAGCTTTACTGCTGACGCTCCTAAAAACCCTAGACTGAAACACTTGGTGGGCAAAAGGGATTTTTCAGGCTTATTTCCCCCCGATTTCATCGGCAAAGGCCAAAACCTGTGTGCTGGAGATGGAAGTGATCAGCATGCAAATTGTTATACTCAGGACCCAGTGTAACGCGAAACCATTTGCAGGCAGTAATATTTGCACGCCTGAGAAAGCTGCTTTTAACCTCTGCGCCTTCCCAGTCGCTCAACAAAATAAGGCGGGTCCCATCTGCGAGAACAAAGCCACTAATATCGATTGAGTTTGCTGTGGAGTGGGTGCTTATCCTACCTGATCCACCTAATGGTGTTCTTATCGGACGGCACGAATAGCTTGAAAAATGTTCAATTTGTTTAAGGCTTTGATCAAATAGCTCCCGTGCGGCGGGTTGAAGGTCGTGCTGCGTCCACATGGCCAGCCTGAGCGCTGTCTGGCAGCGGGTGTTCACTGGGGCAACCAGGGCACCCGCAACGCCGCTTAAGGTAACCTGCGGCGCGATAAAGCATTGCTCACTCTCGGTGAAGTCCGGCTTCACCACGGCCTGTGCGCCTGTCGCGAGCGCTGCAAGACACACCGCATCATCGCCCAGCGCCCTTCTCAATTTCCACCGGGTCAATGATGTTACCGGATCACTTACGACCAAAGGCTGTACCGGGTTCCATTCTGGTGACAACGGCGTATCAGGATGTACCATCACTTGCCACGTACCAAAACCTGCACCGATAAGGATAAAAAGCAGCAGCGCCGCCCAGTGGAAAACCGGACGGCGCTTATATTTATCTTGCTCGCTCATTCGCGCTTAATAGCGGTAATGCTCGGGCTTGAATGGGCCTTCAGGCGGCACACCAATATAGGCGGCCTGCTCGGAGTTGAGCTTGCTGAGCTTTACACCGATACGGTCGAGATGCAGGCGCGCAACTTTTTCATCCAGATGCTTCGGCAGGATATACACCTCGTTCTTGTACTGTTCGCCGCGCAGCCAAAGTTCCATCTGCGCCAACACTTGATTGGTGAAGGATGCGGACATCACAAACGACGGGTGACCGGTAGCATTACCGAGGTTCAGCAAGCGGCCCTCGGAGAGCAAGATCAGGCGGCTGCCGGATGGCATCTCGATCATATCCACCTGTTCTTTGATGTTCGTCCATTTATGGTTCTTGAGGGCTGCGACCTGAATTTCATTATCGAAATGGCCGATGTTGCCGACAATAGCCATATCCTTCATCTCGCGCATGTGCTCGATCCGGATCACATCCTTGTTTCCGGTTGTCGTGATAAAGATATCCGCAGTACCGACAACATCTTCCAGCAAAACAACCTCGAATCCGTCCATAGCTGCCTGAAGCGCGCAAATAGGATCGACTTCGGTTACCTTGACGCGCGCACCAGCCCCCTGAAGGGACGCGGCAGAGCCTTTGCCCACATCACCATAGCCTAGAACGACCGCGACCTTACCCGCCATCATCGTATCTGTGGCGCGGCGAATACCGTCCACCAGGCTCTCTTTGCAGCCGTATTTATTATCGAACTTTGACTTGGTTACGGAATCATTCACGTTGATCGCGGGGAACGGCAGCTGTCCCTGTTTGAAAAGATCATACAGGCGGTGAACGCCAGTAGTGGTCTCCTCAGATACACCGACAATCTGATCACGCATTTTGGTAAACCAGCCGGGTGTCGCTTCCATACGTTTTTTGATCTGAGCTTTGATCACAACCTCCTCGTCGGAGGTGGGAACAGGGATGATCTCCTCGCCAGCCTCGGCTCGTGCGCCCAGAAGGATGTAGAGCGTTGCGTCGCCACCATCATCCAGAATGAGGTTCGGACCTTCGGGGAACATGAAAGATTTATCGAGATAGTCCCAATGCTCTTCGAGCGACTGACCTTTGATAGCAAATACAGGAGTGCCACCCGCAGCAATTGCTGCGGCGGCGTGATCTTGCGTGGAGAAGATGTTGCAAGAAGCCCAGCGAACATCGGCGCCAAGCTCTACTAGCGTTTCGATAAGGACGGCGGTCTGGATCGTCATGTGAAGCGATCCAACAATCCGTGCCCCCTTCAACGGCTTTTCAGCGCCATATTCGCTGCGCAACGCCATCAGGCCGGGCATTTCCGTTTCTGCGATATCCAGTTCCTTACGGCCATACGCTGCAAGGTCGATGTCTTTTACGATATAGTCATTGGCCATTGTGGCGCTCCTTCGTATCTGTTGGAGCGCGCATAGCACCAAGGTCGGGTTTTCGCAATCTGCGGCGTTTGTTGGTTACAGGGGCGAATTGCCTCAGCCGTCGGTGCGCGCCTGAATAGAGGCGAGCATTTCTTCGGGATCCATCCCAGCTGACCAGTTACCGCCCTGCGCTTCTACACAAGCATTTCCGTCAGAAAGAGTACGAACCAGGGTCCACGACCCGCTTGCATCAGACACCCACAGACGCGTGTTATCGCGTGAAGGTCCCGAAACAGGACTTTCCCCGTACCAGTCTATAAGAGAGGATTGCAACTCAGCGGCATTCATACAAACGTCTTGCGCTGCGGCGGTAGTCGTCATGGCGATAATCGCTGCAAATGCTGTGAATGTGGTTTTCATCTTCATCTCCTTGTTGCAGCATCAACCGCAACAGAGCGCATTGCGTTCCAATGTTTATTTTGGGAACAAAACCCGAAGTGGCGAATGAAAGAGGCAAAGATGGCGCACCAACCCCGCGCATGGCAGCGCATGTTATCGGGTCGCAGGCTCGATCTTCTTGATCCTACGCCCGTCGACATAGAGATAGAGGACATTGCGCACGGCCTTGCATTTGTGGCGCGATGGAATGGGCAGACCAAGGGGGATTTTGCATATTCCGTGGCTGAACATTCGATTTTGGTTGAAACCATTTTTGGCCGTATCGTGCCCAATGCACCTGCAAAATGGCGGCTGGCTGCGCTGCTGCACGATGCGCCGGAATATGTGATCGGTGATATGATCTCGCCGGTGAAGGCCGCTGTTGGTCCCAATTATGGCGCGCTCGACGAGCGCCTTGAGGCGGCGGTTCATATACGGTTCGGGCTGCCCGCAAAGGTACCTGCAACGATCAAAAAGCAAATCAAGAAAGCAGACCGCGTAAGCGCATGGATGGAGGCCGTGCAGATTGCAGGGTTCGACGAGGCCGAGGCAGACCGCTTTTTTGGCAAGCCTGATATCGCACTCAAGGAGGGGCTTGGGATAACTTTGCGTCCCCCAGTGGAGGTACGTGCAGATTTCACTGCGCGCCATGCATACCTACTGGGGCAGATGCCATGATCAAAGTACGCCCCGCGATGCCGCTTGACGCCGGATCAATGGCAAAGCTGTTGAATGAGATCATCGAAAAAGGCGGCACGACCGCCCTCACCCGACCTGTCACAGGGAACGACCTGAATGAATGGATGGCAATTAACAAAACCTCCTCAGCCTGGCATGTCGCACTCGACGATACAGAACAGGTGGTAGGGTTTCAGTGGATATCTCCTCATGAAAAGCTGCCGCCGGAGGCTTGCGATATCGCGAGCTTTGTTCAGATCGGACGCACAGGACTTGGCATAGGTTCAGCCCTCTTTACCGCTACAGCAGCGGCGGCAAAGGCGGTCGGTTATAAATGGATCAATGCAACCATCCGCGCCGATAATGAAGGCGGTCTAACTTACTATCAAAGCCGGGGCTTTCGCATATGGACCATTGATGAGGGTGTCGCACTCGAAAGTGGCCAGATCGTAAACAAGATCAGCAAGAGATATGATGTGTGAAGTGTTTGGTTAGACTCCGGCCTAACGCGGGCTACGCTTTGCCAATATCCGCTGCAACGTGCGGCGGTGCATGTTTAAACGCCGCGCGGTTTCGGACACATTGCGCTCGCACAACTCGTATACACGCTGAATATGTTCCCACCTCACACGGTCGGCACTCATAGGGTTTTCCGGCGGCGGCGGTAGGTTGTCGCCCTTTGCCAGCAGCGCATTCGTAATGTCGGTCGCATCGGCTGGCTTTGACAAATAATCTGTCGCCCCGATTTTTACTGCGGCGACAGCAGTTGCGATTGCGCCATAGCCTGTCAGCACCACAACCCTCGCATCGGGACGTTTTTCGCGCAGGATTTCGACAACGTCTAAGCCGTTACCGTCCTCAAGCCGCAAATCGCAAACCGCATAGGCAGGTGGACGGGCCGTAGCAATAGCAGAACCTGCGGCCACAGAACCAGCCATCTCGACCTCAAAGCCCCGTTTCTCCATCGCCTTGGCAAGACGGCGCAAAAAAGGCTCGTCATCATCAAGAAGCAAAAGGGTCTTGTCGGGGCCAAGGTCAGGCTTGATGTCTTCTTGCATTGTGTGACGCCTTATCAGAAACGGTTACTGCACTTGTTCCTGAATATGGAGCATATGCGCCGCTGGTCAAATGGCATCGACAAAACAACCTATCTTGTCTGCCAACTGTTCCGGCGTCAGCTCGCGGCGGAAAAACTCCACAAAGCCTTGCTCCGGTGTCACAAGGTAGCTGAAGGTTGAATGATCCACGAGGTATTCACCGTCAACAGGCGGATGCGCTTTGAAGTAAGTGCGGTAGGCCTTGCTTGCCTCCGCCACTTGCGCATCACTTCCGGTCAGACCGATCATACGCGGGTGCATTGCATCGGCGAAATCACGGACAACCTCGGGGGTATCGCGGGCGGGATCGACAGTGATGAATACGGGCGTCACGGATTGCCCACGCTCTTCGAGTATTTCAATAGCAGCAGCATTGCGGTCAACATCAAGCGGGCAGACGTCAGGGCAATAGGTGTAGCCAAAATATATCAATGTAGGCTCGGTGATTACTTCAGCGCTGGTTACCGTCTGGCCCGCACCATTGATCAATGTGAAGGGGCCACCTAAATCGCCAGCCACGCTTGCAGCACCACATGAGGCGAATTGAGCGTCATCGCTGCGCCCCGAGTAGATAGCCATAGACAGCAGTCCGGCCCCCGCAATAACAACAGCACCGATTGCAACAATACGTAACATGAGTATCTCCTTGGGGGCACAGGACGCGTCATTAGGCGCGCTTGATGATGATTTTGGCCAGAACTACGCTAGGTCTGGTGCAATGCAAGTCACTTCTCGGAGAGAGCGCCTAGATGCCGCAGCAAACAATCCGCCCTTTGGGCGCGCGAAAAAGGGCCAACTGGATCCGTCTGCGTACGATGATCCTGTTACGTTGGGTCGCCATTTCGGGACAATTCGTAGCCGTCACTATCACGCCCCAACTGTTCGGCATTCAGCTCGAACTCGGTTGGTGCTATTTTGCGATCGGGGTTTCGGTGATTTTCAACCTTGTAGCCGGGTTTGTCTTTCCCGAAAACAAGCGTCTCTCCGAACGCCAGAATATGGCGATGGTTATTTTCGACCTACTACAGCTGAGTGTGTTGCTGTTTTTGACCGGCGGGTTGAACAATCCCTTCACACTGTTGCTTTTAGGACCTGTGACAATTTCGGCAACAGCGCTGAGTTTGCGTGCCACGATGGTTCTATGCGGCATGGCAATCGTGAGCGTCAGTGTCCTCGCCTTTTATCATTTCCCGTTGCGAACCGGTGCCGGTGATGTCCTGCAAATTCCACAACTGTTCATTTTTGGACAATGGATCGCGTTGATCATCGCCGTCGTATTTACATCTGCTTATTCGCGGCGGGTCACATCCGAGATCCACCTGATGTCAGACGCACTTGCGGCCACCCAAATGGCCCTTGCACGCGAGCAAAAGCTTACCGATCTGGGCGGTGTTGTTGCCGCTGCCGCGCACGAGTTGGGAACCCCATTGGCGACCATCAAACTTGCGAGTGCCGAACTGGTTCAGGAATTACGCGATATGCCGGAGCTGCGCGAGGATGCAGAGTTGATTGTGGAACAGACAAACCGCTGCCGTGATATTTTGCGAGATATGGGCCGTGCCGGAAAGGACGATCTGCACATGCGTCAGGCCCCGCTCATTACAGTGGTCGAGGCTGCTGCGGAGCCGCATATGGGACGCGGCAAGGATGTGGTGATTAATCTGCACGATCTAGATGCGCCAACCGGACCTCAGCCCGCGATCCTGCGCATGCCAGAGATCATACACGGTCTCCGCAATTTGATACAGAACGCCGTCGATTTTTCTAAGACAACCGTTTGGATTGAAACCAGATGGACCGACGAAACCATTACTCTGCGAATTCTCGATGATGGTGAGGGCTTTCCGCCACAAATTCTGGGCCGTCTGGGTGACCCGTTTATGGGCCAACGTCGAAATCGGAAAAAAGATTTGTCGCGCCCCGAGTATGAGGGCATGGGCCTTGGTCTTTTCATTGCAAAGACATTGCTGGAGCGTTCTGGCGCCAGTCTGCGCTTTGCCAACGGAGCGGACGAGGCGGGGTATATAAGCGCTCATATCGGTGCCGTGGTCGAGGTGAGATGGCCGCGCAGTACGATTGACGCCCGCGAGGGCGAGAACGCAGTGACCTCAGGGCAGAACGCCCGCTTTGCGGAGGCATAAATTGGTCTCAGAATTAACACTTTATAAAGACTAATTAATGCAGAGTGATTTTGCCCACTTGGGCATGCGGAGTATCGTTTGACGGATCTGATTCTCATTTTTGCCGTGGTTCTGCCGACTGTCGCACTTGGCATTTGGTGGGTTCTGAGGCCCCAAAAACCAGCTGACCAGCCGGTGGAAAAAGATGTGCCAGCAATCCTTTTCCGCGATGGCGTTATCGAACATGCAACCGACAGTGCACTCGCGAACCTCCCCATCGCAATCGGCGCGCATAATTGGGCCGATCTGCATAATATACTTGTACCGCACTACCCCGATTTCCCGCCGGTGGCTCATGCCAAAGACTGCGGGGAATTAGTCCTTAAGGGGAATGGCAGCGATATTGAAATTATCTGGCATGAAAATGGGGCGACAGTTCTGTTTCACGGAGCAAAAGAACAATCAGTTCTTGCGCCGGACCTTGAAGAGCTGAAGGTCCTGAGACAGGTAAGCGAACATCTGCCCTACCCTGTCTGGAAATTGGACAAATCAGGTGCCCTCGTCTGGCATAATGACGCCTATGCAGCACTCAGAAAAAGATTACCGAAAGCTTCTGATAACCACTCAGGCCACTTATTCGAATTGCCTGCAATTGCTGGAGGCAGCGATACAAAGCGCGTTAAACTTGCACTTGAGTGCCCCGAAATCTTCGAATGGTTCAGCGTGACCCGGAAGCCGATGTCGGATGGCACATTCTATCACGCGACATCCCTCATAGAACTTATCCGCGCTGAAGAGGCCCAGCGCGATTTCGTTCAGACGCTTGCAAAAACTTTTGCACATCTCTCAATCGGGCTGGCCATTTTCAATCGCGACCGTCAGCTTGCGCTGTTCAATCCCGCTCTTGTCGATCTCACCAGTCTGTCAGTGTCATTCCTCAGTCCGCGACCAACGATTGATTCTTTCTTTGATGCAATGCGTGAGAACCGCCGGATGCCTGAGCCAAAAACTATAAAACCTGGCGCCAACGGATGGCGGATCTGATCAGTGCAGCCGAAATCGGACAGTTTGAAGAGACTTGGACTCTGGAGGGTGGCCAAACATTCCGAGTCACAGGCCGACCCCATCCTGATGGAGCAATCGCCTTTCTTATGGAGGATATCAGCGCCGAGGTATCCCTCACCCGAAATTTTCGCGCTGAGCTTGAACTGGGACAAAGCCTTGTTGATACGTTCGAGGATGCTCTGGCCGTTTTCTCACAGGACGGCATCCTTACCTTCTCGAACAAAGCCTATGATACTCTTTGGGGGTTTGATGGTGAAAGCAGCTTTGCCGATGTAACCATAACCGACGCCGTGCAACTCTGGAAAGATAAATCCGTGGCTAATCCTCTGTGGCAGGACCTGAAGGATGCCGTGATGAAGCTGGAAGACCGCGCTGAATGGAGCATGCCTGTTAGCCTAAAGGGTCAAACACCGATGCAATGCAGAATTGTACCCATAGCGTCTGGTGCAACGGTTGTTCGTTTCTCCCATCAAACTCCCGCAGCCGCCTCATTTGGCGTCATAATGGGACAAGCAGTCGACTGACCCCTCTTTCCTGTGACGTCCGGCGCAGGTAGTTTGCGGGTATGCAAATCACCTGCCCCCTTTCCAGTCCCGATCACACCTCAGCACTCGCTATCCGCCTTGGCGCTAGACTCTGTTCGGGCGATACGATTCTGCTGCACGGCGATGTAGGGGCCGGCAAAACCCATTTTGCCCGCGCGCTCATCCAGTCGATGCTGGAAATTTCAGAGGATGTTCCCTCCCCCACTTTCACGTTGGTGCAGACCTATAATGCCGCGTGCGGCTTAGAGATTTGGCATGCAGACCTCTACCGCCTCTCAGATCCCTCCGAGATCGAGGAACTTGGACTAATCGACGCGATGGAACATGCGGTATGTTTAATTGAATGGCCTGATCGTCTGGCCACGTTGCGGCCTCAGGATGCGCTGGACATCAGCCTCCTACCTGCAGATGCTGAAGATCACCGCAGGCTGACCGCGACATGGTCTGATCCGCGCTGGGATGATAAATTGACTGACTGGATTCCATGACTGACCGCGCACAACTTTTAACCGCTTTTATTGCAAACTCAGGCTGGGCCGATGCCACACGAATTACCGTGGCTGGCGATGCATCCAACCGCCGTTACGAACGCCTGGTGCGCCCCGATGGAGAGACATCAATCCTGATGGATGCTCCCGAAGAGCGGGGCGAGGATGTGCGGCCGTTCCTCGCAATCGCCGGGCATCTTCTCAATATCGGGCTAAGCGCACCCAAGATTTACAACCAAAACAAAGAGCAAGGCCTCTTGCTTATTGAAGACCTCGGAGATGACCTTTTTAAAGAAGTCATTGCACGAGATGCAACGCTGGAATTGCCTCTGTACGAGGCCGCAGTAGATGTACTCACTGTTTTGCATGGCGCCCCTCTGCCACCGCTTGCGCCATACGATACGGTCACGATGTCCAAATTCGCCGCGCGCGCTTACGAATGGTATTCGTTCGGCATCACAGGCGCGCGCAACACCCCTGAACAAGCAGAGTTCGAGCGTATCATGGCGGACCTACTGGTCCCCGTTGTAGCCGCGCCACAGGTTCTGATCCAGCGTGATTACCACGCTGAGAACCTATTGTGGCTGCCAACGCGTGACGGGGCAGCACGCGTTGGGCTGCTTGATTTTCAGGACGCGATGTCGGGCCACGCCGCCTATGACCTTGTCTCAATCCTTCAGGATGCGCGGCGCGATGTGCCCCTCGTGATCGAGTCTGCGATGATTGACCGCTATCTGACGCAAAACCCACAGGACTCCGCCGAATTTCGCGCGGCATATGCTATCCTCGGAGTACAGCGTAACTTGCGGATCGTAGGTGCTTTCGCCAAATTGTCGATCGCGCTGGGCAAACCGCGTTACGTCGATCTAATCCCCCGCGTGTGGGAATTTGTAGAGCGCAACCTCGCCCATCCGGCGCTTGCGCCAATTGCTGTCCATATCCGCGAAACAATGCCCGTACCCACGCACGACATCCTTGCCACCCTCAAAGCGAAATCGGCGATATGAGTTTTTCGGTGATGCTGTTTGCAGCAGGGTTCGGCACACGGATGAAACACCTGACCGCTGATCGCCCCAAACCCATGGTGCCGGTTGCGGGCAAACCGCTGATCGATCACGCACTGGCGCTGGCGCAAGATATCGCACCGCCGGTTATCGTCGCAAATCTGCATTACCTCCCAGAGTTGCTGGCAGCGCATCTTGGCCCGTTGGGCGTGCAAACCGTTGTTGAACTTCCCCACATCCTCGAGACCGGCGGCGGGCTGCGCAACGCGCTGCCGATGTTGGGAGACGGACCGGTCATCACCATGAACACCGATGCAATCTGGCGTGGGCCAAACCCGCTACACCTGCTTATTGATGCCTGGGACCCTGACAAAATGGACGCGCTTTTGATGGGTGTACAACCTTCACACGCACTTGAACATTCGGGCAAAGGTGACTTCACACTTGCGCCTGATGGGCGTCTGACCCGTGGTGCGGGGGTGGTGTTTGGCGGTGTGCAGATCATTAAGACCGCCCTGCTGGCCAATATTGTGGCACGGGTTTTCTCGCTCAATATTGTTTGGGATGTTATGCTGGAAGAGAAGCGGCTGTTTGGCCTCAGCTATCCGGGGATGTGGTGTGATGTTGGGCACCCCGATGGGGTGGCAACCGCTGAAGAACTGCTCGCCACCGATGTTTGAGCCGCAAGATTCCCCTCGCGTTTACGGCCTACCCGCAGGTGTAGACTTTCCGCAAGCTCTGGTTGACGGCCTTCTTCACAGGTTTTCCGGACAACCACCCGAAGCCTTGGCCAGCGTTGATCTCCTCGTCAATACCCAGCGCATGGCGCGCCGTCTGCGCACAATTTTTGAAGATGGTCCTGCCCGCCTGCTGCCCCGCATCCGCCTTATCACCGATCTTGAGCGTTTGGTTCCGCAGGTAATCATCCCACAAGGGGTACCCGGATTGCGACGACGGTTGGAGTTGATCGGATTGATCTCGGCCTTGCTTGAGCAGTCGCCCGATCTGGCCTCTCGCGCCTCGCTTTATGATCTGGCCGATAGCCTTGCAGCGCTGATCGACGAGATGCAGGGCGAAGGCGTCACACCGGAAACCATCGCAGAACTGGATGTTACGGACCAGTCCGGCCATTGGGAGAGGGCAAAAGTTTTCCTAGGGATCGTTCAAAGCTATCTTTCCCTTACCGAAGCCGCCCCGGACAAAGAGGCGCGCCAACGGGCCAGAGTGGCGGCGATTGCCGCATTTTGGGCTGATGAGCCACCAGCAAATCCGGTTATCATTGCAGGATCAACCGGATCACGCGGGACTACGATGATGCTGATGCAAGCAGTGGCAAAGCTGCCGCAAGGCGCGTTGGTCCTGCCTGGTTTCGACTTTGATCTACCAGCCGAAGTTTGGGCAGCACTTGATGATCCGATGATTTCGGAGGACCATCCGCAATACCGGTTTTACAGCCTGATGAAGGGCTTGGATGGCACTGCAAATGCGGTAAAAAGCTGGCATGAGCCGTCAAAGGTTCCATCCCCCCTGCGCAACAAACTGATTTCGCTCTCCCTGCGCCCCGCGCCTGTGACGGATGCATGGCGGATTGAGGGACCACATCTGGCCGATCTCAAGCATGCGACCAAAGATATGACCCTCCTGCTCGCCGAGAGCCCTCGTGCAGAAGCGCTGGCGATCGCGCTGCGTCTGCGCAAGGCCGCCGAAGACGGCCAGACAGCAGCACTTATCACGCCCGACAGAATGCTGGGCCGGCGCGTCACTGCGGCACTGGGCCGGTGGGACATTTTGCCAGATGACAGTGCGGGCACACCCCTGCACCTTTCGCCTCCAGGGCGGTTTTTGCGTCACGCTGCCGCGTTATTTGCGCGCAGGCTGGATGCAGAAGCTTTGCTGACGCTGCTGAAACATCCACTGACACACAGTGCGGAAAACCGGAACATGCACCGCCTGAATACACAACGCTGCGAACTGTCAATCCGGCGACACGGTCTGCCCTACCCCGAAACGGAAGCTTTCGTGTCGATCTGCGCCAAGGCTGCACCCGATGACACGCAGATGCAGCAGTGGGCCGCTTGGGTCGGTGCCGCCACGATGGGTCACCTTGATCATGAGGCGCGGCCGCTGACGCATTGGGTGGCGCGGCACCTTGAGCTGGCAAATGGTCTGGCGGCTGGTCCCTCGCGAAACCCCGGGCATGAACTTTGGCAGAAGAAGGCTGGCATTGAAGCATTGCGGGTCATGCAGGAACTTGAAGCGGAGGCGGGTCATGGTACTGACCTCACGGCATCCGATTACGGCGACCTGATCGGTGCACTTCTATCGGCAGGCGAGGTGCGCGATCGCGATGCGCCCTATTCAGGCATCATGATCTGGGGCACATTGGAGGCACGGGTACAGGGTGCCGATCTGGTAATCCTCGGGGCACTTAACGATGGCACATGGCCGGAAGCACCGCCACCCGATCCGTGGCTAAACCGCAAGATGCGACATGATGCAGGTCTGTTGTTACCAGAGCGGCGAGTCGGCCTTGCGGCGCATGACTACCAGCAGGCAGTTTGCGCGCCCGAGGTCTGGATTACACGCGCCATCCGGTCAGAAGATGCGGAAACGGTACCATCCCGCTGGATCAACCGTTTGGGTAACCTAATGGGCGGGTTGCCCAAACAGGGCGGTGCGGATGCGTGGAGAGCGATGATCGCACGCGGGGATTACTGGCTTTCGCAGGCCCGCGCGCTTGAGGCGGTAACGCCAGTCAACTCGGCCCTTCGCCCCTCACCGCGCCCGCCACTGGCCGCCCGCCCGCGCAATCTGTCGGTGACGGAAATCAAGACCCTGATCCGCGACCCCTATGCCATCTATGCCCGCCACAGCTTGCGCCTGCGTAGCCTACGCCCGCTGGTACAATCAGCCGATGCGCTGCTGCGCGGCGATGTAACCCACAAGGTAATGGAGCATTTTGTAAAATCTGCCGTAGCCGATCCTGCAAACCTGTCGCGAAAACAACTGTTGGCAATCGCCGAAGTTGTCCTGACCGAGCTTGTTCCGTGGCCTGCGGCGCGCACGATTTGGCTAGCGCGGATTGCCCGCATTGCCGACTGGTTTATCGAGCGCGAACGCGAGCGCCTCGGGCGGGCGACCCCCCTAGCCTTCGAGGCAGAGGCACGCGGCACGCTTGAGTTGGTCGAACTCGGGTTCACCCTGCGCGGTGTGGCAGACAGAATTGACCGCAACGATGCGGGCGAAATCCAGATTTATGATTACAAGACCGGAGAGCCACCCACATCCAAACAACAAACGCATTTTGACAAGCAACTGTTGATCGAGGCCGCGATGGTCGAACAGGGTGCGTTCAAGGCAATTGGCGCCGCCCCTGTATCCAGCGCCACATTCATAGGGCTCGGCAACAATCCAAAGGAGGTTGATGCCCCGCTGGAGGACGAGCCGCCAGCAGATATAATTGCAAACTTGCGCACCTTAATTGCTGCCTATCTTGACCTTGATCAGGGGTTCACATCGCGGCGGATGATGGAAAAGGTTGGCTTTGCAGGCGAGTTCGACCACCTCGCACGCTACGGCGAATGGGACGGATCAGACACAGCAGCGCCAGAGGATTTAATATGACCACCCAACCTCAATGGGACGAGGCCACGCGCGCGCAAATTACTGCAGCTCGGCCTGATACATCCACTTGGCTCAGCGCCAATGCAGGCTCTGGCAAGACCCGCGTATTGACGGACCGCGTCGCGCGCCTGTTGCTGGATGAGGTGAAGCCCCAGCATATCCTGTGCCTTACATACACCAAAGCCGCGGCATCCGAGATGCAGAACCGTTTGTTCAAACGCCTTGGCGAATGGGCCATGATGGAAGATGACGACCTGCGCGAAGGCCTGCGCGATCTGGGGGTGTTGCGCGAAATCGCGCCTGATAAATTGCGCGAGGCGAGAACGCTGTTTGCGCAGGCCATCGAAACCCCAGGTGGGCTGAAGATCCAGACTATCCACTCATTCTGTGCATCCCTTCTGCGCCGCTTTCCATTAGAGGCAGGTGTCAGCCCGCAATTCAAAGAGATCGAAGACCGTGCCGCAGAACTGCTGCGCGCCGATGTTCTCGATTCGATGGCCGAGGGGCAGCAGGCACAATTGGTCACAGATTTGGCCGCGCATTACACGGGCGAGAGTTTCGCCTCTCTTACGCAGTCCATCACAGGAAAGCGCGAGTTGTTCGGAAGCCTGCCGGGTGATTTGAACGCGCTGTTCGATCTGCCGGATGGTTTTGACATCAACACCCTGCCCGCACAGGTAATGGACGAGGCCGTTGCCCGATGGATGCCAGACGCGATTGAAGTATTTGCTGTTCAGAAAACCAAGACGATGCCTATTCTGGCAGATGCATTGCGGACAATCGATTTCACAAAGCCCTCCCTTGCCGGGCTGGAAATGCTCAAATCTCTAATGCTCACCCAAGCGATGGAGCCACGCAAAAGCTTTCCGACAAAGGATGCCAAAGCCGACCTAGGCCCGATGCTGGGATCGTTCGAGGACCTGGCCCAGCGCACATATGAAGCGCATGATATTCAGATGCGGGCCCGTAATGTATCGCGGACGGGCGCCCTTCACCGTTTTGCGGCCATGTTTATTTCCCGCTATGAGGCCGAAAAACAAAGGCGAGGATGGCTTGATTTCGACGACCTGATTTTGCGCGCGCGCGCATTGCTTAATGATCCAAAAGTTGCTGCATGGGTTCTCTACCGAATTGATGGCGGGATCGATCATATTTTGGTCGACGAGGCACAAGATACCTCCCCGCGCCAATGGGATGTGATTGAGAAGCTGGCAGACGAGTTCGCGTCAGGCTCTGGTGCACGGGACAGCGCGATTGAGCGCACCCTGTTTGTTGTGGGCGATAAAAAACAGTCAATTTATTCGTTCCAAGGGGCCGATCCGCGTGAATTCGACCACAAGCGAACGTCCTTCGGAGAAAGTTTGCGGGCCGCAAATCTGAGCTTTCAGGACCAAAGCCTTGACTACTCTTTCCGCTCCTCTCCCGCGATTTTGCGTGCGGTTGATCAGACATTCAACACCCTGCCCGATCCGCGCATGGATCAAACCATGACACATCTCGCGTTCAAGGAGGCTCTGCCAGGTCGTGTGGATATCTGGCCTGTTATAGAGGCAGACAAGACCAAGGAAGATGAACCTGACTGGACGGATCCGGTCGACCGGAAAAGCACGCAACACCATACCGTTATTTTAGCGGACCAGATTGCCGGACAGATCAAATATCTGGTCGAGGGAGAGCATTATATTCCCGACGATGGAAAAGACCGCAGCTTGCACCGCCGCCGAATTACTGAGGGCGACTTCCTCATTCTGGTACGGGGTCGCAAGACCGGACTATTTTCGGAGATTATCCGCGCCTGCAAGGTTGCTGGCCTCAAGATCGCAGGGGCGGATCGCCTGAAGGTCGGGGCTGAATTGGCGGTTCGCGATATCGGAGCACTCCTGTCGTTTCTGTCTACGCCCGATGATGCGCTTGCACTGGCAACCGCATTACGCTCGCCTCTGTTTGGGTGGACCGAACAAGAATTATTTACATTGGCCCACCACCGCCCCGCAAAACAGGACCTGTGGCAAAGCCTGCGCACACAAACCGATACATATCCTGACACTCTGACCGTTCTGCACGACCTCCGCAGTCAGGTAGATTTTTTGCGCCCCTATGATTTAATCGAGCGGATTTTGACGCGCCATCACGGGCGCCGTAATCTGCTGGCGCGGATGGGAACGGAGGCCGAAGACGGGATAGATGCGCTTCTGGGACAGGCGCTTGCCTATGAGCGGACCGAGGTGCCCAGCCTTACGGGGTTTCTGGAATGGATGCAGGCAGATGATCTTGAGATCAAGCGCCAGATCGACAGTGCCTCTGACCAGATCCGTGTAATGACGGTCCATGGTGCCAAGGGACTGGAAGCGCCGATCGTTATTCTGCCGGATACAGGGTTGAAGAAAAACGATGTGAAGAGCGAGATTATAACTCTCGACGACACACCTATCTGGAAACCGAACGCCAACGAGATGACACAGGGCATTGCGGCCCACATTAATGTGTTGAAAGAGGCACAAACCCAAGAGGGGCTACGCCTGCTTTATGTCGCGATGACCCGGGCTGAAAAGTGGCTGATCGTCGCTGCTGCAGGGGATTTAGGCAAAGACGGAAGCTGGTATCAGATGGTGGACGAAGCCCTTGGGCACCTCAACGCTGTTTCTTTTACCGAAGGGTTGGTCAACGGAAAACGTCACGAGGAAGCAGGTTGGGACACGCTTCCCATTGTGGCGCAGCAGCCCTTCTCGACGCATAGTACCCAGTTAGAGACTGTATTTAGCACAGCGCCACCCCCAGCTCCTGTGCGCACCGAAGTGCTCTCCCCCTCTGATCTGGGCGGGGCAAAAGCGTTGGGCGGTGAAGCGGGTATGGATGAAGAAGCGGCCAAGTCGTACGGAACACTGGTTCATATGCTACTGGAGCATCTCGCCCCGCTCGACGGGTCAAAGCGCGCTTCAGCAGGGCGACAACTGATGCAAAGAACCGAGCCCGCCGTCGCAGAAATCGCGCTCTTCGAAGCGATTTCTGTTCTCGAAAATCACGCACTTTCCCCTGTATTTGCGCCCTCAGCATTAGCCGAGGTCGCGGTAACTGCCCGCATCGGAAGCGCGCCGCTCTATGGCATTATTGACAGATTGGTCATTGAGGGGGACCGCGTGTTGGCCGTTGATTTCAAAACCAACCGGACGGTGCCAGAAACACCCGAAGGCTGCCCCGAAGGACTGCTCCGCCAGATGGGGGCATATGATCATGCGTTGCGCGCCATTTACCCCGATCACCGGATCGAAACCGCGATCCTGTGGACCCATACGGGCACTCTGATGTTACTGCCCCACAATATCGTGACTGCCGCATTGCACCGCACAGGTCACCTTGACGCAGGCAACACACCTTCTTAGGTATCTTAAACACCCGAACCCATGGAGAGCTTTATGGCCACCGTTGCAGTAACAGACGATACATTCGACGCCGAAGTAAAAAACTCGGACATCCCCGTAGTGGTGGATTTCTGGGCGGAGTGGTGCGGCCCATGCAAACAGATCGGCCCGTCGCTCGAAGAGCTGTCAGCCGAAATGGACGGCAAAGTTAAAATCGTTAAAGTCGACGTTGACAGCAACCCTAATGCAGCTGCCCAGATGGGTGTCCGCGGGATTCCTGCGCTGTTCATCTTCAAGGACGGCGAAGTGGTTTCCAATATGGCGGGCGCACGCCCCAAGGCAGCATTGAAGAGCTGGATCGAAGAAGCTCTTTAACTCGACGCTATGGTAATCGAAAAATTTGCGCGTCAGGTGAAAGCCTGGCGCGCAATTTCTTTAAGGCGCTCTAATCTTAACAAGCTTTTGAGTGTCGTTTTGTCCTGCATCCTGTTCCAATCTGTCAGAATCTGAACTTTGCTGAGGAAAATGACCGTGGGATCATCAGCGCCAACCAAATCGTACCCTGAGAAAAATGCGTCCCATGCACGCTGCGGTACGGCGTGTCCCGTCTTCAGATCGTCCATATCCCCGACCAACTGGGTATAGCTTTGCAAGAAGCGCGCGATATCGTAGGCGACCGGCGCATTATCCGTCCCGAGAAAGTCGAACCCAGCAGTCGCGTGATCGGATATCAGGATGTTATGCGCGTTAAGGTCACCGTGTTTTGCGGCAATCGTACCGATATGACCTTCCGCCGTGCCCGCAAATTCACCAATGCGATCGGCATAGGTGATAAACTGGCCTTGGCCGCTAATGCGCCGTTCCCCTACCCGCATCTGACCGGCCAGCTTACCCATATGGCGCACCATGAACCGCGGCTGGAAGGGACGTTTTTGTTGAAAAGTTCCGCCATGAAACGCGGCCAGCCACGCGCCCGCCTTGCGCAAAAGCGGTGTGTGGTTTGACTGGTTCCGGCACAGTTCTAGAAAGGTATCGCCAGCGATATATTGCATTAAGTATGCTTGGGCGCATCGGTCCTCCGCCAGTATCTGAGGAACCGTGTTTAATTCCGACCCTGACAAAGCAGCCTGCGCGCCGTGATGGGCGTCAAGTATCCGACCGAAAGCTTCCTTATCAACAGGCCGCTGGGCAAATTTCAGAACCACAGACGGCGCACCTGAATTATCATAGCGTTGCACGATATGCAGCCTGTTCCGGTCATCTTTGATCCATTCAGCACCGCAGCGATAGTCCGTGACTGCCAGACCAGCCTGCGCACCAAGCTCGCAAAAAAGCCGGTGCGCCTCGATTTTAAGGATCGTTGTCTGGGGCAATTCATATCCTTTCCGGTCAGGGCCTTGCTAAACACCGACAGGGTTTTCATATATGATTCAACTATGGAGGCTTTATGGCAACTCAAGAATTTCCCGGCTGGCACGGCACGACGATCATTGGCGTGAAGAAGGGCGGCGAAGTCGTGATCGCGGGTGACGGTCAGGTAAGCCTTGGCCAGACCGTGATCAAAGGCACCGCACGCAAGGTGCGCCGCCTGTCGCCCGGTGGGTACGATGTGGTTGTCGGTTTTGCCGGCTCTACCGCCGATGCATTTACCTTATTGGAGCGGCTGGAAGCAAAGCTGGAAGCGACCCCCGGTCAGCTACAGCGTGCGAGCGTTGACCTTGCGAAGGACTGGCGCACGGACAAATATCTGCAAAAGCTGGAAGCGATGCTAATTGTCACAGATGGTAAGGAGCTACTGATCATCACAGGTGCGGGTGACGTGCTTGAACCTGAACATGATATTGCCGCCATCGGATCGGGCGGCAACTTTGCGCTCGCTGCTGCGCGCGGTCTAATCGAAAGTGACCGTGATGCCGAAGCTGTCGCACGCGATGCCATGAAAATCGCCTCCGACATCTGCGTTTATACTAACGGCAACCTGACCGTGGAGAAAATCAAAGCATGACTGATCTAACCCCCCGCGAGATCGTATCCGAGCTGGACCGTTATATCATTGGCCAGAATGACGCGAAGCGTGCCGTGGCCGTCGCCCTGCGCAACCGCTGGCGTTGTCGCAACCTGCCCGATGACATCCGCGCCGAAGTATACCCAAAAAATATACTGATGATTGGACCTACCGGCGTGGGTAAAACCGAAATCAGCCGCCGTCTGGCAAAGTTGGCGAGGGCGCCTTTCCTTAAAGTTGAGGCGACAAAATTTACCGAGGTAGGTTATGTCGGACGCGATGTAGAGCAGATCATACGCGATCTGCTGGATGTGGCCATTGCCATGACCCGCGAACATATGCGCGAAGACGTGAAAACCAAAGCCCAAAGCGCCGCCGAGGAGCGCGTGATTGATGCGATAGCAGGGCCGGATGCCCGCGAAGGAACGCGTACAATGTTTCGCAAAAAGCTGCATGATGGCCAGCTAGACGAGACAATGATCGACCTGGAGGTTACCGACACCTCAAATCCGTTTTCCGCGATGGAGATCCCGGGTCAGCCACAGGGCGGCGGCGGGATGATGAACCTTGGTGATATCTTCGGAAAAGCCATGGGCGGGCGCAAGACCAAGAAACGCCTGAGCGTGCGCGACAGCTATGAGGTACTTATCGGCGAAGAAGCCGACAAGCTGCTGGACGACGAGACAGTAACCCGCGCCGCGATCGAAGCGATCGAGCAGAATGGTATCGTATTTTTAGATGAAATCGATAAAGTATGTACCCGTGCCGATGCCCGTGGCGGCGATGTGAGCCGTGAAGGCGTACAACGTGACCTTCTCCCACTGATCGAAGGCACAACCGTAAGCACAAAGCACGGGCCGGTGAAGACCGATCATATCCTGTTCATCGCTTCGGGCGCCTTTCATATCGCGAAGCCATCTGATTTGCTCCCCGAACTTCAGGGCCGTCTGCCCATCCGTGTCGAGTTGCGTCCCCTGACAGAGCATGATTTTGTCCGCATTCTCACCGAAACCGACAATGCGTTGACCCTTCAATATACCGCGCTGATGAACACGGAGCAGGTTGAGGTCAGCTTTACCACCACAGGCATCGCAGCATTGGCAAAAATTGCGGCGGATGTGAATCAATCTGTAGAGAACATTGGCGCAAGGCGCCTTTACACTGTGATGGAACGGGTCTTCGAAGAGCTTAGCTTTTCCGCGCCGGATCGTGGTGGCGAGAAGATCGTGGTTGATGCTGAGTTTGTCGATAAAAACCTCGGTGAACTGGTTAAATCTACCGACCTGAGCCGCTACGTGCTTTAATCTCTTTTCATTTTCCCATGCGCCTGAAATCAAAGGCGCATGGGCTATATTCGTTTTCTCATCGACAACCGTTTATTCCTGCTTGCAGGTTTTTTACTCACATTTACCTCCTCCTTCGGTCAGACCTATTTCATTTCGTTGTTTGCGGGGGAAATTAAAGACACTTTCAGTTTGAGCGATGGTGGATGGGGTGGGATTTATACCATCGGCACGACGCTGTCCGCGATTACGATGATCTGGGCGGGGGCCCTTACAGACCGTTTCCGCGTGCGGCAATTGTCACTTTGGGTGATGGTGCTTCTGGCTGCTGCCTGTGTGGTAATGTCACTCGTACCAAACGGTTTTTTGCTCATATTTGTAATCTATGCTTTGCGGCTGATGGGTCAGGGGATGCTATCGCAACTTGGTGCGGTAGCAATGTCGCGCTGGTTTATTGCAACGCGAGGACGGGCGCTTTCGATCTCGTCTATGGGCTTCGCCGTGGGGCAAGCCGTGTTACCGATCATCTTTGTAGCCCTGCTTGCCACTGTGGACTGGCGCAACCTGTGGCTAGTGGCAGCGGTGTGTGTGGTGCTGATGATACCGATGATCCAGATGCTGCTGCGCCAAGAGCGGACTCCTCAGTCCATGTCCAACGATACACAATCCGTCGGGATGTGCGGGCATCATTGGACCCGCACACAGATGCTACGACATCCGCTGTTCTATATCCTGATCCCGCTGGTCCTTGGCCCTTCCGCATGGGGGACAGCGCTGTTCTTCCAGCAGGTTCATTTAACCGAGGTAAAAGGATGGAGCCTTGGAGCTTATGTGGCACTCATGCCTGCCTATACCGTAGCGAGCATCGCGTTCACGTTTATCACCGGCTGGGCAATTGACCGTTTCGGGGTGAAATGGATTGTCCCGTTCCAGATGGTGCCATTTGGTCTGTCATTTTTGGTGTTGGCCTATGCCGATACGATACTCATGGCCGGTGTTGGTCTCGTGATTTTCGGCGTGGGTCAGGGCATGCAGGGTACGGCGACCTCGGCATTTTGGGCAGTGTTCTATGGCACCCGCAACCTTGGTGCGATCAAGGCGGCAGCAGCAGCATTAATGGTGTTCGGATCAGCCATCGGGCCGGGAGTAACTGGCGCTTTCATCGACTATGGCGTCGATTTCCCCGATCAGATGATTCCGATTGCCGTCTATTATTTTGCAGGTGCGCTTATGGCAGGCCTCGGTGTCCTTAGGTATCAGCGTGACCTACCTGTGGCGCCGTAGGTACACGTAATAAGCACCGCCCCCCCCGTGGCTGACATGAGCCTGCGCAATTTGAAGGACGACTGATTTCATAGGCTGCATGGCAAGCCATTGCGGCACTTGGTGACGTAGCACGCCATAGCGTACGGGAATCGGGCCGCCTTCATCCCGCTCTTTTCCTTTTCCCGTCACAATCAAGATCAGGCGCTTTCCTTGGGAGTGGGCATTCATCACAAAGCCGGTCAACACCGGATGCGCACGTTCCAGCGTCATGCCATGCAGGTCGATCTTGCCCTCCGGCCGCAGCTTGCCGCGCTTAAGCTTCCCAAATGACTTCTGATCCATTTGTACCGGAGTTTGACGAATATGGTCATGAATTGCCGGTGCCAGATTATGGGCAGGACTGCGGGAAGGACCTACAGGTTTTCCGAGGATCACCGACTTTGCCTTGAGCAGGTTGCGCGGCGCAGGCGCGGGCAGGGTGGTATCAGGGTCGAAACGCTCCACCTCCAGATCGCTACGCTGAATAGGTTGCGTATTTGCCCGCACACGGTCCCACAGCTCGCGGTCCTCAGCTGTGAGGCGGCGGCGTTTCATATAGCGCTTTCGGGCAGCAGGGCATAGGCGCGCTGAATCGGCATCAGAACCACCAGACGACCGGGATCACGAACTGTGCCCGCCAATTGGCCCGCCGCATCCCCTGTACCAAAGAAAACATCGGCACGTTGTGCACCCTTGATCGCTGATCCGGTGTCCTGGGCGATCATGAGGCGCCGCAACGGCGAGGCACCGTCTTTTTCAATCCACACTGGAGAGCCAAGACGCACAAATGCCGGATCCACCGCAATCGTGCGCATTGTCGTGATCGAGCGGTTCATTGCTCCTAAAGGCCCCTGATCACCGGGCACTTGGCTGACTTCGCGGAAAAAAACATAAGATGGGTTGTGATAGAGCAATTCCTGCCCCTCGAGCGGATTGCGCCTTACCCAGTTCTTGATCACTTGCGCGCTGACCTGATGGGGCTCATACACGCCACGGCGCACCAATTCCTGACCAATTGAACGATAGTCATGACCGTTGGATCCCCGATAACCAACGCGCAGGTTATTTCCATTGGACAGCCGTATACGGCCTGATCCCTGTATCTGGAGAAAGAAAAGCTCGACCGGATCATCAACAAACGCGATTTCCAATCCGCGCCCGTCCATTACGCCGGTTTCCAGAATATCGCGGCGTGGTAGCCATGGACGGTTCTGCAGCGCTTCGGGCGGCATTTTATATACTGGGAACCGGTAGCGCGATGTAGGCGTAATAGAGCCTTCGAGCTCGGGCTCGAAATATCCGGTGAACAATGGCTCGTTCCCATCATCCATCACAACGGGGCGAAACAGCAGTTCGAAAAAATAGCGGGGGTCGGGATTGGTTCGGGCGAAAGCGCAAACTGCATTCCAGTCGGGGTCCTTCATATCCTGACAGGTATTCAAAAACACCGAAAAGGCAGCGGCGTGATCATCATCCGCCCAACCATCAAGCTGGTCGAAGGTGAGCACTTCATATTTCACGTCAGACGCCAAAGGCCCCGCCAGCAGCGAGGCCCCGAAAATGGCAGTAATGCGAAGAGCGCATGTTACCCGTCTGTAGAAACCAAGAACCAATTTGGATCATCCGAACCCATATGGCGGGAGAATACCCACGTATCTTTTTGCTTTTTAGCATCTGTAACACTGCCCTCGACAATCTCTCCGTCACTGTTGCGAACGGCCTGTGTCAGTTCGGCCACAAATTTGAGGGTCATTTCGGCCTCTTTTGTGTCCGGATTTAGGGTCACATGATCAAGAGCCATCTCCCGAACGCCGATAAAATTTGCCTCAATAGTCAGGCCTTGATCTTCACGCGCCGCAACTCCGTCGACGAAACTCTCATAGATGTCATCGGACAGAAAGCTTTTGATATTATCCAGTTCACCTGTCTCATAACCCATCACGATCATCTCGTAAGCGCCGCGCGCGCCGGCCAGAAACTCGGTCACGTTGAAAGATGGCTCGATGCGCTTCATCTCTGCCAGTGCTTTTGCTTGTGGCGTCCCTTCATCGAAGTGATCAGTTATATCGAGATCAGGCCCGCCCTCGATCACCTGAAAAGCCGGCCCGTCCCGTTTTTTCTCAGGAACAGGCAAAGGAGGTTTTTCAAATCCTTCCCGCGTGCCAAGCACGTTCTTGAGGCGCAGGACGAGAAAGACCGCAATTGCGGCAAGAACCAGAATCTGGATAAGCGGCGAATTCATATGAACCTCTTGAGGACTAGGCGTGGAAACAATGCGTCAAGCACCTTATGTAGGTGTGATAGGGGCTCAAGTCCACCACAGGCCCGCTGAAAGGGAGCAATAACATGTGGCTATTAATCGCATTCATCGCAGTTCCGGTGATCGAGATCGCGCTATTCATTCAGGTTGGCGGCTTTATCGGCCTCTGGCCAACGCTGCTTATTGTCATCCTGACAGCTCTTGCCGGCACCTATCTGGTGCGTAGCCAAGGCCGCATGGCGCTCAACCAGCTGCAAAAGTCATTCGGCGATTTGCGCGATCCGACAGAGCCATTGGTGCACGGCGCGATGATCCTGTTTTCCGGCGCCTTGTTGCTTACCCCTGGTTTTTTCACCGATGCCGTGGGTTTTTCGCTTCTGGTGCCAGCGATCCGCACGGCGGTCTTCAAGGCAATTCGCGCACGTATCAATATACAGAGCTTCGGAACACAGAGTGGCGGGCCAAACCAACAGCCACACCGGACAAGCGGCAACGGTGACATTATCGATGGTGAATTTATGGAATTACCAGATGAGGACGTACAAAAACGCCCCTCCGGTTGGACCAAAAGCTAAGCGGCGGCGCACAAGCCTTGGGGAACTAAGAGATTGAGCGATTTGGCCTGACCTGATAAGCCGAGCCGAGTTAATTTTTCACCCTCCAAAAAGGAGTGCCGTTCATGGCCGAGGCCGAAGCAACACCACCAGTATCCCCGAAACTGCGCGTTCTGGGTCAATTCATCCGCGATCTGTCGTTCGAAAATATCATGGCCCAAAAAGGCGCGCCGACAGATGTGCAGCCCGATGTTCAGGTTCAAGTGAACCTTGATGCAAAAAAGCGCTCCACTGATAACCAGTACGAGACAGCAATCAAACTGAATGTGACATCCAAAGCCAAGGGCGCTGACACGACATTGTTTGTGCTGGAAATCGACTATGTCGGCATTTTTGATATTCAGGATGTTGCCGAAGAACAGTTGCACCCGTTTTTGCTGATCGAATGCCCACGTATGATATTCCCGTTTTTGCGCCGTATTGTGAGTGACGTGACACGTGACGGTGGTTTCCCGCCGCTTAACCTCGAAAACATTGATTTTGTGTCGCTCTATCGCAACGAGATCGCGCGCCGTCAGGCCGAAGCACAGCCTGTTGCACAAGCATAAGCCTGTTTCAGGTTTTCAACCAAACCGCACCGCCGCCCAACTTGCCGACAAACTCGGCGTGGGCGGCGGTTTCTTTTTCGGACAGGCGTGAGGGCAGGGGCACGGGACGCGGGCGCGGAGTCCACTCTGTGTGAGTTTCGCCCTCTTTTGGCTCTGCGCGGGTAGACAGGCCGAAATCAGGTTGTTTACCCCCGATAAGTTCAAGATAAACCTCAGCCAGAATTTCGCTGTCAAGAAGCGCGCCGTGCAGAGTGCGCGCACCATTGTCGATGCCAAAGCGGCGGCACAGCGCATCAAGCGACGAGGGCGAGCCGGGGAACTTCTTTCGCGCAATGGCCAGCGTATCGATCGCCTGCTCCCACGGCAGTTGCCTTAAGCCCATTTTACCCAATTCGAAGTTCAGGAACTTCATGTCGAAAGCCGCATTATGGATAACCATTTTGCTGTCACCAACGAAATCAAGAAATGCCTGACCCACAGCAGCAAACTTGGGCTTATCACGCAAAAAGTCATCGCCCAGTCCATGCACCTGAAACGCCTCGTCGGGCATGCCACGCTCGGGATTTATATATTCATGGAAAGTTTTGCCTGTTGCAACATGCCCCATCAATTCGACGGCACCGATCTCCACGATCCGGTCGCCCGATTTGGGGTCAAATCCTGTTGTTTCGGTGTCGAGGACGATCTCACGCATGGGGCTGGCTCCGGATAGTTTTTACAATTGTCTGCACCTGCGCGCGGGCGTGTTCAAGGGTGTCGGTTTGAATAACATAGGTCGCTCGGGCGCATTTATCAGCGGCAGGCAACTGTTTGGCCTTGATGGCCAGAAACTGTTCGCGGGTCATAGTGCCGCGCGCCAGAACCCGTGTTTCCTGAGTGGCATCATCCGTGTAGACACAGGCCGTTGCATGCACCCGTGCGTCACCGCCTGTCTCAAAAAGGAGCGGAATATCGAGAACAACGATATCAGCTTTGGTTTTAGCAAGAAAGTCAGCTCGGTCTTGGCCGACTAGCGGATGAATGATCGCCTCAATCTGGTTAAGCGCTGCTGGATTGCCGCCGATGATTTCCTTTAGTGCAGGCCGTGATACAGCGCCATCAACTATAGCTTGCGGAAACGCCGCAAGGAATGGCGGCACTGCAGCTCCGCCAAGAGCATACAGCCGGTGCACCGCAGCATCAGCATCCCAGAGGGCGCACCCCTCGTCGACGAACATCTTTGCAGTGGTTGATTTTCCCATCCCGATAGAGCCTGTAAGGCCAAGCAAAAACATCAGCGAAGGGCCGCAGCGCGTGTGGCGCTGTCCACCTCGGGACGTTTGCCGAACCACCTCTCGAACGCGGGCACTGCCTGATGCAAAAGCATTCCCAAACCGTCAACAGTAACGCAACCATACCCTTGCGCAGTTTCGAGCAACCGTGTTTTGAGCGGTGCATAAACCAGATCGGTCACAACAGTGGTCGCGCGCAGGCCGTCCAGTGGGACGCGCATCTCGGACTTACCGATCATTCCAAGGGATGTGGTATTCACCAGAAGTGATGCGTCATCAATCATATTACCGGCCTGCACCCAGTCGAAGACCTGAACGCGGCTGCCGAATTCCTGTTTAAGTTTGTCTGCACGCACGCGTGTCCGGTTTGACAGCAAAATCTCGGGCACGCCCGCCTCCAGCAAGGACGAGATGACGGCGCGCGCAGCACCACCAGCGCCCAGAATAGCCGCAGGGCCGGAGCGGGGATCCCAACCGGGCGCACCCGATTTCAAATTCTCTATAAAACCGTAACCATCTGTATTATCTGCGTGAATCTTTCCATCTTTTCGGAAAATAAGTGTATTTGCTGCACCGATGAGCGTTGCGCGGTCTGTCACAAGATCAGCAATCTGAAGAACATTTTCTTTGTGCGGAATGGTAATGTTCACGCCCACAAAACCCATCGAGGGAAGGGTACGCAGCACTTTTTCCAGATTTTCTGCACTTACATCCATCGGGATATAGTGGCCGGCAATGCCATAGGCCTTGAGCCAGTGGCGGTGCAACTGCGGCGATTTTGAGTGGGCAATGGGCGAGCCGATAACACCGGCGAGGGGGATGCGGGGCAATTCGGTCATTGGGCAATATCTCCGCGCAGAGTGAGGTAATTGAGGATTTCCAGCAAAGGCATACCCAGAACGTTAAAGTAATCCCCTTCGATACGCGAGAACAGCCGCACACCTTCTTCCTCAAGTTTATAGGCACCAACGGCATGGCGAATACTGTCCCAGTTTCGTGCGACATAATCAGCCAGATAGGCATCGCTTGCATCGCGCATGCGTAGCCGGACAATACCAACATGACGCCATAAGGGTTTTCCATCCTCATAGATCACTGCAGCAGATAAAAGCGTATGCCTGTCACCGCGCATCTGCTTGAGCTGCGCGAGAGCGTCCTCGGGTGTCTGTGGCTTGTTGAGCAGCGTGCCATTATGCTCCAGCACCTGATCACAACCAATAACCAGCGCACCAGCATTTTTATCGCTGACTTTGGAAGCTTTCATTTCGGCAAGAGCATCCGCAATATCACGAGGTGGCGCCCCTTCGGCAATTAAAGACGCTTTGATCATGTCCTCGTCGACACGGGCGATCTGAACGGTATGAGGTACAGCAGCTTGTGACAGCATACTGGTCCTTATCGCAGATCCAGAGGCAAGGATAATGTGGACAGACATGTGGATAACTCGTGCATAGTGCCAAGATGTTCTCGACAATAACTTGTCGACAATTAACACCAGAGGTTCAAGGGGTGGATAAGCCGCCCCTTCCATCGGGTTTACCTGAGATTCCTCCACCGTGGATAAGGATAATTTTACCATTTGGTAACTTTGGTTAATGCAGAGCTGTGCACAGGGTTATCCACAGATAAAAATTGTAGGATCGAAATTAAATAACTGATAACATTATAAAAAAAGGTATATCATGGCTTTGCTAACATATGTTCTCCCCCGATGAAATTACGGAAAGTAGACTGGGGATAACCATTTAATCCACAGGTTTTGGGCTCCCTACTTAAATCAACAATCTTTCTTTCTATCTTTATTATTATAAAGAGTAGATCACAGAGATGGAGACAAACATGAGTGATATCCTGAGTTCGGCATACCCTTGGATCAAGGGGCTGCACATCATGTCTGTGATTTCTTGGATGGCCGCGTTGTTTTATCTGCCCCGCTTGATGGTACATCACACCGAACGGGTAGGGCTGAGTGGTGAAACCCATGAAATATTTGCAATGATGGAATACAAATTGGCCAAAGTAATCATGCAACCGGCAATGATGGCGACCTGGGTCTTTGGCCTGCTTTTGGTTGCAACGCCGGGGATTGTTTACTGGGGTGATGTCTGGCCTTGGCTCAAGGGTGCTGGCGTCATCGCGATGACGGTGTTTCATATCTGGTTGATGCGGAGGATGCGAGGTTTCCAAAACGGCGAGAATTCAACAACCGGGAAACAGTATCGCATAATGAACGAAGTACCGACCCTTCTCATGATCCTGATTGTATTTTCAGTTACTGTAAAATTCTGAAAGCGGCATTTGTTGACAGGGGCAGGTCAGCGGCGTAAATGATATTTACCTCCCCGTTCGGGGATGGCGCAGCCCACCTATTGCTTACCACACCAGCCCCTGATCGCATTTGCGCGGGCTAAGGATATTTTCATGACCCTCGAGACCCTTAAACTTGCCGATCTAAAGGCAAAATCTCCTAAAAGCCTGCTTTCGATGGCGGAAGAGCTTGAGATTGAAAACGCCTCAACGATGCGCAAGGGCGAGATGATGTTCCAGATTCTGCGTGAACGCGCGGACGAAGGCTGGGAAATCTCGGGGGATGGTGTTCTCGAGGTTTTGCAGGATGGGTTCGGATTTTTGCGTTCTCCCGAAGCGAACTATCTGCCAGGACCTGATGATATTTATGTTTCTCCCGAAATGATCCGCCAGCACTCATTGCGGACCGGAGATACGATTGACGGTTTGATTAAGGCACCTGACGACACCGAGCGTTACTTTGCGCTTACCGAGGTAACCTTGATCAACTTCGAGGACCCTGAGAAGGCGCGCCACAAAGTAGCTTTCGAAAATCTGACGCCGTTGTACCCTGACGAGCGGTTGATCATGGAAGTTGATGATCCAACTGTAAAAGACCGCTCTGCCCGGATTATCGATCTGGTAGCGCCCATCGGTAAAGGCCAGCGCTCCCTTATTGTTGCGCCGCCGCGCACAGGTAAAACCGTTCTTTTACAAAACATTGCGAACTCGATCGAAAAGAATCACCCTGAATGTTATCTAATTGTTCTGCTGATTGATGAACGTCCTGAAGAAGTTACAGACATGCAGCGCTCCGTGAAGGGTGAGGTTGTCTCGTCGACATTTGACGAGCCTGCGACGCGCCACGTCGCCGTCTCCGAAATGGTAATCGAAAAAGCGAAACGTCTGGTCGAGCATAAGCGCGATGTTGTGATTCTTCTCGATTCGGTGACGCGTCTGGGACGGGCCTTCAACACAGTTGTGCCGTCATCGGGTAAAGTTTTGACAGGTGGTGTGGACGCGAATGCCCTGCAACGCCCTAAGCGCTTCTTTGGTGCAGCGCGGAACATCGAGGAAGGCGGATCCCTTACGATTATCGCGACTGCGTTGATTGATACGGGTAGCCGGATGGACGAAGTTATTTTCGAGGAATTCAAAGGAACTGGTAACTCCGAGATTGTTCTGGATCGCAAGATTGCGGACAAGCGTGTGTTCCCTGCCATCGATATTCTTAAATCGGGGACACGAAAAGAAGAACTGCTGGTGGATAAAGTTGATCTTCAGAAGACATTTGTACTGCGTAGAATTCTCAATCCAATGGGTACTACAGATGGCATTGAATTCCTGATATCAAAGCTCAAGCAGACAAAGACGAATTCAGACTTCTTCGATTCGATGAATACATAAACGTCACATAAATTCAAAGGCTTAGGTCTATGGATACTATTTTTGCCCAAGCGACAGCAATGGGCCGTGCCGGCGTGTCCGTTGTGCGGATTTCCGGGCCATCGGCATACGCTACCTGTTTGCGGATGGTTGGCACTCTGCCTCAGCCGCGAACAACGGCGCTTCGCATGGTTAAGGATCGCGATGGCGGCTTTATAGACCAAGCGTTGGTTATTTGGTTTAAAGGCCCCGAGAGTTTTACGGGCGAAGATGTAGTTGAGTTCCATCTTCATGGGAGCATCGCGATCATGCGCCGCGTGTTGGAGGAACTAGGTCTATTTGATGGAGTTCGTCTGGCTAATCCAGGTGAATTTACAAGACGGGCACTGGAAAACGGTAGGCTTGACCTGGTGCAGGTTGAAGGCCTTGCAGACCTGATAGAAGCCGAGACCGAAGCGCAGCGCAAACAGGCGCTAAGGGTTCTTTCTGGCGCACTGGGTACAAAAGTTGAAGGATGGCGGAGATCGCTGGTGCGCGCTGCTGCCTTGTTGGAAGCCACAATAGATTTTGCGGATGAAGACGTTCCAGTCGACGTGAGTGATGAGGTGCGATCACTATTGTTCAGCGTGGACGCAGATCTCAAAATGGAGATCGATGGTACAAAAGCGGCAGAACAGATCAGGGCAGGTTTTGAAGTAGCAATAGTTGGTGCTCCCAATGTGGGGAAATCTACATTGCTCAACCGTTTAGCAGGACGCGAAGCTGCTATTACCTCAAGTACCGCTGGAACAACCCGTGATGTTATTGAAGTCAGGATGGATTTGGGGGGACTTCCGGTTACTCTGCTGGATACGGCAGGTATTCGAGAGAGCACTGATGAGATTGAAGTTCTTGGAGTACAGTTGGCGCTCCGCCGCGCAACAAACGCTGATCTGAGGGTATTTTTACTCGATCAGGACGACAAACCGCCTTTAGCTCCACTAGTAGATGATATCGTTTTGCGTGCAAAATCGGATGTAACAGGGAAAAGTTACCCCGCCATCTCCGGCAAAACGGGGGCTGGTATTGAAAATCTCTTGCTTGATATTCAGCGATCCCTGAGTAAGCTTGCTGCAGGGGCGGGTCTTGCCACGCATGCACGGCACGCTAATGCAATGATGCTTGCGCGGAATGGCCTTTTAGCGGCTCAGAGCATGTTGAATGCCGGTCCAGACCATTACGATATTGTGTCAGCCGAACTTCGTATAGGAATTCACGCACTGGAGGTTCTTGTTGGTCGCATTGATGCAGAGAATCTGTTAGACGAAATATTCGCAAGTTTTTGCCTTGGAAAATAAGGATTGTTTCACGTGAAACATTTTGACGTCGTAGTAATAGGTGGCGGACATGCAGGCGCGGATGCGGCTCACGCCTCAGCACGGATGGGCGCACGGACAGCCTTACTTACCATGTCGCGCGAAACTATCGGCGTAATGTCGTGTAACCCGGCTATCGGCGGTTTGGGAAAAGGCCATCTTGTTCGGGAAATTGACGCGCTCGATGGTGTCATGGGGCGGGTTGCAGACGCGGCGGGTATACAATTCAGGCTTTTGAATCGACGTAAAGGCCCCGCAGTTCAGGGACCAAGAACTCAGGCTGACCGCAACATATATAGAAGATCTATGCTCGCCGAAATTGAATCGCATCCGCTTATCTCTGTTGTAGAGGGCGAAGCGACAGATTTTATTATGGCCGGCGAGAGGGTGGCTGGGGTCATCTTAGCAAATAACATAGGCATCACGGCAGGGGCGGTTATACTCACAACGGGAACTTTTCTCAGAGGTATAATTCACATCGGTGATATTCAAAAGGCTGGTGGCCGGATGGGGGATAATCCATCCCAGAAACTTGCGGAGCGCATTGACGGTTTTGGTTTAAATCTAGGAAGATTAAAAACAGGAACTCCCCCTCGATTGGATGGCCGTACAATAAATTGGGATGGTCTTGAGATGCAACCAGCAGATGAAGTTCCATCATTGTTTTCGTTTTTGTCGAAGAACGCAAAATCTCGTCAAATCTCATGTGGTATTACCCATACCAATGAAAAAACACATGATATAATTCGTTCAAACCTCGGTCGGTCCGCTATGTATGGCGGTCATATTGATGGCGTGGGGCCCCGGTACTGCCCTTCAATCGAGGATAAGATTGTGCGGTTCTCTGAAAAGTCGTCCCACCAAATTTTTCTTGAGCCTGAAGGATTGGATGATCCGACCATTTATCCGAACGGTATTTCTACTTCCTTGCCAGTATCCGTCCAAGAAGAATATGTCCGATCCATCGCAGGTCTTGAAAATGTTTCTATTATGCAACCTGGCTATGCGATTGAGTATGATTTTGTTGATCCGCGGGCGCTGTCACAAACTCTTGAGCTTAAGTCAGTTCCGGGGCTTTATCTCGCTGGCCAAATAAATGGTACCACGGGGTATGAGGAGGCTGCAGCGCAAGGGCTAGTCGCTGGCCTTAACGCATCATTGGCAGTGAAGGATAAAGATCCCATTATTTTTAGCCGAACGAACAGCTATATTGGGGTCATGATTGATGATTTGACAGCCCGTGGTGTAACGGAGCCGTATAGAATGTTTACCTCCAGAGCAGAGTTTCGCCTATCACTACGGGCCGATAATGCAGATCAACGATTGACAGGCGTTGGTATAGGCCTTGGGTGTGTGTCAAAAGAACGTGCCGAGGTTTTCAACAATAAAATGGAAGCTCTGGAAAAGTGCCGCAGCATTATGGAGGAAAAGACCTTCACTCCAAAGGAGGCAGCGGACGCTGGTATTGCTCTGAATAAGGATGGCCAGCGCAGAACTGCTTTCCAACTTCTTGCATTTCCTGATGTGAAGTTTGTGGATGTTTTGAAGCTCCACCCGCCACTATGCGTCGTTTCCGACGAGATTGCAGATCAGGTATCGCGGGATGCGATCTACGCTAACTACATCAAGAGACAAGAAAATGATGTGGCGTTGCTGCGGAAAGATGAGGGAGAAAAGATCCCAATATATTTTGATTATTCGATTATTGAGGGCCTTTCGAACGAGCTAAAATCGAAACTTCTAGCGGCCAAGCCCGAGAACCTCGCTCAGGCAGCCCGTATTGATGGTATGACGCCCGCTGCGCTTACACTCATTTTGGCCTTGATCCGTAAGGGGCAGGTTAGAAAGTTGGCATGATAGAGCACACATCTCTAGAAAATGTTTCACGTGAAACAATTGAGCAGCTCAGACAATTTGAAGCGCTTGTATTTAAGTGGACAAAAAAAATTAACTTGGTGTCGTCCCGAGATGCCTCCCAAATATGGGAGCGTCATATAGTCGACTCAGTTCAGGTGTATCGTATTTCCCCAACAATGGGAGACTGGCTCGACATTGGGAGTGGGGGCGGATTTCCTGGAATTGTTGCTGCAATTATGGCAAAGAACTCTGAACCTGATCGCCGGTTTACTCTTGTAGACAGCGATCAGCGAAAATGTGCGTTCCTGCGCACGGTGACGCGCGAGCTTGGATTAAATGTAAAGGTTTTTGCCGAGCGCGTTGAGGAAATCGAACCTCTTGGCGCAACTGTGATATCAGCTCGAGCTTTGGATGATCTGAATGGTCTCCTTTTTCATGTCGAGCGACATCTTGCGCCGAATGGAACGGCTATATTTCCGAAGGGGGCATCGTGGAATAAAGAACATCAAGATGCCCTTTCGAATTGGTCTTATAAACTCGATGTAATTAAAAGCCAGACGAACCCTGACGCTACCATTCTCAGGATCAAGGAGTTGACCCGTGTCTGATCTATCTCGACCAAGTGGGCCGAAAATAATAGCTATCGCTAACCAAAAGGGTGGAGTTGGTAAAACGACTACCACAATCAATCTGGCAGCTGCCTTGGCTGAGAGGGGCCAACGCGTTCTTGTGATCGATTTGGATCCTCAAGGAAATGCTTCGACCGGTCTTGGGATTGGCTTGGATAGTCGCGAGTTTACGACCTATGAGTTATTACTTGAAGATATTGATCTAAATGACGTGATTTTGAAAACCGAGACGGAAAACCTTTATATTGTTCCGGCTACTGTCGATCTGAGTTCCGCAGATCTTGATCTCCTATCTAATGAAAAACGAAGTTTTTTGCTCCATGACGCTTTACGCCAAACACAGATGGATTCATTTGGGTTCAATTATATTCTAATTGATTGCCCTCCTTCATTGAATCTTTTGACGGTAAACGCCATGATCGGTGCCCACTCAGTACTCGTCCCACTTCAAAGTGAATTTTTTGCATTGGAAGGGCTATCACAGCTGATGCTCACAATTCGCGAAGTTCGCCAGTCAGGGAATAAGGAACTGAGAATCGAGGGAGTTGTTCTGACGATGTACGACCGCCGTAATAACCTGTCCCAACAGGTCGAGCAGGATGCGCGGGATAATCTAGGGGATCTAGTTTTTAAAACTATGATACCCAGAAATGTTCGGGTGAGTGAGGCGCCAAGTTTTGCGATGCCGGTATTGGCCTATGATACGCAATCCAAGGGCGCCAAAGCCTACCGCGAGCTTGCTACTGAGCTTTTGAAGAATAATGAATTAACGCCACAAGAGGTGCAGCATGTCTAACCAAAATGATCGCAAGCGTGGCTTAGGCCGAGGGCTTTCTGCCCTCATGGCTGATGTAAGTGAGACAGAAAGTGCTGCTGCGAAAGGCCCTTCTGCGGCCGACCAGATGATCCCGATCGAAAAGATCTCACCGAATCCCGATCAGCCGCGCAAACAGTTCCGGCAAGAAGATCTTGATGATCTGGCGGCGTCAATTCGTGAAAAAGGTGTTTTGCAGCCTTTGATTGTCAGGGCGCGTGAGGGCGGAACTTTTGAGATTGTCGCAGGCGAGCGTCGCTGGCGAGCTGCCCAGATGGCGCAGCTTCATTCGCTGCCGGTTATTATTCGCGAATTTAGCGATATTGAGGTGCTAGAAGTCGCGATTATTGAAAACATCCAACGTGCTGATCTTAATGCTGCTGAAGAGGCAGCAGGCTATAAACAGCTGATGGAAAAGTTTGGCCATACTCAAGAGAAGATGGCAGAAGCTTTGGGGAAAAGCCGTAGCCATATCGCAAACCTTTTGCGTCTGCTCAATCTCCCAATAGCAGTGCTTGAGCTTTTGCGTGAGGGACAGATCAGCGCTGGACATGCGCGAGCGCTGATCCCAGCCCAGGACCCGTTGAAACTGGCGCAACAGGTGATCAAGGGAGGTTTATCAGTTCGGGCGACCGAAGCGCTGGTTAAAAGTGAGTTGAATGGACCAGTTAAAGCACGCCCAATCGGTTCATCCGATACATCTGAAAAGGACGCAGATACCAAAGCGCTGGAAGGCGATTTGTCTGCAAACCTTGGAATGAACGTCTCGCTGTCGCACAAGCCTGGACAGGAGAATGGACAACTCACTGTGCAATACAAGACACTTGATGAGTTAGATGAGCTATGTCGTCTATTGAGCGGTACTTAATCGGCAAGCAAATCGCCAATTACGGAATTCAAAACCTTAAATCCTCGATCAGTAACGGTAAGTCTTTTTCCAGACGAGGTTATCATACCTATGCCGTTCAAATGATCGAGTGCTTTCTGGTTGATCTGTTTTTGAGCGAGCAAGCGATAGCGTTCAAGATCAATTCCGTCGCGCAACCTAAGGCCCATCAGTAGAAACTCAGTTGCTTCATCCTCTCTGGTGAGGCTCTCACGGCTTTGTTCAGCCGCATTAACAGTGACCATTTCCAACCATTTTTTTGGGTTGCTGTAGCAAATGGTCGCTTTGCGAATGCCGTTGGTGGTCAGGCGGCCGTGTGCTCCAGGCCCGATGCCAAGGTAATCACCGTAGCGCCAATAGATCAGATTATGCCTTGAGTGCGCACCATCGCGGGCATGGTTGGATACTTCATAAGCCGGCATACCAGCCGCGGCACAAATCTCCTGTGTTAGGTCAAACATATCAGCGCCCAGGTCTTCATCGGGAAGACCCCGAAGTTTGCCCAAAGCGTAACGATCGCCGAATGCGGTGCCTTCCTCGATTGTAAGTTGGTATAGTGAAAGATGATCTATCGATAGCTTTAGAGCCTGATTTAACTCTGCTCCCCAGTCTTTAAGGCTCTGGTTCTGGCGTGCGTAGATCAGATCGAAGCTGACGCGCTCGAACGTGTCTCGCGCAATATCAAATGCCGAAAGCGCCTCCTCGGTCGAGTGTATGCGGCCTAATCGCTTAAGATCCGCGTCATTAAGCGCCTGTATCCCCATCGAAATGCGAGAGATACCGCCATCTCGATATGCTCTGAACCTACCCGCCTCGACAGAACCTGGGTTTGCTTCAAGCGTGATTTCAAAATCATTAGAAGTCGGCCAAAGACGTTTAATTTCATCTATCACAGTAGCAACAGTATCAGGATTCATAAGGCTGGGCGTACCCCCGCCAAAAAATACAGATGTGACCGTGCGCCCCGGTGTTTCGGCGGCGTAGCGTTTAAGTTCCGCAATATACGCAGACTTCCACGCAGCCTGATCAATGTTACGCGAAACATGACTGTTAAAGTCACAATACGGGCATTTAGCCTCACAATAAGGCCAGTGGATATAAATACCAAAGCCACCTTGCTGCCAGTCTTCTGCCGGTAGAAGCGGCTTAGTCAAAACACTGTGCCAACAGTTTGGTAAAGGCGTTGCCGCGATGGCTCAGGGCATTCTTTTCGTCATGGGTCATTTCCGCGAAGGTGCGGGTTTCACCTGAAGGTTGGAAAATTGGATCATAACCATGTCCTGTTTTACCCCGCATCGGCCAAACAAAAGTTCCCTCAACTGACCCCTCTACCACTTCGTCGTGGCCATCGGGCCATGCCAGCACAAATGTGGTGCAAAAACGCGCGGCCCTTGGGTGGGGCGCATTCGCCTTTTCCAGCAAGTCATGAGTCTTTTGCATCGCCATATCAAAATCACGACCATCAGGTGTCTCGGCCCAATTCGCAGTATAAACGCCCGGCGCGTTATTCAAAGCAGCGACTTCTATACCGCTGTCATCTGCGAGGGCAGGGAGGCCAGTCGCCTGAACGGCGGCATGTGCTTTAATCCTCGCATTACCAATGAAATTATCTTCGGTCTCCTCAGGTTCTTCCAGTCCTAACTCTTTTGCGCCGACAACGGTTATGCCCAGCGGGGCAAATAGCTCTCTCATTTCCTCAAGCTTGCCTGCGTTGTGCGTCGCTATCAGAATACGGTCGCCTTCAAACTTACGGCTCATGCGCAAGCTGCCCGCTGGATCGCTGTTAACTCGGCGATGCCTTTCTCTGCGAGGTCCAACAACTCATTCATCTGCGCGCGCGAGTAGGTGGATCCTTCGGCACTCATTTGTGTTTCTATCATCTTGCCGCTTTCCGTCATGATGAAATTTCCGTCAACCCCCGCTTCGGAATCCTCGGGGTAATCAAGATCGAGCAGGGGCTGGCCCGCGTAAATACCACAGCTGATCGCGGCGACTGGATCAAGCATTGGGTCGGAAATGACGTCGCCCGCTTTCATCAATTTATTCACCGCCAACCGCAGCGCAATCCATCCACCGGTGATCGATGCACATCGTGTTCCGCCGTCCGCCTGAAGCACGTCACAATCAATAGTAATCTGACGCTCGCCTAATGCGACGCGGTCAACACCGGCCCGCAGGCTGCGCCCGATCAACCGCTGGATCTCCACAGTCCGCCCGCCTTGTTTGCCTGATGTGGCTTCACGGCGCATCCGTGTGTTCGTCGCGCGGGGCAACATTCCGTATTCCGCGGTAACCCAGCCAAGGCCCGATCCTTTGATAAACGGCGGCACGCGTGGTTCAATAGATGCAGTGCACAAAACATGCGTGTCGCCCATTTTGATCAAGGCAGAGCCTTCGGCGTGTTTGGTGAAGCCCACTTCGACAGAGACTTCGCGCATTTGATCAAGTTTCCGGCCGGATGGGCGCATGGGATATTCCTTTTGTTTGATTTAGCCAACTCGATACCGCTGCATCCCTTGCGGATGCAACCCCCACCCCCTTAATGTGACAGTATGACAGACACATCCGGCCTTTTGCAGGAAATGAATGATCGTTCACGCGAAGTGTTTCGCCGCGTGGTCGAAGGATATCTTGCGAAGGGTGATCCGGTTGGGTCGCGCACACTCACCCGTGAATTCTCGGAGAAGGTAAGCGCGGCGACCATCCGGAACGTAATGCAGGATCTAGAGTATCTTGGACTTCTCGACAGCCCGCACGCAAGTGCAGGTCGTATTCCTACGCAGCTTGGCTTGCGGATGTTTGTCGACGGTTTGTTGGAGGTCGGTAACCCTGACGATAATGATCGCGCCCAGATTGATGCCACTATGGGACGGGACGAGAATGACATGACAGGCATGTTGGACCGTTTGGGCACGGCATTGTCGGGTGTGACGCAGGGTGCGTCGTTGGTGCTGGCGCCCAAGCATGAAGCGCCAATAAAACATATAGAATTTGTGTCATTGTCACATGATCGGGCCTTGGCAGTTCTGGTTTTTTCTGATGGCCATGTTGAAAACCGTCTGTTTACGCCACCCGCAGGGCAAACTCCCAGCTCGATGCGTGAAGCCGCGAACTTCCTCAATTCCCTTGTTGAGGGTAAAACCCTGAGCGAGCTTCAGCGCACAATAAAAGTAGAAATGCATCGCCGTCGTCAGGAGATTGACGCCCTTGCCGCCGAGTTGGTGGAAAGCGGTTTAGTAATATGGGAAAGCGGTGAAGGTCACCCAGAGCGGCTGATCGTGCGGGGCCGTGCGAATCTTCTTACTGGTAGCGGTGAGGCGCAGGATCTCGAGAAGGTCCGCTCACTCTTTGATGACCTTGAGCGTAAGCGTGACATCGCCGATTTTCTTGAGCTAGCCGAAGATGGCGACGGTGTGCGCATTTTTATTGGGTCCGAGAACAAACTTTTTTCACTTTCGGGTTCCTCTTTGGTAGTTTCCCCATATATGAACTCTGATCGTAAGATCATCGGTGCAGTGGGTGTTATTGGCCCGACGCGCCTGAACTATGGACGTATCGTGCCGATTGTGAACTACACGGCGCAACTGGTCGGAAAATTGATTTCTGACCGGAGTTAGAGGTAAAAAATGGCAGACCCGAACGATTTTTTGGATGATCCCGAAGATGCAGAAGCAGAGGCTTATGCTAACGAGATGGAAGAAATTGACGAGGCCGAACTGGCGCTCGAAGAATTAGTTGCCGAGCGTGACAAGTATAAAGACCGCTTTACGCGTGCGCTGGCAGATGCAGAAAATGCGCGCAAACGCTCCGATAAAGATCGGCGTGAGGCCGAAAATTACGGCGGTTCAAAGCTCGCTCGCGATATGCTGTCGGTTTACGACAACATGAAGCGCGCATTGGAGGCTGCAACAGAAGAGCAGCGTGCAGTATCGGGGCCATTGCTTGAAGGCATTGACCTCACCATGCGCGAGCTGGTGTCGGTATTTAAAAAGCACGGTATCGTTTCGATCACACCAGAAGTCGGTGACCGGTTTGATCCTAAGGTGCATCAGGCAATGTTTGAAGCGCCTGTGCCGGACACAAAAGCAGGCGATATCATTCAGGTTGCTGGCGAAGGGTTTATGCTTCATGACCGTTTGTTGCGGCCCGCGCAGGTTGGCGTTTCGTCTACGCCAGGTTAAATTTTGGCAAATTGATTTTAGGAGGAGGCGGTCAGGATTTGGCCGCCTCTTTCAGTTTGTAGATCAGTTCAAGGGCTTCGCGCGGTGAAAGATCGTCGGGCATGATCTCACCCATCAGGGCATCAAGGGCCGACGGTTTCGCTTTTGCTGGCGGCTGGGTGGGTGCTGTCGCAAACAAGGGCAGGTCATCAATCAGGGTTTTCTGCTTGGCACCGCCTTCACGCTCACCTTTTTCCAGCGCTTCCAGAACAACACGCGCGCGCGCGATCACGGCAGCGGGGAGACCGGCAAGCTGCGCCACTTGCACTCCGTAAGATCGGTCAGCCGCCCCTTTTTTTACTTCGTGTAAAAAGATAACTTCGCCCTCCCACTCCTTTACCGTCACGGTTGCGTTATCAACGCCATCCAGTTTTCCGGCGAGAGCGGTCATTTCATGATAGTGCGTTGCAAATAGTGCGCGAGCACGATTTACATCGTGTAAATGTTCAAGCGTGGCCCATGCGATCGATAGACCATCATAGGTTGCGGTGCCGCGCCCGATCTCGTCAAGGATCACCAATGCACGGTCATCTGCCTGATTGAGAATTGCTGCGGTCTCGACCATCTCGACCATAAATGTCGAGCGGCCCCGCGCAAGATCATCTGACGCCCCGACACGGCTGAACAGCTGGCTCACCAATCCGATATGAGCAGAACGGGCCGGAACGTAGCTGCCCATCTGCGCGATTAGAGCCATCAATGCGTTCTGGCGTAGGTAGGTTGATTTGCCGGCCATGTTCGGGCCAGTCAGGAGCCAGATTGCTGCGCTTGTATCAGCACTCAGATTGCAATCGTTTGCAACGAATTGCGCCCCTGATTGTTGCGCTAATGCACGCTCTACGACGGGATGCCGCCCACCTTGGATATCAAAGGCACGGGAATTGTCGACAGTCGGTCTTACCCAATTTTCCGATTGCGCAAGATCGGCAAGGGCAGCAGCCAGATCAAGTTCGGCTAAAGCCGCCGATGTAGCGCCTATTTCGCCTGCATTTTCAAGAACGGCATTTCTTATGCTGGCGTAAATCTGCTTTTCCAATTCAAGCGCATGGTTGCCCGCATTAAGTATTTTGGTCTCAAGTTCTGACAACTCGACTGTGGTAAAGCGGACCTGATTTGCGGTGGTTTGACGGTGTATGAACGTGTCGGACAGCGGTGCAGAGAGCATTCTCTCAGCATGGGTAGTGGTCGTCTCAATGAAATAACCTAAGACATTGTTGTGTTTTATTTTAAGAGACGAAATGCCTGTATCAGAGACGAATTGCGCCTGCATTCTTGCCACTACACTGCGCCCTTCGTCGCGCAGCTGCCGCACGTCGTCCAGCTCGGAGTGATATCCTTGGGCGATAAATCCGCCATCGCGGACCATCATTGGCGGCTCCGCCACCAGCGCCTCATCAAGCAGGGACACCAGCGCTTCATGACCCGAAAGATTTTTAACAGCGATTTTTAGGAGCTCGGGAAGATCATGATCCATCAGGGCACTGTTGAGATACGAAGCCTCTGCCAGCCCGTTGCGCACAGAAGCGAGATCACGGGGGCCGCCGCGATCAAGTGAAAGGCGAGATAAAGCACGCTCTAGGTCAGGAACAGCGCGCAAACGATCCCGAATATTGCCAGCAATACGCTGGTTTGCCGCCGCAAAATCAACGGCATCTAAACGTGCATGAATCGTGTCTAATACGCGTGATGGGCTCGAGATGCGTCTCTCCAAAAGGCGCGCACCTCCTGCGGTCACAGTGCGGTCCATAACGGCCAGCAACGTTCCAGCGCGCCCCCCAGATAATGCGTGGGTGAGTTCCAGATTACGGCGGGTGGAGGCATCAATCTGCACAGTGCGCGCCTCGGTCTCCTTTACCGGTTTGCGCAGTAACGGCAAATTTCCCTTTTGGGTCAGGTGCAAATATTCGATCACCGCGCCCATCGCAGAGATCTCTGCGCGGCTAAAGCTCCCGAAAGCGTCCAATGAGGATACACCGAATAATGAGCATAGTCTGGCCTCGGCGCCGGTGCTGTCAAAACTTGCGCGGGCGAGTTCCGTTAAAGAAAGACCAAATTCCGCTTCTAACTCACGATGTTCAGATTCCCTCCCTTCAGCGATGAGGAGTTCAGATGGTGCCAGCCGCGCCAGCTCTGGTCCCAGTCGCACGAGTGGGACTGTCATCACATGAAACGCGCCTGTCGAGATATCGACCCAGGCCAGCGCATGGTTATCGCGGACCTCTGCAAATGCAGCGAGGTAATTGTGTCGCCGTGCCTCAAGTAATGACTCCTCGGTCAGCGTGCCGGGCGTGACCAGCCTGACAACATCGCGTTTGACCACGGATTTATTGCCGCGCTTCTTGGCCTCAGCTGGCGTCTCGAGCTGTTCACCAACGGCGACGCGGAATCCCTTGCGGATCAACGTGAGCAGATAACCTTCAGCAGCATGAAACGGGACACCGCACATCGGGATATCTTCGCCGGCGTGCTTTCCACGTTTGGTGAGCGCAATATCCAGCGCTTCGGCGGCGGCAACTGCATCGTCAAAGAAAAGTTCGTAGAAATCGCCCATTCGGTAAAACAGAAGGGCATCCGGATAGCCGGATTTGATCTCCAGATACTGGGCCATCATGGGCGTGACTGTTCCGGTGTTCATATGCTTCCCCCTCGCATGTGTTGTCCTTACAAAACCATCGCGACCGAGGGAAGGGGGCCGACGATATAGACGCTTTGGGTTAATGTGCTAAAAGGCCTTTAACCTTGTTCCGAGGAGGATAACCGAACAGTGCGCAACAAGATCGATCTTTCTTCTGACCCTACCGCGCTGTTCCTCAATCCATGGCAGGACGAGGGCCTGAAGCTATTACAAGAACCGGAATTTTTCTGGCGCAAAGTACCCTTGCCGGTCATCGAGGGCTTCGCCGTGAGCGCGCACACAGAGATTAATGCCAAAATCCAATCGTATCTCACTTCTGTCGATAAGGGTAAGCGGTTCAAATCGGCTGTCGAAGTAAATTCGGTGCCCGCAGTGGTTGAGCAGGCCAGTTTCCGAAAATCTCACCTCCTTGCACGAGAGGCGCTGGTTTTGTCCGGTGCTTCCGCCACACGCCTGATCAACACCTTCTTATGGGGTAGCGAAAGCTGCGAGGACGAGGATACCGGACGCGGCTCAAAGCTTGATGAATATTTCGCAAAGTGCAGCGCCACCAACGCGGGAAAAAAAATCCCGCTCGAAATGACCTTTCTGGAGCCTGATCTGGACTTTGCGATCGAGTGCCGGAACACATTTAACTATTATCATTTTATCACTGAATCACTCAGCCAATTGTGCGTGTTGGATGCAGTGGGATTCCAAGGAAATGTCTATTTTCATTTTCCCAATCAAGAAGACAAGCACCGCAATTTTGCAGACGCCTTTGTGGCCGCGCTGTTTCCTGAGTACGCGGGGCGGGTGTTTTTTGAGCGCGCACCAAAGGAATACGACCTCGTTCTGACGGCCTATGATTTTTTTGGTGGAATCTGCCAGATGCCAGCGGCCGATATGGAAAAGCTGGGGGAGGTGGCCCCGTCTGGTATTGTGCCAGGAACGGTTGGTTTCATGCAAAACCTCGCCATGAACTCCGTCAGTAGCGCGCTTCTTTCACTGCGCCGGCGGGCGCTTAAAGCGATTGAGGGACACAACTTCAGCCATTTGCCAAAGCGTTTTTTCATCGGACGTGGAGATGCACAAAGCAGGGCGCGGCCTTTGGCGGGGCAGGATCTGTTATTGGAGCATTTGCTGCGCTTTGGTTTTGAATACGTCATATTCGAAGATCTCGCGCCGCTCGAACAGATTGCTATTATGGCACAAGCCGAGATGATGATTTCCCATCACGGTGCCGGTTTCACCAACATGCTTTTTGCTAGTCCCGATACCTATGTTATTGAACTGGGCACTTTGCAGACCGCCAAAAAACGCTGGGCAGACTTCTGGCCCCACGCTATCGCGAGCCAGTGCCGCTATATTAGCTTTTTTGCTGATTTTAGTAGTGAAGATCCTCTTAAAGAGCCGGACTTCGCTAGGGACGGCATCGTACCGACCTCTGTTTCGAGTGGCGGCGCTGCGCAGGTGATGGCCTTTGTCGTGACCCTCCTCGGCCGCTTGCCAACTGTACCAGATGACAAGTCCCTCGCTGTTTTGGCAAAACGCGTATTGAAGGCAGGGGCTGCGGATCAAGCGCTGGCCTTGCTGGAAAAGCATCGGGAAATGGTGACCACCAGTCTGGATCTGTGTCTTTTGCTGGCTGACTGTCACAAAGCATTGGAGCAACCCAAATCCGAATTAATTGCGCTAGAGCAGGCGTTCAAAGCGCAGCCTACACGCTGGCAAACGCTTATCCGGATTATCTGGTGCGCAAACCACTGTGAACGGCCACAGGTGATCCGCTGGGCGCTGTCCCGTCTTGAGGTGGATTTCCCCGAACGTCATGCCACATTTGTCAAAAATCATGACTGGGTTCGTTTCGTCGCCTGATTGAACGTAGGCGGTCCTAGGGGTATGACTGTGAAAACCTAGATGAAAGTGGCAGCCCGTGACCAGAAACAAAGTAACTTCCGAAGAGGCGCTTGCCTTCCACCTCGAGCCGACACCGGGCAAATTTGAGATTACCGCGACAGTGCCGATGTCGACGCAACGCGATTTGTCGCTTGCCTATTCTCCGGGTGTGGCTGTTCCATGCGAGGCGATCGCGGCTGATCCGCAGCTTGCCTACGATTATACCAACAAGGGTAATCTGGTCGCGGTCATTTCCAACGGTACTGCTGTGCTGGGGTTGGGTAACCTCGGCGCGCTGGCGTCAAAGCCGGTGATGGAAGGAAAGGCAGTCCTTTTTAAACGCTTTGCTGATGTGAACTCCATTGATATCGAGCTGGACACCGAAGACACCGAGGCTTTCATCAACGCGGTCAAGCTGATGGGACCGACATTTGGCGGAATCAACCTCGAAGATATCAAAGCGCCCGAGTGTTTCATTATCGAGCAGCGTTTGAAGGAGGAAATGGACATTCCCGTATTTCACGATGACCAGCACGGTACAGCTGTGATTTGTGCGGCAGGTCTGCTGAACGCGCTCAAGATTTCCGGAAAAAAGATCGAGGATGTGAAAATCGTTCTCAATGGTGCGGGTGCTGCGGGCATTGCCTGCCTCGAGTTGCTGAAGGCGATGGGTGCACGACACAACAACTGCATTATGTGCGATACCAAGGGCGTGATTTATCAAGGCCGCACAGAGGGAATGAACCAGTGGAAATCGGCCCACGCTGCCAGTACTGATGCGCGCACCCTTGGCGATGCGATGAAGGGTGCGGATGTTTTTTTGGGCGTGTCAGTCAAGGGGGCGGTGACGGCAGAGATGGTTGCCAGCATGGCGCCCGATCCGGTGATTTTCGCCATGGCGAATCCTGATCCTGAAATTACTCCCGAAGAAGCGCATGCCGTGCGCAGCGATGCGATCGTGGCAACCGGGCGCAGTGACTATCCCAATCAGGTGAATAACGTTCTGGGCTTCCCCTATCTGTTCCGCGGTGCACTCGACATCAACGCACGTGCGATCAATGACGAGATGAAAATTGCCTGCGCCCATGCCTTGGCTCAGTTGGCCCGTGAGGATGTGCCCGACGAGGTGGCCCTTGCCTATGGCAAGAACCTCAGCTTTGGTCGGGATTATATCATTCCCACACCTTTTGATCCCCGCCTGATCCACCGTATTCCGCCTGCGGTCGCAAAGGCAGGGATGGATACCGGTGCGGCGCGCCGCCCAATCATTGATATGGAGGCATACGAGGCAGGTCTCAAATCACGTCTTGATCCTACTGCTAATGTGATGCGGGGAATCAACTCAAGGGCGCGGAGCAATCAGGCGCGGATGATCTTTGCCGAAGGTGATGATCCGAAGGTGCTGCGCGCGGCTGTAATGTACCAGCGGCAAGGTTTGGGAAAAGCGTTGGTTGTAGGGCGGCCCGACGATGTGAAGAGCAAGCTGATTGCGGCCGGTCTGGAGGATGCCATTAGCGAACTGGAAGTTGTGAACGCTGCCAATACCCAACATCTGGATCTGTACAAATCCTTCCTATACAAGCGCTTGCAACGGCGTGGATTTGATAACAAAGACGTGCATCGCCTCGCTGCGACGGACCGCCATGTGTTTGCTGCGCTGATGTTGGCGCATGGCCATGGTGAGGGATTGGTTACAGGTGCCACCCGTAAATCCGCACATATTCTTGATCGTATTAACCATGTCTTCGATGCAAATGCCCAAGGGGGCGCCGCAGGCATTACAGCGGTTTTGCACAAGGGGCGGATTGTTCTGATCGGGGATACACTTGTTCATGAATGGCCCAGCGATGTCGACCTAGCCAACATCGCCGAAAGCGGTGCGCGTGTGGCGCGGCATCTGGGGCTTGAACCGCGCGTGGCATTTGTGAGTTTCTCGACCTTCGGTTATCCGGTATCGGAGCGTGCAGAGAAAATGCACCTTGCGCCAAATGTACTGGACCAGCGCGGTGTTGATTTCGAGTATGAAGGCGAGATGACAGTCGATGTCGCGCTCAACGTCGAAAGCCAGAAGAAATATCCATTCTCGCGCCTTACCGGCCCTGCTAACATCCTGATCGTACCTGCGCGGCACTCTGCCAGTATATCGGTCAAGTTGATGCAGGAAATGGCAGGCGCCACGGTCATAGGCCCCATCCTGACAGGGCTGGACCAGTCGATCCAGATTGCCTCATCGACATCGACAACTAACGATATTCTCAACATGGCGATACTGGCAGCGTCAAAGGTGGGCGGATGATCTGGAACCTCGGTTCGATCAACATCGATAATTTCTATGAGGTGCCGCATCTTCCAGCGCCGGGTGAGACGCTGGCTGCAGTAAGTTACGGGTTTGGTCTGGGGGGCAAAGGAGCAAACATGTCTGTGGCGGCTGCACGGGGCGCCGCGCGTGTGTCACATATTGGCGCGATCGGTGCTGACGGGCGATGGACCCGTGACCGACTGATGGAATACGGGGTTGATACGCCCCATATCGCCCAGATCGAAGCGCCTACAGGACATGCAAACATCCTGATAGACCCGCAGGGTGAAAACAGCATCGTCCTGTTTCAGGGTGCGAATGTGCAACTTACAGAGGCGATCATAGGCACTGCGTTAGCCGAGGCATCGCACAAAGATTTTTTGCTGATGCAAAACGAAACCAACGGTCAGGAATACGCGGCAATCACGGCGCAGTCTTTGGGCCTTCGTGTCGTTTATGCTGCTGCCCCCTTCGATTCCTTTGCGATTGAACGGCTGTTGGGCAGGATTGATTTACTGGTGCTCAACGAGGTCGAGGCGGCCCAGTTGCTGGAAGCAACGGGACAAAGTGTAGAAGCGCTTGGCGTGGCGGACGTGATCATCACACTTGGCGCGCAGGGATGTAGATGGGTCTCTAATGCGGGGATAAAGCAGTTTGATGCCTACCACGTGGAAGCTGTCGATACCACGGGTGCAGGAGATACATTTACCGGTTATCTTGTGGCCGGCCTTGATCGCGGGATGGATATGGCCGCAGCGATTGATCTGGCGCTCATGGCTGCCGCTCTGATGGTCACGCGACGCGGAACCGCAGATGTGATACCTGATCTCAAAGAAATTCAGGACGAGTTCGGTACATAGTGTCCCACGTGGCTTCAGTTTACAGCGTTTTAGAAACTGCTTTGGTCGTATTTTTTGCAACAGGAAAGAACACATGAGGATTGCGATGTGGTCGGGGCCGCGGAATTTGAGTACCGCCATGATGTACTCTTTTGGATCGCGCGCAGATTTTACTGTGATGGACGAGCCGTTTTATGCGCCCTACCTCAAGATTTCAGGGGCCGATCATCCGGTAGCCGAGGATATTCTACGGACTCATGAAACAGATGTGGATGTAGTGGCGCGCTCTTGCGAGCAATCCGGTACACCGCACCTTTACATGAAGCACATGCCCCATCACATGCTAGCGGATTTTCCGCTTGAGTGGGCAGCGGATTGCATCAACATACATCTGATCCGTCACCCCGCACGCGTAATCGCGAGCTATGCCGAAAAGCGCGAAGCTCCAACTCTCCAAGATATAGGTTTTGTCCAGCAAACTGCGCTTTTCCAGAAACTCGGCGGTATTGTGATTGATAGCACTGATATTCGTGCGCAGCCCGAGGTGATGCTGCGGGCCTTGTGCAATGAGATCGATCTTCCGTTTGATCCTGCGATGCTGAAATGGCAAGCTGGGCCTCGATCCGAAGATGGTATCTGGGCGAAGCACTGGTACGGCGCAGTCCATAAAAGCACGAGAATTTCGGGTTCAGAAGGGCCACTGCCCGACGTGCCGCCGGATTTACAATCCGTTCTTGATGCGGCGCTCCCTCACTATTTGGGGTTATATCGGGTCCGCCTTTCCCCGTGACTCCCCATCGATCTGGTCTAAATATTCAGTGTTCCTAAATGGTATTCATTTAGGCATTTACGAGTAAACCTGTTTTGGTTCGGTAACGAGTAGACAGCCCGGGCATCGGATGCCCGGGCGGTTCTCTTTTAAAAAATTGAGCTTGAACGTCGCTTGGTGGTCGTTTCCGCCTAAAAAATAAATCATTTTCAAATCTTTCCCACTGACAGTTCTTCCAGTGGTTGGATTGAGGCCGGTCAGATTTATTTGACCGGCTTCGTTTGTGCTTTAGCCTTTGATCCGCTTATCACGAGCTGCCAGCAGCTTGAGGCGCAGTGCGTTAAGTTGGATAAATCCGGCAGCGTCTTTTTGGTCGTAGGCGCCAGCATCGTCCTCGAAGGTTACATGAGCCTCTGAATAGAGGCTGTAATCAGACCAGCGACCAACAGTTCGTGCATGCCCTTTATAGAGCTTGAGGCGGACCGTGCCTGTGACATGTGTCTGACTCGCGTCAATTGCGGCTTGCAGCATTGTACGCTCCGGTGAGAACCAAAAACCGTTATAAATCAGCTCCGCATACTGCGGCATGAGTTGGTCCTTGAGGTGCATTGCACCGCGGTCGAGCGTGATGGATTCAATGGCGCGGTGCGCTTCCAGTAGGAGCGTGCCGCCCGGTGTCTCGTAAATTCCGCGTGATTTCATGCCGACAAAGCGGCCCTCTACAAGATCGAGACGACCACACCCGTGCTTGCCGCCGAGTTCATTGAGTTTGGTCAAAAGCTCGGCGGGCGAGAGCGCTTCGCCATTGACGGACACCGCATCGCCACGCTCGAAACCGACCTCGATATATTCCGGCTCGTTCGGTGCGTCCTCGGGTGCGACAGTACGCTGGTAAACGTAATCGGGCGCATCAACTGCTGGATCTTCCAGAACCTTGCCCTCCGAGGAGGTGTGCAGAAGGTTTGCATCCACCGAAAACGGCGCTTCGCCGCGTTTGTCTTTTGCCACCGGTATCTGGTTCGCTTCGGCAAATTCCAGCAGCTTGGTGCGGCTGGTCAAATCCCACTCCCGCCATGGCGCGATTACTTTGATATTGGGATCAAGAGCATATGCGGCAAGCTCAAAGCGAACTTGATCGTTGCCTTTGCCAGTCGCACCATGTGCTACAGCATCTGCTCCGACTTCATGTGCGATCTCGACCAGACGCTTTGAAATCAGGGGGCGCGCAATGGATGTGCCTAGCAGATAGAGACCTTCATACACAGCGTTGGCGCGAAACATCGGGAATACAAAGTCACGCACGAACTCTTCGCGCACGTCCTCGACATATATCGCAGATGCACCCATCATCTCTGCTTTTGCACGGGCGGGCTCCAGCTCTTCTCCTTGGCCCAGATCGGCGGTAAAGGTAACTACCTCACAGCCGTATTCGGTTTGCAGCCATTTTAGGATAATAGAAGTATCGAGACCGCCGGAGTAGGCGAGGACAACTTTCTTGGGCGCAGGCATGATCTCTTCCTTTGTCGAGTTTCGCGGTTTGGGTATCGCGTTTCAAGGGGTACAGCAAGCGGGATGGCTTGATTGACGGGCATGCATTCGCGACCTATCCAAGACAGGCGTTAGATAAGGGCCGCAACAAATGAGCGAAGATTTCCAGATGGGCGCGATCACCGCCACGCGGGCCATGCGCGCGGTCTTTCCCGCGACACCGCTTATGAAGAATGAGCATTTGTCGGAGAGATATGGCGCGGAGATCTATCTCAAGCGTGAGGATTTGAGCCCGGTACGTTCCTACAAGCTGCGCGGGGCCTTCAACGCCATGCGAAAGCTGATCCCAGATCACCAGCTGTTTGTGTGTGCGTCTGCCGGCAACCACGCGCAGGGTGTTGCGTTTATGTGTAGTCATTTTGGCGTGCGGGGCGTGATATTCATGCCCGTGACCACGCCCCAACAAAAGATCCAGAAAACTAAAATTTTTGGCGGTACCAACATAGAAGTGCGCCTTGTTGGCGATTATTTTGACCAAACACTCACCACGGCACAAGAATTCTGCCGAGATGAGGGGGGGTATTTCCTGTCACCTTTTGATGATGACAATGTGATTGAGGGTCAGGCCTCTGTCGCAGTCGAAATCGAGGACCAGCTGGGAGGTGTGCCTGATCACATTATCCTTCCGGTCGGTGGAGGCGGCCTATCCGCTGGCACGCGCGCCTTTTTCGGAGATCGCTGCACCTACACCTATGTCGAGCCAACGGGCGCGCCGAGCTTGGGGCGTGCGCTTGAAGAAGGTAAGCCGGTGGATGTTTCGCCGATCAACAGCTTTGTTGATGGAGCGGCAGTGGCCAAGATCGGAGCGCGGACGTTTGAGAAGTTGAAAGATGCCAAACGCAGTGATGTGGTGCATCTTACCGAGGACCGCATCTGTGTAAGCATCATCGAAATGCTCAATGTCGAAGGGATCGTGCTTGAACCTGCAGGAGCGCTGAGTATCGAGGCGCTTGGCGAAGTGGCCGAGCAAATCAAAGGCAAGACTGTGGTTTGTGTAACGTCCGGCGGTAATTTCGACTTTGAGCGGTTGCCTGAAGTGAAAGAGCGGGCGCAGCGGTACTCCGGACTCAAGAAATATTTCATCCTGCGTCTGCCGCAGCGTCCTGGTGCGCTTAAGGAGTTCCTGAATATTCTGGGGCCAGAAGACGATATCTGTAGGTTCGAATACCTGAAGAAATCGGCGCGTAATTTCGGCTCTGTCCTCATTGGCATCGAGACGTTGAATGCGGATAACTTTACGCGCTTCGTGCGGGAGCTTGATGACGCAGGGTTCACCTATACAGATATCACTAATGATGAGACGCTTGGGCAGTTCGTATTGTGAGGGAGCCGCAAATGGATATTTCGGATAAGTCGATCATCGTAACAGGCGGCGCGAGTGGTATTGGCGCAGCCATTGCGCGGCAGGCGGCACAGGCGGGAGCCAAGGTGTGCATAGCAGACCTGAATATCGAGCAGGCACAGAGTATTGCACACGAGATAGGTGGCATTGCGGTTTCCTGTGATGTCACGCAGGAAACGCAGATTATAGCAGCAGTTGCAGTAGCCGAAGCGGCGCATGGACCAATTGATGTTTTCGTGTCTAACGCGGGTCTTGGGCGGGGTGATCCGTCCCATGCCGCATCTGCGCCCGATGCCGACTGGATGCTAAATTGGAACGTCCATGTCATGGCTCATGTCTGGGCGGCACGCGCAGTTTTGCCTGCTATGATCGCGCGTGGATCGGGGCACTTTGTGAATGTTGCCTCAGCGGCAGGATTGCTGAACCAGATCGGCGATTCCGCCTATTCTGCGACCAAACACGCCGCTGTCAGTTTCGCTGAATCGCTGTTGATCAGTCATGGGGCAGATGGCATCGGCGTCTCAGTTGTCTGCCCGCAATATGTGGCTACACCGCTGCTGGGACTTGGTGATGGTGATGCGAAAGGGAACCTACTGACCGCCGACGATGTTGCAAAAGCGGTTTGGAAAGGCGTCGCAGAAGGCGCGTTTGTCATTCTGCCGCACCCTGACGTTGCGAAATATAGTGCGCTACGCGGTGCTGATCCTGCACGCTGGATAAAAGGGATGCAGATGTTGCGGGCCAAAGCGATGACTGAACATGGCGGCATCAGCGTCGGTAATTTTTACAAACTGGTTTAAGCTGCTGGCGGCTTTTTCAAGCCGGTTAGAAAAGCCGCCAAACTCTCGTCATAACTACTCAGAATCTGACCCAGTTCAATTTCTGCAGGGCGTCCGTGCGCCGCAAGGGATTCACCGGTCTGGCAATAGGCAGAGAAGGTTGCGAACCCGAGATTGAGTGCGCTGCCCTTCAGCGCGTGCAGATCTTCACCCAGCGTCTCCATCTGTGGGTTTATGCGAAGTCGTGTGACCATTCCCGTAACCTCTTCGATAAATATTTCGACAACATCATCGAAATCTTCGTCTCCAACATCCTCGCGCAGGGTGTTGACCCGCAACCAATCTATCATGGCGCATCTCCTTCAGATCGCCCTGTTTATAGGCCAGAGTTATTAAGGGAGAATGAGCATCAGGTTGCGCTGATTGCTTCACGACCTGTTAAGGCCATCCGGTTATGTCTAGCGCAATGTTCTTATAGCGAAAGTAATATGCAGACTGCCCCACATCGATATATCTCGCCGTCTTCACAGCCTCGCGCGGGTGCTATCCGGCGCGTGTTGGTGGTGGACGACAGCAAACTTCAGCGCAAGCTGCTCAGCATTGCACTGAAAAAATGGGGCTTTGAGGTGGAGGAGGCTGGTAGTGGCGAAGAGGCGCTGCGCCTTGCTGCACTGAACCGTCCCGATCTGGTGTTAAGCGACTGGATGATGCCGGGTATGTCGGGGCTTGAACTATGCAAGCACTTCAGGGCGTTGGGCGGGGAAGAATACAGCTATTTCATCCTATTGACGTCAAAAAGTGATAAGGAAGAAGTAGCACGTGGGCTAGACAATGGTGCGGATGATTTCCTGAGTAAGCCGGTCGATAACAATGAATTGCGTGCCCGCATCACAGCCGGGGAGCGCTTGATCGAGATGCAGCGTAAAATGGCGCAGGCAAACCGGACTCTCAGCGAGACATTGGGCGAGTTGCAGCAACTCTATGATAATATCGACAGCGATCTTAAAGAGGCGAAAAAGCTTCAGCAGTCTCTTGTGCGCGAGCGATTTCGGGCAATGCCCGTTGGTGACCTCTCACTTATGTTGCGCTCTTCAGGGCATGTGGGCGGTGATTTGGTCGGGTTCTTCGAAGCGGGGCCGCGTCATATCGGGCTCTATGCGTTGGATGTTTCAGGTCATGGTATCAGTTCTGCGCTGATGACAGCAAGCCTGGCGGGGTATCTGTCCAGTGCCGCGCCCGACCAGAATGTCGCGCTGCATAAGAATTTGGAGGGTGAGTTCGTTCCGCGACCGCCCGATGAGGTGGTTGCGGATCTTAACAACCTTGTTTTGGACGAAATGGAGACGGAGCATTATTTCACGCTCCTTCTGGGTTTTGTAGAGATGTCGACCGGACAAGTGGTAATGTCACAGGCGGGTCATCCGAACCCCGTCATCCAGCGCGCTAACGGCACGATCGAGATAACGGGGACTGGTGGTTTTCCTGTCGGGTTGCTGTCAGGGGTAGATTTTGTGCAGTTCGAGGTTGTCTTGTGCCCGGGTGATCGCATCCTGATATTGTCGGATGGAGTGACGGAATGTCCGGGGCCGGACGGCGCGATGCTGGATGAGGGGGGGCTGATCGCCTTGATGCATGATCTGTCCCAAACCTGCGGCCCTTCTTTTCTCGAGGCGTTGATCTGGCGCCTGACAGAGTTCAACGGGAGTGAGGATTTTCCCGATGATGTATCAGCAATTTTGTTTGAGTATCATGGCCTTCCGGTCGCATAAGCTTCCATAAACATTCTGTCACCATCGTTACCCAATGCAGCAATGGCATCATCTGCATCGAGAATGAGCGTTTCGTGATCGGGCTCTGTTGGCATGTGAAGCTGTCGCGCTGGATGAGCAACATAAACGTGGCATAGTTTCTCTGCCCAAAGATTGTACTCTGGCATAAAGACAAAGCGTCGGAACGCGCCAAGGCGAAGCGGCTGCGCAATGGACCAGCCGGTTTCCTCGCGGACTTCCCGAAAAAGAGCGCGCAACGGGCTTTCGCCAGCATCAATCCCACCGCCCGGCAGTTGGATATCAAGCGGATCGCGCATGCTGGCAGTGAGTAAAAAGCGCCGCCCAATGGGTAAAATTGCATAGGCTCCAGCACGCATTTTATAGGTCTGGCCGCGTTGTGGCACCTCTCCGACACGTCTGATCACGGCAGCCCCCTTTTTGTCATGGCTTGTTCGACCTACATAGGGCGTTATATGACAAGCACTTCGCGGTAAGGATAGATGAAAATGACACAGGCCAACAACAGCGGGTGGGACGATACAGTTCTACCTTTCCAGCTCGACAACTCCGACATGCGCGGGCGCATTGCGCGGCTGGACACGGCCTTGGCCGGTATTTTGGAACAGCATGACTATCCACCTGTCGTAGAGGCATTGGTAGCGGAAATGGCACTGCTAACCGCTCTTATCGGGCAAACAATGAAGCTGCGCTGGAAACTCCAGCTTCAGGTACAATCGGATGGCCCCGTGCGGATGATCGCGACGGACTATTATGGCCCTGAAGAGGACGGTAAGCCCGCCCGCATTCGCGCCTACGCCAGCTATGACGCCGAGCGTTTGACTGATGGTGCCCCGATCGATCAAGTCGGGAAGGGTTATTTTGCTGTGATGATTGATCAGGGCAAGGGAACGACACCCTATCAAGGTATTTCGCCCTTGTCGTCCGAGAGCCTTTCAAAATCTGCCGAAGGATATTTTGCACAATCCGAGCAATTGCCGACCCGCTTCGAGTTGAGCTTTGGCAAATCCATAACATCGGATGCGCCCGAGCATTGGCGTGCCGGGGGTGTGATGTTGCAGCATATGCCGAAAGCATCACCTTTTGCCGCGCAGTCGGAGGGATCGGGTGATATTTTACAGTCCGCTGACCTTCTGGATGATGACGAAAAAGAAAACTGGACCCGTGTGAATGTCTTGCTCGACACTGTGGATGATCTGGAACTGATCGGCCCCTCGCTTGAGCCTTCCGAAGTCCTTTTGCGTCTTTTCCATCAGGAAAGCCCGCGTATTTTTGACAAGCAGCGTGTCCATTTCGGGTGCACTTGCTCCGAGGATCGTGTCCGTCAAAGCCTTTCAATCTATTCCGCCAAGGACATATCGACAATGACTACGGACGAGGGGCGCGTGACAGCTGATTGCCAGTTTTGCGGGGCGCACTACGACATTGATCCCGCAACAGTAGGTTTCGACGCTGAAAAAAATGCGTGAATCTCTCGATCATTTTCGCATAGCGCTGGCGCAAACGGGGGTCGGGTCATCCGATTTTGACCTGAACCCCGATACAGTTCTGCCTGCGGGTCGCGTGCTGCGTCCTGCCGGCGTTCTTGCACCGATTGTGGAGGGGCCTGATGGATTGAACCTTTTACTGACCAAACGCTCTGCCGCACTTAAACACCACCCCGGCCAGATTGCTTTTCCTGGCGGTAAGCAGGATGAGGGCGACGTTGACGTAATCGCCGCTGCGTTGCGCGAGGCGCATGAGGAAATTGGTCTTCCACCGGAGTGCGTTGAAGTTCTCGGCACTCTTCCGCCGCATGAAACAGTCACCAGCTTTCATGTGACGCCCGTCATCGGTTTTGTTAAAAAGCCGTTTAATATCCTGCCGGAACCTGGTGAGGTTGACGAAGTTTTTGCGGTCCCTCTGGATCATCTTTTGAACCCAGAAAATTACGTCATTCAATCACGACGCTGGCGTGGGCAGATGCGGCATTATTTCGTCGTTCCCTACGGCCCCTATTACATCTGGGGCGCTACTGCGCGTATGTTGCGGGCATGGACCGAAATTATACAAAAATAGTCGCTGAAGATGCGGCATGGCTGGTCGCTCCCTCGGCGAGGGCGGTGTTTGATGCAATTGCGCAGGGCGGCCACCAAATTTTCTACGTGGGTGGGTGCGTTCGCAACGCTCTTTTGGGCGTAGGCGTCAGTGACGTGGATATGTCTACATCTGCAACGCCCGCACAAGTGATCGAACTGGCCGAGGCGTCGGGTTTGAAACCTATTCCAACTGGAATTGATCATGGGACGATCACGGTTGTCTCCGGCGGCACTCCCTATGAAGTCACGACATTTCGCCGCGATGTCGTGACAGACGGTCGCCATGCCGTGATCGCATATTCTACCGATATTACCGAAGATGCGCGCCGCCGCGACTTTACAATGAATGCGCTTTATGCCGAAGCGGATGGTACCGTGATTGACCCCCTAAACGGGCTGGATGATCTGCGGGCAGGCCGCGTCCGGTTTATTGAGGATGCAGAAACGCGCATCCGCGAGGACTATTTACGCACGCTGCGCTACTTTCGGTTCCACGCGTGGTACGGAGATACCTCTGAAGGTTTAGATCCTGAGGCTATTGCCGCAATAGGCTCTAATCTGTCCGGTTTAGAGACTCTTTCAGCTGAAAGGGTCGGGGCTGAGGTCAAGAAAATCCTATCTGCAAAGGATCCCTCGACAGCACTTGGTGCAATGGCTCAAACAGGTGTCCTAGGCACTATCCTACCCGGCACCGATATTCGTTTTATCCTGCTCGTGATACATGCTGGAACGTATATTGCTGCGCCAGTAAGCTGGTTGGCGAGGCTGGTCGTGCTCGGTGGTGAGGGTGTGCCTAAGCGTCTGCGATTGAGCAGAAGTGAACATAGGGAATACGCTCTTATCCATAAGGCTGCTTTCGAAGGAGCTTCTTTGTTGGGGATCTCTTTTGACCATGGACCGGAGCTGGCGACCCAAGCTTATTTAATCCGTTGCGCTATCGCAGAGAGCATGCCGGAGGCACGGTACGTCGACGCGCTTTTACATGCCTCCCGTCAGCGATTTCCTGTCTCTGCACAGGATTTGATGCCGACGTTCAAGGGTGAAGCGCTGGGCAAGCGGATCAGCCAGTTGAAAACAGAGTGGATTGCATCAAATTTTGTTCTGACAAGGGCCGAGCTTTTAGCGCTCCCCCACCCATAGCAAGGTGCAGGTTTGATAAGATATTAAAGGCCGAATAAATGTTCCGTTTCTTTGAAACCCTCGTGGACCCCTATTGTGATTATCCCGAGGATGACTGCCCGCCACGCGATTTGTGGTCTTTTTTTATGGGGTACAGCCAACCCTTCAAAAAAGTTTTTGCGTTGACCGCGTTCATGTCCATTGTTGTCGCCGCGATCGAAGTGGGGCTGATCTATTACATGGGCCGGATCGTCGATGTCCTTGAGGAGGGACCGGAACAGATGTGGGCGCAACACGGCACGGAACTGATCGTCGTGGCGTTGCTGATTGTTTTTCTGCGCCCTGTGCTTCAGGCAATTGATGTCGCGTTAATAAATAATGCAATTTTGCCAAATTTTGGCACTTTGATCCGCTGGCGCGCGCACCGTCAGGTTCTGCGGCAGTCCGTGGGGTGGTTTGAGAATGATTTTGCGGGCCGTATCGCCAACCGTATCATGCAAACACCGCCTGCAGCGGGTGAAGTTGTATTTCAGGCGTTTGATGCAATCTCATTTTCCTTGGCCTATTTGATTGGCGCAGCAATTCTGCTCACTTCTGCCGATCCACGTTTGCTGGTTCCGCTGATTATATGGTTCGGCCTCTATTTGGTGTTATCGCGCTGGGCGATCAGGCGGATCGGCCCTGCGTCCAAGGCGGCATCGGATGCCCGCTCTGCTGTCACGGGTCGTGTTGTCGATGCCTATACAAACATCCACTCGGTCAAGATGTTTGCGCATCACGATCGCGAGGAGATGTACGCCAAAGAAGCGATTGAGGACGCACGCATCACTTTCCAGGCCGAGCAGCGAATATTCACTACGATGGATTTTTCGCTGGTTTTGTTGAACGGATTGCTGATCGTGGGCGTGGTCGGATGGGCGCTTGCGCTGTGGGTGAATGGTCAGGCGAGCGTTGGTACCGTTGCTGCTGCTGCCACCCTCACCCTGCGCCTCAATTCCATGACCGCGTGGATTATGTGGGCGCTTTCGGCGTTCTTTCGTCAACTTGGTGTGGTCGCTGAGGGCATGGAGACAATCGCACAGCCGATCACCCTTGTTGATATGGTGGGTGCAAAGCCGCTGGCTCTCACGAGGGGGAGGATCGAAATGACGGCGTTGAGCCATCATTATGGGCGCACTTCGGGTGGACTGAACGGCATTGATCTGGTGATAGAACCGGGACAAAAGGTCGGTCTTATCGGACGATCTGGTGCGGGAAAATCCACCCTGCTCAAGCTGCTTTTGAGGTTTTATGATGCAGAGTTCGGCCGGATCGAAATTGATGGACAGGATATTACCCACGTCACGCAGGACAGCCTGCGGCGGCAGATCGGGATGGTTCAGCAAGACAGCGCACTTCTTCATCGTTCAGTTATCGACAATATTCGTTACGGGCGTCCCGAAGCGTCCGAAGAGGAAGCGATCGACGCAGCACGGCGAGCCGAGGCTCATGAATTCATCGGTGAGCTGCGAGATCCCGAAGGGCGCACGGGTTATGCCTCGCGGGTGGGCGAGCGCGGTGTGAAACTGTCCGGGGGGCAACGCCAACGGGTGACGCTTGCGCGGGTGATCCTCAAGGATGCGCCTATCCTGCTACTCGACGAGGCGACGAGCGCGCTCGACAGTGAGGTAGAGGCCGCAATCCAAGAGACACTATACGGAATGATGGAGGGAAAGACTGTCATCGCTATCGCGCATCGCCTATCTACGATTGCGCAAATGGATCGGATTCTGGTGTTGGATGAAGGGCAGGTTGTCGAAGACGGGGACCATGACGCGCTTTTGGCAGCGGGCGGGCTATATGCACAGTTCTGGGCGCGTCAATCCGGCGGGTTTTTGAAGACGGAAGATAATGACGCGTGAATATAGGTAATTGGATAAACCCGTTTCGCCCGGCAGGGGGGCCACCGCCGCAAGTACTGGGCGCGTTCATGAAGTGGTGCCTCTCAGGAGCATGGCCTGCGCTTTGGTTGGCAGCAGCTTTTTCTGCACTTGCCGGCGCGCTCGAAGCGGGCACGGCGTTGGTCTTGGGGTGGGTGATCGACGCGACTGTGAGTAGCGGGCCTGACGCGTTCTTTGATGGTAGCAATACCGCGATCATTCTTGCTTCCGTCGGCTTTTTCCTTGTTGCGCGGCCTATCCTGTTCGGGCTTTCCGCTGCGACAAACGCGATCATTGTCCAACCCAATGTGAACCCACTGGTCCTGTCGCGGTTACATCGCTGGTCCTTGGGTCAGAACGTTACGTTTTTTGATGACGATTTTGCGGGCCGCATCGCGCAAAAGCAGATGCAGGCGGCTCGTGCGGTAACAGATGTCGCTTCCGAAATGATCAATGTGGTGGCTTTCGCGCTTGCCTCGCTTGTCGGATCGGTTTTCCTTTTGACGGCGATAAACGGGTGGGTAGCTGTCGGTCTGGCTGTTTGGTTGGTGTTCTATTTTGCACTGATCAACTGGTTTATGCCCCGAATACGGTCCAAATCTGCGGCACGGGCCGGCGCGCGCTCTATGGTGTCGGGGCAGGTGGTTGATACAATCACAAACATTAAAACCGTTAAATTATTTGCCCACGATGACCATGAAGACCGCGCAGCGTTGGATGCAATGCAAAGCTTTCGCCAGCGCTCTCTCGAGTTCGGGTACATCTCCGCAGGCTTTCGATTTGCTCTCATGAGCTTGGCGGGTATTCTTCCGGTATTGTTGATAGGGGCAACGGTTTTGCTATGGCAACGGGGTACGGCAAGCGCGGGTGATATCGCGGCTGCGGGTGCAATCTCGATTCGGATTGCACAGATGACAGGATGGGTGAGCTTCACCTTGATGGCTATTTATTCGAATATAGGCGAAATCGAGGACGGCATGCGTACGCTGACGCCGCGCACACGGCTGGAGGATGCGCCGGAGGCAAAAGCGCTCGATGCGCGCCATGGCGAAATGCGAATCGAAGGTCTCAAGTTCGCTTATGGAAGGGACAAAGGCGGTATTGGAGAAATTAACCTGACAATCGGCGCAGGTGAAAAATTGGGAGTTGTGGGCGCGTCGGGCGCTGGCAAATCCACGCTGGTGGCGTTGATGCTGAGGCTCTACGAGGCAGAGCAGGGGCGAATTTTGATCGATGGGCAGGACATTCGCCACGTTACACAAGAAAGCCTGCGGCGATCTATCGCCATGGTCACGCAGGAAACGGCGATGTTCAATCGTTCTGCGCGGGCCAATATCATGTATGGCCGTCCTGATGCGACCGATGCTGAGTTGATCGAAGCGGCGAAAAAAGCCGAGGCACATGATTTTATCCTGGATCTGGAAGATCACAAAGGTCGCACCGGCTATGATGCGCATCTGGGCGAGCGCGGCGTGAAGCTGTCGGGGGGCCAACGCCAACGCATTGCGCTGGCACGCGCAATTCTCAAAGATGCCCCCATTTTGGTGCTGGACGAGGCGACAAGCGCGCTGGACAGCGAGGTTGAAGCATCGATCCAGTCCGCGCTGGAGCGTGTGATGGAGGGCAAAACAGTCATGGCGATTGCCCACCGCCTGTCGACCCTGCGTGAGATGGACCGCATTGTGGTTCTCGATCAAGGCCGCATAGCCGAGTCAGGCAGTCACGATGCGTTGCTGGCAATGGGCGGACTTTATGCGGGCTATTGGGAAAGGCAGTCGGGCGGTTTTCTTGATCTTGAGGCAGCGCAATAGGGGCTGGCGGGGGCGGGCTGGCACGGCTATGGCAGGCATATGACAGAATATAGCATAAAACGACTTGGTATTTACGGTGACGGCATTGCCGAAGGGCCGGTGTTCGCGCCGATGACCCTTCCGGGAGAGGTCGTTACAGGAACACTTGAGGGGACGACGCTGAACGACGTGAAAATTATCACTCCGTCCGAGGATCGCGTCGCACCGCCCTGCCGCCACTTCAAAGCATGTGGCGGTTGCCAGCTGCAACATGCCTCCGATTTTCTGGTCGCTGACTTTAAAACTGACATCATCGCGCAGGCATTGGCTGCGCAGGGTATTCAGACAGACATCAGGCCAATTCTGACTTCGCCTGCCAATTCGCGCCGCCGTGCCACATTTGCCGCGCGTCGAACTAAAAAGGGGACGATGTCCGGCTTTTACGGGCGCGCTTCGGGAACTGTAATCGAGATCCCGGGCTGCCAACTGGTTGAGCCGGAATTGCTGGCGGCGCGCGACATTGCAGAATCGCTTGCCGAGATAGGGGGGAGCCGCAAAGCTACTCTCGCCGTCACCGTAACCACCTCTGCCCGAGGCCTTGACGTTCAGGCAAGTGGCGGCAAGCCGTTGGACGGACCGCTGCGGATTGCGCTGGCGGGATTGTGCGACAGCAGGGGCTTTGCGCGCCTGACGTGGGAAGATGAAGTCATTGCGCAGCGTGCTCCGCCGGTTCAACGTTTTGGCGTGGCTGATGTCTGCCCGCCACCGGGTGCATTTATGCAGGCTACGGCCCATGGCGAGGCCCAATTACTGGCAGCTGTTCAGGAGGCCGTCGGCAGCGCCAAGCGGGTGATCGATCTGTTCGCGGGTTGCGGTACTTTCACATTGCCGCTGGCCAAAAATGCCGAAGTTTGGGCGGTTGAGGGCGATGCCCTGATGATGGCTGCGATGGATAAAGGCTGGCGCATGGCTGTTGGCCTGAAGACTGTGACGCATGTGACGCGTGACCTGTACAGGCGCCCGCTTTTGCCGGATGAGTTCAAGAAATTCGATGCCGTAGTGATGGATCCGCCTCGCAATGGTGCTGAGGCCCAGACTGCAGAGCTTGTCAACAGTAACATAAAGCGTGTCGCCTATGTCTCATGCAATCCGGTTACATTTGCCCGCGATGTGGCGCAGATGATTGCAGGGGGCTTCACACTGGACTGGGTACAGCCGGTGGACCAGTTCCGCTGGTCATCGCATGTCGAGCTCGCAGCGCAACTGAGCCGCACCTGAAGGCGGCAAATTCCGCCGGTCTTGCCGGTTTTTCGAATTGACACCTTTGTGTACTGACAGACATTTGGTATAGTGTAGGGAATAACAATCCGATCAACGGATACAGGCAGTAGTGATATGAAACGCAGACATCTTATCCTTGGTGGCGCAGCGGTCGCGACCCTTGGTGCGTGTGGCGCACCCAGTAAATTCAAACGGTACAGAGGCCCTGAAGTCACGGGCGTTGTCGTGAATAAGGCGGAGCGTAAAATGTTCCTCTTGAGTGATTCGCGTGTGATGAAAGAATATGATGTGTTTTTGGGTTTCGCGCCCGAAGGGCATAAGGTCATGGAGGGCGATGGAAAAACCCCTGAAGGTGTTTACCGTATCGACCGCCGCAATCCGAACAGCCGCTTTCATCTGTCTCTCGGGATCTCATACCCGAATGCAGAGGATATTCGTGTCGCCACAGAACTGGGAAAGTCACCTGGTGGTGAGATATTTATCCATGGCCAGCGCCATCCAATGCGCAAGGATTCCGGTGATTGGACGTGGGGCTGCATTGCTGTGAGCAATGACGAGATGGAGAATATTTACGCCATGATCAAGGACGGCACGCCGATCGCGATTAATCCTTGATGCTAGAAGTGCTTTTGGCGCTGACCTTTAAAGGTCAGCCGCCGATCACCAGCGTCCACCAAATTTTCCCATTATTTTCCTGAAACCACGAAAATCCCATCGTCCGAGCCTCGGGTGCCATGATGATACGGCGTGTATCTGGCTGTGCCATCCACGCACCCAATGTCTCAAGCTCAGTCTCGTAGGTTTCCGAGATTACTTCACCGATGAGAGTGCCGGTAAAGCCGACACGGCGCACACGGTCTACGGGTGATGAACCGTCGGAGCCGAAGTGCCACGGGCGATTTTGAACCTGCATGTCACGTGAATGGGTCGCGGCGGCTGCAGTCAGCTGTGCATCAAGCTGCACGGGAGAAAGGCCCGAGGCAGAGCGAAGCGAATTGACCGAATCAAGCATGCGGAATGGAAGTTCGTCCGCTTCACGCTGGCCGATTTTATAGGCTTTTGGCACGGGACGCCCGTCAGCGCCAATTGTGGGCGCGGCTGGCTGGCAGGCAGTCAACGCCATGACAGTTACCAGCAATACAGTGAAAAGACGGATCATTACGCTACTCCAAGCCCAAATATGATAGTTCCCATTACATGCTGTGTTGCAACAGTACAAATGCACTTAGCTGTGATCCGCCGATGTCACACCGGATTGATTTGAAAACGTGTCTTTGAGGCAATATAGAAGATCGATAATGGATTTCAGCCGGAGGCAGAACATGTCCAACGAAACATTTAAATTGAATTCACGCCGCGGGTTTCTCGCCGGATCTGCCGCACTTTTGGCCGCGCCCGCAATCGCTCAGACATCTGATGTGAATAGTCTGGAAACCACAGAAACAGAGCGCGATGTCACAGAGGTGGTACGCCGCAATATTTCGAGCTTTCGTACGCTTGATTGGCAGCCCTATTTTGACAACACTAAAAACGGTGCGATCCTTGTCGATATCGACAGTCGTGCAGTCCACTACTGGTCCGAGGATCAGAGCGAGTACAAGCTGTACCCCTCTAGCGTTCCGCTGACCCAGGAACTGACCCGCCGTGGCCGGACAGAAATCATTCAGAAAGTAGAAGGCCCAAGCTGGCGCCCGACACCCTCCATGCTTGAGCGGAACCCTGAGTGGCCTGCATTTATCGGACCTGGCCCTGATAACCCGCTGGGCACTCACGCACTTTACTTGAGCTGGACATACTACCGCATTCACGGCACTCACGACACGCGTAAAATTGGTCGCCGTTCATCCAACGGTTGCGTTGGTCTTTACAATGAGCACATCGCAGAGCTGTACGGTAAGACAAAAGTCGGCACACAAGTGTTGCTAATTTGACGACATTTAGGCGCTACTCGTAATCGGCTGATGAATCTTTGTTCCCTTCGTGTGACAGATGCTATTTAGAAAAACACACGAGGTTAAGTCTTAGACGCGTTTCATGCTGAGAATCGTGGCGCGTCATCTTCTGGAGGTTATTTACTATGAAAAAACTCGTTCTCGCCGCCGCTATGTCCGTTGCCGCTTCTTCCGCATTTGCAGGTTCGCTTGCAGATCCGATCATCGAAGCGCCAGTAATCGTTGAAGAAGCTTCCAGCTCTTCGGCAGGCATTCTCGTTCCACTGCTTTTGGTGGTTCTGGTTGCAGCAGCTTTGGCTGACTAAATTTCGGTCTTCGACTGAATTGAAAAAGGCGGTGCATTGCGCCGCCTTTTTTACGTAAACCAGCTTGGCAAACCACATTATTTGTATTTATCAGGCGCAGTTTCTTAACTTATGGTCTAATTGAAGCGACTGCCTGCTCGTCCAAAGTCCGCAACCAATCCGGCTGCTCCAAGGCGAAATGTATCGAACTGGAGTAGCACATAAATAAGTTTCGGTGGGACTTCTAAGCGGGAGTGGTTTTTCGCAAGCCCAGCCCACAGCATCCTGACTTACTTCCTTACACAAATTGTTAAAGCCGCTCTTCGGCCCTTCTGGGGGTACATTCTGGCCTAGATCCAACCTGCTAAATTCTCGCGAATCACATTCGAGAGGGCAGTGATATGTGCGTCATCGTCGTTCAGACATGGAATATAAGTGAACGTCTCGCCACCGGCTTCCTCGAAACTCTCGAAAATCTCTTCGTTGATTTCCTCAAGGGTCTCGATGCAATCCGCGGAAAATGCAGGGGCGCATACGGCGATGTTCTTTTTGCCTTGTTCGGCGAGACGGGCAACTTCCTCAACCGTATAGGGCTGGAGCCATTCTTCGGGGCCAAATTTTGACTGGAAAGTTGTCTTTATCTCTGTGTCGTTCCAGCCAAGACGCTCTTTGAGCAATCGCGTCGTTTTCTGGCATTGGCAGTGATAGGGGTCGCCCTCCATCAGATACCGCTTTGGCACTCCATGATATGAACATACCAGTATGTCCGGGCGTGTATCGAGCTTGGCATAAGCTGTCTCAATACTTTTAGCGAGCGCGTCGATATAATCGGGGCGGTCAAAATATGGCTGGACCGTCCGGCTGGCGGGCTGCCATTTTTCTTTGGTCAAAGCTTCAAAGAATTTGTCGCATGCTGTGGCTGAGGTGGCACCGGCATAATGAGGATATAGTGGAAAAAAGAGGATCTTTTGGCATCCGGCTTTAACCAGCTTTTCAACCTTGCTTTGCGTGGAAGGATTCCCATAGCGCATGCAGTACTCCACCATGACATCATCGCCATAGGTTTTCTGCATTTCTGCAGCAATCTTGGTTGTCTGTGCTTTTGTAATGGTCAGCAGAGGGCTCTCGTTCGCCTCCTCGTTCCAGATTGATTTATAGGCTGCGCCGGAAGTGAAGGGTCGTTTGGTCAGGATTACCAACTGCAACAACGGCTGCCAGAGCCATGGTGAATAGTCGATCACGCGCTGGTCAGACAGAAACTCCCCCAGATACCGACGCATGGACCAATAGTCGTAGTTGTCCGGCGTGCCGAGATTGCCGACAAGTACCCCAATCTTGGGGCGCGCTACTGGCGGGTGGTCGGCAGCTGCGTGAACAGGGCATGTCGCCGTCTCGGTGGGATGCATATCTTTCATCGGACAATCCTGAATAGTGTAAAGGGTGACATAGTCAGATTTGGCGTGGGGTCAATCGCGTAGGGGTTTTTCAGGTGTCCCAAGGGCATCGGCAAGGCGCTGTTGCGCGGATCCAGGCCTCAGGGGTTTCGGCTGGGAGGCGTCAGGGGCCCATCCCGTGATCACTTGAAGCTCGAAGCTGGCGTATAGACGGCCAGAGGGTGCGACAAAATGAGCAGCGTATAATTCCTGTGCACGTTGAAACACTGCGCGGCGCGTTGGATGGCGTAGGCGGGCTGTCAGCGCGTTGGTTTCTCCCATACTGCGCAGATCATTCATCAGGTGCCAGATGTCGCGATACTCTACCTTCAGCGTGGCCGTATCCGCCACTGGCAGGGCAAATCCCGCACGCTGCAGAAGCCCGCCTAGATCACGCAGCTCGGGCAGGGGAGCAATGCGCGGAGAAAGTCCGCCCGTTATCTCAATCTCAGCCTCGCCCAGTGAGCGCCGCAGTTCTTGCAGCGTATCGCCGCCAAAGCTTATGCCGATGAATAACCCGTCAGCGGTTAGGGCGCGGCGGCACTGAATTAATTGCCCGACTGGATCGTTCGCCCAATGCAGACCGAGCACATGCGCCACAAGATCATGGGACTGTGGTAAAAGGTTGAGAGTCTCGGTATCGGAAGCGATCTGGGCCGCTGGAAAGAATGGTTGCCAAAATTCGCCAAACGCTGTGACAATCGCAGGCTTGGTAAACGACTTATTAACCATGTCCAAGCGATCCTGAAGTTCATCCACTGCAGCGGCGTGCAGGAACATCCCATCAGCTGTCGCGCGGGTGCGGTGCGCCTCAAGGGCCTGTCTGTCAGTCATGGGCGTTGTCATAGAGGAGATATAGGCCGGTGCTTGCGCAACTTCAAACAGCGGTAGCGCTGATTTATCCTCCCCGCTGTATTACCTGCGGCGATACAGTCGAGAGTGATTTTGGCCTGTGCGGTACGTGCTGGCGCGACACGGCGTTTCTTGGTGGGATGATTTGCGACTTGTGCGGTATCCAGCTACCTGCTGGTGGGGATGGCTTGGTGCACCACTGTGACAGCTGCATGCAGGCGCCGAAGCCTTGGGTGCAAGGGCGTGCTGCTGTCATGTACCGCGACACGGGTCGTAAGATGGTCTTGGCGCTAAAGCACGGTGACAGGCAGGAAATGGCTCGCCCTGCGGGGCTGTGGATGGCGAACCTTATGCGCGGACTTGTGGCGGAGGATGCGATTGTGGTGCCTGTGCCACTACACTGGTCGCGCCTGCTCAAACGTCGTTACAATCAATCAGCATTGTTGGCTAAGGTTGTCGCCCGCAGGCTCAACCTTGATTGGTGCCCCGATGCGTTGGTGCGGGTGAGGCGAACCGCATCTTTGGAGGGATTGAGCCACGAACAGCGGTTCGACATGCTGGAAACCGCCATCCGCCCGCACCCCAAACGCGGTGTTTTGCTCAAGCGGCGGCCCGTTCTGTTGATCGATGATGTGATGACCACCGGCGCGACTCTGATCGCATGCACTCGTGCATGTATCGACGCCGAGTCTGGCCCCGTGCGCGTCCTGACCCTAGCAAGAGCGGGCAAAGACGCTTAAATCCTTTTCCAACACTTGTTGAAAAGGACCAGTTCATGAAACCTGTCGAAATTTACACCTCCCCGCTGTGCGGTTATTGCCACGCTGCGAAACGACTGCTGAACAGCAAAGGCGTCAGTTTTTCCGAAGTTGATGTCTTGTCAAATCCCGACCGCAAGCCGGAGATGATCAAGCGCGCCAACGGTGGCCGCACCGTGCCACAGATTTTTGTAGGCGATGTGCATGTCGGCGGCTTTGATGATCTCAATGCGCTCGAGCGGGCGGGAAAGCTTGATGCGCTGCTGAAGGCATGAGAATAGCGATCCTCCAGCTGAACGTCAGCGATGATCCAGCAGAGAACCTGGTGGTGACGCGGCGCATGCTGGAGGAGGCCGCAGCGAAGGGTGCACAACTTGTATGCACGCCCGAAGTCAGTAACTGCATATCGACAAGCCGCGATCACCAGCAGCGCGTTTTGCATTACGAGGACGAAGATCCAACTCTCGCGGCAATGCGCGAGGAAGCAAAAAAACACGGAGTCTGGCTGTCGATTGGATCAATAGCTCTGAAAACGCAGGACGCAGACGGGCGTTTTGCCAACCGATCATTTCTGATTGATCCGGAGGGCATGGTCGTCGCCCGCTATGATAAAATCCATATGTTTGATGTGGCTGTAAGTGCGACCGAGACGTACCGAGAATCAGCCGGCTACCGTCCGGGATTCCAGGCAGTTCTTGCGCAAACCCCTTTTGCAGCCATTGGCATGACCATTTGCTATGATGTCCGGTTTCCTGCGCTTTATCAGTCATTGGCCGATGCGGGCGCACAAATCCTCACGGTGCCTTCGGCGTTTTCCCCCGTTACCGGGGCGGCGCATTGGCATGTTTTACTGCGGGCGAGGGCCATCGAGACAGGTTGCTTTTTAATCGCGGCCGCCCAGACAGGCACGCACGCCAGTGCCCTCCACAAGACCCGCGAAACCTATGGTCATTCGCTGGTGATTTCACCGTGGGGTGAGGTGATCCTAGACGCAGGAACGTCCGCAGGCGTATATATGTGCGATCTGGATATGGGGCAGATCAAAGCAGCCCGTGCCAAAGTACCCAGTATGAGCCACAAGCGCCCTTTTGATGGACCACTATGAGCGATACATCCAACACACTTGCGATCATGCTGTTCAGCGAAATTCTGGGCGCTGACCAGATATTGCGCAGCCGCCTGAGCAAGGTGCTGCCTAAGGGCATGGAAATATCCCATTTTTCTGTGCTCAATCATCTCGCTTGGCGCGACCTTGAGCGCTCTCCGGCACAATTGGCCGAGACATTTCACGTAACCCGCGGTGCCATGACCAATACCCTGACCAAGCTTGAGTGGGCCGGCTATATACACGTTCGGCCCGATTGGGATGATGCACGCCGAAAGATGGTCACGATCAGTCCGGCCGGTCGCCTTGCCCGTGAAACTGCGCTCAGCGCGATTGCTCCGATGATCACAAAGGTCGTTGAAGACCTCGGTGAGGATAAGGCGCGCGCGGCTCTGCCGATACTGCGCGAGTTGCGCAACCAGATCGACTAGGTTTTTGGTTTCAGGCTTGCAGTGACATAGTTAACGCTCAAGTCCTTTGCCGACAGGCTCCATCTCCACAAAATCGGGTTGAAAACGAATCCTTTGCGGTCGACCGGTGTCAGCCCTGATTCATTCAGCATATTATAGAGTTCGTCGGGTGTTATGAATTTGGACCATTCGTGTGTGCCTTTTGGCAGCCAGCGCATGACATGCTCGGCCCCGACGATCGCCACAACATAAGACTTGGCGTTGCGGTTCAGCGTTGAGCAGATATGAAGGCCGCCAGGTTTGAGCAATTGGCGGCAGGCGGTAAGGTAGGCAATGGGTGAGGCGACATGCTCGACCACTTCCATATTCAGTACTACATCGAATTGCTCGCCTGCTTCGGCCAAAGCCTCCGCCGTGGTATGGCGATAGTCGATTTTCAAATCCGACTGCTGTGCATGGATTTGTGCGACAGGAATGTTGCCCGCTGCCGCATCTGCCCCGACTACTGTGGCACCCAGACGCGCCATCGGCTCTGACAACAGCCCGCCGCCGCAGCCGATATCGAGGATACGCAGACCTTTGAATGCATCAGGCGCTGTTAGATCGCAGTCGAACTCGCCTGCGATCTGCATGGTGATGTAATCAAGGCGGCATGGGTTGAGCATGTGTAGTGGCTTGAACTTGCCCTCGGCATCCCACCACTCGGCTGCCATGGCCTCGAATTTTGCGACCTCAGCGTCGTCAACAGTGCTCTGATGCGCTTGCATTTTTAAGCTCCTCGTATTCAATGTCTGCTCAACCTATATAGGCTCGTAATGGATAAGACCCCTGATCAAAAGCGCGCAGTGCAGTATTTGTATCCGCCAACAGATCCCTTTGACCGCCGGATGCTCGCCGTCGGGCAGGGGCATCAAGTGTATGTGGAGCAATGCGGAAATCCTGACGGTATTCCCGTTGTTGTTCTGCATGGTGGCCCCGGTGGCGGGTGCAGTCCGTCAATGCGACGCTATTTTGATCCTGAAAAGTTCCGTGTCATCCTGTTTGACCAGCGCGGGTGTGGCCGCTCCACCCCGCATGCGAGCGTCACGGATAACACCACATGGCATCTTGTGGCCGACATCGAACTGATTCGCGAAACGCTCGGAATTGGCCAGTGGGTTGTCTTTGGCGGTAGCTGGGGGGCGACGCTATCGCTCATCTATGCCCAAACGCATCCAAAAGCGGTACGCAATCTGGTGCTGCGCGGTGTGTTCCTGATGACTCAAATTGAACTTGACTGGTTCTATGGTGGCGGTGCGGGTAAATTTTGGCCCGAGGTCTGGGACAGGTTTGCAGCGATCGTGCCCCGCGACGAACAGGATGATTTTATCAAGGCTTACCACAGACGACTGTTTTCCGATGATATGTCCCTGCAAACGCGCTATGCGCGGGCATGGGCCGGATGGGAGAATGCGCTAGCTTCAATTTCCTCTTCTGGGCAGATGATCGAGGGACCCGGAGAATACGCCCGAGCCTTTGCGCGTCTGGAGAATCATTATTTCATCAATAATGGATTTCTGGAGTATGACGGGCAAATCCTCGCCCAAATGGACCGGATCGCCCATATACCGGGTGTGATTGTGCAGGGCAGGTATGACATGATCTGCCCGCCCGCCAGCGCCTATAGTATTGCAAAAGTGTGGCCCAAAGCAGAGTTGAAGATGGTGCGCAATGCCGGCCACGCCCTAAGCGAACCGGGAATTAGCGCCGAACTGGTACGGGCCATGGACCGGATAGCTGCCGCATGAGTCGCAAACCTCTTGACCGCCGTGCATTGTTTTCAAGTGCCGCTGCCGCTGCCCTGCTTGCGGCAACGGGGTTGAGTGCTGGGCCGCTGCCGCAGCGCGGTGGTAAGCTGCGACTTGCGCTTTCGGGAGCGGCACGCACTGATGATTGGGGTAAGGGGGATGGCCTGTTCATGCAGGTCGCAAAGCTCGGTTTGGTGTATGAAACCCTCACAGAAATCTCTGCTGACGGCACGCTTCGCGGGGAGCTTGCTACGGGATGGAGCAGTTCAGCAGACGCCTGTATCTGGACGTTTGAACTTCGGAAGGGTGTGAAATTCCATGATGGCATACCATTTACCGCGTCTGATGTGGTGCATAGCCTTTCAGCGCTAGGCGATGTGCGCGCCTTAGGACCAGGGCGTGTTCAAATCACGTTGAGTGAGCCCGATCCGGCGCTGCCGTTCATGCTGGGTCGTGCGCATCATATTATTCGCCCCGCCCACGCACCTGTTGAGGGTATAGGGACGGGCCTGTACCGCGTTCGGCATTTTGCCGCGGGTCAGCAACTTTTGGCCAGCCGCAGTGCGCCGCATTGGAAGGATGGGCAGGCCGGCTGGTTCGACGAAGTCGAGCTGGTATCGATCCCGCTTTCTTCCGTGCGGGTGCAGGCGATGGCGGAGTATCTGGTGGATGGTGCTGACATTGCCGATGCAACGGCTCTTGCAGGCTTCAACGATATCGCCGTGTGGGACGGTCAGGCCGTAGCGAACAGCGTGGCGATGCCGATGACACTTGGCTGCGGTGTGTTCGACGATCTGCGCGCGCCTCAGCGATGGTGGGGGGCTTGATGTTCTTCGGCTCTGCGCGTATATGGATGTCAACAGCGTGTTGCTTGGGTCCAAACCAAGCGCCAATGATCCTCTGATACGGGCCGCGCGCCCGTTTTTTTGTGCTTGCCGATTACCGGCTAAATCCAAGTGAGACTATGAACAACGATTTGATAGCAAAAGCAGCAATGGACCGGCGTCTGGCCGAAATCATTACCCCTGTCATCGAGGACATGGGCTATGAGCTGGTGCGCGTGCGGCTGATGTCTGGCAAGAACGCGATTTTGCAAATCATGGCTGACAAGCCGGAGGGCGGTATCGAGGTGGACGATTGCGCCAAGATCAGCACAGCCGTCGGCGCGGTGCTGGATGTGGAAGATCCGATTGTAGACGAATATGCGTTAGAAGTTTCAAGCCCCGGCATCGATCGCCCGCTGACACGGCTTAAGGATTTTGCGAACTTCGAGGGATACGAGGCCAAGATCGAAACAGATGATCTGATAGACGGGCGCCGCCGCTTTAAGGGTGAACTGGCGGGCGTTGAGGGCGAAGAAATTTTAATCAATATCGAAGAGGGCACAGTGGGCCTGAAGTTCGAATGGCTGACGGACGCCAAGCTGGTCCTGACAGACGAGTTGATCCGCGAAATGCTGCGCCAGCGTAAAGCGACGGGCGCAATCGACGAAGAACAATTTGATGAAGTGCAGACGCATCTGTCTGACGAGGGAGAAGATTAATGGCCATTACATCCGCAAACCAGCTCGAGCTTTTGCAAACTGCCGAAGCTGTTGCCCGTGAGAAGATGATTGATCCCGTACTGGTGATTGAGGCGATGGAAGAATCCCTCGCCCGCGCTGCAAAATCCCGCTACGGCGCGGAAATGGATATTCGTGTGTCGATTGACCGTAAAACTGGCCGCGCCAAGTTTACCCGTGTTCGTACAGTTGTAGCGGATGCTGAACTGGAAAACTATCAGGCTGAATTTACGGTCGAGCAGGCCAAGCAGTATATGGCCAATCCCGAAATCGGTCAGGAGTTTATCGAAGAAGTTCCCCCCGTCGAGATGGGCCGCATTGCCGCGCAGTCAGCCAAACAGGTGATTCTGCAAAAGGTCCGTGAGGCCGAGCGTGACCGTCAGTACGAAGAATTCAAAGACCGCGCAGGCACCATCATCAACGGTCTGGTCAAGCGCGAAGAATATGGCAACGTCATCGTCGATGTGGGTGCCGGTGAAGCGATCCTGCGCCGCAACGAGAAGATCGGCCGCGAATCATACCGCCCTAACGACCGTATCCGCGTCTACATCAAGGAAGTGCGCCGTGAACAGCGCGGTCCGCAGATCTTCCTGAGCCGCACAGCGCCCGAATTCATGGCGGAGTTGTTCAAGATGGAAGTACCTGAAATCTATGATGGCATCATCGAGATAAAGGCGGTTGCCCGTGACCCCGGTTCACGCGCAAAAATCGCTGTGATCTCCTATGATAACTCTATCGATCCTGTCGGCGCCTGCGTCGGTATGCGCGGTAGCCGTGTTCAGGCCGTCGTGAATGAGCTTCAGGGTGAAAAAATCGACATTATCCCGTGGAACGAAGATATGCCCACTTTCCTTGTGAACGCGCTTCAACCAGCCGAAGTGTCCAAGGTTGTTTTGGACGAAGAAGCGGGCAAGATCGAAGTCGTGGTGCCCGAAGAGCAGCTGAGCCTTGCGATTGGTCGCCGCGGCCAGAACGTGCGGCTTGCATCACAGCTGACCGGACTCGATATCGACATCATGACCGAAGCACAGGAAAGCGAACGCCGTCAGGCCGAGTTTGAACTGCGCACCAAGTTGTTTATGGATAACCTTGATCTCGATGAGTTCTTTGCCCAGCTTCTGGTTTCCGAGGGCTTCACAAGCCTGGAAGAGGTTGCTTATGTCGAGTTGGACGAGCTTCTCGTGATCGACGGTGTTGATGAAGATACCGCAGCCGAGTTGCAGGCCCGTGCACAGGACGTTCTCGAAGCGCAAAATAAAGCTGCACTTGATGCGGCGCGTGCGCTGGGCGCAGAGGATAGCCTGATTAACTTCGAAGGTCTGACGCCTCAGATGATCGAGGCTCTCGCCAAGGACGATGTGAAAACCCTTGAAGACTTTGCGACATGTGCCGACTGGGAGTTGGCCGGTGGCTGGACGACTGTAAATGGCGAGCGCGTGAAGGATGATGGTACGCTTGAGCCCTTCGAGATGACCCTTGAAGAAGCGCAAGCCATGATCATGACGGCCCGTGTAATGCTGGGCTGGGTTGATCCTGCCGATCTTGAAACCGACGCTGACGAAGGCGACGCTGACGAGGAGGCCGAGGCCTGATCGCAGGCCTCGGGAGAACCAATATGGGACGCGGTGGCGCATCCAAAGACCGCGAGAGCGGCGCAGAGCGTAAATGCCTTGCTACAGGTGACGTGCAACAAAAGTACCAGATGGTGCGTTTCGTTGTAGGGCCTGAGGGTCAGGTATTTCCAGACGTGATGGGTAAATTACCTGGCCGCGGTATGTGGGTGACGGCAAATCGTGCCGCTCTTGAGATGGCCGTAAAAAGGGGGTTGTTCTCGCGCTCTGCGAAACAGCCGCTTAAGACACCGGATAATCTGGTGGAAGAAGTTGAAAAGCAGCTGGCCCGCCGTGTGGTGGACCTTATCTCGATGCAGCGCAAGGCAGGTAAAGCCGTAGCGGGCTATGAGAAAGTCAAAAGTTGGCTGCAAACGGAAGAGGCGCTTGTGTTGATTCAGGCTGTGGATGGATCAGGACGGGGCAAATCAAAACTGAGTACGCCGCATTACGGACACTATATCGGGTGTCTTACTGCGGATGAATTGGGTTTGGCATTCGGACGCCAAACTGTGATACATGGGGCGCTCGCCTCTGGTGGACTCACTCTGCGTGTTGTAGAGGAAGCTCACAGACTAAACGGCGTGCGCAAAAACGAGGCTGGTATCGACCAGCCGAAAGGATAGACGAGCTAGATGAGCGATAATGACGGCAGAAAAACACTGGGCCTCGGTGGCTCGCGTCCTGGAAATGTAAAGCAAAGCTTTAGCCATGGGCGGACCAAGAATGTTGTAGTGGAGACAAAGCGCAAGCGCGTTGTTATCCCCAAGCCCGGTGGACAAAAGCCAAGCGGCCCCGGCGCGGGCCCTGTTGGTGATCCATCAAAGCGTCCCGCTGGGATAACCGATTCAGAAATGGAACGGCGCCTGAAGGCGGTTCAGGCTGCTAAATCGCGTGAGGTCGAAGAGGCCGCTGCACGCGAAGCAGATGAAATTGCCCGAGCAGAAGACCGTGAGCGTCGCCGTGCCGAGATTGAAGCCAAAGAGGCTGAAGATCGCGAACGCGAAGAGAGCCTCAAGGCAAAGGCTGAAGAAGAAGAGCGTGTTAAGCGTGAAGCTGCAGAAGCGGCAAAAGCCGCTGCTGCACCCGCTTCGGAGCCGTCGACGGCGCAGAGCCGCGCCGCGCCTAATAAGGCGCTCCCTGCTGCCACGCCCCGAAAGGCAGAGCGAGAGCGCGAGGAAACCAACAAGAAGAATCGTCAGGATGATGACAGTCGCCGTTCCGGCAAGCTGACAGTCAATCAGGCACTTCGTGGTGGTGAGGGCGGGCGTCAACGCTCCATGGCGCAGATGAAGCGCAAGCAAGACCGTGCCCGTGCGAAGGCTATGGGTGGGAACGTCGAGCGCGAAAAGATCGTACGCGACGTGCAGTTGCCTCCAGCAATTGTTGTGTCCGAGCTAGCGGCACGTATGGCTGAAAAGACTGGTGCTGTTGTAAAGGCGCTGATGAACAGCGGCTTAATGGTCACCCAGAACGAAACCATTGATGCAGACACCGCGGAGCTGATCATCGAAGAGTTCGGCCACAACGTTGTACGGGTGTCCGATGCCGATGTCGAAGACGTAATCAAGCTTGAGATTGATGATGCTGCCGATCTTCAGGATCGTCCGCCGGTCATCACAATCATGGGTCACGTTGACCACGGTAAAACATCGCTTTTGGATGCAATCCGCAAAGCGAAGGTCGTCGCGAGCGAGGCTGGGGGTATTACCCAGCATATCGGCGCCTATCAGGTTAAAACCGAACGCGGACAGGTATTGTCGTTCCTCGATACTCCAGGCCACGCTGCCTTTACATCAATGCGCTCACGTGGCGCACAGGTGACGGACATCGTGGTTCTGGTTGTCGCTGCTGACGATGCCGTTATGCCACAGACCATTGAGGCGATTGCGCACGCAAAGGCAGCAAAAGTGCCGATGATTGTAGCAATCAATAAATGCGACAAGCCTTCAGCTGACCCTGATCGCGTGCGTACAGCGTTGTTGCAGCACGAAGTCATCGTCGAAAAAATGTCTGGTGATGTGCAGGACGTTGAAGTGTCTGCGCTGACTGGTATGGGCCTTGATCAACTTCTGGAGGCGATTGCACTTCAGGCAGAGATTCTTGAGCTGAAGGCAAATCCTGCACGCGCCGCTGTTGGTGCCGTGATTGAGGCAAAACTTGATGTTGGCCGTGGCCCGGTGGCGACGGTTCTGATCCAGAACGGCACATTGCGCACTGGCGATATCTTTGTTGTGGGTGAGCAGTACGGAAAAGTCCGCGCGCTGATCGATGATCAGGGTAACCGCATCAAGGAAGCAGGCCCCTCTGTTCCTGTCGAAGTTCTTGGCCTTAACGGCACACCCGAAGCCGGTGACGTTCTGAACGTGACCGACACCGAAGCGCAAGCGCGTGAGATCGCCGAGTACCGTGCAAACGCAGCAAAAGACAAACGCGCTGCGGCGGGTGCTGCGACGACACTGGAACAGCTGATGGCGAACGCCAAAGCAGACGAGAGCGTATCCGAGTTGCCGATTGTGGTAAAAGCGGATGTTCAAGGCTCTGCAGAAGCGATCGTTCAGGCGATGGAGAAGATTGGCAACGAGGAAGTCCGTGTGCGCGTCCTGCATTCCGGCGTTGGTGCGATCACTGAAACAGATGTGGGACTTGCTGAAGCATCAGGCGCACCTATCATTGGCTTTAACGTGCGTGCCAATGCCTCGGCCCGCAATACAGCTAACCAGAAAGGTGTCGAGATCCGCTATTACTCGGTTATCTATAATCTGGTCGATGATATTAAGGCTGCTGCATCCGGGCTTCTCAGCAACGAGATCAAGGAAAACTTCATTGGATATGCGAATATCAAAGAAGTGTTCAAGGTCACGGGCATCGGCAAAGTCGCCGGTTGTCTGGTTACCGAAGGGGTGGCTCGCCGCTCTGCAGGTGTCCGTCTGCTGCGCGACAACGTGGTGATTCACGAGGGCAACCTCAAGACGCTCAAGCGCTTCAAGGATGAAGTGTCAGAGGTCCAGTCTGGTCAGGAATGTGGTATGGCGTTCGAGAACTACGATGATGTTCGCGCTGGCGACGTAATTGAGATCTTCACCCGTGAGGAAGTAACCCGCACGCTTAGCTAAGGCAAAGTACGTAGAAAAAATGCAAAAAGGGGACGGTGTAAAACACCGTCCCCTTTTTCATGTCTCAACTTAACTTAACTGCGATGGAGTTCTGATTACTTTTTGGTAACAGGAACGCCAGAGTAAACGGTATTGTCCACCTGTACGGAAATGCGGCCATCTGGTGTGGAGCCTACAAATATTCCCTGAACCGATACGCAGCTGCCGATTGTAATGGTACGTAGCATCATTAACCCTCCCCAGAATTTCTACATGTTTTACAATAGCTAAAAATTTTAGCTCTTCCATACATTTCTGGAAACAAATTGAATATATATTAGGCATTATAAGACATAAAATTAGGCTGTCGTCACAGCCAGTCTCGCAAAACAGCTATCAGGGGTATATCTGCCGCTGGCATCGGAAGTTCTCGCATCTCTGCTGGCTTGACCCACTTTAGCACCTGACCCTCACGTGGTTGTGGCGTGCCTTCCCATTTCCGACAGGCAAACAAAGGCATCATCAGGTGAAATTTTTCGTATGAATGGCTCGCGAACGTCAGCGGCGCGAGGCAGGATGACCAAGTCTCAATACCCAGTTCTTCATGCAGCTCTCGAACCAATGCTGCCTCCGGGGTTTCGCCGCTCTCGATTTTGCCGCCAGGAAACTCCCAAAGACCTGCCATAGACTTCCCGGGCGGGCGCTGTGCCAACAGCACGCGCCCGTCAGTGTCGATCAAGGCAACAGCCGAAACTAAAACTATTTTCACGAGCGATAGTCGGCGTTGATGCTGATATAGCCGTGCGTCAGGTCACAGGTCCAGACAGTTGCCGTGCCCGAGCCAATACCGAGATCGACGCCGATCACAATGTTATCGCCCTTCATGTGACTTGCGGCGGCGTCTTCGGAATAATCCGCACTACGCCAACCGTCTTTTGCAACTTCTACTTCACCAAAGCGAATAGACAGCCGATCACGATCCGCAGCTGCGCCCGATTTCCCTACCGCCATGACAACGCGCCCCCAGTTCGGATCTTCGCCCGCAATAGCGGTCTTAATCAAAGGGGAGTTGGCGATGGACATGCCGTGGGTCTTGGCATCGGCGTCAGATGCTGCACCGGTGATGATGATTTCGACGAATTTTGTCGCTCCTTCGCCATCTTTCACCACCTGATGGGCCAAGTTCATCATGACGCCATGCAAAGCATCCGCAAACCCTGAATGATCATCGACGGTTACGCCACTCGCACCGGTAGCAGCTACAATTAGGCTATCCGAGGTCGATGTGTCGCTGTCGACAGTGATACAGTTAAAAGTCTTCTCATTGCTCGCAGAAACGAGAGATTGAAGAGCGTCCTGCCCGATTTTAGCATCAGTGAAAATATAGACCAACATTGTAGCCATGTCTGGGGCGATCATCCCAGAACCTTTTGCAATCCCGGAAATAGAAACTTTTTTACCATCAATTTCTATCGTTGCTGCAGCACCTTTTGGAAAGGTATCGGTTGTCATGATTGCCTTTGCCGCAGCGGCGATGCCGTCTGAGCGTGTGTTGTCGTCAAGTGCTTGAAGCACGGCCGTGATGCGCCCGTGCGGCAATGGCTCACCGATAACCCCTGTGGAGGAAGTAAACACCCGTGATTGAGGGATACCACATACTTCGGCAACAGCCGCAGTGATTGCCTCGACCGAAGCAACACCGCCCTTTCCGGTAAATGCGTTTGAGTTGCCTGAATTCACAAGGATCGCGGCAGGCGCATCGCTGGTTTGGCCCAGTTTCGCCTGACAGTCGAGAACGGGCGCAGACCGTGTGGCAGAGCGCGTAAATGCCCCTGCCACAACAGTGCCCGGTATCAAGGTCGCCAGCATAACATCTGTGCGGCCCTCATATTTCACCCCCGCTGCCGCGGTGGCGAATTTCACGCCGTCAATTATCGGGAGAGTGGGAAATTCAGCAGGTGCCAACGGTGAAACGGAGGTGATTTTTGCCATAGTAATGTTTACTCCAGTACTGTGACTTGTTTGATGACCGAGGGGCTTACACCCTCAGCACCGCTACGGTCGACGTCGGCTGCAGCTGTCACTTCCTCGATTTTGGACTGTGCGCGAATCTGCCGAATTTGCAGCTCTATCTGATCGCGGACATCCTCAAGAGCGGGAGCCTCCTGAATCCGGGTCTCGTTCAGCTTGATGATATGCCACCCAAATTGGGTCTGGATCGGTGCTGAAATTGTACCGACTTCCATTGTAACAACCGCTTCCTCGAATTCGGGCACCATCGCCCCTTTTCCGAACCAGCCGAGCTGCCCGCCATTCGGGCCGGACGGACCGGTTGATTTGTCACGTGCGACCGCTTCGAAATCTGCGCCGCCCTCTATCTCGGCCGCGACTGCCTTCGCTTCTTCTTCGGTTTCGACTAAAATGTGCGATGCGTTAAACTCGGGCTCTTGCTCAGCATTGGCATATTCTTCTTCGTAAGCTGCCTGAACGTCTGCTTCTTCCAGTGGGCCTTCCATGATCTCGTTAACGGCCTCGCCCGCAGTCAGGGAGCGGCGCTCGTTTTCGATCTGGATTTCAACCCGCTTGGGCAACTCTCCGGTAAACTGCTGTTCGAGGGCTGTCTGTTGCACCAGTTGGTCAAGAATACCCTGAAACAGAACCTCGTCGGGCAGATCCTGATACTGTTGCGGCAGGCTGGCCCATGCCACAATCATGTGGCCGACGGTAATCTCGGTTCCGCCGACGGTCGCCACAACAACAGAAGGATCGGCGGTCACAGTCTCCTGTGCAGATACGGGAAGGGCAAGAGCGGCAGCAAATGCCAGTGATGCCAGAAAAGTGAGTCGTTTTTGCATGGATCGTCCTATCATTCCGGCACTATCTGTCCGGTTACATTGACTTGCTACATGGCGGCCCTTACATCGCTGATGGGCGCGGCGCTTGGGCCACCATTCTCACCTTCTATTTATGGACTGGGTGTTTGCGGGGCAAGCAGATCGCGAAACAGAATTTAAATTCGGCTGGAGATCGCATGCTGGGACTTGGAAAAATCACCAAAAAGGTTTTTGGATCGCCAAATGATCGCAAGATCAAGGCCGCCCGTCCGCTGATAGAAAAGGTTAATGCGCTGGAGCCTGAATTCAAAGCGTTGAGCGATGAGGGCATCAAAGCAAAGACCGAGGAACTGGCGACGCGTGCTCTGCAAGGTGAGAGCCTCGATGATCTTCTGCCCGAAGCGTTCGCTAATTGCCGCGAGGGAGCATTCCGTACTCTGGGCTTGCGGGCCTTTGATACGCAGCTGATGGGAGCGATTTTCCTCCATCAAGGCAACGTCGCCGAGCAAAAAACCGGTGAGGGTAAAACTCTTACGGCGACATTTGCCGCATACCTCAATGCGCTGACTCATAAGGGCGTCCATATCGTCACGGTGAACGAGTACCTTGTGAAACGTGATGCGGAGTGGATGGGCAAGGTGTTTGCATCACTGGGTCTGACCACCGGCTATATCATTCCAAACATGGCCGACGACGCAAAGCGCGCAGCATACGATTGTGACATCACTTACGCGACAAACAACGAACTCGGATTCGACTATTTGCGCGACAACATGAAATCCGAGTTGAGCCAGATCTTCCAGAAGCAACATTCCTTTGCGATTGTCGATGAGGTCGACAGTATCCTGATCGACGAGGCGCGCACGCCTTTGATCATCTCCGGCCCCTCCGACGATCGTTCGGACATGTACCTGACGATTGACGCGGTCATTCCCGTCTTGCAGCCTGATCACTACGTGGTGGACGAAAAAACCCGTAACGTCACATTCACTGATGACGGCACCGAGTTCCTCGAAGAACAGCTGCGTGTTCGAGGTTTGATGGAGGAAGGGTTCACACTTTATGATCCCGAGAGCACATCCCTTGTGCACCATGTTAACCAAGGCCTGCGTGCGCATACCCTGTTTGAGAAGGACAAGGATTACATCGTTCGCGATGGCGAAGTTGTACTGATTGATGAATTTACAGGCCGGATGATGACAGGCCGCCGCCTTGGCGACGGTCTGCATCAGGCGATCGAGGCCAAGGAGGGTGTTGATATCAAGCCAGAGAACATCACTCTCGCCTCGGTGACGTTCCAGAACTATTTCCGCCTTTATGACAAGCTTGCCGGCATGACGGGTACCGCGCTTACCGAGGCAGACGAATTCATGGAGATCTACGGTCTTGGCGTGGTCGAAGTGCCGACCAACGTGGCGATCGCGCGGATTGACGAAGACGATGCTGTTTACCGCACCGCCGTCGAGAAATATGCCGCGATAATCGAAAAGACGAAAGAGGCGCATGGCCGCGGGCAGCCCTGCCTTGTCGGGACCACGTCCATTGAGAAATCCGAGATGCTGAGCAAGTTGCTGCAGGCAGAGGGAATCCCCCACAATGTCCTGAATGCTCGCCAGCACGAGCAAGAGGCGCAGATCGTCGGTGATGCGGGTAAGCTTGGGGCCGTGACAATCGCGACTAACATGGCGGGCCGCGGAACCGATATCCAGCTGGGCGGCAACGTCGAGTTGAAGGTGCTCGAAGCGCTGGCCGCAAATCCTGACGCCGATCCGGTCGATACCCGCAAGCGGATCGAGGCCGAAACCGCCGACGAAAAGAAAAAGGTTCTCGAATCAGGCGGTTTGTTCGTTCTGGCATCCGAGCGGCACGAAAGCCGTCGCATCGATAACCAGCTTCGTGGCCGCTCTGGCCGTCAGGGGGATCCGGGTCGCTCGTCGTTCTTTCTGTCGCTAGAGGATGACCTGATGCGGATTTTCGGCTCTGAAAAGCTGGAAAAAGTACTGACGACACTGGGTCTGAAGGAAGGCGAAGCGATCATTCACCCGTGGGTCAACAAATCGCTGGAGCGGGCACAAGCCAAGGTCGAGGGCCGCAATTTTGACATGCGCAAGCAGCTGTTAAAGTTCGATGACGTGATGAACGAGCAGCGCAAAGTTATCTTCGGCCAGCGCCGCGACATTATGGAAAGCCAGGATCTGCACGAAATCACCGAGGACATGCGTCATCAGATGATCGACGATCTTATAGATCAGTATATGCCGCCCAAGACCTATGCCGATCAGTGGGATACCCAAGGATTCTACGCTGCTGTGATTGAACAGCTTGGCGTCGACGTGCCTGTGATCGCATGGTGCGAGGAGGATGGCGTGGATGACGAGATCATTCGTGAGCGCTTGATCGAGGCAACAGACCAGTTGATGGCAGCCAAGACCGAAAAATTTGGTCCTGAGAATATGCGAAACATCGAAAAGCACTTCCTCCTTCAGACTATTGACGCAAAATGGCGCGATCACCTGCTCACGCTTGAGCACCTGCGCTCGGTTGTCGGGTTTCGTGGCTATGCACAGCGCGATCCGCTCAATGAATATAAGAATGAGTCCTTCCAGTTGTTTGAAGGAATGCTCGACAGCTTGCGTCAGGACGTGACGCAGCGCCTGTCGCGGGTTGAACCCGCTAGCGAAGCAGACCAGCAGCGCATGATCGAGCAAATGCTGGCGCAGCAAAAAGCAGCCGCCGAAGCTGTCGATAATGCGGCAGATGGCGCCGAGGCAAATGCCCCCGCACCTGCGCCGACTGCCAATGCTGTGGCGGATGGATTTGACGAAACGGATCCTACAACGTGGGGAAATCCGGGCCGCAATGATACCTGCCCCTGTGGTTCCGGTGAAAAGTTCAAGCATTGTCATGGCCGCCTGACCTGATTTCAGAAGCCGTAAGTCGTCACAATATCAGCGCGGGGCCGCCCTATTGCGGCCCTGTTTTTGTATCATCCTCGTTCCTGAGCTATTGCGCTGCGAGGGACCGATACCATGAAATACCGCAAGGAAATCATTACCACTGCCGGAACATTGGCCTGTGCCATCGGTATAGGGTTCTTCATGCAGAATAGTGCGGCAACGTTGCCGGCGGAGTATGAAGGTGCAACGCTTATAAATGCTGATGCCGTCGTGCTTGATGTCGGCGAGATTGTCCTGACATCTGCCGATTTTAAAGATGACACTATTGTCCCAAAGGCAGAAGAGGCCGTTACCCTTGCTGCTGCCGACGAAATGATTGCCCCCAAGTTAGCTGAATCGCCCAGAGTCCAAGCTGCGGGCGCGGTAGGGGGTGACCCTGACATGAGTGAGCCAAAAGCCCAGCCCACACCTGATATCGCTTGTGCCATAACTGCGAATGCGCGCCCTGTTGCTGCTGCAATGGTGAACCTGACCCTTTCCGCGCCGTGTTTGCCTCTTGAGCGTCTGACTGTACATCACTCTGGCTTGCTTTTCAGTCAAACAACTGACGAGGCAGGAGCATTTGACATCATTGTCCCAGCGATGGCGTTGAACGCTACTTTTGTCGTAGCCTTCACAAACGGTGAAGGCGCGGTTGCACAAGCTAATGTCGAGGAATTGTCTGAGTATGATCGGGTAGCGCTCCAGTGGAAGGGCGATACCGGCTTTCATCTGCACGCCCGTGAATTTGGTGCTGATTATCAAACCGATGGACACGTCTGGTCCGGCGCGATGCGCGATATGACCTATGCTGTCACTGGAAAAGGTGGGTTCGTCTCAGTGCTTGGGGATGCGGACATTCCCGATGGCCTGTTGGCTGAGGTATACACCTTTCCAGCAAATGCTGTGCAAAATGCCGGCGATGTCGCTCTGAGTGTGGAAGCAGAAGTCGCGCTAAACAATTGCGGAATGGAGATTGAAGCGAAAACCCTCCAGACGTTTAGCGGCAAAGATATCACAACACGAACCTTGACGCTGTCTGTTCCGGACTGCGATGCGTCAGGGAACTTTCTTGTGTTGAATAATCTGTACGAAGACCTGACAGTTGCGGCCACAAACTAACGCAACACCGAGGTCCCATGATCAAATCGATAGGTGCGGCTTTATTGGCCGCACTTTTCCTGTTTGGAACTGTCCTGTCTGTAAAGGCTCAGGATGTGACGCTCACCTCGCGAGATAGCAAGGTGGAGCTGAGTGGTATGTTGCTCGGCTTTGACGGCGAGTTTTACAGGCTGGCGACCGACTATGGCGAGCTAACAATTGACGGGTCGGGTGTCTTGTGTGACGGACCCGGCTGTCCAGATTTGCAGGATTATGTGGCCGAGCTTTCTATCTCTGGTGCGTCTACGTTGGGCGCGGTTGTTATGCCTGCCCTTATCGAAAGTTTTGCTCAAAAGAATGATTACCTGACAGAGCGGGAAGAGGGTGATGATCTTGGCACATTCACCTATCTTATAAGGCGTGCGGATGACGGAAAGCTCGCCGCGAGATTCCGGTTTCGTGTCACCAATACCGACGAGGGGTTTGCAGATTTACTGGCTGACGAGGCCGACATCGTAATGTCCCTGCGCGAAATCCGACCGGATGAGCGTGTGAGGGCACGCGAGACCGGAATGGGTGATATGACTGGGATCAACCGCAGCCGTGTCCTTGCTCTCGACGCAATTGTCCCAGTTGTCTCTGGGACCAATCCGGTGCGTGGTATTTCGCCTGCCGATCTGGCCCAAGTTCTCGCCGGTCACATCACCAACTGGAAGGCGCTCGGTGGACCCGATGTGCCGATTGACCTTCACTTGCCTGATGATGCCTCCGGCTTGGGGCAGGCCATTGTGGATCAGTTGCTGCGTCCAACCAGTCTTGAGACGTTTACGCAAACCGCCATGCGCCATCCTACACCGGAGGCTTTGGCTGAGGCGGTTGCGTCTGATACGTTTGCCTTGGGGCTAACCAGCTATGCAGATCGTGGCGGCACGCAAGCGCTGATGCTGACGGGTGCCTGCGGCTTTTCGATGGAAGCTTCACGGAGGACGATCAAGACGGAAGATTATCCGCTTACTGCGCCAATGTTCTTGTATTTTCCGGCCCGTCGCTTGCCACAACTGGCACGTGAGTTTCTGGCCTTTACCCGCGAACCCGCAGCGCAAATCGTCATTCGTCGATCTGGATTCGTGGATCAGACGCCAGAAGAAATTGCAGTTGAGGAACAAGGCAATCGCTTCACCAATGCAATCGCCCAAGCGGGAGGGGAGATTACGTTGGGTGAATTGCAGCGCATGACCTCGACCCTGGTGCCGATGGCGCGGCTGAGCACTTCATTTCGATTTGAGGCGGGATCAATTCGCCTTGATGCTCAGTCGCGCTCGAATGTTCAGCAATTGGCAAGGGCATTGGAGGTTGGGCAATATGATGCGCGGAGCCTTTTGTTTGTGGGGTTCAGCGATGGTAATGGCGCCGCGGAGGCCAACCGAGAGATTGCGCTGCGACGTGCGGATGCGGTCCGGCGCGCTGTGAGCGAAGCCGCAGTGACGGCTAATCTGGAGCGGGTAGATCTTGGTGTGGACGCCTTTGGCGAGGCGATGCCGATGGCCTGTGATGATAGCTCGTGGGGCCGTCAGGCCAACCGTCGCGTCGAAGTCTGGGTCCGCTAGAGGTAGCCTTCGGCACGAAAACTCAACTCGCGGGATTTGCCAATGATCAGATGGTCATGAAGTGTCAGACCGAGGGCCTCACAGGCGGCTTGGACACGAGCTGTCATGTCGATATCCGATCGGGATGGCGTAGGGTCTCCGGAAGGGTGATTGTGGACTAAGATGAGCGCGGAAGCGTTCAGTTCGAGCGCTCGTTTCGCAACCTCTCTCGGGTAGACAGGCACATGGTCGACGGTGCCCTTCGCTTGCTCCTCGTCCCCGATTAATACGTTCTTTCGGTCAAGGTATAGGACGCGGAACTGTTCGGTCTCGCAGTGGGCCATGGTTGTGTGGCAATAATCGAGAAGTGCATCCCAACTTGTTAACACTGGCGCTTGCATGATTTTTGATCGCGCCATGCGGTGGGCGGCGGCCTCGACAATTTTGAGTTCTGTGATAACAGCGTCGCCTACGCCATGAACATCACGTAGGCGTGCTTCGGAAGCGGTCAGAACACGGTTGAAATCACCGAACCTAGCCATCAGCGCATGGGCGAGCGGTTTGACATCCTGTCGGGAGATGGCACGAAACAGGATTAGTTCAAGCAACTCGTACTCCGGCATTGCGGCAGGGCCACCGGCCATAAATCGCGCGCGAAGCCGCTGCCGGTGATCAGCAATATAAGAAGGTTGCTTGCCGCTTACGGGCGCTGCTGAGAGTGCTTCGTCCATGAGAAAAGGGAGGGGCTGCTCATTGAATGCTGACATCCGTCAAAGATGCCGCAATTTGGTTAGCAAACGGTTAACCAAAAAATTCATTTAATCAAAGCAGGAACATTATCGTAATAGTTTTATTCACACCAAACGAAATACATAATTCGCGCATATCGCATTAAGCGGACAATATTGATGTAGCGATAATTGAATATAGAGAAAAATGAAGAAGGGGCGCGCCCTTGGTAGAGCGCGCCCCTTTCTAATTATCTAGCCCTTCATTGAATCCCAGAAGGATTTAACTGACGAGAAAAAGCTGCTGCTTTCAGGGTTGTTTTCTTCAGACAAATCCTCGAATTCACGAAGAATTTCCTTTTGCCTAGAGGTCAAGTTGACCGGCGTCTCTACGGCAAGTTCGATGATCATATCGCCGGTTGCGCCACCACGCAAATGGGGCATGCCTTTTCCGCGCAGACGCATTTGACGACCCGACTGGCTTCCAGCAGGGACCTGAACCCGACCACGGCCGCCGTCAATTGTCGGGACTTCGATGCTTCCGCCTAAGGCGGCGCTGCTCATACTTACAGGAACGCGGCAAAAGAGGTTCGGGCCATCACGCTCGAACAGCTCGTGTTCCTGTACCTCGATGAAGATATACAGATCTCCCGAGGGGCCGCCGCGCATACCGGCCTCTCCCTCGCCGGCGAGGCGGATGCGGGTACCAGTCTCCACGCCTGCGGGAATGTTGACTGATAGAGAGCGATCTTTCTCTACGCGGCCTGCGCCCCGGCAGGATTTACATGGGTTTTTGATGATCTGACCAAGGCCGGAACATGTCGGGCAGGTACGTTCGACCGTGAAAAATCCCTGCTGTGCGCGTACTTTCCCCATGCCTGAGCATGTTGGACAGGTTGTGGGCTCTGCGCCACCCTCTGCACCAGAACCACTGCATGAGCCACAGCTAACGGATGTCGGCACATTGATTGATTTCTGCAGCCCCGCAAAAGCATCTTCCAGCGATACGCGAAGATTGTAGCGCAGATCAGAGCCGCGTGCCGCACGGCGTCCGCCGCTTTGCTGGCCACCGCGCCCTCCCATAAAATCGCCGAACAAATCGTCAAATACGTCGGAAAAGGCAGAGGAGAAGTCTCCCTGTCCACCGCCGCCTGGGCGACCGCCACCGCCGCCGCCCATACCGCCCTCAAAGGCGGCATGGCCATAGCGATCGTAAGCTGCTTTTTTATCGGCGCTTTTGAGGACTTCGTAGGCTTCGTTTGCCTCTTTGAACTGTGCTTCGGCGTCTGGGTTTCCGGAGTTGCGGTCAGGATGCAACTCTTTTGCTTTTACACGATAACCCTTCTTAATTTCATCTGCGGAGGCGCCTTTGGCGACCCCGAGGATCTCGTAATAGTCACGTTTTGCCATGGGTATTATCCTTTACAGGAACGTGAAGGGCCGGCCCGTCATATCGGACCGGCCCTGTCATTGGTTCCGCGGGGCGGATTTACGCGCGCTTGTCGTTGTCGAGGTCTTCGAAATCGGCGTCGACGATATCATCATCATCTTTACGATTCGGAGCTTCGTCAGCGGCTGCGGCCATGTCATCTTCGTTCGCATCCTGAGCGTTTTTATAGATAGCTTCGCCCAGCTTCATCGCGGCTTCGGTGACGTTCTGGATACCGGATTTGATCTTTTCGGCGTTTTCTGTTTCCAGTTCGTCCTTGAGAGCAGCAATCGCCAATTCTATTGCTTCGACAGTCGTCGGGTCGACTTTATCGGAATGCTCTTCCACTGACTTCTCGGTGGAGTGAATCAAACTTTCCGCCTGATTTTTGGCCTCGATCAGAGCGCGACGCTCTTTATCAGACTCCGCGTTATCTGCGGCATCCTGAACCATTTTTTCGATATCAGCATCAGACAGACCACCGGATGCCTGAATGGTGATTTTCTGCTCTTTGCCAGTGCCCTTGTCCATTGCACCGACGGATACGATTCCGTTGGCATCAATGTCGAAGGTTACTTCGATCTGGGGCATACCGCGTGGTGCGGGCGGAATGCTCTCAAGGTTGAAGGCACCGAGGATCTTGTTGTCGGCAGCCATCTCGCGCTCGCCCTGGAAGCAACGGATTGTCACGGCGTTCTGGTTATCTTCGGCGGTCGAGAAGATCTGCGATTTCTTCGTCGGGATGGTTGTGTTGCGGTCGATCAGACGGGTGAATACGCCACCGAGGGTTTCAATACCCAAGGAGAGGGGGGTCACGTCGAGCAGAACCACGTCTTTGACGTCGCCTTGAAGAACGCCCGCTTGGATCGCTGCGCCGAGGGCGACAACTTCGTCAGGATTCACACCTTTGTGCGGCTCTTTGCCGAAGAATTTGGTCACTTCTTCGATGACGCGCGGCATGCGGGTCATACCACCAACCAGCACAACTTCGTCGATGTCTGAGGCCTTGAGGCCCGCATCTTTGAGCGCTGCGGCGCAAGGCTTCATCGACGCTTTGATAAGATCGCCGACTAGGCTTTCCAGTTTAGCGCGCGTCAGCTTCATAACCATGTGCAGCGGCTGGCCATTTGCGCCCATTGAGATAAACGGCTGGTTAATCTCGGTCTGGGAAGACGAGGACAGCTCGATCTTGGCTTTTTCAGCAGCTTCTTTCAGGCGCTGGAGTGCCATCTTATCTTTCGTGAGATCAACAGAGTGCTCTTTTTTGAACTCGTCCGCGAGGTAGTTCACGATGCGCATGTCAAAGTCTTCACCGCCGAGGAATGTGTCGCCGTTGGTCGATTTAACTTCAAACAGGCCATCGTCGATTTCCAAGATGGTCACATCGAATGTGCCGCCGCCGAGGTCATACACCGCGATGGTTTGCGTGTTCTCTTTGTCTAGTCCGTATGCAAGGGCGGCCGCTGTTGGCTCGTTGATGATGCGGAGCACTTCAAGGCCAGCGATCTTACCGGCATCTTTTGTGGCCTGGCGCTGGGCGTCGTTGAAGTATGCAGGAACGGTAATAACCGCCTGAGTTACTTCCTCACCGAGGTACGACTCAGCTGTTTCTTTCATTTTTCCGAGGATAAAGGCCGAGATCTGTGAAGGGGAGTATTTTTCGCCCTTGGCCTGAACCCAAGCGTCGCCGTTGCCGCCATCAATCACGTTGAAGGGGATGTTCTTTTTGTCTTTGGCAAGGTCGGCATCGTCGTTGCGGCGACCAATAAGGCGCTTCACCCCAAAGATTGTGTTTTCTGGATTTGTGACGGCCTGACGCTTGGCTGGCTGGCCAACGAGGCGTTCGTCGTCTGTAAATGCAACGATGGAGGGCGTTGTGCGTGCACCTTCCGCGTTTTCGATTACGCGGGGCTGACTGCCGTCCATGATTGCGATGCAGGAGTTTGTAGTTCCAAGGTCAATACCAATTACTTTGGCCATGTGTTCGATCCCTCATTTGTCTCAAGGCGATTACCCGAAACGTTGGCCCATTACGGCACCAATGCTCCGATCCTAGTGTCGCTGCAAACTGGCAGTTTCCAGCGGCTCGGTGGGTATATAGTGAGGGGGTGCGGGTGCTGCAAGCATCGCAACGGCCAAGATGTGATGATTTAGGTATAAATCATGAGATTTGATCAGAAATTGAGAGGAATCGCGTGAAACTATCGGTTAAGGGATTCGATATCCATTCGGGGTTTCTGGATGGCGCTGAGCAGCGCGCGGTTTTGGTGGCGGTGCGTGCTGTCGTGGCCAAAGCACCGTTTTTCCGTCCTGTAATGCCCAACGGGGCGCTGATGTCAGTCCGGATGACTGCGGCGGGGAAATATGGCTGGGTCTCGGATGAAAAGGGATATCGGTACTCCCAATTCCATCCCGCAGGGGTTGCGTGGCCTGAAATTCCCACAGAGGTTTTGGCGATCTGGCGCGAGGTAACGGGATTGGAACGGCAGCCGGAATGTTGTCTGGTTAATTATTACGGTGCCGAGGCAAAGATGGGTCTGCACCGCGACCGTGACGAAGCCAGCATGGAGTGGCCCGTTGTTTCCGTATCGCTGGGCGACGAAGGACTGTTCCGGATGGGGAACATGACGCGCGGGGGCAAAACGCAGAGCCATTGGCTTCGTTCGGGCGATGTGGTGGTAATGGGGGGTGAGGCCCGATTGGCATACCACGGGATTGACCGGATCAGGGCTGGATCAAGCAAGCTATTGCCCAAAGGGGGCCGACTTAATCTGACATTGCGTGTCGTAGAGTGACGGTCAGGCTTGATTTTATTTATACCAGTTAGTCCGCGCTCAACTGCCAGTTCTGTTTTGATGTGGAATTATCCCCAAAAAGCCGAATTTTTTTAATCAGGGACATTGGTGCGCAGAAGGTCTGACAAGGGTTCGCCAATTTCATCTAGCAGGAAATCGATGAAGACCCTCACTTTGGCCGTTAACACATTCGATTTCGGATAAACGAGCCAAAGCCCCGTTCGCTGGTCCAGCCAGTAGTCTGATAAAACGCGGACCAAACTGCCTTCAGCCAGCTCTCGGTGCACGCTCCACATTGAGTTGATGGAGATACCCGCCCCCGCAACTGTAGCAATCTTCTGACTTTGCCCATCATCGCACAGCATGCGCAATGTTGCAGCCTTGGGATCGAAATGCGCCTTGCGTCCAGCATGGTTAACCAATCCTCTGGTGGAGAAATCCTTGAACGCAAGTAAGCGATGCCGCTCAAGGTCGGTTGGTTTTTCAATGGGGGGGTGCTTGGCCAGATAGGTGGGTGATGCGCAGAGAACGCGCATATCATCTGCCAGTTTGCGCCCTTTCAAGCTGCTGTCCGACATCTCCTGATTGCGAAGTGCAAGATCGAAACTCCCCTCGATCAGGTCGAATTGCGTGTCCGACAGGCGCAGGTCGAGGATGATCTCGGGGTAAGTATCGAGGAACTTGGGTAAGATGGGTGCGATGTAATTTTGCGCGAATGTACTGGGGGCTGCGAACCGCAATGTGCCACTTACAGTCGGAGTTACCATGCCCAAAGCCGCAAGTGCTGCATCTTCCTGTGCAAGCATTTCTTTGGCAAAGGGTAGAAAATCTGCGCCTTCCAGCGACAAGGATACCTTGCGCGTTGAGCGGCGTAACAAGTCCGCGCCGAGCGTTTTTTCAAGCTTGGCCAACCGGGCGCTTGCGACGGCTGGTGCCATGCCTAAGTCCCGACCTGCTGCGCTGATATTCAGTTTATCTGCACATAGCACAAACAACCTGACACTTTCCGTATCCATATGATTATATACCAAACCGGAATTATGAAATCCGATTTTCCAGACTTATACATTTTGTGAATATAATGTAGTTCAGGCGAACCAAGTCAATCCTCCCATTCATCTTCCGGAGCGAGTTAGTTTCAATGTTTCAATTAAGTCCCATCAACGCGAGTTTTCAGTCGGATTTAAGCACCTGCGCCGACGCCGTGACGCGTTGCATAAGGCGGGCATAAAACACGTTACGCTGAACCTCCGCCTGAATTTTGGCGATACAAAGCATCTATGAAACAGGTGTCACATTATGTCTGGTCCATGTTTCCAACTGAAAGGGTTTCACATGTCTAAAACAATTTTGATCACTGGAGCCACTGACGGGATCGGGTTGGAGGCGGCGAAACTGCTGGCGACCGAGGGGCACAAAGTGCTGCTTCATGGGCGCAGCGCCGCTAAGTTGGAGGCTGCCCGCGCGACAATTGGCGGAGACGTTCAGGCTTATCTGGCAGATCTTTCCCATGGCGCAGACGTCCTGAAACTGGCTGAGGATATTAACCACGATCACGCCCGTATCGACGTCCTCATCAACAATGCTGGCGTGTTGAAATCCCCGAATACAGTAACAATAGATGGTTTGGATCTGCGATTTATGGTGAACACGATTGCGCCCTACATCCTGACCAAACGGTTGCTGCCGTTATTGGGAAGCTGTGGTCGAATCGTCAATCTGTCATCCGCTGCGCAAGCCCCTGTTGACCTGAGTGCTCTCATGGGTGGCGTCGAAATGGATGATATGAATGCTTACGCTCAAAGTAAGTTGGCAATCACAATGTGGTCGCAACACCTTGCTGCGGAACACCCCGATGGCCCGAGCTTCCTTTCCGTCAATCCCGGCTCGCTTTTAGCAACCAAGATGGTCAAAGAGGGCTTTGGCATTGCGGGCAATGATGTCGGCATTGGTGCGATTATCTTACGTCGCACAGCACTTGGTCCTGACTTTGCTGACGTATCAGGCCGCTATTTCGACAACGATGTGGGTGCGTTCGGTCACCCTCATCCAGACGCTGCCGATCACGTAAAGGTTAGCGCCGTCGTACAAGTCATCGACATAATAACTTCCAAAATTCTGACCTTTTGAAGGGAACCAAAACATGAAAGCTGTTGGATACAATACCGCAGGCCCACTTGACCGCACTGACTCTCTCCTCGATATCGAAATTGACACACCTGTAGCCATAGGCCGCGATCTGTTGGTTCGCGTGCAGGCTGTTTCGGTAAATCCTGTTGATTACAAAATCCGTATGAACCGCCCGCCGGAGGGCGAAGCCCCTGCGATCCTTGGCTGGGATGCGGTTGGTGAAGTGGTCAGCGTTGGAGACGATGTAACGATGTTCAAGACGGGTGATCTTGTCTGGTATGCCGGCGCGATAAACCGCTCTGGCACGAATGCTGAATTTCATCTCGTAGATGAGCGGATAGTCGGCAATGCGCCGACATCAATCACAGCTGCGCAGTCCGCATCTTTACCCCTTACTGCATTGACGGCTTACGAAATGCTCTTCGATCGGCTCCGCGTCAATGACCCAGTTCCCGGCGCAGCGAATGCGGTGGTTATCATTGGCGGGTCTGGTGGCGTCGGTTCAATAGCAATCCAGTTGCTGCGTGCAATGACTGATATGACCGTCATTGCGACTGCATCGCGCCCTGAAACATTTGACTGGGTGAAAGACCTTGGCGCGCATCATGTGATTGACCACACCAAAGCCCTTACGCCACAGATCGAAGCCTTGGGAATTGGCGAGCCGGGTTATGTGTTTTCAACGACACATACCCATCAATACATTGAACAGATCGCCGAATTTATTGCTCCACAAGGCCGATTCGGCCTGATCGATGATCCGGAGGCGCTCAACATTATGCCCTTCAAGACCAAGGCGGTTTCGACCCATTGGGAACTGATGTTCACGCGGTCTTTGTTCCAAACTGCTGATATTACGCGCCAGCATGATATCCTAAACGAAGTAGCGGGCTTGTTGGATGCAGGCAAAATCCGCTCAACGGCCACCGAAGTATTGGGCAAGATCGATGCGGCGACGTTGAAGCGCGCCCATGCAATCCTGGAAAGCAATAAGGCCAAGGGTAAGCTGGTGCTTGAAGGTTTCTAAGACTTCGCAGGTGGCACTAAGAACTCAGTGCCATCTGTCTTCTCGGTTACCCAGTCGGCGACACTTAGCTCAGAAGGCAGGCTTGGTGTGTCTTTGTGTATCAATATAGTGCTTCGTCCGCATAGCTAACCTTAGGTTGATCAAGTGCCACTGCCTTTGGAGCTTCCCGCCCAAATTTTTACTTACCGCCGCGCGCTCCAGCTGAGGGATGCGTGTTTGCGGGTGTAGAATTCGCCCATCAGGCCGATCATCAGTAACACCAGCCCCACCCAGAGCGCATACATCGGGTCGCTGTAGCGAGGATTGTAATTCAGAAAGGCAAAGCCGCGGGCCTGATCGATTGTATGAAACAGCGGGTTCCAGTCGAACATAGCGAGCATAAAGCTGGGCAGCGTATTTGCCACGAACATCTTCCCCGAGGCGATCATGTTTGCGCGTTGGTATATCGTAGAGAAGATGCCAACCGCCGTGGGAAACCACGGTTTGATCGCCAGCAGAACAAGCCCGAGTGCGGCACCGGTGAACCATGCCAGCATGAGCATGCCGAACGCCGCCATAGGCTGCTCCACCTCCAGCGGGACGAATGCGACATGATAGACGAACAGGATAACCGATAGTGACAGCACTTGAATATAAAGCGCGCCTAGGGCGGCAGAGCAGATGGAGATGATGGTGTTCATTGGTGCGTGCTGCATCATCGGACTGGCAGGCCCTTCAGAGCCCACGACGGCGCCGAGCGCCTTTGAGTGGGTCATGTAGAGAAAGATGCCCGACATGATGTAGAGCAGGAAGTCACCGCGCAGGGCGGCCCCGCGCAACCCGAGAATCGAAAACATCACGTAAAAGGCGAGAACGAAAATCACTGCCTGCAAGATATTAGTGGCAATAGCGAGGAACGCGTTGTTGTGGCTTTTCCGAACCGAGCGCACGATGGAGTGATAGATAAGTTCCAGCATCGTCAGAACGACGTGGAGTGTGGACCGTCGGGTATGTACGGGTTGAAACATCTGCTGCCTGCCTTGCGGTTATGACCAGTGTCGCACGGATTTCTTGCCGATCCGTTACAATCGCATCATAAGGTATGAAAGGTATTTATCAACGAAGGATGGCATTAGTTGGGCATGGATTACGAAAAATTGACGCGTGTGATGCGGCGCCTGTCGCTTGAGGCGGGTGATAAGATTATGGAAATCTACGGGATGGATGATTTTGACGTTAAGTCTAAGTCGGATGATAGTCCCGTGACGGCTGCAGACGAAGCGGCTGACAGGATTATCTCTGACGGGCTTCGCGCCGAGTTTCCGGACGTTTTGCTTGTTACTGAAGAGCAGGCGGATACGCACAGCTCTACCGGCGATACATTTCTCATCGTGGATCCGCTGGACGGTACAAAGGAATTCATTCATCGGCGTGGCGATTTTACAGTCAACATTGCACTGGTCGAGGGCGGCGTACCAACACGTGGTGTTGTATATGCGCCTGCGAAAGGTCGGATGTTTTTCACCGGTGCAGGCGGTCAATCGGTTGAGGAAACCGGTGATTTTGACAAGAATGTCGTCGGCCCGATGAAGGCCATATCTGTCTCTAACCCAGACAATTCCGCGCTTATGGTGGTGGCAAGTAAGTCGCACCGCGATCAGGCGACAGACGACTATATCGGCAAATATACGGTCAAGGATATGAAGAGCGCGGGCAGCTCGCTCAAATTCTGTCTGGTGGCGACGGGCGAGGCCGACATTTACCCGCGTGTAGGTCGCACGATGGAATGGGACACAGCAGCGGGTCATGCTGTCCTTAAAGGGGCTGGTGGAGACGTGGTCCGATTTGATGATCACTCCCCGCTTATGTACGGGAAGGCAGGCTATGCTAATCCGTTCTTCATTGCCTATGCGCCGGGTGTTGATTTGAAAGACGCCTGATTACAGGCTTCAGGCGAAAGTTGGCCCCTGATGAGCGCGCGAACGGTCAGTGTCATTATCGTAAGCCGTGGAAGGCCTGACGCCCTCAGGCGATGCTTGACCGCTGTGGCCCAGCTGCAATACCGCCCGTTCGAGGTAGTGGTCGTTGCTTGTCCTGAGGGGGTCGCGGTGACCGAAACGCAAGATGTGCTGCCGCAGATCAAATGCATCGCCTTTGATGAAGCAAACATATCGGCAGCCCGCAATCTGGCACTGATCCATGCCGCGGGCGAAATTGTTGCGTTCATCGACGATGATGCTGTGCCGGAGCCGCAATGGCTACGCCATCTGGTGGCGCCAGCGCTGCGCAGCGATGTAGGTGCAATGGGTGGCTTTGTGCGTGGGCGTAATGGAATAAGCTTCCAGTACAAGGCGCGGACGCTGGACCATCAGGGCACACCGCAAGAGGTGGAACTCGACCCGTTGCAGGCGACTGTGCTGGTGCCGCCAAAAGGGCGTGCGATAAAGACAGAAGGCACTAATATGGCCTTTAGACGCGATGCGCTGGTGGGGATTGGCGGTTTCGACCCGGCATTCCGGTTCTATCTGGACGAGACGGATGTAAACATGCGGATGGCGCGGGCGGGGTATGCCACCGCATTAGTACCGCTGGCGCAGGTGCATCATGGTTTTGCGGAGAGTGCGCGGCGCCGTGATGATCGTGTCCCGCGTGATCTGTTCGAGATAGGCGCTAGTTGGGCGGTATTCCAGCGCAAGCACATCGCTAATGATGAACGCGCCGAACACTGGACCAAGCAAGTGGGAGCGGAGCGCAAGCGGCTTTTGGAGCATATGGTGGCTGGAAGGCTGGAGCCCCGTGATGTGCGGCGGCTGATGAAAGGGCTTCACGCTGGATACGCGCAGGGGCAAACCCGCACTTTCGGCAGTGTCACGGTTGCGCGCCATCCTGTGCTGCCGTTCCGACCCGCTGCCGTCCTGCCGCGCAAAGCAGGTTTTGTTGCGGTACGTGCGCTGCAGGGCGCGGCGGCGATCAATGCTGCGGCCGCGCGTGCAAAGGAAGGTTCAATAGAGACTGTTCTGGTGCTATCACTGACGGCGCTGTTTCACCGCGTTACATTCGAACAGCAGGGCGTCTGGGTTCAGCGGGGCGGTCTGTTCGGGCGGGCAGAGCGAAGCGAGCCGATTTTTCGCCTTACAACAAAATCGCGGCGCGCAGCGCGGGAGCGGAGGCGGGTCGCACAGCTGCGTGGGCTGGAAGACGCCTAAAGTCGCTAATTAAAGGGAAATACGCAGAAATTTCTAAATTATGCCTTGTTTGAGTATCAGTAACCAACATAGTAGGCGGCATTTAGCGGCGTACTGGAAAACGGGCGTGCAATTCGGGCCTGTCTGATGAATGCGCGGCGGATGATTTGAACGTTTTTGCTGACGAAATTACAACGTGAGGCTTTCGTAAAACTATGAGCAATAAAGTAACAACAGCGATTTTCCCTGTTGCGGGTATGGGCACACGCTTTTTGCCCGCTACCAAGTCTGTCCCGAAAGAGATTATGACTCTGGTTGATCGTCCGCTGATCCAGTACGCTATCGACGAGGCACGTGCCGCGGGCATTACGGAATTTATCTTTGTTACCTCGCGGGGCAAAGGTGCGCTTGAGGACTATTTTGATCTCGCGCCAAACCTTGAAGACGAACTGCGCCGCAACGGCAAGCATGACATGCTGAAGGTTCTGGAAGAGACTAACATGGACAGCGGTGCCATTGCTTATGTCCGCCAGCACAAGGCGCTGGGCCTCGGCCATGCTGTTTGGTGTGCGCGCCGTCTCATCGGCGACCAGCCGTTTGCGGTCATCCTGCCTGACGATGTAATTTCTGCCAAGAAGCCGTGCTTGCAGCAGATGGTCGAGGCCTATGAGGAAACTGGTGGTAACATGGTCGCGGCGATGGAAGTCGCGCCAGACAAAACATCATCTTACGGCATTCTGGATGTCGAATCTGACGAGGGCAATTTGCTTGATGTCAAAGGTATGGTGGAGAAGCCAAAGGCGGAGGAATCACCTTCGAACCTCGCCGTTATCGGGCGTTATATCCTGTCCCCATCAGTTCTCAAAAACCTTGATGATATGAAGCAGGGCGCGGGCGGAGAGATTCAACTGACAGATGCGATTGCTGTAGAGCTGGAACAGAAGCGCAAGGTTTACGGGTTCCGTTTTGAGGGCCAGCGGTTTGATTGTGGCTCTAAGTCTGGATTTTTGCAGGCTACAGTCGCTTATGGCCTGGCGCGGCCTGAGCTGCGCGATGACTTGGCCGCGTATCTGCGCGACATCGCACCGAGCCTGTAATCGGCACTGTGTAGTGGCGCGTCGTCTGTGGAGGATGTGGACCGCTGGATCAGAGCCTGAATAACACGGAGCCACCGGCAAGACTGCTGGATTTTACCCGCTTGTTGCGGCGGGCTGGTCGAGTTTGGACAGGCGTCGACCGCGTTGAGCTTGCTTACCTTGCGGCCTTGATTGACGGGCCTGTCCCTGTTTGGGGGCTGGCCCGTACGCCCGTCGGCTATGTTTTACTGGACCGTACGGCGCTGATCCGGTTTCATCTGCTGCTGACGGGGAATGAGCCTTACTCTTCTCCCGATCTGCTATCGCGCATGGTGCGGGGCTTGCATCCGGTTGCGCGGGCTGCGTTGACCGATGCGCGAAAGCTGTCCGTAGCGCGGTGTCTGCCGGGAGGATTGGCTGGCATGTTGCGCAAGTGGCTGCCTGTCGGGGTGGCCTATCTCAATACAGGGCATAGCAATCTTTCGGCCCGGGTTTTGGAGGCGGTACGTGCGATTCCGTATGCGCGGATCGCGGTATTTGTGCACGACGTGATCCCGATGGAATATCCCCACTACCAACGGGAAGGCACTGTCGAGGTGTTTGAGCAAAAGATGCGTCGCGTGCGCGCGCATGCTGATCTGCTAATCTACAATTCCGAGGATACACGGATGCGTACCGAACGGGTGATGGCGGAGTGGGGGGCGGTGCCGCAGGGGATTGTTGCGCACTTAGGGACAACGCCGCCAGTACCTGACCCGCTTGCATTACCTGAAGGGGTCCGGCCAGAGAGCCCGTATTTCATCACTGTAGGAACGATTGAGCCGCGCAAAAATCATGCGCTGTTGCTCGATGTTTGGGAAAATTTAGGTTCGAATGCCCCTATGCTGCTGATCTGTGGCGGCCGCGGCTGGAATAATGCAGAGGTATTCGCGCGGCTTGATGCGCTGGCTCCCCAGTCGCGCGTGCGTGAGATTAGCGGATTGGAGGACCGCGCGCTCGCGGCTCTTGTTCAGGGGGCGCAGGCGTTGCTGTTTCCCAGTCATGCGGAGGGGTTTGGGCTGCCAGCCGTCGAGGCGTTGATGTTAGGGACGCCGGTGATATGTACGGAAATTGCTACATTCCGAGAAATCTTGGGAAAGAGTGCTGTTTATGTTGATGATTCCTCTTGTCAGCTATGGCATGATGTAATTGTGAATTGGTCTAAACAGGCTCAGGACACGCTTGGAACCAGTGGTTTTGTCGCCCCCTCATGGGAGGCGCATTTCAAGATTACATTAAGGCTAACCTGATAAGCGTGAATGAAGTCTGGCTGATCACGAGTATTGAGGGAAGTGTTTGGGTGCGATCCGATCATATCGCCTTAGGCTCCAGCGAAAGCGCTGGCGCATAAGAGCATTTAGAAAGCGGCGCGAGTTAAAATGCGTTGTGGACCGGACCGATCAAATTCGGCCTGCCGATATTCTGTTGTTTTGCACCCAGCGAAACGAGAAAATCCGTTTAGCCTACTTCCTTGATTACTACCGCAAGCAAGGCGTGAATCATTTCTTTTTCGTGGACAATGACAGTGACGATGGCGCGATGGAATATCTGCGGAGCCAACCCGATGTTTCGTTGTGGCATACAACCGCAAGCTATCGCCGCTCGAGGTTCGGGGTTGATTGGTTGAACTGGCTCCAGCGTAAGTATGCGCATGGTCATTGGACGCTGACCCTCGATCCGGACGAGTTTCTGGTTTATCCATTTTGCGACACACGCCCCCTGCGGGCACTGACGGACTGGCTTGATGCCTCTTCGATCAAATCGTTTTCCGCAATGCTGTTGGATATGTACCCTAAAGGCCGACTTGATTCGCAGCCCTACCACTCTGGTGAAGATCCAATTGCAATCGCTTCATGGTTTGACAGCGGGAACTATACGATGGCACGCAATTCGGCCTTCGCGAACCTGTGGATACAGGGCGGGCCGCGCGCGCGTGTGTTTTTTGCGGAGGAGCCGGAAAAGGCGCCAGCCTTGAATAAGGTGCCGTTGGTCAAATGGGACCGCAAATACGTCTATGTCAGCTCAACTCATATGCTGCTGCCAAGGGGCCTCAATCAGGTATACGACGAGTGGGGAGGCGAAAAGGCGAGCGGTGTTTTGCTGCATGCCAAGTTTATTGATACCTTTGGCGCCAAGGCCGCGGAGGAATTACTGCGCGAGCAGCATTATGCAGGATCGGTCGAATACAAAGCGTATGCATCACGGGTCGAGGATAACCCGCAGCTGTGGTGCAAGTGGAGCGAGAAATACATAAACTGGCGTCAGCTAGAAATACTGGGTCTAATGTCCAAGGGAAACTGGGCATGACTGCCTCGCTGGGTGTGGCCATGCTTGTGCATACGGCGCTGGGCCGTGCGGAGAAGGTTGCCCGTCACTGGGCGGCCGGAAATGTACCCGTCGTGATTCACGTGGACCGCAAAGTCCCTACCGAGAAATATAATAACTTTGTAGCTGCCCTCGGCGATGTTCCTAACGTGCTGTTCAGCAAACGCTTCCGCTGTGAGTGGGGAACGTGGGGAATTGTTGCAGCATCGCAGGCCACGTCCGAGCTGTTGCTGGCGAGTTTTTCAGACGTGCGGCATGTGTACCTTGCTTCTGGCTCATGTTTGCCGCTGCGGCCGGTACATGAGTTGATCGAATACCTGTCAAACCGCCCGCGTACCGATTTTATCGAAAGCGCGACGACAGCAGATGTGCCTTGGACGGTGGGTGGTCTCGATGAGGAGCGGTTTACCATGCGGTTTCCCTTCTCTTGGAAGAAAAACCGGTTTCTGTTTGATACGGCTGTGAATTTACAGCGGCGGCTGGGTATCAAGCGGCGCATGCCTCATGGCTTGGTGCCGCATATGGGGTCGCAATGGTGGTGTCTGACTAGGCAAACTTTGTCCGCAATCCTGCAAGATCCCGAGCGTGCGACTTATGACAGATATTTCCGTCATGTCTGGATCCCCGATGAGAGCTACTTCCAGACGCTTGCGCGGCTTTACTCCACCAATGTAGAGAGCCGGTCGCTGACGCTGTCTAAGTTCGACTTTCAGGGCAAGCCGCATATTTTCTATGATGATCATCTGCAACTCTTACGCCGGTCAGATTGTTTTGTGGCGCGCAAGATCTGGCCATATGCTGACCGCTTGTACGAGGCATTTTTGACGGACGCCGACGGGGCGATGAAGCGGACAGAGCCCAATCCCGGCAAAATCGACCGCATCTTTGCGAAAGCGGTCGAGCGGCGGACACGGGGGCGTTCGGGCCTGTATATGCAAAGCCGCTTTCCCAACGAGGATTGGGAGAATGGTGTGACAGCAGCAGAATTCTCGATGTTTCAGGGGTTTTCCGAGCTGTTTGAGAATTTTGAAACGTGGCTTCACAATGCTACGGGCGCGCGTGTACATGGCCATATTTTTGCGCCGGAGCGGGTTCATTTTGCTGAGGGGCAAACAACGCTCAACGGCGCGCTGAGTGATAATGCAGCGCAGCGCGATTATAACGCGAAGGCGTTCCTGACTAATCTTATCTGGAACACACGCGGCGAGCGCCAGTGTTTCCAGTTTGGGCCGCAGGACAATCAGGATGTAATATGGCGCATCGCAAAAGACCCCAATGCGCAGATTTCGGTGATCACCGGTGCGTGGTCGGTTCCACTGTTCAGATCGAATATGGACTTTGCCGATATCCGGCGCATTGCTGCGACCCTGCAAAAGATTGAAAGCGAGCATATGGATGTCCTGCGCTCGCCCTACACAAAGGCGCGGGTACGGATCTGGACTATGGCAGAGTTTATCGAGGCCCCGATGGAACCCCTGCAGGGTATTCTGGACGAGATCGGATATGCACGTATCCGGCGCCTCTCAGAGGCGCCCAAAATGGTAGATTTGCATGGCTTCGGCCAATTCCTGCAAAACCTTAAAAATCAGGGGATGCACCCGTATTTAATGGGCGATTTCCCAGTTGAGCGAGGCCCGACATCCAACACTCAAGTCCCGCGCAAACCATATTTGGTGAAATAGATGACCGCACGTTTTAACAGCTTTGTTGTTTTTGCAGAGATGCGCACAGGCTCGAATTTTCTCGAGGCAAATTTGAACGCGTTCACTGGTATCAGATGCCATGGAGAGGCGTTTAATCCTCATTTTATAGGCTATCCTAACACTACCAGTATTTTGGGTGTAGATCAGGAGGCACGTGATGCAGATCCCGTGACCCTTCTACGCCAGATCAAACATGATCCGTCAGCGATGGGCGGTTTCAGGTACTTCCATGACCATGACCCCCGTGTTCTTGACCTTGTTCTTGATGATCCGGCAGTGGCCAAAATCATCCTGACGCGAAATCCGGTAGAGAGTTATATCAGCTGGAAAATCGCTCAGGCCACGGGCCAGTGGAAGCTGACAGATTTGAAAGCGCAGAAGACAGCTCAGGTGGAATTCGACGCAGGCGAGTTCGAGATCCATCTTGAGGCGCTTCAATCGTTTCAGTTGCTGCTCATGAACCGTCTCCAAACCAGCGGGCAGACGGCTTTTTATGTAGCGTATGAAGATCTTCAGAGCGTCGATGTAATGAACGGGATTGCCAGCTATTTGGGCGTGGCAGAGATGCTGGAGGCGCTGGACGATAGCCTCAAGAAGCAAAATCCAAGCCCTCTATCGCAGAAGGTTAGTAATTACGCTGCAATGGAACAGGCGCTGGGCAGGCTCGACAAGTTCGACCTGACACGAACCCCGAATTTTGAGCCGCGGCGGGGTGCGAATATCCCCGGTTATGTAACAGGAATCAAAGCGCCGTTATTGTTCATGCCGATTGCAGGCGGTCCCCAGCAAGAAGTGCGCCGTTGGCTGGCGGCCCTCGACGGTGAGAAACAGAACGCGCTGGGCATGAAGATGGTGCAGAAAGACCTGCGCCAGTGGAAACGACAGAATACGGGGCATCGGAGTTTCGCGATACTTCGGCATCCGCTATTGCGTGCACATGATGTATTTTGTCAGCGCATTCTTAACTCTGGTAAGGGCGGGTATCTTCAGTTGCGTCGCACGCTTGTGCGCCGTTACAAACTACCCCTACCTGAAGAAGGACAAGAGAATAGCATTGATGCGGCAACCCACCGTACCGCATTTATGGCTTTTTTGAATTTCCTAAAGGGAAACCTTGCGGGGCAAACGGCGGTTCGGGTTGACCCGGCGTGGGCCACACAAGCTCAAGCGGTACAAGGCTTTGGCGAATTTACGCTGCCTGACGTGATCATGCGCGAAGAGACGCTTGCTAGCGAACTGTCGGCGCTCGCTGCGAGTGTGGGGTATGAAAATACGCCGCGTGTGGAGCCTGCGGCTCTGCATGGCGCGCACTCACTCGAAGAGATCTATGATGAAGAGATTGAGGCGCTCTGCGCTGACGTATACCAGCGCGATTATATGATGTTCGGGTTTGGCAGTTGGCGCTAGGGCGCTTAAGCTGCTTTTACCACTTCGGCTTCGGTCAGGATTGTATAAAGAGTGCTTGCCTGCGGATTGGCACGCAGTTTTGAACAGATGCCAACATCACGCAAAGTGCGGGATACAAGCGCAAGCGCCTTCAGGTGTTCAACGCCCGCGTTGACCGGAGCAAACAGCGCAAATGTGATGTCCACAGGCTGGCGGTCAACCGAGCCGAAATCAACAGGCTTTTCCAGCAATACAAACAGGCCTGTGACTTCTTCAATGCCGTCAATGCGAGCATGGGGAAGGGCCACGCCGCGGCCCACACCTGTGGGCCCCAGCGCTTCGCGGGCAAGCAATGCTTCGACAACTTTGGCTGCTTCCAGTCCGTGGATCGTTTCGGCCAGATCGCCCAGCTCCGTCAAAAGACGCTTTTTACTGGTGGTAGATGACAGAACCTTAACGGCCTGAGGCGCGAGTAGTTTTGCGAAGTTCATATGTCTTCATTTCCCTGTAAGCACGCGCCTGAGCGCGCGCTTTAGCTCAGTCTCTATGCAGGGTCAATCCAGCCGATGTTTCCGTCATCCCGGCGGTATACTACATTGACCCCTGCTTTGCCCTCTTTTTTGAACACCAGTACCGGTGCACCTGACAGCTCCATTTGCATGACCGCTTCGCCAACAGACAATGTTGCGATCTTTGTCTGCATTTCAGCGATAATCATGGGTGCAAGTGTTTCCGGCTCTTCTCCTCCGGTGTCGATCTCAGACTCGATGATATACGAGGAAGCGCCCAAAAGTTCAACAGGTGTCGCACGTTCGCGGTGATGGTCTTTCAACCGGCGCTTGTATCGCCGCAGCTGCTTCTCCATTTTTTCGCTGCATGCATCAAAAGCTGCGTAAATCTCGGTTGCGTGGGCTTTTGCGGATGCGGTGAGGCCGGTGGACAGGTGCACAGTTGCCTCACAAATAAATTCATGCGCGGATTTGGAGAAAATCACCAATGCGTCCGTAGGTCGTTCAGCGTATTTCTGGACCGCTACATCCAGCTCTGTTTTGACGTGCGTTTGTAGTGCTTCGCCGATGTCGATTTGTTTTCCGCTGATTTGGTACCGCATAATGTCTCCTTCAAGTATGGTATCCGGCCCTGATGAAATGCCCAAGCATGGGCAGCGCATTACGGGGACGGATGCGGGGAAATGGCGGCTGGCACAGGACTGAAATGTTCCGTCCCACCCGAAGGTGACGCGGCCTTACAATATGGGCACAGCAATATCGCCATACCTGATTAGACGGCGAGAACCGTTTAGGAGTCAATCATTTAAGATGGAAAACCGCTTCAACTCCGCGGGAAGTAGCTCAAGATATCTTAAAATTATCGCCAAGATAGACCCGCCGCACATCGCCGTTGCTGACGACTTCGTCAGGCGTTCCAGACATCAGGACGCGCCCTTCGTGAAGGATATATGCGCGGTCCACAATTTCGAGAGTTTCACGGACATTATGGTCGGTGATCAGCACGCCAATGCCACGTTTTTTCAGATCCGCAACAAGGTGGCGGATATCGCCGACTGAAATCGGATCGACGCCGGCAAACGGTTCGTCGAGCAAAAGGTATTTAGGGTTCGCGGCCAGACAGCGCGCAATCTCGACACGCCGACGTTCTCCGCCCGATAGGGCCAAGGCGGGCGCGCGGCGTAGGTGTTCGATTGAAAATTCGCTGAGGAGTTCATCTAGTCGCATCAGCTTTTTGCGGCGGTCACGCTCGACGATGTCGAGGACGGCCATGATATTTTCCTGAACCGAGAGGCCGCGAAAAATGCTCATCTCTTGAGGCAGATATCCGATGCCAAGCTGGGCGCGGCGATACATGGGCAACGTGGTAACATCCTTGCCGTCGATTGTGACGGTGCCGCCTTCAGGGGTCACAAGACCCGCAACCGAATAGAATGTAGTCGTCTTCCCGGAGCCGTTTGGCCCCAGCAATGCCACCACTTCACCGCGCATCAGCTCCATCGAGAAGTCGCGGATCACGATCTTTTTGCGGTAGGATTTCCGCAGGTGGGAAATGCGCAGACCAGCGCTTCCTTCAGCTACAGTAAGGTCCGGGGCGGACATCAATTATTACCACTTGTTTGCAAGCGCGAGCGGACGTTGCCGGACATCCGAGCGGTTCCATCGCGCAGGCGGATCGTCATAGTGTCGGCACTTAATGCACTCGCTCCCTGAGCAAGCAGGACCTTACCGCTCATAACGATTGTGCCGTCGTCAATGCTGTAGTCTGCGCGCTCCGATTCTGCGGCATCTTTGCCAGAAACCAATGTTACGCCACCTGTTGCTTCCATTTTAGCGATCCCGTCATTGGAGGCGCGGTAGACGACCATAACGCGGGCGGCTGACAGCCGCATTTCGCCCTGACCAATTACTACATTACCGGTAAAGATTGCGGTTCCGGTTTGCTGGTCTACCGAAAGCTCGTCCGAGCTCACTTCGACAGGCAGGCTGGTATCCTGCGCGATTGTGCCAAAAGCGACACTTGCGCCTTGCGCCATGACCGAAGTTGAAAGAAGCGCCGCAAAAAGCGCCGTCAGCAATATACGAAGGCCCATAATTGACACTACTTTCCTGATTTGTTGGGGGTGTATACCAGTTTCACGCCGCCGCTGAAAAGCATTTGCGTGTTGTCACCTTCAGATGGCGTAAATATCCGCATATTTCCTGCGGTAAACTTCCCTAGCGGGCCGTTTGCGTCGACCTGATGCGGGGCCGTAACATCAAGAGTCGAGATCAGCGAGGTGATCTGCGCGGTATCGATCCTATAGCCGGTCGAGCTTGTCATCGAGACGTCACCATTCAAAACGGCGCTGTTCTCCGCAATATCAAGTTCGGCTGTGTCGGCCAAAAGCCGGAATGTAGCGCCCTGAGCGGTTTGCAACCGTGCCAGAACATCCTCGGCGCGGTTTGTGCCGACCGTTCCGTCCAGCGTGATTAATTTGGTTGCGGAGAATGACATCTGATCACCAGTTTGCGTCGTGCCGGAGAAAAAAGGGCCGGTGATCTGCTGGTCCCGTAGCCGCTCCTGGACTTCGATATCGGCAAAAGGGATTGCTGTATCCGTCTCCATGGCGCGGGCAAGCAGGAACAGTGTAGAAAGAAGCGCCAGTGCGGCCAGTGGGAAAGCCACCTTAAGCAGCGAAACCATCCGCGAGTATCTGTCCTGTGCTATCATGGCTGTGGCGCTTTCATGCGTGTGCGAAAATGTCGGTGTCGGGCCAACCGTCAAGATCGAGTTTCGCACGCATAGGCAGGAAGTCATAGCAAGCCTGCGCCATCTCCATCCGCCCTTCGCGCAGCAACATAACATTGAGAGCATCGCGTAATTTATGCAGATGAAGCACGTCAGACGCTGCATAGTCGATCTGGGCTTTGGTGAGTTTCGGCGCGCCCCAGTCGCTCGACTGTTGCTGTTTGGAGATATCAACGCTCAGGAGTTCCTGAAGAAGTTTGGCCAACCCGTGGCGGTCCGTGTAGGTACGGATCAGGCGGCTGGCAATTTTTGTGCAGTAAACGGGCGCGGTGAGCACGCCGAACGCATTGAGCATCGCTGCTATGTCGAAGCGACCAAAGTGGAAAAGTTTGAGCACTTGTGGATCGGCGAGCAGGCGGCACAGGTTCGGAGCCTCCGTCTGGCCCTTCATGATCTGAACCAGATGCGCGTTGCCGTCCCCTGACGACAGTTGGACCAGACACAACCGGTCCCTGTGTGGATGCAGGCCCATCGTCTCGCAATCGATTGCAATCACTGGACCAAGGTCGAGCGTGTCTGGAAGGTCATTGAGGTATAATGTGTTTGTCATATCTTGCTCTATACAGGCAGAGAGTTATTGGGGGAAGTGGGGCGTATTCAGGCAGGTAAGATCGTGTCAATAGCCGGGCGGGGAAACCGCTTTAGCAAAGTGTCGACCAGTGTGTGACAAGCGTGACCTGACCATGCATCGGGTAGCAAGTCGCGCGGCAGGGCAACATGGCGGAGCACTATCCGCCTCCAGTTGTGCACCAGCAAACATCTAAGCACTGCGGTTTGTAGGGGTGTAAGGGTGCTTTCCTCTAAAACGTCGTGAACCTGTTGGAGGGCAGGCAGGAGTGCTGCATATTCCGGCTCCAGCATGAGTGGCGCAACCTCGCCGCGCAGCCAGTTGGGGACGGCGCCTCCTCGAAGCGCCAGCGTATTTTTCGGTGCGGGTCCTGTCCCCAAATAAACACGTGGCAAAAGCGGCATGAATCCGTGCTGTGCCATCCCGACCTCGTCACCTACGTCCTCGCTCAGGGCAAGCGTCCACTCTCCATTGGGGGGCAATGGATCCGCATAAATCCGTGCGCTTGCAAGTGTTGTTTCTTTGCGACTGGTGGAAGTCAGCGCATGCCGCCCTGTCCGCCCATGTTTTTCCGAGGCGATCCAGCCATCGTTGCGGAGGCGGTGGAGGGCCACGCGAACAGCCTCTGGCCGGACGTCCATTTCGGCCATGATGGCGGAGAGAACCGGCCCGTCAATCATACTGCCTTCAGCCTGTGCCAGATCTCCGAACAGCGTGACCATGAGCGACCAAACACGTTGTCCGCCCAGCGCAAGAAGCGCGGCTTTTGTTTGCTGGTACGGGGTAGGATGCATCACAGAAGTCCGTATTGGTGTTCAGCAACACATATAGGGCTTTGGTCCGGATTGCGCCATCATCGGCTGAGCGGTTGTGGACCGCGTACGCCTTTGCGAAGGAGTTTAGGTTCGACGTGAGCAGTGGTGATGTCGAGCAGGACGCAAATCCGAGAGTGGATTGCGTCCTGCAAGATCTTTTTAAAGTCCTGTCACTCTTGCGATCAATGTTTCGGCGGCGCGCATGCCCGCGATCACATGGTTCTGCCCCCGGACCAACTGGGTGCGTCCGAACCCTTGCAGATCGGCGGGCATAGCGGCGATTTTGCCTGCCTGCTCGATTGCGGGGAGGGGGGGGATGGTCAACGCAGGGTCATGCCTGAAACGGTCCGAGCGGTTGAAGTTGAGCGGGACCAGGATGCGCGCCAGATCCTGAATGACAACATTGGCCTTGGCTTCGGAAACGGTGCCTGCCGCGACGCCGTCATAGAAGGCAGAGAGTTTGGCGAGCAGGCTATCGCTTGCGGCGCGGGCTGCTGATAGGTCAAATGCATCGCCGGCCTCTGTCTGGTAATCAGCCAACGTCTGCTGAAACTCCCGGGCTGTAGCACGCCAGTCCTGCGGCAGAACCGCGGCGTTTGCATTGCGGAACACGGCGAGCAGGTAAACCTTGATGTCGCGCAGCAAGATGTCCTTGTCAGCGATTTCCAGAGTGTCGTTTTCTGTATGCCATGCGATGTTCATGCCACATCCGCCAACTGCATAATATCCCAGTTCCTCGCGGTGGGCATCTGTCATTGCCGAAGACAGCATAAGGTATCCGGACAGGCCGATGTTGTTGAACGAATAGTCACCCGCCCGGTGGGGGCGTTCTGAATGAAGCTCCTTACCGCATACGTCTTTGATTACCTGTGCAAGGTAGTCATGGTTTTCCGACATCACCGAGACATTCAGAAATTCTGTGGCCCAGCGACAGCCCGGACTGTCACAATTTACCTGAGCAACACAGTTTGCATCTAGATCCAGCGCAAAATTGTCTGAATACCAAGTGGATCCAGCATAGCGACCGGTGGAGTGACCAGGCCACCAAGCAATCTTGACGGTACGCCGCAACTTGTCTTTGTTTGCCCATAAAACGCGCGCGATTTCGAGCATTGACGCATCACCCGTGGCATTATCTCCCACGCCGACATCCCAGCTGTCGAGGTGACCGTGCAGCAGAACGTACTTCTCAGGCTCGTGAGTGCCGGGAATTGTGATTTCGGGCAGCTTTGACGAGAACCAGCCTTCCTCCATTTGTGTGAAAATAGTCGCTTTGCCGCCTGACTGAGCGATCTCCCGAAGTGCTTGCCCGCTCTCGAAATTGACGGCTGCAGCAGGGATCACAGGTTTGTTCGGTAGGTCATCGGTGCCAGGCGTTCCCCAGATTGTTGTGCAGATGCCCCAGTGGACATCTACGCCCGGATTGATCGCTATGACGCCGATTGCGCCGCATGTTCCCATCAGGGAGATAATTGCCGGGCTGGCAAACCCTTCGGTCAGCACGATCTTGCCGTGGACCTTTTCCATCATCTCTGTTGAGGCTTCCAGCTGGCTCTCGAAGGCATCTTCCTCGTCCATATTGGTCGTGCCTGGGATGTAAACCAGTTCACCGGTTAACCCATCGGGGTGGGAGGTCGAATACGCTGGAGGTTTTGCACGGAAGGTCGTGCCGCCCGCCTCGACCCGCGCCTGTCCGGGCAAGCTGAGATATAGATCAGGTTCGTGGACTTTAACCTCCACACCGTGGCTTCGGAGGGTGTCGACCACCTCGTCCATACCGCGATTTACATCATCGGGGTGCTCGCGCTTGAAGGTTGCAAAGCTCTCCACCAATGACCAAGGCGCATCGATCGTAACCTGGTCAAGCAGGTCTTTTTCCATCTGGTTCATACTAGCTCCTGTGTTTTACTAAGTGAAACGGTGTTGCATTTAGTAAAACGCTAGCAGAGCGATATGAGTCGGGCAAGCGTGAGCTTGCATGGCCTCGTTTCGAAATACAGTTTATCAGCCCAAGGTCAGTTTTGCTGATATTTTTTGTGCAGCTTCCTGTACTGCCTCGATGTATGCCTCTCGCTGTGGTTCATCGAGGCGGACGGTTGCGCCAGCAATCGACAGGCCCGCGACAACCTCACCGGAGGCATTGAAGATTGGCGCTGCAATGGAAAACGCGCCATCGTCCAGATCATTGAGGGCAACATTATATCCGTTCGCACGGATCCGATGGAGGACTTTGCTCAACTGTTCGGGGTCGGTAATTGTATGATTGGTGTAGCTCTTTAACTCGGATCCTAGTACCCTTTCGAGAATGGCAGGCTCGGCGTAGGCCAGTAGTAGCATGGATGCACCGCCAGCATGTAATGGGCCTTTTCGTCCTTTTTGTGCGAAAATGCGTATGGCATGTAGGCCTTCACGCGTGGCGAGAGCCAGTGCATAACTTCCCTCTCGAATCACAAGGTTAACGTTTTCGCCAGTTTGATCGCGTAATTCGTCCATAATTGGCGGCGCGACGTGAAGCAGTGCGCCATCGCGTCCTACCCGCTCCCCCAGCAGTGCGACACGGTACCCCAAGGTGAAAGTCGCCCGCTCAGGATCGCGGTGTACATATCCGGATTCTTCAAGGGTTTGCAAAAGCCTGAATACGATTGACTTTGTCAGGCCCATTTCGTTTGCGAGTGCGGTCACGCCAAGACCTGGTTTTTCAGCCAGCTCTTCAAGGACATTCAGTGCCCTGCCAACTGCCTCAATTTTATACGATTTGCGCGCAACTGCGGGTTGATTTGCATCTTTTACCATGCCTGCTCCAAAAAAGAGTATTGTTTTTTTCAGCAACCGTGTTTTACTGAATAAAGTAATTTCGTTCTGTCTCACTCAGTAAAACAGGTTGAGCGGTACGTCAATACCAGTAATACCGCCGGATGGCCCGGCGCACTAATGTAGGGAATTGGAGCTCGACCGCAAGTCGGTTTGCCTCAATCCAGGCCACTTGCATGCTGAACTGACCCGTGTGGTCAATGACAACAGGAGAGATATTGTGAACACCTTATTCAAGCTGGCATCAACATCGCTGATGAGTATGGCGATGCTTGCCGGTCCCACATGGGCGCAGGACCAGATCCGGACGATCCATTTGCTATCGCGTCCGCAGGCCGCACAACCGGCAGAATTTCAGGCAGTACAACTGATTGCGCAAGAGTGGCGCAAATTGGGGCTCGATGTAGAGGTCGACGTTATGCCTTGGGAGCAGATGTCGTCAGAAGTCTGGTACAATCGCGACGACTGGGACATGACCGCATGGCAGATGACAGGGCGGCCTGAACGGTCTGACCCGGACGAGATTATCTTCAACCTGTTCCATTCGTCGACTGCGGAATCCGGATATAATTTCATCGGGTATTCGAACCCCGAATATGACGCTGTTGTTGAAAAGCAACGTGTTACAATTGACCCTGAAGCACGACAGGCGCTCGTCCGCGAGGCGCAGACCATTCTGGCCAAAGACCAGCCAAATATGATGCTCGTTCATCCCGAACAGGCTTTTGCCTTTGACAAGACCATTTGGGATGCCGCGACCACAGTAAACCAGTCCGGGATCGGTATTCGCAATACCTGGACATGGCTTTCGCTGGCGCCGCTGACGGACCAGAAAGACATTATCGTAAACTCTGGCGACAATGTGATTGCGGTAAATCCGCTTTATATCTCCGGTGTAACCGACAGCTGGATTACAGAACTTTTGTATGACCGCCTTTTCCGTGTGGGACCGGATGGCCTGCCAAAGGAATGGGCTGCAACAACATATGAATGGCGTGACGACACGACCATCGCAGTTACCATGCGCGATGACATGATGTGGCACGATGGTGTGCCGGTAACGGCCGAGGACGTAAAGTTCTCGTTTGAGACAACGGTCGGTGGCGAGGCCCCGATGTATGCTCCCTTTGGCAGCGGCATCAGCAATATTGAGATCGAGGGGGACAATGTAGTTGTCTTTAGCCTTGCCAACCCGTCTGCGTCTTTCATTATCTCCAGCCTTGCCAAGATCAACCTTATCCCAAAGCATGTTTGGGAACCGATCCTCGCAGATCTGGCAACCAAGGAAGAAAATGCCGAAAGCTATCAGGAGGCGATGCCGATCGGATCGGGACCTTACAAATTTGATCGTTGGATCACCAATGAAGAGATTGTTCTGAGCGCCAACACAGGCCATTTCGAAGCCCCGAAAGCGGAGCGGTGGATCCTGCGTTTCGTACCAAATGCCGAAGCTTCACTCGGTATGTTGCGTTCTGGTGAAATCAACTTTTTGACCGATTTCCCGGGTGATCCTCAGGTTTTGCTGGATGCTTCTGCCGCTGACGGCGATCTCGAAGTCGTCGCAACGGTCGATATCGGGTTCCGGTATATTGCGTTCAACAACCGTCGCGCGCCTTTCAGCGATCCGGCATTCCGCTCGGCCCTGTCTGCGGCGGTTGACCGTCGTCTGATTGTGAACGCGGCCTTCAAAGGCTTTGCCGTCGCATCAAATTCGGTTGTATCACCCGCACTTGAATACTGGCACGATAAATCTGTCGTCGATAACTTCAAGGCCGGCCCCGATGTCGCAAAGGCGATGCTGGATGCTGCAGGCTACACACTTGATGGTGACCGTCTGGCCTATCCTGACGGCGTGAAGGAAACGCTCGCCGACTAATGGCGACACCTAGCGGGAGCGGCGCCTGTTTGCCGCTCCTTGCCCCCAAACATTCACCCAAAACAGCCGGCAGGTATTTATGAGCACGCTCAAACCCGTTCTATCGCGTACGTTTCAGTTGCTTCTGGTATTGTGGGCAGTCGTAACTATCCTGTTTCTGATGTTCCGGCTGATGCCTGGCAACCCGCTAGCAGCCTACATTGATCCTACCTTCACGCTCGAGCAGCAAGAGCAACTCATCCGGCAGTTCGGTTTGGATAAATCTCTTTTGTCCCAATATTTCACGTATCTGGGTAATCTGCTGCAGGGTGAGTTGGGATATTCGTTCCGCTACCGGACCCCGGTCGCCGAGCGGATCTGGATGTTGTTGCCCAATACACTGATCCTCACGTTTTCATCACTGATCATTGCGTATATTTTTGGTATTCTGGCTGGTGCATGGCTTGCCTGGCGCCGTGCAAGTCGCGCCGAGGCAGTGGCACTGCCTATCGTCCTTGCGACACGCGCTATGCCAGAGTTCTGGCTTGGAATGGTTTTGTTGGCGGTATTCTCCTTCTCGCTTGGGATATTTCCGGCGGGCGGGACACGTTCGGCGGGTACAGAATACGATAGCCTCTGGGCGCTATATACTTCTGCCGATTTTCTCTCGCATCTGGCGTTGCCGATGATCACGCTCGCGATTTATTCGCAGGGGTTGCCACTGCTACTGATGCGCTCGAACATGCTAGATGTGATGAAAGAGGACTTCGTCACCATGGCAAAGGTCAAAGGCCTCTCCCCTTATACGATTGTGATCAAACACGGCGCACGTAACGCTCTTCTGCCAGTGATGACATCGTTTGCGATCTCTGTGGGCTACCAGTTGCAGGGGAACGTAGTAGTAGAGAGCGTATTTTCCTGGCCCGGCCTCGGCCGCGAGCTTGTCTCGGCCGTATCTGCTTCGGACTATCCGCTGGCACAGGGGGCCTTTCTGATGATTGCGGTCGTAGTGATCCTGATGAACCTGATTGCCGACCTTCTGTACACCTTTCTTGATCCGAGGATTTCCCATGCCTGAGGTTGCTCTGTCACGTGGCCCGTTCCGCCGGATACTGGGAGCGATAAAATTGCCGGTTGGCGATAATTTCGCTGTCGCGGGTTTGGTGATCTATGCCGTGTTTGTGCTGACTGCGATTTTTGCGCCAGTACTTGCTCCCTTTGATCCCACCGAAATTCTATATTCTGCTGACTATGATCTCGCTTCAGATTTCAGGCCGGGGCAGGAGGGCCATATTCTGGGAACTACCAGCCTTGGACGCGATATATTCTCCCAAATTGTCTATGGCGCACGGTCCGCACTGCTGGTGGGTTTAACGGCTGCTTTCATGGTCGCCTTTATCGGTACGATCGTCGGGCTGATGTCGGGATATTTCGGAGGATGGATCGATACGGTTTTGATGCGCCTTGCCGATGTGGCGTTCGGCATTCCGTTCTTGCCGTTTGTTATTGTAATCTCTGCATTCCTTGAACCGTCCATTTGGAATACGGTGATTGCGATGGCGCTGGTGCTGTGGCGTGATACGGCGCGGGTCATCCGCTCTCAGGTATTGACGCTACGATCGCGCGGATATGTCGAGGCGGCGCGGGTTTCCGGCTCCTCGGATTTTAAGATCATCACCCGCCATATCGCACCAAATATTATTCCCCTGTCGTTGCTATATGGATCTATCGCAATCGGCTGGGCAATCCTGACTGAAGCCTCGATCAGCTTTCTGGGCTTCGGCGATCCTGACAGCATTAGCTGGGGATTTATGTTGCAGGATGCTTTCGCAAGTCAGGCGTTGAGCCGTCAGGCATATCATTGGTTCATCCCTCCGGGCATCGCGATCATTCTGGTCGTTTCCGCGGGGTTCTTCATCTCGCGCGGTTACGAGAACCTTCTATTTCCAAAGTTGGGCCGTTGATATGAGCGATAATCTCCTTTCCGTTAAAGACCTTTCCATCGCTTACACAGTGCCGGGCGTCGATATCGTCGCCGTATCGCGTGCCACGTTCGATGTGCCTAAGGGCTCAATCGTGGGTTTGGTGGGTGAAAGCGGGTGCGGCAAAACCACGATGGCGCGGGCATTCACGCGTATCATTTCCGACAATGCAAAAATCACTGGCGGCAGTATGATGTTTGATGGTCAGGACCTCGTTAGCCTGCCCGAAAAGGCGATGAACGCGCTGCGTTGGCGTGATATCGCATTTGTACCGCAATCGGCGATGAACTCACTCGATCCCGTATACCGCGTCGAATATCAGCTCAATGAGGTACTGCGCGGCAGAGGTGGCATGAACCGAGCGCAGGCTCGTGCGCGTGCTGTTGAATTATTTGAGATGGTCGGCATCGAGGCAAATAGGCTGCGTGATTTTCCGCACCAGTTTTCAGGCGGCATGCGCCAGCGGGTCGCGATAGCCCTCGCACTTGCGCTGAACCCCAAGCTCATCGTGGCGGACGAGCCTGTGACCGCGCTCGATGTGATCGTGCAGCGCCAGATTCTGGACCAGATGCGTGATCTTCAGCGCGAGTTGGGTATTTCAATTATAATGGTCACACACGATATTTCTGTTGTGGCCTACATCTGCGACCGGACGGTGGTGATGTACGCCGGAGAAGTGGTTGAGGATTGCGATACAGCAACGCTTTTGTCCGAGCCGCTGCACCCGTACACAATGGGTCTTAAAAATGCCTTTCCCGATATTGCCAGCGCAGGCTCGGGCACTTTGACCCCGATCAGTGGTGCGCCACCCGACCTTGCCAGTCCGCCCTCCGGCTGCCGCTTTGCTGCGCGATGCCCTTTTGCCACCGATCACTGTCGGGCTGTTTCCCCGCAATTGGAAATTCTTGCGCCGGGGCATTCGGTGGCATGCCACCGCGCACATGAAGCCCCGCAATTGCGCGAACAGGCGGCGCAACCTCAAACATGGGGGGAGTTGGTATGAACACGCCGCTTGTCGAGGTCGAAAACGCGCAACTTCATTACAAGGTCGGGTCCGCAGTCTCATCAATGTTGGGCATCCCGTCGGTGGTGAAGGCCGTCGACGGAATAAGCTTCAAGCTTTACAAGGGTGAAAGCGTCGGATTGCTGGGCGAAAGTGGGTGTGGAAAGACATCTATGGGCCGCCTGCTCGTAAAGCTGGAAGATGTCACAGGTGGATCAGCTCGCTTTGACGGTGCTGAGATTTCCGAATTGAAAGGGGAAGAGTTGCGCAGGTTCCGTTCGCGCAGCCAGATGATATTCCAGAATCCGTTTGATGCGGTAAATCCGCGCTATTCGATCGAAAAGACGATGGCCGAACCGCTGGGCAATGCCGGTATTCCAAAAGTGGAATGGCGCGAACGCATTATCAAGGCACTGGAACTTGTCCGGCTCGCAGAGCCCGTGCAGTATCTTGACCGCTATCCGCACCAGCTTTCAGGTGGGCAATTGCAGCGGGTTGTTATGGCCCGCGCTTTGATCCTCGGGCCGGATTTTGTCGTCGCAGACGAGCCTGTTTCGATGCTGGACGTGTCGGTCCGTGCGGGGGTGCTCAATGTCTTTCGAGACGTGCGTGACAAGCTGGGACTGACGGCGATTTATATAAGCCATGATCTGGCGCTGGTGCGGTATGTTTGTGAACGGACGATTGTGATGTATCTGGGCAGGATCATGGAGGATGGCCCGACCGAAGAAATCGTGCGCGAGCCATTGCATCCCTATACGCAAGCATTGGTTGCCGCTGTTCCAACGCCAAAAGCAGACCAGAGCCATGACCCGCTGCCCATCGGTCGCGGTGCTCCTGATCCGCGAAATCCACCCTCGGGATGTGTGTTCAGGGACCGTTGCCCAAAAGCGTTTGACCGCTGCGCCGCTGATGTGCCTCTGCCGCAAAAGATCGGCAATCGTGACGTGGCATGCCACTTGTTTGATGGTACCGCCTGATGCGCGCCGCACATTATACTGCTACCGGCCCAGCGGCAGAGGTGCTTGAGTTGATTCATCTGCCTGATCCGGTGCCCGATACCGGTGAGGTACTGGTGCGTGTGCATGCGTCCGGGATCAACCCCGCCGACGTTAAGCGCCGCGCGGGATGGAACGGGATGCAGATGGCGCATCCTTCGGTAATTCCCCATTGTGATGGCGCAGGTGTGATTGTGAGTGTGGGCGAGGGTGTGAGCCATGGCCGCATCGGTGAGCGGGTCTGGCTGTGGAACGCGCAAGGCGGCTATGGTGAGGCGGGCCGCGCTTTTGGTACAGCCGCAGAGCTCATTGCATTACCTGCGGCCCAAGCGGTGCGGCTGCCCGATACCCTCGATTTCGCAGCAGGCGCATGCCTTGGTGTGCCTGGACTGACAGCGTGGCTTTTGGTGCTTGCGGATGGTCCTGTGGCCGGAAAGACGCTGCTGGTGCAGGGGGCGGCGGGTGCTGTTGGCCATATGGCGGTTCAAATTGCCCTTTTTTGTGGGGCAGATGTGATCGCAGTTGTTGGATCAGATGCAGGCGCGGCCCACGTCCGCACGCTGGCCGACATCCCCGTGATCAACCGCCATACCGAAGACGTGGCATCGTGTGTGCGTACTCTGACGAATGGTGCGGGTGCCAACCGTATCATTGAGGTTGATCTGGCCGCAAATCTCGACACTGATATTGCTTGTCTACGCGCTCATGGGATGATCGCCTCCTATTCGTGCTCATCTAATCCGGAGCCGATCTTGCCGTATTACAAGCTAGCCGATCTAGGTGCTATGATCCGTTTTGTGCAGGGATTTCGCCTGACGCAGGATCAGCGCAGTTCAGCGAATGCAGTCCTTGCCACCCTTGCCGAAGCTGGCGCGCTTGTGCCGCATATCGGCGCAAAATTTCCCCTGTCCGACATCGCCCGCGCCCATGAGAGGGTCGAAGGCGGTGCCCTTGGTCAGGTGGTTCTAACCCTTGGAACGAGTGATGAAGGAGCATGCAATGAATGAACAATCTGCCATGAAGGCGCAGAGCGGCGAGGTTTGCGATCCTGTCTCGCTTGAAATAATCAGAGGCGCGATTGCTGCTGCGCAGTCCGAAATGGAGGCGTTGATAGAACGCACTGCCATCTCTGCATTTATCCGCGAAAAGAAGGACTTTTATACTGCGCTTTTTGATGGGGACGGGACGATGGCCGTTGGATCAATGGTGCCGATTTTCGGTGATATGACCCGTCCGGTGCTGGAGAAATATCCTGCAGAAACCATGCAGCCTGGCGATGTCTATTGGTACAATGATTGCTACGGCTCTTATGGTGCTATTTCGCATTCCAATGATCAGGTGCTACTGGCGCCGGTGTTTCGGGAAGGCCGGATATGTGCATTTGTGATGAGCTGGGCACATTTTGCTGACATCGGTGGTCTGCGCCCCGGCTCGATTAGTCCTGATGCAACGGATATCTTTCAGGAAGGGGTTATGATCCCGGTCACTAAAATGATTGATGCGGGCAAGGTCAATCAGGCAGTCCTTGATATTTTTCACCGCAATTCGCGGTTCCCCGAGCAAAGTATCGGCGACATGCGCGCGCTGATGGCGTCCGTCGATCTGGGCACGAAACGCGTGGGTGAGATCCTTGACCGTTTCGGACCTGCAATGATGGCCGATGCCCTAAAGCAGTTGTTGAGCCGGACGCGCCGTCTGGTGCGGACAAAGCTGGCGGAGACGTTTGCCTATGGGACCCATAAATTCACGGATGCGATCGATAGCGACGGTCAGGGCCATGGCCCGTTCAAAATGCGCTTTGCGCTGACCCGCGAGAAGGCTGAAAACGGCGAAGACCGGTTCATCTTCGATGCCCGCGAGAGCGACGATCAGGCCCCCGGTCCGATCAACTATTTGATGAACAAGGGTGTACCGGGCATGGCGCTTGGTCTTTTCTACCTAGGGGGCGATCCTTCGCAGGTTTGTAACGCGGGCGGTCCCAATGCATTGGACGAGGTGCTGTTTCGTGAGGGATCATTCCTGCAACCGAAATATCCCGCACCCCTTGGCCTTAGGGGATTGACGGCGATGCGGATGATTTCTGCGATGTGCGGCTTGCTCAACACCGGTGGTGGCGATGCACCTGCTGCCAATTCAGCGTATGTAGTCAACATCATGCGCGGTCATTTCCGCAACAAGGCAGGGGATCTGGAGCCTTATCTGTTGGCGGATGGTATCGGCGTCGGATATGGCGCACGCGCTACGGCAGACGGTATCGACGCGGTCTATTTTGTTGCTCAGGAGAATTACCCGGTCGAGTTTCTTGAGGCGGGGTATCCCGTCACGATGCATGGCTACGGGATTGTGCCTGATTCAGGTGGCGCGGGAAAGCATCGCGGCGGTTGTGGCATTATACGCGAATATGAAATCCTTGCTGAGACGACAATGTGCGCCATCCGCATCGACGGTGTGCAAAACCCCCCTTGGGGCATCGACGGCGGTCGCTCTGGTCGCTCGGGTGTCGCAATCGTGAATCCCGGTACAGCAGACGAGGTTGTTCTCAACCCGCTGTCGGACGGGAATATGCTCAAAAAAGGCGACATCCTGCGGATCGAAACGGGCGGCGGAGGCGGTCATGGCCACCCCTACGACCGTCCGGCGGAGCGTGTCCTTGAAGATGTGCTAGACGGATTTGTAACGGTGGATGCCGCCCGTGACCTTTATGGCGTTGTTATCATCGGAGACGAAATCGACGATGCAGCCACCCGCACATGTCGTGCCGACCGCCCCGAAACGGGCCGCTTTTACCGTCAGGAGTATGTTGATGCCCTCGTCTGATATGATATTTGATCCGTCCTATGCCGTTGCTGTTGATATCGGCGGCACGTTCACGGATATTTCGCTGCTTGATCGCACATCGGGTCGGGTGTGGCGCGCAAAAACCCCTTCGACGCCGGCCGATCCTTCGCAGGCCTTTATGACAGGTGTAAATGCGGTGCTGAACGACGCGGGCATCGATGCATCTGTTCTGGATCAGGTGCTGCATGGTACAACAGTCGCCACCAACATGATCCTCGAAAACAAGGGCGCCAAGACCGCGCTAGTGACCACACGCGGCTTTCGTCACGTTCTAGAAATCGGGCGTCAGGATATTCCGCGGCACGCAAACCTGTTCACATGGGTAAAGCCGCGTCGCCCGGTTCCGGCAGCACGGATCCATGAGATCGACGAGCGGATCGGTACCGGCGGCATCGTGATGAAGCCTCTAGACGAAGAAAGTGTTGCGCGGGTAGCGGAGGCGATCCGTGCACAGAACGTGGAGGCTGTCGCGATCTGTCTGATTCATGCCTATGCGAATGCTGACCACGAGGTGCGGGTAACCCAATTGCTTCGCGACGCTTTGCCCGGTGTTGATGTGACCTGTTCGACCGATGTCCTGCCCGTTGTGCGGGAGTTCGAGCGCAGTCTCGCAACGGTCCTTAACGCGGGCGTAATGCCCGGAGTGTCGACCTATGTGGAGCGGTTGGAAAATCGGTTGGCGGAGGCAAAGGTTTCATCACCGCTGTTGCTGATGCAGTCAAACGGAGGTGTTGCTGGAACAGCGGCGATTCGCACGGCGCCCGCGCTTACCGCGCTGTCAGGACCCGCTGCGGGTGTCGTCGGCGCATGCGATGTTGCTGGTGCCTGCGGGATCAAGGATATCATCACTGTCGATATCGGCGGTACATCTGCTGACATCTGTCTTATCCGTGACGGTGTTGTGGGTCTGACCCAATCAGGAAAAGTGGGGAACTGGCCGCTGTCTCTGCCCATGGTTGATATGGTAACCATTGGCGCGGGTGGTGGATCCATTGCGCAGGTTGCAGATGAGACATTGGCGGTTGGTCCACATTCTGCCGGTGCACGGCCGGGGCCCGCAGCCTACGGTCATGGGGGAACACAGGCGACTGTTACGGATGCCCACGTCGCTTTGGGGCATTTACCGGTGAGCCTGCTTGGTGGAGAAATGTCATTGGATCAGGAGGCTGCGCTTAGAGTAGTTGATGACAATGTGGCCGGCCCCTTGAAACTTAGCAGGCACGCCGCCGCTCGCGGTATCCTTGCGATCATGAACAACAATATGGTCGGGGCGGTCCGTACCGTATCTGTCGAGCGCGGTCATGATCCGCGTGATTTCACGCTGGTGCCGTTTGGCGGGGCTGGCCCCTTGCACGGTGTTGCGCTGGCTGAACTTCTGGGGATCAAGCAGGTGATGGTGCCGCCCGCGCCAGGGCTGTTATGTGCGGATGGCCTCCTTGCGGCCGATCTCAAGGCGGAGTTTAGCCGAGCGCTGCCCACGCCCGGTCCTATTGATCAAGCAATGGGCGACAAAATCGCGAGTGAATTAGTCCAGAACGCAACCGTATGGCTGGAGCAAGAGGGCATCCCAGATGCGCGCCGCGACATTCAGACACGCGCACTGCTACGGTTTTACGGGCAGGGCGGTGAGATTGCAGTGGATTGGGCAGATACGCCGGAGCAGACGGAGGCGCGATTCAAGCAGGCGCACGAGGCGCTTTATGGTTTTGTTCTCGATACGCAGGTCGAGCTGGTAACGCTGCGAATCGAGGCGGCAGGGCGCACTGTTCCTTCTCCACGGCCCGACCTTGAGCCAGGCCAAGCACCTGCGGCGATGCAATCGCAAATGGTGCATTGGGAGAGCGGTGACGTGGAGACGCCAATTTATGACCGTGCAACATTGCCTGCCGGATCAACGCTGGACGGACCTGCGGTCATAACGCAACTGGACACCACAACAATCATTCCACCCGGATGGCGCGCAACCGTTCATCCCTCTGCGGCCTTGCTGTTGAAAAGGATAACATCATGAGCGAGATCGACGCTATTTTCGAGTTTATCAGCAAAAATGAGCAAAGCTATGTCGACCGCGTCATGGACTATGTTCGGCATCCATCGATTTCCGCCCATAACATCGGCATTAGGGAGGTGGCGACAATGCTGGTGGAGCATCTGGACAGGCTCGGGTTCGAGGCGCGGTTGGTGGAAACGCCGGGCCATCCGTTTGTATTGGGACACCGTATTGTAGATCCGTCAAAGCCTACCGTTTTGCTGTACGGTCACTATGACGTGCAGCCGCCCGATCCGCTGGAGGCATGGGTAAGCCCGCCGTTTGAGCCCGAAGTGCGGGATGGCCGCATCTGGGCGCGCGGTATTGGTGACAACAAGGGCCAGCATTTTGCGCAACTTCTGGCGATTGAGGCACATCTGGAAGTCACTGGGACCCTGCCGTGCAACATTATCTTCTGTTTGGAGGGCGAAGAGGAGATCGGATCCCCTCAGATTGCGGATTTCGTCCGTACCCACATGGAAGAGCTGCAGGCGGATCTTGTTGTCACGTCGGACGGCCCGCTTCATGAAAGCGGTCAGCCGGTCATCACCTTCGGCGTACGCGGTGTTGCCTCGTTCGATCTGGTGGCTAAGGGGGCGTCGCGGGACGTGCATTCAGGTAACTTTGGCGGCATTGTTCCAAATCCGGTCTGGACGCTGGTGCATCTGCTGGCAACGATGAAAGACGCGGACGGAAACATCACCGTCGAGGGGATAACCGAGCCTGTCATTCCGGCAACAAATCTGGAACTAGATGCCGCATCGCGCCTACCGCTTGATCTTGAAACCGTGATGGCCGACCTAGGGCTCGAAGCGCTCGATGGTCCGCAGGACCGGCCGTATTGGGACCGGTTGATGTTTCATCCGACCCTGACGATAAACGGCTTTCATGGTGGGTATGGTGGCCCCGGCAGCAAGACTGTTCTACCAAATCACGCTATCGCAAAATGTGATGTACGGCTGGTAGAGCCTTTGACCCCCGACCATGTTTTCGAGCGAATCGAGGCCCATGTAGCCAAGCATGCGCCGACGGTCGAGGTGGTTCGCCACAACGGTATGCTCCCCTCCAAAACGCCGATGGATACGCCTTTTGCAGGCACGATCATTCGCGCTGTAAAACGGGCGCGAGGGGTGGATCCGTTGCTTTATCCCACCGTTGGCGGCAGCTTGCCTGATTACGTCTGGACGAAAATCCTGAACAAGCCTGCTTTCGTCGTGCCCTATGCAAATGCCGATGAAGCAAATCACGCTCCGAATGAGAATCTCGAAGTGGTTCGGTTTATCGACGGGATCCGGACAGGGGCATCTGTTTTGTTCGAGTTGGGCCAGACCGGATGAGCATGTTGTCACAACTCAATGCATGATTGCCCAGCCTCGCGCACAATGCGTCGCGCGGGGCGATTGCAAATGGAAGGCACGTCAGGGATTTAGTTCTCCTGTTTCATTTTGCTTGGGCGGCCGAAGGGTCCAAGCAGCCACAGAGCGAGATTTGAAAATCACTGAGACCGGAAGTGTCAAAGCAGGACGATGAAACACCCAAGAATTACAACGAAGTCTTCGGGGGCTACTAACCGCAAATTTCAAGAGAAAATTTGGTGCCCAGAAGAGGACTCGAACCTCCACACCGTTGCCAGTACTAGCACCTGAAGCTAGCGCGTCTACCATTCCGCCATCTGGGCACTCAACGTGAGTGTGGACTAAGGCCCCTGTCTGGAACTGTCAATCTGATTCAACGTGATAAAATTAAGTTCTTTCGAAGGGGCAGGATTGCCCCGTAATTGCGCCTTGTTTGAAGTGCTGCGGGCGGGTACACTCAGACCGGATAATTGTTGGGGAAAGCACAATGTCTAAGCTGGTTACAATCTATGGCGGTTCAGGCTTTGTCGGGCGGTATATTGCACGGCGGATGGCAAAGGCGGGATGGCGGGTGCGTGTTGCAGTGCGGCGCCCCAACGAAGCGATATTCGTAAAAACCTACGGTGTTGTTGGGCAGGTCGAGCCTGTATTGTGCAACATCCGTGATGATGCCTCCGTCGCTTCGGTGATGAGCGGTGCGGATGCCGTAATCAACTGCGTTGGTGTGCTGTCCGAGCGCGGCAAGAACAGCTTTGAGGCAGTGCAGTCCGATGGTCCGGCCCGTATTGCGCGGCTGGCGCAGGAAGCAGGGATCACCTGTATGGTGCATATCTCTGCGATCGGGGCCGATCTAGACAGTGACAGTGATTACGCAAGGACCAAAGCGGAAGGCGAGGCCGGTGTCTTGCGCCACCAGCCTGATGCCTTGATCCTGCGGCCGTCGATTGTTTTCGGATCAGAGGATGCGTTTTTCAACCGCTTTGCCGGTATGGCGCGCATGTCGCCTGTCCTGCCTGTGGTCGGGGCCAGTACGCGCTTTCAGCCGGTGTATGTTGATGATGTTGCGCAGGCCGCTGTTATGGGTGTGGTGGGCAATGTAAAAGGAATCTACGAGCTGGGCGGACCGGTTACGATGAATTTCCGTGATTTGATGGCACTCATGCTGGAAGTGATCCGTCGCCGGAGGCTGGTGCTAAACATTCCATTCTTTGCAGCCAAGGTGATGGCGTTCGGATTTGATATGCTTGAAAAGGTTACCCTCGGGCTTCTATCGAACGGGATGATTACACGCGATCAGGTCAAAAATCTGCGCCGCGATAATGTTGTGGCCGAGACTGCGATGGGCTTTGATGATTTAGGGATTACGCCTGTTGCTATGGTGTCGGTACTGCCTGAATATCTGTGGCGGTTTCGTCCTTCAGGTCAGTTTGACGCGATCAAGGAATCGGCAAGCAATCTGCGCTCGAGCTGATGGAAAACACCACACTGATTGCCGCATTTTTGGGGCTTATCGAGGGTCTGACAGAGTTTATTCCTGTGTCCTCGACCGGTCATATTCTGCTGGCGGGGCATTTTCTGGGTTTCGATTCATCGGGTAAAACATTTGAGGTGGTGATTCAGCTCGGTGCTGTGCTGGCAATCCTGACGTTATATTCAGCGCGGTTGATTTCGGTTTTTACAGCCGCCCCTCATGATCCGCATGCGCGGCGGTTTATAATGTCGGTGTTGTTGGCGTTCTTACCTGCCGCATTTATCGGCGTCCTCGCGCACGGATTCATTAAAACAGTTTTGTTCGAGACGCCGATACTGATCGCGGTGATGCTTATTCTGGGTGGGGTCGTGTTGGTTTTCGTCGACCGAATTGCGCCTGCGCCAGTGCATGAAGACGCGATGAAGTTGCCGATTTCAATGGCAGTCAAGATTGGTTTTATCCAGTGCCTTGCGATGGTGCCTGGCGTATCGCGGTCCGGGGCCACGATCGTCGGCGCGCTCATGCTCGGGGCCAGTAAGCGCGCTGCCGCGGAGTTTTCTTTCTTTTTGTCAATGCCGACAATGGCAGGGGCGTTCGCCTACGACCTTTACAAGAATCGCGATGTTTTGGATGTGGCGGCACTCGGTGAGATCGCTGTCGGGTTTATCATGGCGTTCATATCTGCTGTTTTGGTCGTGAAGTGGCTGCTGGGCTACGTGAGTAAGCATGGGTACGCTCTTTTTGGTTGGTGGCGTATCGTAGTTGGATCTGCTGCATTATTGTTTCTTATCAATAGCTACTAAATACATTGATACAATTCGGACCTAATTTAGGTTTAGAAGCGCTGACTTTCTGCGCTGCGGCATATAAAAATTGAGATATAGGTCAGTACTGCTGTCTTTTATTCGTTTGCGTGTTCGTTTATTCGAAATGCCTGAGCGGAATTAAGGATCGTGCGTCATGGCCAAGCAACCTATGTTGAAGTTTACCAATGTTGAGCGGGACATGCCGGAGAAGCGCGCCCCAAACCTCCGCAAGGAAGATTTCAACGAAATTTACGCGGAATATGCGGAGGCGAAGGCGAAGGAGCAATCAAGCCGCTGTAGCCAATGCGGTGTGCCTTATTGTCAGACGCATTGCCCGCTGCACAACAATATTCCCGATTGGTTGCGCATGACTGCTGAAGGGCGGTTGCAAGAAGCCTATGAATTATCTCAAGCGACCAACACCTTCCCGGAGATCTGCGGCCGAATTTGCCCGCAAGACCGTCTGTGTGAGGGCAATTGCGTGATTGAGACATCCGGGCACGGGACGGTAACAATCGGCTCGGTCGAGAAGTACATCACCGACACCGCGTGGGAGAATGGCTGGGTGAAGCCTATCGTCGCCAGCCATGAGCGTACGGAATCAGTAGGTATCATTGGCGCAGGACCAGGTGGCCTTGCGGCTGCGGATTTTTTGCGCCGCGCCGGTGTGCAGGTGACAGTGTATGATCGCTATGACCGCGCAGGTGGTTTGATGACTTATGGCATCCCCGGTTTCAAGCTGGAGAAGGATGTTGTGATGCGCCGCAACAAACAGTTGGAAGAGGGCGGTGTGACCTTCAAGCTCAACTGTGCTGTGGGTGAGGACATTAGTTTTGCCGATATTCGCGCGGCCCATGATGCAGTGATTATCGCCACAGGTGTGTATAAAAGTCGCGATTTGGCAGCCCCCGGTGTAGGTGCACAGGGTGTTGTGCGGGCGATTGATTTCCTGACTGTGAGCAACAAGAAAAGCTTTGGCGATGACGTGCCGCAATTCACTGATGGTAGCCTCAATGCGAGTGGCAAGCGGGTTGTTGTGATTGGCGGTGGCGACACGGCAATGGACTGCGTCCGGACCTCGATACGGCAGGGTGCGACCAGCGTTAAATGTCTCTATCGCCGTGATCGTGCTAACATGCCCGGGAGCCAGCGCGAGGTTGCCAATGCCGAGGAAGAAGGCGTGGTCTTTGAATGGTTAAGCGCGCCAAAAGGGTTTACAGGCGAGCCGGTGAATGGCGTCATGGTTCAGAAGATGCGGCTAGGCCAGCCTGATGCGACGGGGCGCCAGGCTCCCGAGCTTATCGAGGGTTCAGACTACATCGAGGAGGCCGATCTGGTGATTATGGCACTGGGGTTCGAGGCCGAGGATCTGCCAACGCTTTGGGACTGTCCCGATCTGCCGGTAAACCGTTGGGGCACCGTACGTGCCGATTACATCACAGGCCGTACAGAGGCCGAGGGTGTTTATGCCGTCGGTGATATCGTGCGTGGGGCATCTCTGGTTGTTTGGGCAATCAAGGACGGGCGCGATTGCGCCGAGGCGATTGTAAAGCAGTTCAACAGCGCGTCAGCGATAGCCGCGGAATAGGAACAATGCATTCCGTACTCCAAAATGGATCATCTGATTTGTGGTCAGGCAGCGTAGCTGGCCTAAGTTGCTGAAGAGGGTAAGAATGTCGGAAAAAATGGAGTTGAGCGGCCAGTGTCTTTGCGGTGCAGTTCACGTCTTCGCCACGACATCGGATCCGGCAATATGTGCCTGTAACTGCGAGATGTGCCGACGCCAGAACTCATACGCGTTCGTTTCCATGCAGGTCGATCAGGATAGTATTGTGATCAAGGGTTCGGTGAAAACGTTGAAATCATCGGATTGGGCACAGCGGGCGTTTTGCCCCGAATGTGGATCGACACTCTGGTACGGGATGCAAGAGAGCGGGCACCGCAACATGTCTGCGGGCCTGTTTGGTAAAACGGGGGGTGCGCTGGTGACCGAGTATTTTACAGACGAATGTTTGGTTGGGCATGGATTGCCCGGCAATCATGAAAAATTGACAAGAAACGAGACCTTAGCGCGGTTCGCGCCTTCTGAAGGAGATGCCAAATGACCAAATATGATGACGCATGGGTAGCACGCGAAGAAGCGAAGCGCGCATTTATGGCCGATAAGGGTTTGTATTCTCCTGAGGAAGAGCATTCATCCTGTGGTGTGGGTCTTGTCGTTAACATTGACGGGTCGCGCTCCCGCGAAGTCGTCGAGAACGGGATAAAGGCGCTCAAGGCCATTTGGCACCGTGGTGCTGTTGATGCGGATGGTAAAACCGGTGATGGTGCCGGCATACATGTTCAAATTCCGGTGCCTTTCTTCTATGATCAGGTGGCCCGCACGGGCCACACCCCGCGCAAGGAGGAAATGCTGGCCGTCGGGCAGGTATTTCTGCCACGCACAAATTTCGCCGCGCAAGAAACATGCCGGACGATTGTCGAGACCGAAGTTTTGCGCATGGGATATTACATTTACGGCTGGCGCCATGTGCCGGTGAACGTGGAATGCCTGGGCGAAAAGGCCAATGCGACACGTCCCGAGATCGAGCAGATTTTGATTTCCAACTCAAAGGGCGTGGACGAGGAGACGTTCGAGCGTGAGCTGTATGTTATTCGCCGCCGTATCGAGAAGGCGGCCATCGCGGCACAGGTGCCGACGCTTTATATCGCGTCCATGTCCTGCCGCTCGATTATCTACAAAGGTATGATGCTGGCCGAGCAGGTGGCAGAGTTCTATCCCGACCTGATGGATGAGCGTTTCGAGAGTGCGTTTGCGATCTATCACCAGCGTTATTCCACCAACACCTTCCCCCAGTGGTGGCTGGCACAACCGTTCCGTATGCTAGCGCATAACGGTGAGATCAACACGCTTAAGGGGAACCTCAACTGGATGAAGTCCCACGAGATCCGTATGGCATCTGGCACCTTTGGCGATATGGCCGAGGACATTAAGCCGATTGTCGCGGCAGGATCGTCGGACAGTGCCGCGCTGGATGCAGTTTTCGAAGTGCTGGTGCGTGCAGGCCGTTCTGCACCGATGGCGAAAACCATGCTGGTACCAGAGTCGTGGTCCAAGCAAGCGATCGAACTGCCGCAGGCGTGGCGCGATATGTACTCCTACTGTAACTCAGTGATGGAGCCGTGGGATGGTCCTGCTGCCCTTGCGATGACCGATGGTCGTTGGGTGTGCGCGGGTCTGGACCGTAACGGTTTGCGTCCGATGCGTTATGTTGTGACCTCCGACGGGATGCTGATTGCAGGCTCCGAGGCGGGTATGGTGCCGTTGGATGAAGCGCGCGTTATCCGCAAGGGTGCTCTTGGGCCGGGTCAGTTGCTCGCCGTGGACATGCAAGAAGGCAAACTGTTTGGCGATACCGAGATCAAGGACAAGCTGGCTGCAGCCCGTCCTTTTGGAGAGTGGGTCGGCAAGATCAACGAGCTGGACGATGCGCTGGCGCAGGTGACAGAAAAGCCAATGTTTACGGGAAGCGAGCTGCGCAGCCGTCAGGTCGCTGCAGGCTATACCATCGAAGAGCTGGAGCAGATTCTGGCACCTATGGCAGAGGACGGTAAAGAAACACTCGCCTCTATGGGGGACGATACGCCGAGCGCAGTGTTGTCGAACAAATACCGGCCGCTGAGTCATTTTTTCAGGCAGAATTTCTCTCAGGTGACGAACCCGCCTATCGACAGCCTGCGCGAATTCCGCGTGATGAGCCTCAAAACGCGGTTCGGGAACCTCAAAAACGTGCTGGACGAGGACAGCAGCCAGACTGAAATTCTGGTGTTGGACAGCCCGTTTGTGGGTAATGCGCAGTTTGACGAGCTTATGAGTCACTTCAATGCAGACAAGGTGACGCTGGATTGTACATTCGAGCCCGGTGCGTCGAACCTGAATAAAGCGCTGATGCGTATTCGTGCCGAGGCCGAGGATGCGGTTCGGTCGGGTGCGGGGCATATTGTGCTGACCGATCATAACAGCGGCGCAGGCAAAGTTGCGATGCCGATGATTTTGGCGACCAGTGCGGTGCACAGCCATCTTACGCGCAAAGGTCTGCGGACTTTTACATCGCTAAGTGTCCGCTCGGCGGAATGCATCGATCCGCATTATTTCGCCGTGCTTATCGGTTGTGGTGCGACCGTTGTGAATGCCTATCTGGCAGAGGATAGTCTGGCCGACCGGATCGGTCGCGGCCTTCTTGACGGTGATTTGACAGCGGCAATTGCGCGGTACCGCGAAGCGATTGATCAAGGCCTGCTGAAAATCATGGCGAAGATGGGGATTTCTGTTGTGTCCTCCTATCGCGGTGGTTTGAATTTCGAGGCCGTGGGCCTGTCGCGTGCAATGTGTGCGGAATTCTTTCCGGGCATGACAAGCCGTATTTCCGGCATCGGGATCACCGGCATACAACACAAAGCAGAGGAAGTTCACGCCAAGGGCTGGAGCGCTACCGACACTGTGCTCCCCATAGGTGGATTTTATAAGTCGCGTAAATCGGGTGAGACGCACGCGTGGGAGGCGACCTCCATGCACATGCTTCAGGCCGCCTGTAACCGTGCGTCCTATGAGATGTGGAAACAGTATTCGGCCAAAATGCAGAGCAATCCGCCGATTCACCTGCGCGACTTGCTGGAGCTGAAAAAGCTGGGCGAGGCGATCCCAATCGAAGAAGTGGAAAGCATCACCGCGATCCGCAAGCGGTTCGTGACGCCCGGTATGTCACTCGGCGCGCTTAGCCCCGAGGCACACAAGACGCTGAACGTGGCGATGAACCGGATCGGCGCCAAGTCGGACAGTGGCGAAGGCGGTGAAGATCCCGCGCATTTCCACCCCGAGCCGAATGGCGACAACCCCTCTGCGAAGATCAAGCAGGTGGCGTCGGGTCGGTTTGGTGTGACGGCGGAATACCTCAATCAGTGTGAAGAGTTGGAGATCAAGGTCGCCCAAGGCGCCAAGCCTGGTGAAGGCGGGCAGCTACCCGGCATGAAAGTGACCGAGCTGATTGCACGGTTGCGCCACTCGACGCCAGGTGTGACGTTGATCTCACCGCCGCCGCACCACGATATCTATTCCATCGAGGATCTGGCACAGCTGATTTATGATCTCAAGCAGATCAACCCGCGCTGTAAGGTGACAGTCAAGTTGGTGGCGTCATCCGGAGTTGGAACGATTGCTGCGGGTGTTGCCAAAGCGAAGGCGGATATCATTCTGATTTCCGGTCACAATGGTGGCACGGGTGCATCCCCCGCAACCTCGATTAAATACGCGGGTCTTCCGTGGGAGATGGGCCTCACAGAGGCACATCAGGTTCTCTCGATGAACAACCTGCGCGGACGTGTAACCTTGCGCACCGATGGTGGGCTTCGCACGGGCCGCGACATTGTTATCGCAGCGATGCTTGGGGCAGAGGAATACGGCATCGGCACAGCGGCGTTGATTGCGATGGGCTGTATCATGGTACGCCAATGCCAAAGCAACACATGTCCCGTAGGTGTGTGTACTCAAGATGAGGATTTGCGGGCCAAGTTCACCGGTAATGCTGATAAGGTGGTAAACCTGATTACGTTCTATGCCACTGAAGTGCGCGAAATTCTGGCGAGTATCGGCGCACGGTCCCTGGATGAAGTAATCGGGCGTGCTGATCTGCTCACACAGGTTAGCCGCGGATCGGCACATCTGGATGATCTGGACCTCAACCCGTTGCTGATCTCGGTCGATGCGGAAATGGATGCGGTTTATGACCGGAGCAAGCCGCGCAATGCGGTGCCGGATACACTGGATGCGCAGATTGTTTCCGACGCTGTCCGCTTTCTCGAGGATGGCGAAAAGATGCAGCTTAGCTATGCAGTGCAGAACACGCACCGCTCGGTGGGTACGCGGATCTCGTCACATATCGTCAAGCGGTTCGGCATGCGCAATGAGCTGCAGGCCAATCACCTCACGGTTAATTTGACCGGCAGTGCTGGTCAGTCTCTGGGAGCGTTTGCGGCACCTGGTCTTAAGCTGGTCGTGGCAGGGGATGCCAACGATTACGTCGGGAAGGGCCTGTCGGGCGGCACGGTCGTTGTACGCCCTCCGATGAACAGCATGATTGTGGCGTCAGAGAACACAATCATTGGCAACACGGTTCTCTATGGTGCAACCGACGGCTATCTGTTTGCCGCTGGTCGCGCGGGTGAGCGTTTTGCTGTGCGCAACTCTGGCGCGCAGGTGGTGATCGAAGGTTGTGGCAGCAATGGCTGTGAATACATGACCGGCGGCGTCGCGGTTATTCTTGGTGAGATCGGTGCCAACTTTGGCGCAGGAATGACCGGCGGAATGGCATACCTCTATGATCCAGCAGGGCGTGCGGTTGATATGATGAACCATGAAACACTGGTCCATTGTGCGGTAAATTCCGATCACTGGGAGGGTCAACTCAAAGCGTTGATAGAGCGCCATGCCGAAGAGACCGGCAGCCGCAAGGCGCGCGATATTCTGCAACACTGGGAGCTGGAGAAAGCCAATTTTGTGCAGATATGCCCAAAGGAAATGCTGAGCCGTATTCCCGCACCTCTTGGAATGGAAGAACAGGCTATCCCCGCAGAATAGACGCCTCAAGAATTGTGTCGGCGAGGCAAACACTGTGTTTCGCTGACACAATATGACCCTTTTTGGAAACAATCTCTGGCGCAATTTAGGCAAATTTTACGCGCATCCTTGGCTTAACCACAGTCAGGGAGGCGTGTTATGCCAACTACCTATAGAGACCAGTATTTCACCATCGACCCGGGCAACCCGCCGGGGTTTGGCACCGCGATGACAGTCCAGCGTGGTGATTTCGTCGATAACAACGATAATGGTCAAATCAACTCGGGTACTGCTGCGGGGGACACCTTTAACGGCATCGCAATTACCTCTGTTTGGCGGAATGATACCGTAACGATCCGCGTCAATGGTGTGAACATCACCTACCGCGGTGTGACGCTTTATCTTGCGGGCGGAAATGCTCCTATTTTCACACCCAATGACGGGCAAGCACTACAAAACGGTACTTTTGTGCGCAGTACGTTTGTTACCACGAGTACGAACATGCCTGTGGGTACGTTTGGCCCGACCTGTTTTACCAGCGGCGCGCAAATTGAGGTGCAGGGCGGTAAGAGGGCTGTAGAGGAAATTGCTGTGGGAGATATGGTGAAGACGCTTGATCACGGTATGCAACCTGTTCGGATGGTTCTGCGGCAGACTGTGCGCGCACACGGCAAGTTTGCGCCCGTCTTGTTCGAGGTGGGCAGCATTGGGAATGATCGTGCGTTTATGGTGTCGCCCGAACATCGTATGTTGATCAGCGACTGGCGCGCCGAGTTGGTAATGGGATGTGATGATGTGCTGGTGTCGGCAAAGCATCTGGTAAACAACCGCGATGTTAGGGTTATCGAGGGTGGCGCGGTGGAATATTTTCATCTGCTGTTTGATAGCCACCAGATCGTGTTTGCAGACGGATGCCCCTCCGAAAGTTGTCTGCCTTGCAGCGGGCTGGCCAGTCAGAGTGATGGACAGCAAGCAGAGTTGCTAGAGCTATTTCCAAACTTGGCTGATATGAAACAACAGACTTTGGCGGCACGGACGGTCGTAAGACGCAGCGAAGCAGTGTGCCTCATGGCGGCTTGACCCTTTCCGCCAGACGTTAACAGGCTATGTTCGACACATGGAAAACAAATCAAATTTTTCGCGCCTTGCACTCGTTCTGAGTGCAGTCTTTTTCCTGAACAGTTGTGCGGGCCTCGCGCCACGAGGCGGTGGCGATATTCTTGTGATCGGGGATTCGGTGATGGCGTGGAACCGTTCCTCCGGCCAGACGATTGCCAATGTGATGGAGGCGCGTCTGGCGCGCGACGTGACTGCACGAGCGGTTCCCGGTGCTCAGTTTGATAACGGCTCGGCAATTGCATCGGCGGTTGGGTTCGACATTCAGGCACAGTACCCTGGCGGGCAGTGGAATTGGGTCGTGATGAATGGCGGGGCCAATGATATGGGCTTCGGTGACTGCGGTTGTGGTGATTGTAGGCCGCTGGTGAACAAGCTAATTTCCGAAGATGGACAGAGGGGCGTGATTCCGTCCCTTATCGAACGGGTACAGCGGGACGGGGCCAAGGTGTTGTGGATGGGATACTACAATTCCCCCGGTACGTCCTTTGCGGGCTGCGTTGACGATCTGGCAAATCTGGAAGCGCGAATCAAACGGAATTTGGCCAGAAATCCTGATGGTTATTTTCTGGAAGGAGAAGATTTTATCATAAAATCTGATCCGAGCCATTTTGATAAGGATGAAACACACCCCTCTCCAAAGGGAAGTGCCATTCTGGGCACGGCGCTGGCTGATATTATCATCACGGTTGACGGTCGTTTCCAAGGCCGCTGAGCGCCGCTATAGCTTTTATATGGCCAGACGAACCACCAAAGCGAAACCAAAATCAAAAGCGGCTTCAAAGGACGCAGGACGCCCGCGCTTCGGACAGAGGATGCGGCGGCTGTTCTGGCGCAGTGTAATGATTGTTTCGGTGGTTGTGCTGGCGGCTGTAGCACTGGGGCGGATCGCGAATCCGCCTACGACAGCATATATGTTCGGCGAGGCGCGGCGCCTTGGCGGTGTCGAACAGCAATGGGTCCCGATGACGGGGATCGCAGCCGTAATGGTGCGGTCTGTTGTGGCTGCCGAGGATGCCAATTTTTGCCAGCACTGGGGATTTGATGTGGCCGCGATCCGACTGGCCATCGCCGAAGGGTCCAACCGAGGCGCGTCGACGCTGACCCAGCAAACGGTCAAAAATGTCTATCTGTGGCACGGGCGCAATTACATCCGCAAAGCGCTTGAGGCTGGGATGACGCCGTTGGTCGAGGCAATGTGGCCAAAGCGACGTATATTGGAAGTTTATCTGAACGTCGCAGAATTTGACGAGGGTGTTTTTGGTGTGCACGCCGCAGCACAGCACTATTTCGGCGTAGGCGCCGACGCGCTGGGCGCGCAGCAGGCGGCCCAGTTGGCGGCGGTGTTGCCCTCACCCAAGACACGCAGTGCGTCACGGCCCGGAAACTCCTTGAAAAAACGGGCGGCGCAAATCCGCTCGGGTGCGGAAACGATCAAAGCAGATGGTCGTGCGGATTGTTTCGAGAGTTGAATAATGGCCCGCCGCAAGGCATTGATGGCGAGCACATCATTATCGGAAATATCATGGCCCGCCTGTTTCACGTCCCTCTGTCGCCCTATTGCCGTAAAATCCGGCTGAGCCTTGCGGAAAAGAAGATCGAGGTCGAGCTGATCGAGGAGCGGTATTGGGAGCAGGATCCGGATTTCATGCGCCGCAATCCGGCGGGAAAAGTACCTGTACTGCGCCTCGACGGTATCATGATGTCCGAAAGCTCGGCGATTTGCGAATATATTGAGGAGACGCGGCCCGAGCCTTCACTCTTGCCTTCCGACCCCGCGCAGCGCCTTGAAGTACGACGTTTGGTGAACTGGTTTGACGATAAGTTCCACCATGAAGTGACCTCGAAGCTGCTGTATGAGCGGGTCAATAAGAAGATGATGAAAGCGGGGTATCCCGATAGCAAGAATGTGAAAGCAGGCGCGAAGGCGATCAAGTTTCACCTCGGTTATATGACGTGGTTGCTGGATCATCGCCGTTGGCTGGCGGGGGATGTCATGACGCTGGCAGATTTCGCTGCCGCTGCGCATTTGTCGTCGCTCGACTACATCTCAGATGTGGATTGGAACAGCTGCCCTGAAGTCAAAGACTGGTATGCGAAAATCAAATCGCGGCCAGCGTTCCGGTCATTGTTGGCCGATCAGGTGCCCGGGTTTACGCCGCCACGGCACTATAACAACCTGGATTTCTGAAGCGCCGAGCGGTGCGTGTGTATCAGAACCGGATTGAGTTTAAGGGAAAATAAAGAAATGGGCCTGAAGCAGCGGTTGATTACTGAGGCTTTGGAGGCCGGTTTTGTGGCCTGCCGCGTGTGTAGACCGGACGCGGTGCCGCAGGTTCCTGCACAACTGGATGCGTTTCTGGAGGCAGGGTATCACGGACAAATGGGGTGGATGGAGGAGCGTGTGGCATGGCGCGGAAACCCATCTGTTTTATGGCCTCAGGCGAAATCGGTTATCATGCTGGCGGAGAGCTATGCGCCGGAGTTTGATCCGCTGGCGGTGTTGGAGCGCCCTGAGTTGGGGGCGATTTCCGTCTATGCACAGGGGCGCGATTACCATGATGTGGTGAAGAAGCGGCTCAAGCGGATCGCAAGGTGGCTGATAGCGCAGGAGACTTGCGAGGTGAAGGTTTTTGTAGATACAGCGCCCGTTCCAGAGAAGGCGTTGGCGCAGGCTGCGGGTCTTGGCTGGCAAGGCAAGCATACGAATGTTGTGAGTCGGGACTGGGGGAATTGGGCTTTCATAGGGTCTGTTTTTACGACACTGGAACTGGAGCCCGATGCGGCTGAAATAGACCACTGTGGCAGTTGCGTAGCCTGTCAGGATGTTTGCCCAACGCAAGCATTTCCGGCGCCTTACCAGTTGGACGCGCGGCGCTGCATTTCTTATTTGACGATCGAGCATAAGGGCCCTGTGTCGGATGAGTTGCGTACCAAAATGGGCAACCGGATTTATGGCTGTGACGATTGTCTGGCCGTCTGTCCGTGGAATAAATTTGCTGTGGCGGCCAGTGACATCCGGTATCACGGTGGTGCGGGCGGGACATTGGCGGAGTTGGTGGTGCTGGACGATGCAGATTTCCGGCTGCGGTTTTCCGGATCGCCGATCAAGCGGATCGGGCGGGACCGGTTTGTGCGCAATGTGCTGTATGCAATTGGCAATTCGGGTGATGTCACGTTGCGCGGTTCGGCGCAGGCGCTGTGTGACGATGCAGACGAAGCGGTTGCGGATGCAGCACGCTGGGCGGTGGCGCGATTAGCGTCTTTGTGACGCTATTGGGGCTGGTATTGACGGTCCCTTCGGGTAGGAAATTCAAAGCAGTTTGAAGGAGAGGCCCATGGCGTTGCTTTTGGGGGTTGATACAGGCGGAACCTATACGGACGCGGTGATCATTCGTGATGAGGTTGAAGTCATGGCGAGTGCCAAGGCCCTTACCACGCGCCATGATCTGGCCATCGGGGTTGGTGGGGCGGTTCGTGCCGTGTTGGCGCAGTCTGGTATCGCTGCCGAAGAGATTGCGTTGGCGTCTTTGTCGACAACCTTGGCCACGAACGCATTGGTCGAGGGGCAGGGCGGGCGCGTGGCGCTTATCTATATCGGTTTTAAAGAGCGTGATCTGGAAACGCACGGACTTTTGGAGGCATTGAAGGGCGATCCGCATATCGTTTTAGCGGGGGGCCATAATCACGCTGGAGGTGAGGTTGTTCCGTTGGACGAGGATGCTTTGCGGGCGTTTTTGCAGGCCAAAGGTGATGGCGTTGGTGGGTTTGCTGTGGCGGCGCAATTCGCCACCCGCAATCCGGCGCATGAACTGCGGGCGATGGCGCTTGTCGCTGAATTGACAGGGCTGCCGGTATCGGCGTCGCACCAATTGTCGGCCAAGCTGAACGGGCCAAAGCGCGCGATGACGGCGGTGCTTAACGCGCGCCTGATCGGTATGATTGACCGGCTCATCGGTCGGGCGGAGGGTATCCTGCGCGAGATTGGTGTTGTGGCGCCGTTGATGGTGGTGCGCGGAGACGGGGCGCTGATCTCGAGTGCTCAGGCGCGGGAGCGACCCATCGAGACGATCCTGAGCGGACCAGCCGCATCAATTGTCGGCGCACGCTGGATGACCGGTGCGGAGCATGCGCTGGTATCGGACATCGGGGGGACAACGACGGATGTCGCACTGTTGCGCGATGGCAGACCGGCGATTGATCCGGCAGGTGCGCAAGTTGGACCATACAGGACCATGGTCGAGGCCGTTGCGATGCGCACGACAGGCTTGGGCGGTGACAGCGAGGTTCATTTTCTTTCCGAAGGATTGGCAGGTGGAGTGACCCTCGGTCCACGTCGGTTGCTGCCGGTGTCACTGATCGCTGTGGATGCGCCAGAGGTGGTTCACCGTGCACTGGATAGCCAACTGCGCAGCACCCTCCCCGGAGAGCATGACGGGCGATTTGTAAGAGCAGTAGCGGGGCAAACGATAGAAGGTATCGGGCCACGCGAGGAGGCGCTGCTGGAGCGGATAGGAAATAGTATACATCCATTGGGTGACATTTTGCAGTCGCGGATCGAGAGTGGTGCCCTCACGCGGCTGGTCGAACGTGGGCTGGTGCAGGTGGCGGGTGTTACGCCCTCAGACGCGAGCCATGTGACAGGATCGGCGGATGCATGGGACGCGCTGGCGGCGGAAAAAGCGTTGGCGCTGTTCGGCCGGCGGCGTACAGGAGCGGGTGATCGCCTTGCACCCGAGCCTGAAGTCATGGCGCGGATGATTGTGGAGCAGCTTGAGTATCAGACAGCTTTAGCCTTGTTAGAGACGGCATTTGCCGAGGAAGAAAACGGATTTGGCGTGGAGCCCGCCGTATTGGCGCGCCATGTTCTGATGCAACGGGGCCTTGGTGGGCATCGCGGCTTGGTCAAGCTCGATACTGGATTGGCAGTGCCAGTGATAGGTCTGGGCGCATCGGCGGCAACATATTATCCGGCTGTAGGCCTTCGACTGGGATGCGAGATGATCCTGCCAGAGTATGCGGGCGTTGCCAACGCGATCGGCGCTGTTGTGGGGCGCGTGACAATGCGGGAGGCTGGTACGATAACCTCACCTAGCGAAGGCAAGTTTCGAGTTCATCTACTGGACGGGCCGGAGGACTTTAGCAGGCAGGAGGATGCGCTGCTGCGGCTCGAAGATGTACTGCGCAAGCGGGCAGTGTCAGCTGCGGAAGCGGCAGGCGCAGCTGATATTACGGTTAATGTTGTGCGCGATCTGCGCGTTGCTGGTATTGAGGGCCGTGAAGTATTTGTGGAGGCGGAGGTTACGGTTGAGGCCTCCGGGCGGCCAAGGGTTGCAGTCTGACCACCGGTGCGAGCAAGTGGACGGACCTTCGGTTTTAACTGCTGCCAGATTTTTGCCGAAGGCCACTAATTTTTTACCGCGCCCGTTTTTCGCTTTAGGCTAAATATTTATTAAAGTGGGCGATGGTCCGCTCCCATGACATATCAGCCATACCTTCATCGAAGCGTGGTGTGCTGTCGTTATGGAATCCGTGGTTTGCGCCCTCATAAATATAGGCTTCGTAGTTTTTGTTATTTGCCTTTAGCGCAGCTTCGTATGCGGGCCAGCCTTCGTTCACGCGCTCGTCCAGCTCTGCATAATGGAGCAAAAGAGGCGCCTGAATTTTTGGCACGTCTTGGGCGTTGGCCTGACGACCATAGTATGGCACTGCCGCCTTGAGTTCAGGATAGGCTACCGCTGCAGCATTCGAGACGCCACCGCCGTAGCAAAAACCGGTAATCCCCACGTTTCCTGTTGTTTCCTCATGCGCCATCATGAATTCGACAGCCGCAAAAAAATCGTTCATCAATTTTTCCGGATCAACAGTTTTTTGCAGTTCGCGGCCTTCGGCATCGTTGCCTGGATAGCCGCCGACAGACGTCAGCCCATCTGGGGCGAGTGCAATGAAGCCTGCCTTTGCTACACGGCGAGCGACATCTTCAATATATGGGTTCAAACCGCGGTTTTCATGAACCACAACCACCGCAGGGAGTTTGCCTTTCGCTCCGGCTGGCCGGACGAGATAGCCACGGACCGCGCCGTGGCCGTTGGGGGAGGGATATGTGATATATTCGGGCGTGATATCAGGGTCGTTGAACGAAACCTGCTCAGCCAGCGCATAATTTGGTGCCATAAGCCCAAGAATGGTCGTAGCAGTCATACCTGCCACCACGAATTTTGAAGCACGATCCAGAAACTGGCGCTTTGTGATAACGCCGTGCGCGTAATAATCGTAGAGTTCGAGGAGTTTTGGGTCGAAATCCCTAGCGGTAAGTCGGGTCATTTCAGGCTCTCTTTAGCTGCACAGTTGTTGGCCAAAAGTAGAGTTATGCCCGCGTCCGGCAATGGTTCGTGCTCCTTGTCGGGCGCGGGGTTGTCAGGGTTACTCCGCGGCGGCGCGTTTGGGTAGGACCCAATCGGGGCGCGGGAAGTGGCAGGTATAGCCGTTCGGAAGACGCTCGAGGTAATCTTGATGCTCGGGCTCTGCTTCCCAGAAATCCGAGACAGGTTCGATCTCGGTCACAACCTTCCCCGGCCAGATGCCCGACGCTTCAATATCTGCGATGGTGTCAAGGGCAACTGCTTTTTGGTCCTCGTCTTCAAAGTAGATGGCTGAGCGGTAGCTCATACCGCGATCATTACCTTGTCGGTTGACGGTTGTCGGATCATGGATCTGGAAAAACAGCTCCAGAAGTGCACGATAGCTCAGAACATCAGGGTCAAAGATCACCTCAATCGCCTCTGCATGGGTGCCGTGATTGCGGTATGTCGCATCACGCACATCCCCGCCGGAATAGCCAACCCGGGTTGATACAACGCCTTTGCGCTTGCGAATAAGGTCCTGCATGCCCCAGAAACAACCGCCTGCCAATACTGAACGCTGAGTGGTCATGCCACATCCTCCACTTGATTGATATATTTGCCGTATCCCTCGGATTCCATGTCATTGCGATGGATAAACCGTAGGGAGGCAGAGTTGATGCAGTACCGTAGTCCGCCGCGGTCTTTTGGACCGTCTGGAAAGACATGACCGAGATGGCTGTCGCCATGGGTACTGCGGACTTCTGTGCGGATCATACCCAGAGTGCTGTCGGTCAGCTCCTGAACATATTCCGGCTCGATCGTCTTGGTGAAACTCGGCCAGCCGCAGCCGCTCTCATACTTGTCGCTAGAGGCAAACAGCGGCTCGCCTGAAACGATATCGACGTAAATTCCCGGTTCTTTGTTATACAAAAGTTTGCCTGTTCCTGGCCGCTCTGTCCCGCTTTCTTGTGTAACATAAAGCTCTTCTGGCGACAGTGTCGCGAGGACGTCTTGGTTTTTGGTGTACTCTGGCATGGGGCTCTCCTTGCACTGTTGTTGCTCTATTAGATGGGGCTTTTGCGCGGAAATCAAAGGGGCTTAGCGGATTGGTGAAACTGTTTGTGAACTTATTGCGTGAGTCGAGCGTATGAAGATAGTGGAGGATATAGCATGCGGATGATTTTGGGACTGATCCTGTCGATTTTTGCAGGCAGCGCTATTGCAGCGCCGCAGGATGCGGTTTTTCCGTCTATTGACGGAGGCACAATTGCATTGAGAGATTATGCAGGCCAGCCGGTATTGGTTGTGAACACGGCCTCGCAATGCGGATTTACCTATCAGTATGACGGTCTTCAGGCGCTTTATGACCGTTTCCGCGATCAAGGGCTTATCGTTTTGGCGATACCATCTGATGACTTCAATCAAGAGTTGGGATCTGCTGCCGAAGTTAAGGAGTTCTGCGAGGTGAACTTTGGTCTAACACTGCCAATGACAGATATGATGCATGTTCGTGGAGCTTCCGCCCACCCGTTTTACAAGGCGGTAAAGGCGGAAACCGGATTTGAGCCAAGCTGGAATTTCAACAAGATCCTTATTGACGGGCATGGCGCCGTAGTCGGAACATGGGGATCGTCGGCGCGACCTGACAGTGGGGATATCCCCCGCCAGATTGAACTCTTATTGAACTAGAGTTCAGCACTTACCATGCAGCGTTCATGCCTTACGTTGGCGTGAAATTTGTACGGCGAGGATACCGGCGGCGATAATGGTCACCCCCAAGATATCGCGAGGCCCGAGCTTTTCGCCCAATAAAAGTGCGGCGATCACGACGCCAAAAAATGGGTTTAGGAAGTGGAAGGTCGCCGCGCGCGTAGCGCCAATGCGACCCACCAGCATGAACCAGACCCAAGTGGCCGTCAGGCCAGGAACAAGGCAAGTGTAGATAAATGCAGCCGCGAGCGGCCAACTGGGCGTGACTGCTGGAGACTCGAACAGAACTGTAGCGATTGTCAGAGCGACACATCCCACAAGCATTTGAAGTCCCACGACCATCAGGAGGTTACCGCCAGCCGAGGCCCCCTTTACAGTGAGTGTGGCAATAGTGAGGGCCAGCACCCCGATGAAACAGATGGCAACACCAGTATAATCGAGCCCATCGGTAAGGCGCGCACCCATGATAAGCGCCACGCCTGCTATACCGATGATTAGGCCAATAACCCCCAGCGGACTTATCCGTTCGCCCAGGAAGGCCCAAGCCGCCAGCGCCACCATAAGAGGCATTGTTGAGGCTATGATCGCGGCCAGCGATGCCTCGATGGTTTGCATGGCCACAAAAAACAAGCCGAGATAAACGGCATTTTGCAAGATTCCGAAGACAATTGTGGCCCTCCATTGCGGCGGCGTCAGGTGCCAGTTTTGGCCCAGAGCGCGGGCGATGCCGACGCCGATAATGCCAGAAACCAGATACCGAAGCGACAGCGCAAAAAGCGGGGTTGCATCGGCTACAATAATTCGGGCCGAGGTGAAGGCAGACGACCACATAAGCGCAAAGGCAAGGCCAAGTCCGACTGCGCGTATGTCCATTTAGTGCATTCCTTCTGGTACAAGATCAGTAATGCGGTGGAACGGCATGAAGGGCAAGCGGTCTGGCAAGTCAAAAAAGGGCGGTCCTTACAACGTGTGGCTGCTGCGTGATGCTCGTAAGGTACTGCTGCCTGACTTAGGGATTTGCTCTTATGTCCGGAACGAAAAAGGGCCGCCCTTGTCGGGCGACCCATTCTTGAAATCTGGTCCTTGCATCAAATCCGGCAAGGTACCTGACTTAGCCGTTAACGCTGTCTTTGAGCGCTTTGGCGATTGTCATTTTGACAACCTTGTCGGCGTCTTTCTTGAATTGCTCGCCGGTCGCCGGGTTGCGGACCATACGCTCGGGGCGTTCGCGGCAATAGATTTTGCCGACACCTGGAAGTGTCACAGCGCCACCGCCGGATACTTCGTTTGTGATCAGGTTACATACGGCGTCGAGTGCTGCGCCTGCTGCTTTTTTATCGGTGCCCATTTGATCGGCCAGTGCGGCGACGAGCTGGGTTTTTGTCATTGGTTTCGTTGTCATTATAAATCTCCTCGGCTGCCCGACAATTGGGCCTCATGCGCGGAATGTAACGGTAAGTCGTGAGCAAACACAACGAAGAGTGAAGTAATTTGCCCAGAAAACTTGGGTTTTTTCGCTTTTTTTGGGCTTTAAACCGCCTAGAGAAAGGCAGTTTCGTCAAAGGAGCGTAGTTTGCGGCTGTGAATCCGCTCTAGCGGCATGTCGCGCAGTAACTCCATTGCGTGAATTCCGATCATCAAATGGCGTGATACTTGGGTTTTATAGAAGTCTGACGCCATGCCGGGGAGTTTTAATTCGCCATGCAGCGGCTTGTCCGAAACACATAAAAGTGTGCCATAGGGCACTCGGAACCTGTAACCGTTTGCAGCGATTGTGGCGCTTTCCATGTCCAGCGCAACAGCACGCGACTGGCTGAGGCGTTGCACGGGGCCGGAGTGGTCGCGCAGCTCCCAGTTGCGGTTATCGATGGTCGCGACGGTGCCGGTGCGCATAATACGCTTAAGCTCATATCCTTCAAGTTGGGTCACTTGCGCTACGGCTTTTTCCAGCGCGATCTGGATTTCGGCCAGCGCGGGGATGGGCACCCAAACGGGGAGGTCGTCATCCAACACATGGTCCTCGCGGAGGTAGGCATGTGCGAGCACGAAATCACCTAAAGCCTGCGTATTGCGCAGCCCTGCGCAGTGCCCGACCATTAGCCACGCATGGGGGCGCAGGACTGCAATGTGATCGGTGGCGGTTTTGGCGTTGGACGGGCCAACGCCGATGTTGACCAATGTGATGCCCGAGCCGTTTTCGCGTTTGAGGTGATATGTGGGCATTTGCGGCAGCTTCAGCGGCGCCTCGAGGTGGGCATCGCCGTCTGTGATTTCCTGATTGCCGGTCGAAACGAAGGATGTGTAACCGCTGGCCGGGTCGCGCAGCATTTTGCGGGCGTATTCCTCAAATTCGGTTACGTAAAACTGGTAATTGGTGAATAGCACATGACACTGGAAATGATCGGGGTCGGTGGCCGTGTAATGGGCCAGCCGCGCAAGGGAATAGTCAACGCGCTGCGCCGTGAAGGGGGCGAGCGGACCGACGCCATCAACGGGTAAATACGTACCATTAACAATGTCGTCATTCGTCGTGCTCAGATCGGGCACGTCGAAGACATCGCGCAGCGTGAAATCCGCGGCCCCATCTTGGGGCACGGTCATACCGGTTTCTGCGGTCATGGCGAAGTGTACAGGAATAGGCGTATCGGATGGGCCGATGAAGACCGGCTGTCCGTGGTTCTTGATCAACAGTCCAATCTGCTGAATCAGGTAGTTCCGGAAAAGGTCGGGGCGAGTGATGGTTGCAACATAGGTGCCCGGCCCCGAAACATGGCCAAAGCTCAGTCGGGTATCGACCTGCGCATAGGACGATGTGGTAAAGCGGACTTCGGGGTAGAAGGCGCGGATGCGGGTATCGGGCTGGGTAGAAGCCATTGCGGCGGCAAACTGCACACGCAGAAATTCGACCGCTGCGGAGTAAAGCTCTGTCAGGCGATCAACAGCTGCGGTGGCATCGGTAAAGCCCTCGGCGGAGGGGGCATCGGGGGTCAGGATCTGGTACTGCTTCATTGCTCAGCGCCTTTGCTTTTGAACAGGGAGCCGATCTTGTCCATGACCGTCTCGGTGCTGTCTGTATCTTTGATATCAAGGGATTCTACGGTTCGCATCAGTTCAAGCTCGTAGGCAAGGTCGGCCTCGGTCGCGGCAGGCGTAACGGAGGCAATCCAAAGCGCGAAGGGATCGCTGGTATCGGGGTCTTCATATTTGGAGAAGTTCTCGATCCCCAAATCATGTGCTGTGTTGGGAATAGCGAGGTCAAAGTGGTCTTTCAAAAACTCTTGGAAGGCTATGGGAAAAACAGGTCGTTCGTCTTCTGGAAGGTCCTCGACGCTGTTCACACGCGGTATAGACAGAAAATCCGCAAGGGGTGTCCTGCGCGGGTCTTGCAAATACCCCGGTTCGGGATATCCCATGGCGAGGAATTGCAGCAGCACCTGCGGATCATCAGTGATCACGCCAAGGGTATCATGGCCGATGTGAACAAACTGTTGTTTGCCGTTCTCGTCCAGCCAGATGGCAAGGCGGCCCCCGTCTGCCGCAGTCTCACCAATCTCGAATATACGCGCATCAATGGCGGGGTCGGGGGTTTTCCAATGGCCCGTGTAGGTCAGGATTGTGCCGCAAAAGCCGAAGTAGCTTATCGCCGGGTGGAATTTGTAGCCGTCGGAATAAAGCGAGAGGGCATAATCCTGCGGCTCACCGGTTCTGTGGACCGTCAACTCGGCGTTGTCTTCCAGCCAGTCAAAAGTCTCGATCAGCTCGGGCGGCATACTCACCCATTCGGGCGCAAGTTTCATCAGGTTTTGGGCAAAGGTCTTCACGTTGCAATAACCTGTATGAATTCGAATGTGCGGACGTCGACGAGGCCCAAATCGGATATCCGCAATTCGGGAATGACGACAAGAGCCAGCAGGGAATGCTGCATATAAGCGTTGTTGAGGGTGCAGCCGCAGTCGCGCATCGCTTGCATCATGGCGTCGGTCTTTGCGGCGATGTCTTGCGCTGGGCTGTCGGACATGAGGCCCGCAATGGGCAGGTCGATGGTGGCGAGTTCAACGCTGTCTTTAAAGATGGTGATCCCACCGCCGAGTTGGCGCAGGTGGTTTGCAGCTAGCGCCATCTGCTGTGTATCAGTGCCGACCACGATCATATGGTGGCTGTCGTGTGCCACGGTGGAGGCCATCGCCATTTTGCCCGTATAGCCAAAGCCGGAGACGAGTGCATTGACGACACCACCCGTGGCGCGGTGACGTTCGACCAGAGCAATTTGCGCCACATCGCCGTGGGCTGTCACGCGTCCTTCAGTCACGGGCAGCTCGAACTGTAGCGCCTTTGTGGGAGCTTGGTTCTCGACCACGCCGATGACATTGGCGGTGACTGCATTGGCCCCGGTGGGCGCGTTGATGGTGAAGTCATCTGCGCGTAACTCACGCGCCATGTTGACGGTTTGACGTGCGTGCATGGGCCAGTTGTAGTGAGGGCAATCCACGAGGCATTCCCCGTCTTTGGCGACGACTTGACCGCGGGCAATGACGGTCTCAATGGGGAGAGTTTTGAGGTCCGAAGTTAGGATCACATCAGCGCGGCGGCCCGGCGTGAGGGAGCCGATCTCACGCTCAAGCCCGAAGTGGGTGGCCGTGTTAATCGTAGCCATTTGCAGCGCGACGAGAGGATCGCAGCCGCAGTCGATGGCGTGGCGCACAACGCGGTTCATATGGCCGTCTTGCACCAGTGTGCCGGCGTGGCAATCATCGGTGCACAGGATCATGTTGCGGCTGTCGAGGCCACGCTCGGTGATGGCGGTGATCTGGGATTGCACATCATACCACGCCGAGCCGAGGCGGATCATGGCGCGCATCCCTTGGCGCATACGGGCAATCGCATCTGCCTCACAGGTGCCTTCATGGTCATCGGCAGGACCACCGGCGACATAGGCGGCAAAGGGCGGGCCCAGATCAGGAGAGGCATAGTGCCCACCAACGGTTTTTCCCGCATTCTGGGTTGCAGCGATCTCGGCCAGCATCTGGGGGTCCGCGTTGATGACGCCGGGAAAGTTCATCATTTCGCCCAGGCCGATAATGCCGGGCCAGGCCATCGCCTCGGCCACGTCAGCGGCGGTGATCTCGAAGCCTGTTGTTTCCATACCCGGTGCGCTGGGCGCGCAGGAGGGCATCTGGGTGAACATGTTGATCGGTTGCATCAACGCTTCGTCGTGCATCATGCGCACGCCCTCAAGGCCGAGTACGTTTGCGATCTCGTGCGGATCGGTGAACATTGACGTAGTGCCATGAGGGATCACGGCGCGGGCAAATTCGGCTGGGGTGAGCATGCCGCTTTCGATGTGCATATGGCCATCGCAGAGGCCAGGGATCATGTAGCGGCCAGCCGCGTCGATGATCTGCGTCTTTGGCCCTTCGCAGTGATCCGCGTTGGGGCCTACAAAAGCGATGCGGCCGCGCACGATTGCGATATCGTGATCGGGCAGCGCTTCGCGGGTGTGGACGTTGACCCAAATGCCGCCGGTGATGATCATATCAGCGGGCGCGCGTCCTGCAGCCACGTTTACCAGATCGGCAGCCACATCGGGCCATGAGGGGAATGTTGCTTGTGTCATGTCCCATAATTTCACAGGGTTGATGCAGGTTCAAGCGGGAGTGGGCAGGGTGGATTACGATACCGTAGGTGCGGCAGAATTCGGAGCAGGTTTGCGCGGGATCGGGCTTAACCTGCTGGTTAGGGATGTGCCGCGGCAGATCGCATTTCTGGAGGCTGTTTTTGGGATGAAAGCGCATCAGCCGACTAAAGATTTCGCAATCATTACCTATTACGATCAGGTTTTTCAGGTGCACAGTGATTGCACCTATCATTCCAATCCTGTTCTTGCCTTACTTCCCGAAAGCCCGCCTCGCGGCGCTGGCATCGAGATACGGCTTTATAACTCGGACCCCGATGCCGCCTGTGCGTTGGCGCCGGCGGCAGGGGGGACCATATTGCAAAGACCTATGGACAAGCCGCACGGCCTTCGTGAGGCTTATGTATTGTGTGAGAACGGCTATGCTTGGGTTGTGAGCAGGCCATTGGAGAGGAAAGCAGGGTGAGCGTGACACAGATGAAACCGAATATGGATAACTGGCAGGAGCGGGTCGACCTGGCGGCTGCGTTTCGCTGGACCGCGCGGATGGAAATGCACGAAGGCGTAGCGAACCATTTTTCAATGGCGGTGAATGACAGTGGATCGCAGTTTTTAATGAACCCCAACCAGATGCATTTCTCCCGCATCAAGGCGAGCGATCTATTGCTGATTGATGCGAACGATCCTGAAACATATGCGGGACCTAATGCGCCGGACCCAACGGCATGGGGCCTTCATGGCGGGGTTCATGCGGCGGTGCCTCATGCGCGCTGTGTCATGCATGTGCATTCAATCTTTGCGACTGTGTTGGCTTGTCTGCAAGACAGTCGTCTGCCGCCGATCGACCAGAATTGCTGTACTTTTTTCAATCGTGTGGTGATTGATGAGGACTATGGTGGGCTGGCGTTCGAGGATGAAGGTGCGCTCTGTGCCGCGCTCCTTACCGATCCCAAGCAGAAGGTAATGGTCATGGGCTCGCACGGGGTGCTGGTTCTGGGGCATAGCGTCGCCGAGACATTCAATCGCCTGTATTACTTTGAACGTGCAGCGGAGACCTATATCCGTGCCTTGCAAACGGGCCTTCCGCTGCGCCGCATTTCCGACGCGATTGCGGAGAAGACGGCACAGGAGCTGGAGCAGTATCCAAAGCAGGACATACGCCATCTGGCGGAATTGAAGGCAATTCTTGATGAAGAAGGATCGAATTACGCGCGATAAGCGCGGCGGCGCGCGGTAGTTTGAGGCATCGTACGGTCCGGCAGGATCTACAGCGTGTTTGCCAATCACCGCCGCTCAGGGTTATCTGGCGCATATCCGCGAACAGCCAAAGGCACCTGCATTTATGAATATTCTCTTTGTGCATCAGAACATGCCGGGCCAATACCGCGAACTGGTGCAATGGCTGGCGGCGCAAAAGGTTCACACCATCTACTTCTTGACGCAGCGCAAGAACGCGGCGGCGCTAGAGGGAGTACAGACGCGGATCTACAAAACCCACCACGTCCCTAAAAAGGAAGCCTATGGCTTGAGCAAGGTGTGGGAGGAAGCGACAGGCGCAGGATTCGGCGCCGTTGTCGCGGCTAAGCAGATCGAGCGCGAAGACGGGTTCATGCCGGACATTATCGTAGGACATGTCGGCTGGGGCGAACTGACCTTTTTCAAGCAAATTTGGCCAGATGTGCCGGTTATTGGGTTCTTCGAGTATTACTACCGACTGCATGGCGGCCCCATCAACTTTGATAAGGATGAGCCGGTTACGGATCACACGCCGTTCCTGCTTCAGGCGCGCAATGCCGTGCCGAATGCCAATATTATGACGGTAGACCGTGGCCTGAGCCCGACAAAATGGCAGCGCGACTGTTTCCCGCCAGAGTTTCATTCAAAGATTTACGTATGCCATGACGGTATCCGCACAGATAAGCTGAGGCCTGACCCCTCGGCCAAGCTCAAACTGGGGCGGATCGAGACACCAGTGGGGCGCGGCGACGAGATCGTGACGTATATGGCGCGTAACCTTGAGCGGATGCGCGGGTTTCACCAATTCATGCGCGCGCTGCCCGACATACTTGCTGCGCGACCCAATGCGCGGGTGCTGGTGATTGGCGGGAATGAGGTCTCATATGGCGCCAAGAGCAAGAATCCGGGCGGGCTGCGCGCCGAGATGGAGGCGGAAGTGGGCAGTCGCGTTGACTGGAGCCGTGTGCACTTCTTAGGGCAGGTGCCCTATGACCAGTATCAAAAAATTATCCAGATCAGCCGTTGCCATATTTACATGACGATGCCGTTTGTTTTGTCGTGGTCACTGCTCGAAGCCATGTCGATGGAGGCTACTATTGTTGCCTCGGACGTGGCACCGGTGCGTGAAGCGGTCACACATGGTAAGACCGGTCTATTGGTTGATTTTCATGATCCCGCAGCATTAGCGCGGCAGGTGGTTGAGGTATTGGAGCGGCCGCAGGACTTTGTACATTTGGGGCCTGCAGCGCGATCGCATGTGGTGGCTGAATACGATTTCTTGACCAAGTGTCTGCCCGAGCATATTGCCGAAATGAACGCCCTTTTGCCGCAAGACAAACAGATTAAAATGTCCCGATAAAAAGCGTTTGGTCCGGAGTAGTATTTTAGTTCGTGGCGTTGATCAGGCCAAAGGCCGATCCGATAAGGCCTGCCACAACTCGTACCGAAGAGACCGGACTTTCTGTAGCGAGGACAAGATCGCCGGAGTTGATGAAAAAGTTGCGCGCCGAAAACAAGCCGTCTGATGTTGTCAGATCAATGGTAAATACAACGCGCTGTTGGCGCGGCCCCCGCTGTCCGGCACCAAGGGCCGAGGCGGGGTATTCGCGCAGAATCAAAACGCCCTTTGGATTGGCGCGATTGTCATCTACTCCGCCAATAAGCGACAGCGCATCAAGGGCTGATACCTGATCGCGGTTAAACGGAAACTGGCTCTCGGAGCCTGCAGCGCCAAGCGACAGAAAATACCGGCCGTCTTTTTCTACGATGATCTGGTCACCGCCATTGAGGCGGGTATCGAGTTTCGGGTCGTCCAGCAGACGGCTGAGCGAGGTGCGGTAGGTCTGATTGGCGCGCACCAGCTTAACACGGGGGTTGGTCAATGATGCGCTCACGCCACCTGCGGCGGAGATTGCAGCAAGGACGGAAAAATCCTGATCCGGCATGCTGATGTTGCCAGGCGAATTCACGCCGCCGATCATGTCGACAGAGTTGGTGCGCCCTTCCATCATCGCCAACTGGACCTGCGCGCCGGGGGCGATCGCTTCAAGCTGACGTTGCAGTGTCTCGCGGGCACTGTCGGGCGTGCGGTCCGATACACGTATTTTTCCAACATAGGGAATAAATATCGTGCCGTTTTCGGAAACTCTTAGGGCCGTCAGATCAACCCTGCGTTGGCCTGGTGCCATCAGCAGGGAGTTTTCGGCGCTGTCCCAAATTGTGACATTCAGAGAGTCGCCTGCACGAATGATCTGGGCATTCGAGCCGTCGGAATGACCCAGTCAGCTATAGTGGCGCTCACCAGTGTCAGGCCATGTTGCCAAGCTGGGCAAAAATGCCTTCGACACAGGATAAACAGCAAAGTCTGCTTCGGGTTGGTTAACACCTTTGGTAATTTCGGCCTGAATTGCTGCGCCTCGGGGCAGTGTGCCGCAGGCGGCGAACGCAATAGCTATCGCAATCAACAGAGTGTGTCTGGTTAGCTTGCCCATCGAAATTACCGCTCAATCCGTTGAAATACCGTTCAACGCCCTTCGTGTCGGGCGGTTCGGCTTGGAAATATATTTGGGGCAAGATACTGCATAGCAATATGAGGTCAATCATTACAAAAAAATCGGATACGATTTCTTCGGATCTGTTGCTGGGAGCAGGGGGCCGATTGGGCCAGATGTTGTGCCGTTTTTGGCCACAGCCCGAATTGTTGTGTACCCAGAGCCGTCAGTACAGGGCGGGAGCGCTCCGGTTTGACCCACTTGCCGCGCCTGATGTACTTGCTGCGGCAGCGGCTGACATGCGGTCTGTTATCTGTCTGTCAGGCGTCACCCCCGCGCATGCAGCTGCCAGCGGTGATAGCATGAGCTTGAACACCACGCTTGCACTTGCAGCAGTTGCAGCGGCGCCTTTGAGCGCCCGGGTGTTCGTGGTGTCATCTGCAGCGGTTTATGGTGCATGCGCAGGGCCTAACAACGAAGCAGACAGTGTAACTCCTGTGAGTGCTTATGGCGAGGCCAAGCTGGCAATGGAGCGGGCCACTCTCGCGCTGGGACGCGGGCGGGTATGTGTGCTGCGTATCGGAAATGTTGCAGGTGCTGATGCGATTTTAGGAGGGTGGCGCGCGGGAATGACGTTGGACCAGCTCCCCGACGGGCGCACGCCGCGTCGCAGCTATATTGGTCCGCAAACACTGGCGCGGGTGATCCATGCGCTGTGTGGTGTGCCGAAATTGCCGCCAATTCTAAATATCGCTGCACCGGGCGTTATCGGAATGGGCGATCTGCTGGATCAAGCTGGCCTGCCGTGGACGCCTCGAACGCCCATCGGTCCGGTGATTGAGGAAGTGGCGCTGCACACAGCTGCGCTCGAGCGCTTTTTTACCTTTACGTCGCAAGAGAGCACCGCGCAGGGTATGGTTGCGCAATGGAAACAAGGGCAGCCCCAAGCATGACATGGCAAAAGAGAATTTATGACCTGTTCTTCGCCAGTCTGCTGGTGGTGATATTGGGGCCGGTGATCCTTCTGTTGGTGGTGTATATTTACATCAAACAAGGACGTCCGTTGTTTTATGTCGCTGAGCGGATGAAGGCACCGGACGAGCCGTTCGGCCTTGTCAAATTTCGAACCATGACTGTGGTGGACGCCGATCAGGGGGTTTCGGGCGCGCATAAGGCCTCGCGGGTTACGCCTTTGGGTGCGCGGTTGCGGGCCAAGCGAATGGACGAGTTTCCCCAGTTATGGAATATTCTCAAGGGGGACTTGTCGTTTGTCGGGCCGCGCCCGCCCCTGCGCGAATATGTGGAGCGGTTTCCGGAAATTTACGCAGAGGTCCTGAAATCACGGCCCGGAGTGACTGGCCTCGCTACGATCCGGTTTCACAAACATGAGGACCGCTTGCTCGCTCGGTGTACAACCGCCGCACAGACTGACGACATTTATTGCCGTATCTGTGTGCCGCGCAAAGCAAAGCTTGATCTCATTTATCAGCGCAACCAGAGCATGTGCTATGATTTTGACCTTGTTTTTCAGACAATTGCCAATCTTTTCAGGCGTTCGAAATAGTAAGAAATGCCGAATCCCGCCCAAGCTAAATCATGCAATATGCAATTTCTTCAGATCCGGTTAGGGTAGTAAAAAGCAAGTTCGCAACTCGGTTGGAGCGATGCTGGTGCTGCTCGCAGGTTGCGGTGCGGAATTAGGTTTACGGTAACGTCAAGAATACGATGGTGGGTATAGGACGCGTCATGCTGAACTGGATCAAGACGCTAAACAAAACGCAAAAGCGGCGGGTGATGCTTGGTGTCGACGGATTGCTTGTACCACTTGCGATGTTGTTTGCCTTTGCTGCACTGGACCTTGAGGGCGGCCTTAGCGGCAATATCTGGAGCTTTTCTCTATTACTCCCGTATATGCTGATCACAGCGATCGTTGTGTCGCTGTGGATCGGGATCGCGGATATCCAACTGAGCGCTTATGAAGCGGCAGCGGTCGGATTGACGGCTTTACACTCCATATTGCTTACGATCGCGTCGATCACAGTGGCTGATTTTGCGATGCTGAATCTGCCATTGGGGCTGCATATGGTGTTTGGCGCCGCCTTTTTCTGCTTTGCTGTGGGGACGCGTGCGGTGCTGTTGCAGATCGTTCTGATGGTCTATCGCCGGTCCTCTGCGCACACGAGGGTTTTGATTTACGGGGCTGGCACGACGGGATCGCAACTTGTTTCGGCGCTGAGGGTGCACGAGACAATCGAGCCTGTTGCGTTTGTCGATGACAATTCGGGACTGCAGGGCATGCGGGTGCAGCGCTTGCCCATATACTCGCCCGCGCAAATCGCGGCAGTCGTGAAACAATACAAGATTGATCGCGTGCTGCTAGCGGGTCCCCTCGCTGAGCGCGCCCAAGCAGGCGCAAATTGCCCGCAGACTTTCGTTGATGGGCCTTGAGGTCCAAACGCTGCCATCGTTTTCCCAGCTGATCGGGGAGGAGGCGCTGGTGAACCAGCTTACGCCACTGGCTGCCCGCAGCTTTTTGGGCCGTGAAGAAGTGTCCCACCCGCTGGGCGACGCGCGGAGCAGTTATGAGGGTAAAGTCGTACTGATTTCGGGTGCAGGTGGTTCCATCGGGGCAGAGCTTTGCCGGCAAGTTATTGACTGCAAGCCGTCCAAGATCGTCATTTTCGAGCTCAGCGAGCTGGGGCTTTATAACATTGATATGGAGCTGCGCAGCATAATCGAGCAGGAAAAAATGAGCATCGAGCTGGTACCAGTGCTGGGCACGATCACCGACAGCCGTCAGGTGCGTAAGATACTGTTGTTGCATAAGGTACAGGTCGTACTGCACGCGGCTGCGTATAAACATGTGCCGCTGGTCGAGGCTAATCCGCTGACGGGTCTGGTCAATAATGTGTTCGGGACACAGACGCTGGCGGAACAGGCGGCAAAAGCGGGTGTCGAACGGTTTATGCTGATCTCGTCCGACAAAGCTGTGCGGCCCACAAATGTTATGGGTGCATCGAAACGTCTGGCGGAACTGGTTATTCAAGACATGGCAAAGCGACAGAAGAAAACAGGCGGCACTGTCTTCTCAATGGTTCGGTTTGGTAATGTACTTGGATCTTCCGGCTCTGTTGTGCCGCTTTTTCAGGAGCAATTGAGCCGCGGTGGGCCGCTGACAGTAACTGACAAAAGTGTAGAGCGCTATTTTATGACGGTTCAGGAGGCGGTGCGTCTTGTGCTGCAAGCCTGCTCGATCAGTCGGGGAGCGGAGGTATTTGTGCTGGATATGGGGCAACCGGTTCCAATTCTGCATTTGGCGCGTCAGGTGATCGAGAAATCGGGCTATCAGGTACGCGACAAGGACAATCCTGATGGCGATATCGAAATCCAGATTACCGGCCTGCGCCCAGGCGAGAAGATGTCCGAAGAGCTTACACTATCTGATGATCTGGTCGGGACAACCTATCCGAAAATTTTCATGACCCATGAAGAAGGTTTATCGCAGATCGAAATCGCATCCGCCCTTCGCCGGTTGCGCGAGGCGTTCGTTGCCTGCGACGAAGAAATGGCGCGCGACGTAGTGCGCCAGTGGGTTGAGGGGTTTCATCAACCTGTTGTCGCCAAGGCAACTGCCTCCTGACGGGACGCAGATTTGTCACGAATGCTTCTAATAGCCGCATCGCTGATTCGCAGTTGTTGCGCCGGATGCCCTTAGGGTGCATGGTCGCAAAAAAGATATTTCGTGGGCAGAGTGTAAAATGATCAGTAAATTGGCAATATCTTCATTGGGTGCGGCTCTTCTGGGGACCGCAGCACTGTTTCCGGCCCTTGGTTTGGCTGACAATCTGGACGGTATATTCGAGGTCCCTGACCGACCCACGCTTAACTTCTACGGAACGGCGGGATTGATCGATATGCCCTCTGGTGAGGCGCTGCCGGACGGGCAGTTGGTTGCGGGGATTTCGAATTTTGGGGGGCAATCGCGCACTTGGCTCACTTTTCAGGCGACACCCCGCATTCAGGCGACATTCAGATACGTCGGGATCCAGAACGCAAATTTCAGTGGGTTTGAAACATACCGCGACCGCAATTTCGACGTAAGGTTTCTTCTCAACCGGGAAAGCCGCTATTTGCCTGCTGTTACACTTGGTTTGCAGGATTTTGCGGGTACAGGAATTTATGCCAGTGAGTATCTGGCTGCCACAAAGACATTTTCGGGCGACAGCATTCCGGGCACGGTGAAGGCGACAGCAGGTTTGGGTTGGGGGCGTCTTGGCAGTTCCGGCAGCATCGGCACGCCATTTGGCGGTGATCGTCCCTCCTTTCGGCCGGGCGATACCGGCGGCGAGCCCGCCTTTGACCAATGGTTTCGCGGAGAGGTCGCGCCGTTTGCGGGCGTCGAATGGGAAGTTAATGACAAGCTCGGTCTGAAGGCTGAATATAGTTCTGATGCCTATACCCTTGAAACCGGTCTTGGCGTCATCGAGCGTAAATCACGGTTCAACTTCGGGGCGGAATATCAGGCCACCGAAAACATCCGTCTTGGTGGTTACTATCTCTACGGCACAGAGGTGGGTGTGAACGTGCAAGTGCAGTTTAACCCCAACCGGCCTGCGGCATTGATGCGTGCGCCCGCCCCTCAGCCTTATTTCATACGTCCCAGCCGCCGTGATAATCCAAAAGCATATGATACCGCATGGGCAAATTCCGAGGCAGAAGCTTCTGTCCTCGTACGCGATGCGCTGATTCCGCTGCTGGAGGCAGAGGGCCTGACGCTGATTGAAACGCACACGACAGCATCCACAACTGAAGTGCGATATGCCAACAACCGCTACGCCGAGACCGCAGTTTCCGTCGGGCGTGTAGCGCGTGTGCTGGCGCGGCTCCTTCCTGATTCTGTTGAGACATTCCGAATAGTGCCTGTAGAAGACAATCTTGCCCAATCAGCAGTTGTATTGCGCCGGTCTGACCTTGAAGCGCTTGAATTCTCCCCGAATTCCTCTGATGCACTGCTTGCTGTTGCGGGCATAACGGATGCCGCGCCGAATTTGCCTGCAAGTGCCCGTAACGAGGCGTTGTTTCCAGCATTCAAGTGGTCTGTAGGCCCCTATTTTTCACAGCGCTTTTTTGATCCCGACCAGCCCATTCGCATTGACGCCGGTGTGCAGCTGTCGCTGTCCTACCAGCCCGCGGCGGGATGGACGATCGGTGGTGAGATCGAGCAGCGGTTGAGCGGCGACGTAAGTGGCGTGAGAGGAGGATCAAACTCTGCTCTGCCACCCGTTCGGACCAGCGGGCTCGAATATGACCGCGCCAGTGCCACGTCCATTCCAACGCTTTATGTGAGCCGCCAATGGAAAATTTCGCCCGATGTCTATGGCCGTGTGACGGCAGGACATGTGGAGCGTGCGTTTGGTGGTGTCTCGGCAGAGATGTTGTGGAAGCCCGCAGGCAGCCGTCTGGCGCTGGGCGTGGAGGCAAATTACGTTAAGCAGCGGGCATTTGATGATCTGCTAGGTTTTCAGGATTATTCCGTAGCAACGGGTCATGCCTCTGCTTATTATGAATTTGGCGGTGGATATCGTGGCCAGCTTGATGTGGGCCGTTACTTGGCCGGCGACGTTGGTGGGACTGTTACGCTGGAGCGTGAGTTTTCTAATGGATGGCGCGTTGGCGGGTTCTTCACGCTAACAGATGTCTCGGCCGAAGATTTCGGCGAGGGGTCGTTTGATAAGGGGATTACCCTGACCATTCCGGTGGACTGGCTTATCGGATCGCCGAACAAGGGAAAGAACTCAACCACTCTGCGTCCGTTGACACGTGATGGTGGTGCGCGGCTATCGGTGCCGGGGCGTTTGTACGAACAGGTCCGTACCGGTCATCGCGAAGGCTTGGTTGGAAATTGGTCAGGGGTATGGGAATGATCAAAATGTTTTCGCGCATTGTTGGCGCAGGTGTGATTGCTGTCATATTGGCAGCGTGCAGTTCTGACCAAAACTCACAGGCGAGTTTGCCGAAATTGGTGTTCGGTTCTTTGGTCCAGACGGTAAACCAGCGTCGCGCAGGGCCAGTCCAGCAGATCGTTCCGACTCAGCAGCAGTTGGACGAAACAAACGAGCCGGTTCTCCAGATTAACCCCGAGATATCGGGTGGAAGTGACTTTTTGCGACTTCGCTCATCTCGCCGCGATTCGGGTTTAGGAGTCGTTCAGGTCTGGTATTCGAGTGATAACGCGCAAATCTTTTTACGCGATGGTGTGCTGATTGGCACACGTGGCGTTGGCGGTGACATCATCTCGGCAGATGCCGATATGACCATCAAGGCGCTGCGTGCGCAGAGCCAAGGCACTGGTGTGCGAACTTATGTGATATCGGATGGCGATGTGACGTCGACCGACTATTCTTTTAACTGCACCGTGAAAAGCCTGGGCTCAGAGAATATTTCGGTAGTAAATCAAGTGTTTATAACTGATCGCTTTCGCGAGACATGCGTCGGAGGACCGAACGGTGATGCTGTTTTGAACAACGAATATTGGGTCCAACCATCAAATGGTTTGATCCGGAAATCGCGCCAATGGGTCGGACCGAGGGTCGGATATTTCGAGATTATTGTCCTCAAAAACTAGATAAGTTTGCAACAGTTGGCGGGACTGTCGTGGATTTAGCGTTTCTACAGCTTCAACAATGTTGTGAAAAAACGGGGTTTGAGTTATCCACAGGGAATAGCAAGTTAATTGCAATATTACGACCATACAGGATATCGAAAATGATCAAAGTACTATCAATTGCAGCACTCATTTCGGCGACAGCGACAGCTTCGTTTGCCGGTAACCTCAACGCCGGTACAGAAGAGCAGTACATCGACCCGAACGCGGGCTATGTAGAGCAGACGCCCCCACCAAAGGGCAGCTCGCTGTTTGGCGGTAGCGGAATCGGTGTCCCTCTCGCGATCGGCACCATTCTGACAATCGGCGCGATTGCCTATGTTATCAACGAAAACAAAGACGACGATCCAGCGCCAGCGCCTGTTGATTGATCTGTCCACAAAAAGTTAACGAAATGGCCTTCCCTATGGGGAGGCCATTTTGCATTTCTTGGCCACTTTTTTCGGCCTTGGGTAAGCATCGGAGCATCTGCATGGACAAGCGTCTTTTGTCATTGGGTCACGGATTTAGCGCGCGCGCACTTGCGGCGCGTTTGGTGCCTGAAGGCTGGCATATTGTTGGCACGACCCGCAGTGCTGATAAAATGGACCAGATCGCCGCGACAGGGGTTGAGCCTGTTCAATGGCCGGGCACGGATCTGGGTGCACTGATTGCCGAATTTCCCAATATTCTGGTTTCGGCAGGGCCAGGCCCAGAGGGTGATCCCGTATTGGCCGAGTTGCGCGATGCCTTTGTTGCCGCAGCTTCTGGCATGCGCTGGCTGGGTTATTTGTCCACGACCGGTGTCTACGGGGACCATCAGGGTGATTGGGTAGACGAGGAGACGCCCCTAACGCCCGCAACGCGGCGCGGACAGGCACGTGTAGTGGCAGAGGCGGCGTGGCAGAGCATCCCTGACCTGCCTGTACATATTTTCAGGCTGGCGGGCATCTACGGTCCAGGCCGTGGACCTTTTGCAAAGGTGCGCAATGGTACGGCGCGGCGGATTATCAAACAGGGACAGGTGTTCAGCCGTATTCATGTCGATGACATAGCGGCTGGTGTGGCGCTATCGCTGGATGCCCCGAATGCGGGTGCAATTTACAATATGTGTGATGATGACCCGGCCCCGCCTGAGGATGTAATCGGCCATGCAGCTGCGTTGCTGGGTTTGCCTGTTCCGCCTGAGATTGCCTTTGAGGAGGCAGATATGACGCCAATGGCCCGCAGTTTTTATGCCGAGAGCAAGCGCGTGCGTAATGACCGGATAAAGAGTGAGCTTGGCTGGTCGCCGCTCTATCCCGACTACCGCAGCGGCCTAGCTGCCATGCTTGAACTGGGCGAGACGGAGGAGCCCTGAGCGGGAAAATACTTTCTGTATCGGAACGGCTTGTTCCGGCACATGGGGCAGGCCATATACACGAAAATCCATGCACACCGGAGCCCCCATGAGCCTTAATCAAAAGCTGACTGCCGTTCTGGAATCGAACGTAGTCCGGAATGCGATCCTTGGAGTGATCCTTTTCAACGCCGTCATTCTGGGCCTCGAGACCTCGAAGCCGATTATGGAGAGGGCAGGCGGGTTGATCCTGCTGCTCGACAGGATTTGTTTGCTCATATTCGTAGTGGAATTGGTGGCAAAACTAATTGCCTACCGGCTTCAGTTTTTCCGCAAGGGCTGGAACATCTTTGACTTCGTAATCGTGGCAATATCGCTGGCTCCCGCAGCTGAAGGGTTCTCAGCACTGCGTGCGCTGCGGATTTTGCGCGTGCTGCGGGTGATTTCCGTCGCTCCAAACCTTCGACGTGTTGTGGAGGGATTTGTAACAGCACTGCCGGGAATGGCCTCGGTATTTTTACTGATGTCCTTGATTTTCTATATCGGAGCAGTAATGGCAACAAAGCTGTTCGGCACAGGTTGCCCACAATGTACGCCAGAGCTGGCGGCAAATTTTGATTTGTGGTTCGGTACGTTGGGGCGCTCGGGATATTCGCTGTTCCAGATAATGACGCTCGAAAGCTGGTCTATGGGGATCGTCCGGCCCGTGATGGAGGTTTATCCGTTGGCGTGGATGTTCTTTGTTCCGTTCATTATGATGACAACATTTGCGGTTGTGAACCTGCTGGTGGGCTTGATCGTGAACTCGATGCAGGACGCCCATCAGGAAGAATCAGTCGCAAGTACCGATGCTTACCGCGAGGATGTGCAGGGAAAGCTGGCAGCACTTGAGCTTAAACTGGACCAGCTGATTGCAGCGCGAAAAGACTAGGCCCGCTGCGCGCCGATCTTCGCGATACCGAGTGTGCTGAGAACTTTTGCCTCGATATGCTCGGCGTTCATTGCGGCGACAGCGTACATGCCTTCCGGGCTAGCCTGATCAATAAAAATATCAGGAAGAACCATAGAGCGGAATTTAAGGCCAGTATCGAATATACCCTCCTCGGCCAAAAGCTGGGCAACATGGCTTCCGAAGCCCCCAATCGCGCCCTCTTCGACGGTGATTAGCGCCTCATGATCACGGGCAAGCATCAAGATCATGTCTCGGTCCAGCGGTTTGGCAAAGCGCGCGTCGGCAATTGTGGGTGTGATCCCTTTTGCGGCCAACGCTTCGGCGGCCTTCTCAACCTCCTCCAGCCGCGTACCAAAAGAAACGATCGCCACACGATTGCCTTCCCGGATCATCCGGCCCTTGCCGATTTCCAATGGTGTGCCGCGTTCGGGCATATCTACGCCGCGGCCCTCACCGCGCGGAAAGCGGAAGGCAATCGGCCCGTCATTATAGGCGGCAGCAGTAGCCACCATATGCTTCAGCTCGGCCTCGTCAGCAGCGGCCATCACTACAAATCCCGGTAGGTTTGCCAAAAAGGCGATGTCAAAAGATCCTGCATGTGTGGCGCCGTCGGCCCCAACAAGGCCGGCACGGTCAATCGCGAAACGTACCGGCAGGCGCTGGATCGCAACATCGTGCACGACCTGATCATATCCCCGCTGCAAGAAGGTGGAATACATCGTACAGAACGGTTTCATGCCGCCGGCTGCCAGTGCGGCCGAGAATGTAACCCCGTGCTGTTCGGCAATTCCAACATCGAAACAGCGCGAGGGATAGCGTTCCATGAACAGGTTGAGGCCGGTCCCGTCAGGCATTGCGGCCGTAATCGCGCAAATCTTGTCATCCTCGGCGGCAAGTTGCACGAGACTGTCAGAGTAGACGTTTGTGTAGCTAGGCGCATTGCTGGGCGCTTTTTTCTGCTCACCCGTCACAACATTGAATTTGGCGGTGGCATGTCCCTTGTCGCGCGCCGCTTCGGCCGGACCGTATCCTTTGCCCTTTTTCGTGAGAACATGGATCAAAATCGGGCCTGTGGCGCGTGCCTTCACAGTACGTAGTACGGGCAGGAGCTGGTCCATGTCGTGACCATCGATCGGGCCGAGATAAGAGAAGCCGAGTTGCTCGAACAGGGTGCCTCCGACAGTCATACCCTTGATCATATCCTTGGCGCGCTTTGCCCCTTCGCGGAAAGGGTAGGGCAGCAGGCTAACCGCGCCTTTGGCGGCTGATTTCAGCTCTTGGAACGGCTCCTCTGCATAGAGGCGGCTTAGATAGGCCGACATTGCCCCAACCGGGGGGGCGATGCTCATTTCATTGTCGTTCAAAATCACGATCAGGCGCTTTTTCAAATGACCTGCGTTGTTCATCGCCTCATAGGCCATACCGGCGGACATTGATCCATCGCCTATCACAGCGATCGCGTCTCCCAGACCTTCTGGAATCACACCGCCCAGATCGCGCGCTACGGCAAAGCCGAGGGCGGCTGAAATGGAGGTCGAACTATGGGCGGCACCAAACGGGTCGTAAGGGGATTCAGAGCGCTTCGTGAATCCGCTCAGCCCGTTTTCCATGCGCAACGTGCGAATGCGGTCGCGGCGCTCTGTCAGAATTTTGTGGGGATAGCATTGGTGGCCGACGTCCCAGATGATTTTGTCGCGGGGCGTATCGAAAACTGCATGCAGCGCCACTGTCAGTTCAACCACACCAAGGCCTGCGCCCAGATGGCCACCTGTTACGGACACAGCCGAGACGGTTTCGGCACGCAGTTCTCCGGCCAACTGCGTCAGTTCGCGGTCCGAGAGGGATTTCATATCGGCGGGGCGACTGATTCTGTCTAGCAGGGGTGTCTTTGGCGTGTCGGTCATGTCTTTTTCCCTAGCTTTTGCGCGCAATCACGAATTGAGCGGCTTCGCGCAGCGTCTCCGCCTCTGTGCCATATGGCGATAGTACGTCACAGGCATCGTCTACCAATGTACGGGCTCGCTTTTTGGCGCCCTCAAGACCCAGAAGGGATACAAAAGTGGCTTTTCCAGCGCTTGCATCCTTCCCGACTGCTTTGCCCACAGTGGCGGCATCCCCTTCAATGTCGAGGATATCATCGGCAATCTGGAAGGCGAGGCCCAGCGCGCGGGCATAATGTCCCAGGGCTCCGGAATCGGCCTCGTCCATGCGTGGCCCGACTGTGGCGGCCCACTCGATCAAGGCGCCAGTTTTCCCCGCTTGCAGGGTGATAATCTGATCCAGCGAAAGGGGGGGGCTCGCGGTTTCTGCAGCAATATCTAGGGCTTGTCCGCCAACCATGCCGCGCACGCCCGAGGCCTGCGCAAGAGTTGTCACTAACTGAAGGCGCGCAGCATCTGTACAGCCGGCAGTCACAACCAGCTCGAATGCGAGCGTTTGGAGGGCGTCACCGGCTAAAACGGCGGTCGGCTCATCCCACTTGCGGTGTACTGTTGCCCTGCCGCGCCGCAAGTCGTCATCGTCCATGCAGGGCAGATCGTCATGAACCAACGAGTACGCGTGCATCGCTTCGATCGCGGCAGCGGCTGGCGCAGCGTCGCCTGGGCCGATCCCATGCAGGCGGGCGGATTCGAGTACCAGAAATGCGCGCAAACCCTTGCCGCCTTCGGTGGCGTATATCATCGCATCGCGGACAGAGCTTTCAATGCCATCCAGCGATGCGGCAATCCGCTGCGCGGACAATACGCCTGCTGCGTTCAACCCCTGCGCGAACCGTGTCATGCTATAGACCTTCGACAGGCTTCAATCCTGCAGGGTTACCATCCGCATCCAAGGTGATTGCCGCAACTTTTTCCTCGGCTTCCTTAAGCTTGGCCTCGCAGCGTGCCTTTAACACGGCGCCGCGTTCATAGAGTGTAATACTCTCGTCCAGCGCGACATCGCCGCGCTCCAGCTTTCCTAAAACCGTTTCCAGTTCCGACATTGCCGCCTCAAAGCTCATCTCGTCTACAGGTGTATCGCTCATTGCATTCTCTTTTGTTCAAAATCGTGCAACGCATACCCTTTTGTCGTGGCCATGGCCAGTATCGAGGTCCCGTGTTTCTACCGGTCTGGTGCTGGTGCCGGGCGTTTTCTCAATCAGGGGCGAGCATGTATCCCGCACCGCGCACAGTTTGCAGATAGCGGGGCTGCTTTGGATCGGCCTCGATTTTCCGGCGCAGACGGGTGATCTGAACGTCTACGGCGCGCTCTTGGGCCTGCCCGCGGTCACGGCCCAACTCTTCTACCAGCTTTGCGCGGCTGAGCGCCTCACCAGTTTGTGCAGAAAATATTTTCATCAGCTGTATTTCGGTTGCGGTCAGGCGGACCAGATTGTCACCTTCCCACATCTCGCCCCGCTCCATGTCGTAGCGGATAGGCCCTAGATTAAGGACTTTGGGTGCTATGTCTTGGGGCGCTGATTCCGGCATGCGGCGCAGAATGGCATTGATCCGCAGCAGCAGTTCCTTGGGTTCGAACGGTTTTCCAAGGTAATCATCTGCACCTGCTTCGAGCCCTTCGATCCTGTTGTCCGTATCACCCTTTGCCGTGAGGAGAAGGATCGGCGTTGTCATGGTTTCGCGCAGCGACCGCGTTAGGCTCATACCGTCTTCGCCGGGCATCATCACATCCAGAATGATCATATCGAATTCCAGCCCCGACAAAATCCGCCGCGCATGGGCGGCATCACGGGCAGCTGTGACCAGGAACCCGTGTCGCATCAGGAACTTCTGCAGGAGTGTGCGAATGCGTTCGTCATCATCGACAATCAGTAGGTGCGCATCAGGTGTACTCATGACGTGCTGTCTTTCAAGCGGCCGTATGCAGAGCGCATTTCGATGTCCATCATCGCTTCGAGGACAGTGCGAAAGCCTGCAACGGCGTCGGGTCCTGCATCGCGAAAGGCGGCGCGCATGCGGGCACGTTGTGCATCCGAGAGTGTCTGTTCCAATGTGCGTCCTGCCTGTGTCAGATTCAGGTGCCGCTCGCGTTTGTCCACGCGGCCAACCTTGCTTTCTACCAGACCATCCGCAATCAGCGTGCGCAATACACGGTTCAGCGATTGTTTTGTAACGCCAAGGATATTCAGCAGGTTGTTAACGGTAGTGCTTGGCGCCCGCCCGATAAAATGGATGGCGCGGTGATGGGCGCGCCCATAGGCCATATCGGCAAGAATGCGGTCTGGATCTGCAGTGAAACCCCGATAGGCAAAGAACATTGCCTCGATACCCTGACGCAGTTGTTCGTCGGTCAGAAACAGCAGGGCCTCGCCGCTTGAGGGGCTGGATGTGCGCCTGTCCATGGAGGTCTCCTGCGGTTGTTTCCATCGGTCACATTATGTCAGTGTTGTTGACATTCCAACCCCGAAAGGCTAGGCAGCGGCAAGTTTTGCGTAACTATATGTCTGTCAACCGGCATTTTACGCAATATATGCAAACAGGGTTTAAGGGGATAACTATGGCTGGTGGATATGATGATCGAGACGGGCACATCTGGATGGATGGCAAATTGGTGCCGTGGCGCGACGCCAATGTACACATCCTGACGCATGCGATGCATTATGCCTCGTCGGTATTCGAGGGGGAACGAGCATACAACGGAAAGATTTTCAAAAGTCGGGAGCATTCGGAGCGGCTCAAGCGCTCTGCCGAAATGATTGATTTTACTATCCCCTACACCATCGACGAAATAGAGGCTGCCAAGGCCGAGGTGCTGGAAGCCTCCGGTCTTAAGGATGCATATGTGCGCGCAATCGCGTGGCGCGGTGCGGGTGAAGATATGGGCGTGGCCTCTTCGCGTAATCCGGTCCGCATGGCCATCGCCGTATGGGAGTGGGGCGCGTATTACGGGGACGCAAAGATGAAGGGCGCCAAGCTCGACATCTCGAAATGGAAGCGTCCCTCGCCCGAAACGATCCCCTGTCACGCCAAGGCGGCGGGTTTATACATGATCTGCACTATGTCCAAGCATGCGGCTGAGGCAAAGGGATGCTCTGACGCAATGATGTATGATCACCGCGGTTATGTGGCCGAAGCAACCGGGGCAAACATCTTTTTCGTCAAGGATGGTGAGGTGCACACACCTGACCCCGAGTGTTTTCTTAATGGCATCACACGGCAGACCGTTATCGGAATGCTGCGCGATCGCGGTATCAGCGTTCACGAACGGCATATCATGCCAGAAGAGCTGGCGGGCTTCGAGGAATGCTGGCTCACCGGAACTGCGGCCGAAGTCACACCTGTAGGCCAGATTGGCGAATACACTTTCAAAGTGGGTGCTCTGACGCGCGACATCGCAGAGAGCTATGAAAAGCTTGTGCGCGCCTGAGCTTTTACATCTGATTTGCCGGTAGCTGGACCGTAGGTCCGGCCACCGGCGTCGTGGCGGGGCCAACGGCCCCGCAACCATTCAGTTTAATAGAGTGCTACCGGATTTATCATCGCCTGTACTGTTCCTATGATGCGGGGTTGGCCTAGAACAAACATAAACTCGTTCACTCCTTCACGCAAAAGCGGACCTACATTCATCGTTTCCAGAATGTAGATCCCGTTTTCCTTCAGAAGGGTAACATGGCCATAGAACACTTTGTCACCCGGAGCAGGCGGGATCGGTTCGAGACCCCAAGTGTCCGCGCCAACCGCCATCGGGTTTAGCGAAGCAATGTAGACGGCGCCTTCGTTGCTCAGGCCCGGTTCTGTGCTTCCCCATGCAGCCGGATCACTTTCAATCATACCTTCGGTCCAGCCGGTGTGGAACAGGATGATGTCACCTTCGCCCATGGTCACGCCCTGTGCCTCAGCGGCGGCTTTGATCTCGGCCTCTCCAAAGTGCGCTCCTGCGGGCATCACGTCGACACCCGCATTGGCTGCCATATCGAGGATTACGGCACGGCCGACCAGTGGCGGCACGGCATGTGTACCAAGCTTGGTCAGACCGGTGATGGCGCTGATCTCTTTTTCGTCGAGGCAGTTGTAGTAATGCCCGCCTTCGCCAAGGTGCCCTAATCCGTCAAGTTGCGAGCCGATCCCTATCCAGGTTTGCAGGATGTCATCATTGTAATTGCCTTCATAGCCGAAGCCGGACAGCTTTTGCCCACCTTGCTGGTTCGGCTGTACAATTTGCAGGTTGAGCGAGCGGGGCGGAAATGCCGGTGTGTTCGGCCCGATCGCAATACCCAGCGGCATGGATTTGCCTTGTTTGATCAATGATGCGGCGGCCAGCGTGCGCTCGGGGGTGACCAGATTTGCAGAGCCGAGGGTGTCCTCCGCCCCCCACTGGCTGGTCGAGGTGCAGTCTGCAAATGCGGCCCCAGCACCAAGCGTGAGCCCGACACACAGGGCCGTAAGTTTCGTAAAAGTCATATTAATCCTCCACAGTTGGACGTGCGCGTCCTCTCGCGGGACGATTCGCTCCGTCAGTAGTTGGAGGTTAGCACGGGATTCCCGTTTGGCGGGACTAATCGGATTTGCGCGGTTTAGTAATCCACACCGCGCTGCGCCTTAATCCCTGCCTTGAACGGGTGCTTTACCTCGGTCATCTCTGTGACCAGATCGGCATAATCGCAGAGCTCCGGTTTGGCGTCACGACCGGTCAGTATAACGCCTGTTCGCTTGTCCCGCGCCTCAAGTCCTGCGAGGACATCAGCAACCGAAAGGTAGTCATACCGCATCGCGATGTTGATCTCGTCCATGACGATAAGGTCGTATTCACCGCTTTCCATCATCTCGCGCCCTTTGGCAAAGGCCGCTTGGGCGGCTGCAATGTCGCGGTCCTTATCTTGGGTATCCCACGTGAAACCTTCCCCCATTGTGTGCCATGTGACCTCGCCCAGACGGTCGAAAAACTGGCGCTCGCCGGTTTTCCATTTGCCTTTGATGAACTGCACAACGCCTACTTTCTGTTTCCAGCCCAGCGCACGTACAATCACGCCAAATGCGGACGAGGATTTACCCTTTCCTGCGCCGGTATGGACAAGAACCAGCCCCTTTTCAGGGTCTTTCAACTCGGACACGCGTTTGCGTTGTTCGGTTTGACGTTCTTGCATTTTAGTTTTGTGGTCTGTGGTGTCGGTCATCTGGTGTCTCCTTTAGGGGGCATTATTCCGGGGTTCCTTGCGGGGGCACATTGGCCTTTGATTTGCTTCTGTCCAGTCCCAACTGGCGCTCGCGCCATATAATCAACACGCCGCCCGCGATCACCAGTGCGGCACCAGTAAGGATGGCCACGGTGGGCAGTTCTCCAAATACGGCCCATCCGATGAGGCTGGCAAAAATCATCGAGGAATAGTCGAAAGGCGCGAGCATGGAGGCTGCGCCGAAGCGCAGCGAGGACGTAACGAGAATCTGGGCAATCCCGCCGATCATGCCCGCCGCGACCATTAAACCCGCGACCTGCCATGTCGGTGTGATCCAGTCGAGGGCGCTCCAGCCGGTCAACTCGCCCAGAGGATAGGTGAGCAACGAAAGGCAGGTGGCAGTCAGTGAAAAGTAAAACACGATGGCAGCCGTGTGTTCGGTCTGGACCAGCTTTCGCACATGGATCTGTACCAATGCACGCAACACAGATGCGGCCAGCACCATCAAGGCGCTTATAGTGGCCGTGCGTGTAACCGCATCCGCCTCGAGTGAAAGGCGCGGTGCCAGCACAATCAACACGCCGATCAGCCCCAAAGCCACTGCGGACAATCGAAATAGACGCACTCGCTCGCCCAGCAGTACTGCAGCAAACAGGACGGTAAACATCGGTGTGGCATAGCCGATTGCCGTCACTTCGGGCAGGGGCAGCAGGCCAAGGCCGCCAAAGGTAAGCGCCATGGCCGTGGTGCCGAAGATGCCGCGCCAGACATGGCCCACGAAGTTCTGGGGGATCAGACCGGTACGCAGATCATGCTGTTGCCAAAGCCACAGAATGATCACGGGAAAAGCAAAGACGGAGCGAAAAAAGACGGCCTGCGGCGGTGGAACAGTTTCCGAGGCGCTTTTGATCAATGCCGCCATTACCATGAACAAAAAAAGAGAACACAGCCTGAGTGTGATCGCCGTGCCCGGCCTGTTTGCTGTCATGTTCTGCGCCATGATTTTATGTGCGCCCTTGGGCCAAAAAGATCAAGCAGGCAGCAACTGTGCAAGCCGCTGCCCGCGCAACATTATTTCAGTAACGCAACACCGAGGGGCACGGCGAATTGGTCCCACCAGATGTAGATCTCGTTGAGGCCGTCTACGTTAACCAATGCGGGCACGATAAAACTTTGATCGCCTTTGACGGAGTTGAGAGCACCGACACTGGTGCCCCTGACATACGCGCCATCTTTTTCGACGTCCACGCTTGGGTCAGGGGCGCCATCAAGCGGGAAGCCGTCACTAAGGGTGGTGGTGTATGAGCCATTTGCATTTTTCGAAACTGCGATACAGCCTGTCGTAATATGATCGCTTGCGGCGCCAAAAGTACCAGTTGGATCGGCGGCGGTAAACGTAGGTGCAGCGAGCGCGATAGACAGGACAAGCAGGGCAGAGGAGATAGGCCCTATAAGTAGGTTCCTTGTTCGGATTTATATTTATGTATCAAACCCTCTTTGGAGTTAGGAGCCGAATGTTGCAAAACGCAGCTGCGTGATTTTTGTATCGGTTGGTTCAAAATAAGACTGAGGTTAGTTTAAGGCACGGCCGAGAGAGTTCGACGAAGTCGAGGCGATCCGCAAGGCGACAGATGTCTTTTGGCGGCATGGCGATCAGGATGCTTCCCTCCCAGACTTGCTGGAGGGAATGGGGCTGACGCGGGGCGATCTATATAAGGGGTTCAAAGACAAAAAAACCTATCTGCGTGTGCTTGAGTATTGCGAAAGCAAAGCTGTGGCGGATGCTTTTACCCTGCTGGTTGGCCAGCCCGGTGCAGATGACGTTGAACGCATTGTGGCGTTGTTTGACAGTATTTCAATCGCGGCCCTGCGCGGGGAGCACAGAGGCTGTTTTCTGCGCACCGCAGCGAGTGGCGGGAGATGTAGACCCGATATTTCGGGGGCCGTGCTTCTTAAGATGCACGGTGGATTTGTGCGGCCTCTCCAGCACATACGATACTACCGGAAGTTGAAATCACGCGCCTCGCGGGTGTTCTGGTTCCGCAGTATGCCGGGTTGCGGATGCTAGTCCGCTCACGATTGCCGTAGGGTATATTGGAGCAGTTGGTGCAAGGTATACCACATATTCTAAGCCGCCCCTAACCGATGTGCCCGCGATTTGTACCAATCTGGCCGCGGTGCAGCAGAAGGTGGTCAAGAATAACACAAGCCATCATCGCTTCGCCCACAGGCACGGCGCGAATACCAACACAGGGGTCATGGCGACCTTTAGTAATAATCTCGGTTTCCTCGCCCTGTTTCGTGATTGTCTTACGGGTGGTGAGGATTGACGAGGTGGGCTTGACCGCAAAGCGGACAACAATGTCCTGACCTGTACTGATCCCGCCCAAAATCCCGCCAGAGTGGTTGGAGGAATAGCGCGGCTGACCGTCATCCCCCATGAAGATTTCGTCTGCGTTAAGCTCTCCGGTTAGCATCGCGGCGGACATGCCCTCGCCAATCTCGACGCCCTTGACGGCGTTGATGCTCATCATTGCGGCGGCTAGATCGGTATCGAGTTTGGCGTAGACTGGCGCGCCGATCCCTGCCGGTACGCCGCGTGCGGTGACTTCGATTATCGCACCTACAGAGGACCCTGATTTACGCAGATCATCGAGATAGGCTGACCAATCGGTCGCGGCCTGCGCATCGGGTACCCAAAACGGGTTTTGCGCAATCTGGTCCCAGTCAAAGGCATCGCGGTTGATCTTGTTAGGGCCCATTTGCACCATGTAGCCTGTGATCTGGACATTCGGGGCAATCGCTTTGATCGCCTCACGGGCCAGACCGCCTGCGGCTACGCGGCTAGCCGTTTCGCGCGCCGAGGAACGCCCGCCGCCGCGATAATCCCGCACACCGTATTTCTGGAAATAGGTAATATCGGCATGACCGGGGCGAAACTTATCCTTGATGTCGCCATAGTCCTTGGAGCGTTGATCGGTGTTCTCGATCATTAGTTGGATTGGTGTGCCGGTCGTGACGCCCTCGAAGGTACCGGACAGAATCCGTACCTCGTCTGCCTCACGGCGCTGAGTAGTGTATTTGTTCTGGCCTGGTTTGCGCTTGTCGAGCCAGTGCTGGATCATTTCAGGCGTGACCTCGACGCCAGGAGGGCAGCCATCGACAGTTGCCCCCAATGCAGGGCCGTGGCTTTCGCCCCAAGTGGTCACGCGGAAAAGATGGCCAAAGCTGTTCATCGACATGGGAGGTCTCCTTTGCACACTGCCTTAGCGGGCGAGCGGCAGTGCCTCAAGTGGTTTTGGCTTGCCAAAGGGACGCGCCCCTCCTAACCCTGTTCATACCTCGGGGAGCACCTTTGTGCTGAGATTGCGAAAGCTGACCCGTCGAACCTGAACCGGTTAACACCGGCGGAGGGAAGGTCTGGACATACTTCCATCACCTCTCTGCGCCGCAATTTGGAGGATGCGATGAAGTATCTCACGTTTGCGACTGCAACACTGGCGGCGACCGCTGCATTGGCGGAGACGCCCGAACTAGTTGTCTATACCTATGACAGTTTTGTGAGCGAATGGGGGCCAGGTCCTGCAATCGAAAAAGCTTTTGAAGAGACCTGCGGCTGCGATCTCAAGCTTGTCGGTCTCGGGGACGGGGCCGCACTTTTGGCTCGGCTTAAGCTGGAAGGGGAGCGCTCTGATGCGGATGTGGTGATGGGTCTTGATACTTCCCTGATCGCGGCGGCAAAAGAAACAGGTCTGTTTGCAGAGACTGCGGTAGAGGCGGAATATACACTTCCCATTGCGTGGGCGGACCCTGTTTTTGCTGCATATGACTGGGGCTATTTCGCGTTTGTCCACAACAAGGATCTGATCCCGCCTGCGAATTTCACAGCGCTGGGTGAAAGTGATCTGAAGATCGTTATTCAGGATCCGCGGTCCTCGACACCCGGTCTGGGTCTGCTGATGTGGGTGAAAGCAGCGTATGGCGATGATGCGCCGGCAATCTGGGACGGTCTGGCCGACAATGTCGTAACCGTGACAAAAGGCTGGTCGGAAGCTTACGGCCTGTTTCTGGAGGGCGAGGCCGATATGGTTCTGAGCTATACAACCTCACCTGCCTACCACCTGATTGCGGAACAAGATGACGGCAAAGCGGCAGCGGCATTTGACGAAGGTCATTACATGCAAATCGAAGTTGCGGGCAAACTGGCGGGAACGGACCAGCCCGAGCTAGCCGATTTGTTTCTGAACTTTATGGTCGGTGAGGCGGCTCAAACGATTTTGCCGACAACGAACTGGATGTATCCCGCTGTGACACCTGCGGGAGGGCTTCCCGAAGGGTTTGAAACGTTGATTGTTCCGGCAAAAGCGTTGCTGACGCCAGTCGACGAAGTGCCTGCAGTGCGTGAGGAGGCTTTGGCCGAATGGCTCAAAGCGCTGTCGCAGTAACCGGCGCTTCAATCAGTCCAAAGTCGGGGTTCAGCGCGGCACTGATTGTGCTGTCGTTGATCCTGCTTGCACTGGCAGCTGTCGCGAGCCGTGCGGAGTTGGGGGTTGGATTGGGGCCGAGCGATTGGGCGGCTGTACGGTTCACAGTTGTGCAGGCAGCTTGCTCATCTATCCTCTCCTGCATCCTTGCAGTGCCGGTGGCGCGGGCACTTGCACGGCGACGGTTCGTCGGGCGCGGGGTGCTTGTCACACTTCTGGGCGCCCCTTTCATTTTGCCGGTAATTGTTGCTGTGCTGGGGCTTTTAGCGGTTTTTGGGCGCAATGGATGGGTAAATGCGGGGCTGGAGGGGCTGGGCCTGCCTACGGTATCAATTTATGGACTACAGGGTGTTGTACTCGCCCATGTGTTTTTCAACATGCCCCTCGCAACGCGCCTTTTGTTGCAGGGGTGGCAGGGTATTCCCGCAGAGCGGTTCCGCCTCGTAGCGCAGCTGCGGCTGTCGCCGCGTGCAGTGTTTCGGGCAGTCGAGATGCCGATGCTGATGCAGGTGGTGCCTGGGGCCTTGGCGCTCGTGTTTGTGATGTGCCTGACCAGTTTTGCTGTGGCACTGACGCTGGGGGGCGGTCCGCGGGCGACCACGATCGAACTGGCGATTTATCAGGCTTTCCGGTTTGATTTTAATTTAGGGCGAGCGGCGCTTTTGTCCCTCGTGCAGTTGGTGCTGGCGGGCAGTATCGCGATGATCGCACTCTGGCTGGTGCCAAGGGTGCGCGTCGGCGGCGGTCTGGACCGAATTATGCCGCGATGGGACGCACGTGGCGGGGCGCAGCGCGCGGGCGACGCGGTAGTCATCTTCCTCGCGGCCCTGTTTTTGATGTTACCGCTGTTGGCGCTGGTCTGGCGTGGGCTTCTGGGGCTCCCTCAGATGCCGGTCGCAGTCTACAGCTCTGCAGGGACATCGATTGCCGTGGCGCTCGCGAGCATCGCATTATTGCTTTTTCTTGCGCTGCCTATGGCGGGTTGGATTGCCGGGCGCAGGGGTGTTGGTGTGGAGGCTGTAGGCCTGTTGGGTCTGTCTGCTTCGCCGCTGATGATTGGAACGGGGTGGTTTATTATGATCAACCCTTATGCCGATCCGTTTGACTTTGCACTGCCGGTGACGGTTCTGGTCAACGCTATGATGGCATTGCCGTTTGCCTTGCGCATTCTGGTGCCGCCGATGCGCGATACAGTGGCACAATACGGGCGGCTAAGCGCGATGCTGGGTATTCGGGGTTGGCGGCTGTGGCGTGTTCTGCTGTTGCCGAGGCTGCGCGCGCAGATCGGGTTTGCTGCGGGTTTGACGGGGGCGCTCTCGATGGGAGATTTGGGAGTGATCGCTTTATTTGCGGATCCGGAGCGCGTGACACTGCCCTTGCAGATGGTGCGCCTGATGGGCGCTTACCGAATGGACGCAGCAGCAGGGGCTGCGCTTATCCTCCTTGCGCTGAGCCTAGGAATTTTTTGGATATGTGACAAAGCGGGGCGCTGGCATGCTGAGGCTTGAGGATGCGCTGATTGCGCAAGGCGATTTTTTGCTGAGGGCTGATCTGACGCTGGAGGCGGGGCGAAAGTATGCTGTCATTGGGCCCTCTGGCGCTGGAAAATCCACGCTGCTTGCAGCGCTGTGCGGCTTTGTGCCGCTGACCTCGGGGCGCATGTTGTTCGAGGGCGAGGATATCACTGATGCTGCCCCTGGTGCGCGCGCCATGACGATGTTGTTTCAGGACAACAATCTGTTCCCGCATCTCAGCGTTGCGCAGAATGTCGGACTGGGAATGCGGCCTGATCTGCGGCTCACGGCTGAGCAACGTCAGGTGGTCGAGACTGCTTTGGAGCGTGTGGAACTGGCGCAGTTCGCGGGTGTTAAACCTGGACTGCTTTCAGGAGGACAGCAGAGTCGTGTGGCGCTGGCGCGTGTGCTGGTTCAGGCGCAACCGCTGGTGCTGCTCGATGAGCCGTTTGCGGCGCTGGGACCGGCGTTGCGCAATGAGATGCTGGATCTGGTGCAAGAAATGGTGATGCAGACGGGGGCGGCAATGGTCATGGTGACCCATGCACCCGAAGATGTGCGGCGCATCGCGGACGAAGTAATTTTTGTCGAGGGTGGTCGCGCAAACAGTCCGCGTCCAGTGGCAGATCTGATGGACAATCCACCACCGGAATTGCGGGCCTATCTGGGCTAGGTTCGGGCGGTTATCGCCAGAGCGGCGCGCGCGGCTTCACGTCCTTTTTCTACAAAATGCGCACGATAGATCGTATTGTGGTGATCTGTTTCTTGGTAGTGATGCGGTGTAAGCGAGACAGACAGGACGGGTACGCCAGTATCGAGGCCGACCCGCATGAGGCCGTCGACCACCGCCGCGGCAACAAAATCATGGCGGTAGATGCCGCCGTCAACCACGAAAGCGGCGCAAATTATGGCGTCATATTTGCCAGATTTGGCCAGTTGTTGAGCCTTGAGCGGCATCTCAAATGCGCCCGGAACGTCAAAGACATCAACCTGTTCGTTTGGCACGCCCTCGGCGAAACCATCATAGGCACGGTCGACAATGTCGGCGTGCCACTGTGCTTTTACAAAAGCGAAGCGGGCGGGGGTGTCTGACATGGGTAATCTCCTTTAGGTTTGACACGTCCACCCAAGGCGATAACAGACCAACAGCCGCGCCTGAGAAGGTGCGACTTTTGTCCTGCATTCTCTTCCATCCGGACTATTACCGTCGGCTCCGGCATCGCACCGGATCTGCTTGACCAAGCGACCCGTTAGGGGGCGCTTGCGCTCGCGGGCTCGGAGGATCCCCTCCATACCGCCGGTGGGGAGTTTCACCCCGCCCTGAGAATACGTACAGATTGCCAAGGGGGCACAGGGTCTGCAATAGCTTAATGCGTCGCAGTTTCAGGAGGGCGCTATGCATCCCAATCCGGTGTTTCGTGATATTGGTAGCGCACAGAATATTGCGTTTGCGCGCAATCGCGGCTTCGGCGTTCTTGTGGTGAACGGCGAGGGAGGCCCGCATATTAGCCACATCCCGTTTTTATTGAACGATGACGGGACGGCGGCGGAGCTGCACTTGGTACGCTCCAACCCGATCGTGCGGATAGGCGAGGGCGTGCATCAGGCAACATTACTCGTATCGGGGCCAGACAGCTATGTTTCGCCAGACTGGTACGGCGTTGCCGAACAGGTGCCCACATGGAATTATATTGCGGTGCATCTCACCGGCAAGCTGGAGCAGCTACCGCAGGAGGTCATGCACGAGATGCTTGACCGCCAAACAGCGGCTTACGAAGCACAATTGTTGCCAAAAACCCCTTGGACGACGGCCAAGATGTCGCCGGAAGTTTTAGACAGGATGATGCGGATGATTGTGCCGTTCCGGTTTACGCTGACCGCAGTCGACGGCACTTGGAAGCTTGGCCAGAATAAGCCTGATAAGGCGCGCAAAAGTGCTGCCCAAGAAATGGTGGCAGGCGGGATCGGCAGCGAGGTCGAGACTCTGGCCGCCATGATGCGCGACCTTGATCATGGCTAACAGATGGTTGCCTTGGGCGATGTTCAGGTAAAGAGTGACGACAAAGCAAATCAAAGGACCCCCATCATGAAGCTGTTTTACGCCCCCACATCGCCATATGTACGCAAAGTGATGATTTTGCTCGAAGAAACCGGGCAGCGGGATGATGTCGAGTTAATAAATGTGGCAACTACGCCTTTGGCCTCTGATGCGTCCTTGCTGGCAAAGAATCCTTTGGCAAAAGTGCCTGCGCTTGAGCGTCCCGACGGGCCAACACTCTATGACAGCCGCGTTATAACAGCATATCTTGATGCGCGTGGTGGTGACAGACTTTATCCTGGCGGCGCGCGGCGCTGGGATACGCTGACGCTGGAGGCAACAGCGGACGGGATACTGGATGCAGCGATTCTCATGGTTTATGAGACGCGTTTGCGCCCCGAGGAAAAGCGGATGCCTGAATGGGTGGACGGTCAGTGGGACAAGGTTGCGCGTAGTATATCAGCGCTCAATACACGCTGGATGAGCCACCTCAATGGTCCGCTGGATATGGGCCAGATCGCCGTTGGCTGTGCGCTGGGCTATATCGATTTCCGTCATGACACGCGCAATTGGCGCACAGGGAACGACGGTTTGGCAGCATGGTACAAGGAGTTCGAATCGCGGCCATGGATGAAATCCACAGTTCCGCCAGCGGCGTGAATCTTACCAGACTAGATCAAATCGCCTATGAATTTTGGAAACTGCGACGGTTTGCGCAGCTAAACCATCTGGACGATTGTGCTAGTCCCAGCTAGATAACGCAGCAATGTCCGACGTCTTGAATCAAGGCGTCATAATACCTATTGGCCCGATTGCGGCCCAAATACGGAGAAACCGACGTGTCACAAGCTGATGATACCGCAGGCAACCGGAGGGACTTCCTCTATTATGCGACCGCAGGCACTGGTGCTGTGGCCGTGGGTGCTGCCGTTTGGCCACTGGTCAACCAGATGAACCCCTCTGCTGATGTTCGGGCGCTGTCCTCCATCCGTGTGGATGTGAGCGGTGTCGAGCCTGGCTCGCAGCTCACGGTCAAATGGTTGGGCAAGCCTGTGTTTATTCGCCGCCGCACACCGGAAGAGATTGAAGCAGGTCGCGCTGTCGAACTGTCGGATCTGCCGGATCAGGGTGCAGAAAACGCGAACATCGCTTCCGATGCCACAGCTGCGGATGAAAACCGCACCTTGGACGAAAGCGGCGAGTGGCTGGTTATGATGGGTGTGTGTACGCACCTTGGCTGTGTACCGCTTGGTGATGCCGGCGACTTCGGTGGCTGGTTCTGTCCGTGCCATGGATCACATTACGATACAGCGGGCCGTATTCGCAAAGGGCCCGCGCCGTTGAACCTGCCGATCCCTCCGGCAGAATTTCTCGACGAATCCACATTGCAACTCGGTTAAAGGAAATAACATATGTCTGGAATTCCTCACGACCATTACGAGCCAAAGACGAACGGAGAGAAGTGGGTTCACTCACGCCTGCCGATCGTAGGTCTCTTGTACGACACACTGATGATCCCCACACCCAAGAACCTGAACTGGATGTGGATCTGGGGCATCGTGCTGACGTTCTGTTTGGCGCTTCAAATCATCACCGGCATCGTGCTCGCGATGCACTACACTCCCCACGTTGACGAGGCGTTCGCGAGCGTCGAGCACATCATGCGCAACGTAAACGGCGGCTACATGCTGCGCTACATGCACATGAATGGTGCATCACTATTCTTTATTGCTGTATATGCGCATATTTTCCGGGGTTTGTACTACGGTTCTTACAAAGCGCCGCGCGAGATCACATGGATCATCGGTATGATCATCTACCTTTTGATGATGGCGACCGCGTTCATGGGTTACGTTCTGCCATGGGGGCAAATGTCCTTCTGGGGTGCGACAGTAATTACCGGTTTGTTTGGTGCCGTCCCGTTCATTGGTGATGCGCTGCAAACGCTTCTGTTGGGTGGTCCAGCTGTTGATAACGCTACGCTCAACCGCTTTTTCTCCCTGCACTACCTGCTGCCGTTTGTAATCGCGGGACTTGTTATTCTGCACATCTGGGCATTTCACACCACGGGCAACAACAACCCGACCGGTGTCCCTGTTCGTATGACCTCCAAGGAAGAGGCGGAGAAAGATACTCTGCCGTTCTGGCCTTACTTCGTGATCAAAGATCTGTTTGCGCTGGCGGTAATCCTCGTAGTGTTCTTTGCGGTTGTCGGATTTATGCCGAACTATCTCGGCCATCCCGATAACTACATCGAGGCAAACGCTCTCTCGACCCCGGCGCATATTGTGCCTGAGTGGTACTTCCTGCCGTTTTACGCCATTCTTCGTGCTTTCACAGATGACGTTTGGGCGGTGCAACTCGTGTCCTTCGTGACCGGTGGTATCATCGACGCCAAATTCTTTGGTGTTCTGGCGATGTTTGGTGCGATTGCTGTAATGGCGGCTGTGCCATGGCTGGACACAAGCCGGGTACGTTCGGGCCGCTACCGTCCGATGTTCAAGTGGTGGTTCGCGCTGCTGGTCGTAGATTTCTTCGTACTTATGTGGGTAGGCGCAATGCCCGCCGAAGAGCCTTATGCGACGATCTCGCTGATCGCCACGGTTTACTGGTTTGCCTACTTCCTCGTGATTCTGCCACTGCTTGGCGTCATCGAGAAGCCTGACGCGGCACCGGATACGATCGAAGACGACTTTAACGCGAAAATCGCGAAAAAATCCGGCGGTGCGACACCTATCGCAACCCCGGCGGAGTAAACAAAGATGAATATTATCAAAGCAACACTCCTGAGCGCCGTTGTCGCACTCACCGCTCCCGCCGCATTTGCGGCGGGCGAGAAGGGGGCTCCGATCGAGAATATTGATTTCTCCTTTGATGGTCCCTTCGGTTCCTACGATGTAAACCAGCTCCAGCGCGGTCTTCAGGTCTATACTGAGGTCTGCTCTGCCTGCCACGGTCTCAAGTATGTGCCACTACGGACACTTGGAGACGAGGGCGGGCCAATGCTGCCGGAAGAGCAAGTGGTCGAATACGCAAAGCAGTGGGAAGTTTTCGATGCAGATCTTGATGATTTCCGCGAAGCAACGCCAGTTGATCATTTCCCTGAATCCGGCCTCGCAACCGCTCCCGATCTGTCGTTGATGGCGAAAAAGCGCAAGGCGTTCTCTGGCCCGTACGGCCTCGGAATTAACCAGTTGCTCTATGGTTTCGGCGGCGCGGAATATATCTCGGCACTTTTGCACGGCTATACGGGTGAAGAGAAAACCCAGGCAGGCGTAACCCTCTACGAGAACAAGTACTTTGAGGGCGGCTGGCTTGCGATGGGCCCACCACTCTATGAAGAAGCGGTCGAGTTTGCGGACGGGTCTTCCAACTCGATTGAAGCAATGTCTGAAGATGTTGCTGCGTTTCTGATGTGGACAGCAGAGCCTAAAATGGCGGCGCGCAAGCAGGCAGGCTTTGCCGGCGTACTGTTTCTGACACTTCTGTCGGTACTTCTGTATCTTACAAACAAGCGCCTTTGGGCGAATGTTAAAAACAAAGAGTAATCTGCTGATTACCTAAGTTTAAAAGGCCCGCTTCTGAACAAGAGGCGGGCCTTTTCGATTCCTTACAGGAAACTGTTACATATTTGTTAACGGCTGGATGAAGCCATCCAATAGCCTCTGCTGGTTTACGAAGTGGTTGACCGGCTTAAGCGGTGAGGGTGTTTCCAAGCCAACCCTTGATCCGGGCCGGGACTATCTGGCCCTCAATCTTTGGAATGGCAAACTGCACTTCGGTAAATTGCGCTGTTCGGCCCATAGTCGCATTCTCCATCAGCACATTGTGATCGCGTCCGACTTGGGCGGCCAGATGGGCCTGTACCTTCGCATCACCCAGCGCGCGCAAGCGTGCAGCACGTTCTTTGATGGTTGCGCCATTGACGGGCGGCATGCGGGCCGCAGGCGTGCCCGTGCGGGCGGAGTAGGGAAAGACATGCAACCATGTAAGATCACATTCCTCTACCATATTGAGGGAGTTCTGAAACATCGCCTCCGTCTCGGTCGGAAAGCCTGCAATTATATCGGCTCCGAAGGTCATATCCGGACGAAGCTTACGTGAGTCTTCACAAAATTTGATGGCATCGTCGCGCAAGTGTCGGCGCTTCATCCGTTTGAGTATCAAATCGTCGCCGTGTTGAAGCGACAGATGAAGGTGAGGCATCAAACGCCCTTCAGTCGCAATAGCCTGCATTAAATTATCATCCACCTCGATCGAATCAATCGAGCTGATCCTGAGTCGGGGCAAATCAGGCACTAGCCGCAAAATTCGCATTACCAGATCACCAAGTTTTGGCGACGCAGGCAGGTCGGCACCCCAAGATGTGAGATCAACACCGGTGAGAACAACCTCGTTAAACCCCTTGTCTACCAATCGCTTGATTTGGTCTACGACCACACCCGCTGGTACAGAACGGGAATTTCCCCGCCCAAAGGGAATTATGCAGAATGTGCAGCGGTGGTCACAGCCATTTTGCACCTGCACATAAGCGCGGGATCGGGTACCGAAGCCGTCAATCAGATGGCCCGCAGTTTCAGTGACGGACATTATGTCATCGACCTGAAGTGCCTCGGTCTCGCCGATAAAATCCGCGGCCAGTCCTTGCCATGTTTCGCCCAGCATCTTCTCGGTGTTTCCGATTACCGCGTCCACTTCAGGCATGGCGGTAAACGTCGCCGGCTCGGTCTGGGCGGCGCATCCTGTAACGATTAAACGCGCATTTGGGTTGGCTTTGCGCAGTTTTCGGATGTCTTGCCGCGCCTTGCGCACTGCCTCGGCTGTCACGGCGCAGGTGTTTATTACGACCGCGTCGCGCAGCCCTGCGGCACCCGCCAGTTCCTTCATCGCCTCCAGTTCGTACTGGTTTAGGCGACAGCCATGGTTCGAGAATATTGGCGCGCTCATAAAGAGCTCGCGAGAAAATCTGCGGTGAAGCTACCATTCGCGACGTGCATCGTCGGACCGGTCATCCACACGCCGTCATCTCGCCAATCAATCGCCAGCGTGCCCCCATCGAGATCAATGCGCACTGCGCGCCCTGTGAGGCCTCTACGTGCAGCTGCAACAGCGGTAGCGCAGGATGATGACCCTGACGCCAAGGTGATGCCTACGCCCCGCTCCCAGACGCGCATACGAATATGATCCGGCCCGATGATTTGTGCAATTTGTACATTTGTGCGTTCGGGGAACAGGGGGTGATGCTCATGGGTCGCTCCAAAGCTGGCGAGATCGACAGCATTCACATCCTCGATAAAAAAGGTGCAATGCGGATTGCCCATGCCCGTGGCCGCCGGTGAACCTTCGATCGGAAGGGACAATGTGTCCATCCGGTGTGCCAATGGCACCTCATCCCATTCAAGCCGAGGCTGGCCCATATTTACAGATGTCAGGCCGCCCCCCGAATCTCTTGCATATAAATCGCCGCGATCCGTTGTGAGATGTAGCTCCGACGCGCCGGTTTCGTTCATTAGGTGGCGCGCGATGCAGCGTGTCGCATTGCCGCATGCTGCTGAAGTAGAGCCGTCAGCATTGTAGAATGTCAGGTGAGCGTCGCCAGAACCGTTGCCGATCACTGCCAGTTGATCAAAACCTACCCCTGTTTGGCGGTGGGCAATTGCGCGCACAAGCCCTTGTGACAAGGGAATTTGCCCATCTCGTGCATCAATTACGACAAAGTCGTTGCCGAGCCCGTGCATTTTCATAAACGGCAAAGAGGAGGAAGATATCATGTTCATTCCCGCGATATAGACGGCGCGTGCCGGAAATTCCAGCAGCGCATATAAAATTCATGCGTTATGGGGGTTGACCGCTAGGGCACAGGTTTCTAAACAACGCCGCAGTGGGCCTGTAGCTCAGTTGGTAGAGCAACTGACTTTTAATCAGTAGGTCTCGGGTTCGGATCCCGACGGGCTCACCACTTTCTTCCTTTGTATTGATTGGCGTGCGCCCATTAGGTGCGTCCATGGAAGGTTGTAACAGTGATGCCGTCTGCCTCGAGGGAGGCGCGCACAGACTGTGCGATTGCGACTGCGGTAGGGGTATCACCATGCAGGCAAATGGTATCGATGGCGGCGGGGATGTGTTTGCCGCTCTCGGTAATGATGGCACCAGCCTTAACCATCTCTACCATCCGCGTACCGGCAACCACCGGATCATGAATAACTGCACCGGAAATGCTGCGATCAACCAGTGTCGCGTCCTCGTTGTAGGCGCGGTCTGCAAATATCTCACCGGCCCAGATGCAGCCAAGCTCGGACACGGCCTGTTGTTGGGCCGTTGCAGCAAGGACCATAATAATCAAATCTGGGTCAACAGATAGGGCCGCCTCGTAGAGATCGCGGGCAAGGACCGGATCCTCTGACGCCATGTTTGCAACAGCACCATGCAGTTTGAGGTGCCTCACTTTTGCTCCGACACTGCGCGCCATTCCGATACTAGCCGCCACCTGATAGCGGATCTGGTTTTGCAGTGTGACGCGGGGGACGGAAATACGGTTTCGTCCAAAGCCAGCCAAATCCATAAAGCCCGGATGCGCCCCGATTCCTACGCCGTTAGTGTGGGCAAGCTGTAATGTCGCAGCCATAGTGTCAGCGTCCCCCGCATGGCCACCGCAGGCAATGTTGGCCGATGTCACAGTGCGCAGCAGCGCGGCATCGTCGCCCATGCGCCACGGTCCAAAGCTTTCGCCCATGTCGGCATTTAGATCTACGTGCATGTTTAATCCTCGGTATCGAGTGTGGAGTTTGTAGCGGAGATCGCACCGCTGATGAGTTGGTAAGACAGCAGGTCGCGGATGCTGTACGGATCGCGGACGAGCGGGGTTACTGTACTGCCAAGAGAGGTGCGAAATGCTGCGGCGCGCTGTTCGATGATTCGGGCCTCGTCCAGCGGAATAAACCCGAACGAAAGCGCCGCACCTGCAGGAGCCTGTGCAACACGCGCCATATCGCAGGGCAGGACAGTCCCAATGCGAGGGTAGCCACCGGTGGTCTGGCATTCGCACATCAACACAAAAGGCGCGCCATCCCCGGCGATCTGGATATCGCCAGGGACAATGACATCCGACAGGATGGTAAGCTGATCGGCAGACACGAAAGGCGCGCCATCATGCTCCATCCGCACGCCCATCCGGTTGCCGCGTGCATCACGGCGGAATGCCGTATTGGTAAACCGCTTTCGGGTGGCATCATCAAACTGTTCGGTTTGCATAGAGGCAATTATTCGGATTGCGCCACCGTCAAAGCGGTTGTCGGCGGGTAAGGCCATGCCGGTTACACTGCCCGTGTCTGCACCGACAGGAAGAGTATCGCCTGCACCGAGCGCATGACCCAGACCCGCGCTGAGATGGGCCCCACGTGCGCCCATCATAACAGGGGTATCGAACCCGCCTCCCACATGGAGATAGCCATAGGTGCCACTGCGTGCGCCGCCAATCCTGAGCACACTTTCAGCTGGCAGCGCATGGCTAGCGTTCCACGCTATGGGTTGGTCGTCTATCGTCGCGGCCATAGGAGCGCCTGTCAGCGCGATGCGAAGGTTTCCCGATGCCTTGAAGCTTCCGCCCATGCCGGTCATCTCGAGCGCGGCGAGGTCCACAGGCTGACCCAGCAGGGCCGCGCCCTCGTACAAGGCTAGGATGTCTGCAGCGCCGCCACGAGTTATCCCTTGGGCGAGAAACCCAGCTCTACCCATATCTTGCAGGGTGACAGCCGGGCCACAGGATTCCACGGTTAATATAATGCTCATGCCAGCACCTGTTTTTGCGCGCCGCCATGACCACTGGTGTCGGTTAAAATGATGCGTGCGAACTCGGCTTCGGTAACAGCAGGAAAACACAGTTCGTCTCCCGGTGTCAGCGCGATGGGTGTTGCATCATGCGGGCGGAAGTTGCGAAAGGCTGTCTGGCCTATATGGCGCCAGCCCGTAGGCGATGCATTGGTGAAAATGATCAACTGGCGTATTGCAACCACCAGCGCTCCGGCGGGGACTGATTTGGTCAACGACTGCTGGCGTGGAATGTCCCAGTGAGGTGGCAATTCGCCGGTGTAGGGCTGACCGGGCGCAAATCCGATGGTCAGCACCCGTACCCGCGTAGATGATAACTCGGCGATGGCCACATCGGGCGACACACCCGCCGCCTCTGCGGCCTCTTCGAGTTGGGGTGCAGCATCGGTGCCATAGAGTGTGGGGATTTCCCATAGGGTACGCCCCGCGGGAAGAGGGGCCTCTAACCAATTTTGTTGTGCCAGAAGAGCCCGCAATTTTTCTCTTGTAGCCTCGGGTGGAGATTTTACCAGATCGATGCTGATAAATGTCGAGACAAGAGATGTCGATGTCTCGCGCACCTCCGGCCACTGTGCTGCTTCTACAGCCGCGCGAAATGCAATTGCCGCACGATTTGCAGGTTCGCTCATTCGGGTTGCGAACTGGACCAGCAGGCCAGACAAGCCAACAAGGCGGATGGCGGGAAGGTCGGTCATTCTTTTGTCCCTTTGGGCAAAGGGGGCGGCTGTCAGCACACCCGTTATCGGCAACGGCATTGCGTCCTTCTACTCTGTGACCAGACCAGAGCAGGGGGACAATGGCAATGCCATAACCGGTAGTTATGCGCCCTTAGAAAGGGTTGTCCTCAAGCACAAGTTCGCTGGCTTTTTCTCCAATCATGATGGCGGGGGCGTTGGTGTTTCCCGATATGATTTCGGGCATAATAGAGCAGTCAGCTACCCGCAGTCCTGAAATGCCATGTACGCGCAAGCGCGCATCCACAACCGCGGCACTGTCATTGCCCATCTTGCAGGTGCCGGTCGGATGGTAGATCGAGGCAGTATTGTTTCGCGCCCAGTCCAGCGTGGCGTCATAGTCCTCGATGTCGAGGGAGGGATTGGGGCGATATTCCTCGGAGATTTTGGAGGCGAGTGGGGAGTGGCGTGCAATGCGGCGTGCGATGTTGACCCCAGCCACAATAGTCCGGCAATCCGTTTCGGTAGACAGATAGTTCGGAACAATCTTCGGGTAATCACGCCCGTTTGAAGAGGTGAGCCTGATCTCCCCCTTACTCTCGGGGCGCAGCTGGCAGACGGACATCGTGAAGGCCGAGAATTTATCGGCCCCTTGTCCGGGATTTTCTGCCGACAAGGGTTGTACGTGAAACTGGATATCCGGTGTTTCTATGTCTGGCCGCGTTTTCATGAATCCTGTGGCAAGGCTGGCGGCCATTGTCATGGGGCCAGTGCGCGACATCAGATACTTCAGCCCAATGCGCGCCTGACCGAGCAAATTGGATACTTCGTCATTAAGCGTAGGCTCGTGAGTTTTATAGACGAGCCGTGCTTGCAGGTGGTCCTGCAGATTTTTCCCGACACCCTTCAGGTCCGCTTTGACCTCAATGCCGTGCTCGCGCAGCTGCTCAACCTCTCCGATGCCGGACAGCATAAGCAACTGCGGAGAGTTGATTGAGCCGCCGGACAAAATAATTTCCTTGGCCGCCAATAGGCTTTGGAGGATGCCGGATTTGTCCTTGTACTGCACACCTGTTGCACGGCTGCCGTCCAATAGAACTCTTTCAACCTGCGCATGGGTTATGATCGTCAGGTTAGGGCGTTTGCGCGCCGGATTGAGATAGGCGACTGCGGTCGAGCAACGCCGGCCGTTGCGTGCGGTTAACTGGAAAAACCCTACGCCTTCCTGCTTGGCCCCGTTGTAATCGGGATTAAATTTATAACCGGCTGCTTGTGCTGCGGCCACCCATGCATCGGTAATCGGGCGCTGAATTCGCATGTCAGAAACGGATAGGGGCCCCTGATCGCCGTGATATTCATCTGCGCCGCGCTCATTGGTTTCTGCGCGTTTGAACAGGGGCAGAACATCGTCCCAGCCCCAGCCGGCATTGCCCATCTGCCGCCAACGATCATAATCCTGTGGCTGCCCGCGTACGTATAAAAGCCCGTTCAGTGATGATGAGCCGCCCAGCACTTTACCTCGTGGCCAGTCGAGTCTGCGGTTGTTTAGACCCGGATCTGCCTCGGTCTTATAGCACCAGTCAACGGCGGGATTATGGATGGTTTTGAAATATCCGACGGGGATGTGAATCCATGGATTCCAGTCGCGGCCACCGGCCTCCAGCAACACAACTTTGTTACGGGGATTTGCGCTAAGGCGGTTCGCCAGAACACAGCCCGCCGAGCCTGCGCCCACGATAATGAAATCTGTATTCACGGTAAAATCCTCCTCAGTTGAAAAAATTTCTATACAGAAGCGCCAAGTCAGGCTAGTCTTTTTTGAAACAAAAAGTCTCAATAATAGACAAACTGAACCGGGAGGAACTACACATGACTATTCAGAACAAATTAAACGGGATTTCACGGCGCGATCTTTTCCGCGTCGCAGGCCGCTATGGTATGAGCTCTACTTTGCTGGCGGCTGGTGGTTTCGGCGGCGCGATGAGCCTCGCAAACCTCGCCTCTGCTGCAGAATCCACCTACGACAAACGCTTCGCCAAAGAGGCCAAGCACACTTTTAAATTTGGTGCGTCAGGCTTTAACGCTCGCAACCTGCTGATCGAGCGTGCAGGCGCGCTGGAGTTTTGTCGGGACCTGGAATCGCGCACGGACGGGGAGATCCGGATCGAATTCATTGGTGACAACCAGATCTGCGGCCAGACATCCTGTGTCGAGAAGTGTCAGCAGGGGATCGTCGACTTCTATGCGGCCTCTACCCAAAACTCAGCCGGTGGCGCGCCATACCTCAACGTGCTCGATTATGCCTATATGTTCCGTAATCGCGCGGACCAGTATCATTTCCTGTATTCACCAGCGTCACAGGCGCTGCTGCGCGAGCCCTATGAGAAGCGTCACGGGCTCAAGCTGCTGTTCTCTCACGCGGAGTTGCGAGGTATCCAGCTGGGCCTTGCTTGGGCAGATAAACCGACCGTCACATCCGTGGAGCAGCTCGCCGGTACAAAAAACCGCGTAACCGGCACACAGTTGGGCCGCATTGCGATGGAAGCGATGAACCTGAATCCCGTGCCGGTTGCTTGGGAAGAAACGCTTGATGGTCTTAAACAGGGCCTGATCGACGGGGCGGAGACGTGGGCATCTGCGGTGGCTTATGCCAACATGGCGCCTGTTGTCTCCCAGTCCGTTCACCTTAATTTCTTCTGCGGTACTGAAGCAACTTCTATGAATGCATCCGTCTTTGACGGCCTTTCGGGTGAATTGCAGGATGCGGTGATGGAATCCTCCTATTGGGCGCAAACACACGTACAGGCCGCCAACGAGGCCGCACTGGTCAAAACGGTTGGCCAATCCGATCCGATCCTTCCAGGCACAATTTTTGCCGAAAACAACGTGCGCAACGCCTTCTTGTCAGATGATGAAATCAAGAAAGCCGAGATGATGTGTTCGCCCGAGTTCCAGCCACAGTTGTGGGAGCAGTGGCGCGAGCGTCTGAACGGCTGGTCCGGTGGCCTTGATACCTATCAGGACATCTACAACGAAGTCCGGACAATCGACGTCAACACCAAGCCTGAGAATGTTGAACCGCGCCGTTGGTGGAAAGCGTAAACAACGGCGATTGATTTCGCGCCGGTCTGAAACAACCCAGGCCGGCGATTTCATAGCTTTTGCAACGATTGCATGTTGATGTTCGGGCATTGCCTGAATGTCGCGTATGAGGGGTGTCTTATGTCGATTTGGTCCGAAGCACTGTCGGTCATACCCGCGATCCTGTCAGGTGATCCATGGGAAATGAAAACAGCATTCTACTCTGACGGCATGTGGCTGTTCGGGGTTATTGTGACGCTTGCGGGCGGTTACCTTGCCCATTTGGTGTTCCTGAAGGTCCCGATTATCGAGCGGCATCTGGAGCGCGGAGTGTCCGTAGTCGCATACTTAATGATCGCGATGATTATATTTTGGGGTGTGATCGACCGCTTTGTCTTTTCGCATCAATGGTCGGGCTCGACGACTGTCCCGCCCTTTCTGTTCATGATCATGGCGTGGTTTGGATGCTCGTATAATGTAAAATTGCGCACACACCTGAGCTTCAGCGAGTTTCGGTCCAAGATGAAGCCGCAGCGCCAGATGATGACGCTCTCGCTTGATACAGTTTTGTGGCTGGGGTTTTGTCTCATCGCCATCACAACATCACTGCGTTTTACCGCCTATTCCGCAGACAATTTTCAAATGGTCGACGGGGTAGATGACGTAATGAAGTGGTGGTTCTACATCACTGTACCGGTGGCGTTTATTCTGATGGCGGGTCGCGTGATCGGGAATTGGCTGGAGGATTGGGGCAACTACAGAACTGGTGCACCGATCATCAAACAAGCTGTCATCGGAGGAGATATCTAATGACCGACGGAACATGGATCACACTGATTTCAATCGCGGTGACGATTTTCTTTATGCTGGGTACTCCCGTGCTTCTGGTTATCTTCTATTGGGTGATCGGTTGTAGCTTTGTCATCGACCTGCCGATCGACAATACGGGAAACGAGCTGCTCAATGTATTCAATAAAGGGTTCGCCCTGTTGGCGATGCCGCTTTTCATCCTGACGGGTGACCTGATCAACCAGTCGGGGATCGCCCGCCGTTTGTCAGATTTTGCTTACTCCTGTTTGGGATGGTTACGCGGGGGACTTGCCATGGCTGCACTGGCGGCATGTGGGCTGTTTGCGGCGATTTCTGGATCAAACTCCGCAACAACAGCGACAATTGGTTCCATGCTACATCCCGAAATGGTCAAAGGCGGTTATGATGAGCGATTTTCAGCGGCGACTGCTGCTGCTGGCGGCACGGTAGGGATCATCATTCCGCCTTCGATTATTTTCATCGTCTACGGATTTTTGATGAACCTTCCCATCTCGGACCTGTTTATTGCTGGTATCGTGCCTGGCACGCTTATGGTTCTGGCGATGATGACATCTGCGTTCATCATCTGCACACTCAACGGTTGGGGTTTTCTGATTAAGCTGTCACCGATGCGTGTTATCAAAACTGCAATCGGTGCGTGGTTGGGTTTTTTCGCCATCGGTCTGGTTTTGTGGGGTATTTACTCTGGCAAGTTCTCACCTACTGAAGCGGCGGGTGTCACTGTCGGGTTTTGTATTATCGTGGGCATGATCAGCTACCCGCTGAACAAGATCATGGGCGACAGTACTGAAAAGCCGGTTGAGGCAAAGTCCCTCGCGTCGATGTTTGTGGTTGAGGGGTTTACCCTGATGAGCCTACCCACAGTGGTGTCACGTTCGGCGCAGATCACAGGTATTCTGGTGCCGCTGATTGCTGTGTCGGTTGCCATGCAGCAGGTCATGTCGTCCTTGGGTGCCAAGGAGGTTGTTGGAGAATTTGTGACCGGCATGGGCGGCTATCATGCGGTGCTCTTCACCTCTATGGCAATTGTGTTTGTCACCGGCATGATCCTTGAATCGCTGCCTGTAACGATTATCCTCGCGCCGATCCTTGCGCCGATTGCGATGTCGGTGGGCATTGATCCGATACACTTTGCAGTGATTTTTCTCGTCGGGGCATCCATTGGCTTCGTGACACCGCCCTACGGTTTAAACCTCTATGTAGCCAGTGGCGTTACAGGTGTGCCTTATTTCAGGCTGTTACGGTATACGGTGCCCTATCTGGTTGCGTTGATAAGCATCTGGTTTATCGTTGCATTAGTACCGGATTTGTCACTCATGCTGCTCCCGGCCAGATAAGGATACCCCTGCCGATGCACAACGACACCAGCACAGTTGAAAAAACGATCCCCACAAACCTGAGATTGTTGCTGTTGCTCGAGGAGCTTGCAAAGGCGGGTGTGGCCATTACCCCTACGGCGGTGAACGAGGTTTTGGGCCTGCCAAAGCCGACGATTCATCGCCTATTCCATACCCTCGAGGAGGAGGGATTTCTTCAGCGTGATATTGATGGTCGCTCTTATGCGCCGGGGTATAGGCTGCGGCGGTTTGCAGCCTCTATACTGTCTACGTCGCGCATTCGGATGGTGCGGCAAACGGTTTTGACTGCGCTGGCCGATGATGTGGGCGAGACATGCAATATCGCGATGCCAGAACGTCATGCCATGGTCTATCTCGACCGGGTCGAGACGAAATGGCCGTTGCGCATTCAGCTGCCCGTTGGGACCGAAGTGCCGTTCCACTGTACGGCCAGCGGCAAAATGTACCTTAGTTCGCTCAAGCCGCGATTGTTTGCAAAATACCTCGGTATTGTGACACTTGATGCACAGACTGATCACACGATCACCGACCCCGATGCGCTTAAGACCGAGATAGAAATGATTCGGGAGCGTGGATACTCCTGTGACAACGAGGAATTCATGGAGGGCATGGTTGCGGTCGCGGTGCCTTTATTGGATGCGCAAAACCGTCTAATGTCGACGCTGTCGATCCATGCGCCGACACAGCGGATTGATCTGGATGGCCTCAAGGCTCATCTGCCCCGGTTGAAAGCATCTGCGTTAGAGCTAGCCGAATTGGTGCTGCATTGAAGGCCGTAGCCAGCGACTATCGAACTCAACTTTATCGACGCCTGCCAGATGCTTTATCCGCTCTAGCTCGGCTTCGAGTGCGTATTGCCGCCCTTTTCCCCATGCCACACCCTTTTCCGGCCACAGTGCCCTGACACGCAGGATACCTTCGCTTCTGAATGCTTTCATATCGATACGGCCTACCAACCGCTCACCCTGAAGGATTGGAAAAACATAATAGCCGAAGACCCGCTTGGCCTCTGGTACGAACACCTCGATCCTGTAATCGAAACCGAACAGGAAAAAGGCACGCTTGCGATCACGCAGGGCCGGATCAAAGGGACTTAAGACACGCAGGCGGTTCGTCGCGGCGCACTCGATGGCGGGATCGCTAAGGGTTGATGGCCGCGCAAAGGCGCGTTTTACAGAACCATCTGCGCCTGTAATCTCAATCTCCTCGATCGTGCCATTGTTCAGGGCGCAGGCGCACCACTCTTTTGCTTCTGTAAGGGTAACATGGGCCCAGAACGCTGCAATCTCACCGGCAGTGGCAAAGCCTAGCCGCTGTAATGCGCCTGCACAACACCACTCTACTGTATGCTGTTCGCTTGACGTTGAGTTTGTGGCCCAGATCTTAGGATCCAGCGCACGCTCCGTCAGATCATAGCGTTTTTGAAATCCTTCGCGCCCCACCACATGCAGCGCGCCGCTGCGCCACAGATATTCCAACGCGGTTTTTGAGGGATGCCAGTCCCACCACCCGCCAGAGCCGCGCTTTTCCCCTTTTCCCACATCGGAGGAACCACATGCACCGTTGAGCCGAATGTGATCGAGAACAGTTTTGAGTTGTTCTTCGAAACCATCGCGACGATCGCTGCGCCATTGTGTGCGCAGCTTGGCCGCGTCACGCGCACGCCGCATCTGCCATTTTCCGTAGTAGGACAGGGGGATAATCGCGGCGTCATGTGTCCAATGCTCGAACAGAGCGTCCTCGTCTTCGTACAATCGTTTGAGGGCATCTGGCCGGTACTGCGGCTTACGTGCGAACAGGATCAGATCGTGGGCCCGCGCGACCGTATTGATACTGTCGAGTTGGACGAACCCTAATCTCTCAATCAGCGCCAGCAATGATGCAGAATCGGCGGGCCCGCGCGGGGCGTCCAACAGAGCATGGCGGTCCATAAAAATTCGCCGTGCGGCTTTGTTTGACAGCCGTCTCAGGCTCATCCGTGCTTGCGGCGGCGTAGGGTATTCCCAAGCGTGAGGGTAGGCTTCATTGTGATGACTTTTGGCATATCTGGCTCAGGATCGGTGCTGGATGCGTTGAGGATGATCTTTGCAGCCTCTATCCCGATCTCACGGCGGCAGGCATCCATAGTCGCCAATTGCCTCGGAAGCCCTGCCAGCAGTTCGATTCCATTAAAACCCGCCAGCCCGATCTGACCGGGTACGTCGATCCCGCTGTCGAGCAAATGCAGCAAGCCACCAGCGCCGATCATATCATTTGAATAATACAGAAAATCCAGATCTGGAGAGCGCGCCAGCATATCGCGGGTCATCTCGCGCCCTTTCAGGAGGGCAGAACCACCAGAGTAAAATGCGCGGTCCTCAATCTCTATCCCCTCGCGGGCCAGCGCGTCCGTGAACCCCTCGAAGCGTTTGCGCGCACGATGATCGAGCGGCATCTTTGTGCCTAGAAATCCGATCCGCTCGTATCCTTCGCGCAAGATTTCCTTGGCCATATCACGGCCAGCCTGACGATGGGAAATTCCGACCATTGCATCGACCGGATTGCCGTCTACGTCCATGATTTCAACCACCGGAATGCCCGCATTGAGCAACATGGCCCGTGCAGCCTCGGAATGTTCCAATCCTGCGATAATCACACCTGATGGTCGCCACGATAGCATTTCGTACAGTACCTGTTCTTCCTTTTCAGGACGGTAATCGGTTACGCCGACGACTGGTTGCAAAGGGGTGTCGTCGAAGATGGAGTTGATGCCCGACAGCACTTCCGGAAATACCATATTGCCCAGTGAAGGGATGATCACGGCCACAAGATTGACCCGCTGCGATGCGAGGGAGCCTGCGATCTGGTTGGGCACGTACCCCAGCTCCTTTGCCGATGCCAGAACCCGCTCCCGTGTGGCGGCAGAGACGTCCCCGCTCTTTCGCAAAACGCGGCTCACGGTCATTTCAGAGACACCGCATGCTTCCGACACATCACGAAGGGTAAGGGGGCGTTTGGGTTTTTGGGACAATTCGGTATTCCTGCGGTGCGAATGATTTGAGCCGAGCGTAATGTTTGAAGACCGGACAGGCAATCAGGGATATCTCCGGCTACCGGCCTCTGGATCAGGATGAATCTTTAGGATAGAAAGATTTCGTGGTCCCGTGGCTCAACTGGATAGAGCAGCCCCCTCCTAAGGGGCAGGTTGCAGGTTCGAATCCTGCCGGGATCACCATGGAAATCAGTAATTTTGCCAATGGGGCATAAGAGTGCAAATTCTGCCTGTTTCGTGCAAATCGGTGTCAAGAAGTTTGTGTCTGCACGTAGGAACTTTATTTTGGATCGTATTGTGCTCATACGCACATACTGAGATCTTTCAGTTCAACCAAATTTCAAATCGGAGCGACCTATAAACCTTACTTTCGCGAGACTATCCGCGCAGGCTTGATCACCGCTTCGACGTCCTCACGTAGATAGAGCGTTCCAAAATCCTGAGCGTTCGGGGCGAAAGGCTTCACATGCGCCGCTTTCAGCCTTGCGAGCAGTGTTCGTTTGTGGAGTCCGAATTCTCGTTCCATGGTCGAGGCAGTCACGAAGCGCGCGTGAAATTCTGCGATATCTTCTTTGGAGATATAAATCCGCATCCCTCCAATTTTCGGGTGTGGCATTCGTGTTCCAGTGATGTGCCCTGCCGCCATGAACTTCTCGAACCAACCTTCGCGACGCATCCCGACGGATCGTGCAAACGCCGCGGCGCTGATCAAGAAATCCTCCTGCTGATCTTTACGTAACGATTTCAAAGCATCGACCTCAGACTTCAAAACGCTGAACCCGGCGTATCCCCAGAGATCCTCACGGTGCCCAACCTGAAGCTGCCGCGACCGGGCAGCCGCGATGAGTGTACCCACGCTCAAATCGGATCGGCGCCTGGCCATTTGTATCGTTTCCCAGCGTCTATCATTCCGCTGGATTGAGCTCGCCAGCCCGTGGAGTTCGGCAATCAGAGCCATGCCATCAGCAACCCGCCAAGGAGCTTTGATCGTTGGTATGTCGATCCGTGGACGTAGGACCTTATCCTCTGCCAAAGACGCAAGTTGATGTTGTGTTGCCCCAATGCGTTGTTGCATCTCCAAAGAGCCGACCAACGTCGGGATTTCTGCAAGAAGCTCTTGGTATGCCTTTGCGTCAAAGGTCTTTCGGGCCGCGGGACGTTTGTCCTCTGCGGATATCGCGCCTGCATGAACCAAGAATTGGTCGAGCAGGCCTGCTCCGATACCGGTCTCCTGCGCTGCGCTTTTGATTGAGTGCAGCAGCCTTTCTTTCTGGGTTACCCCGAGCATGTTCTCGTCGGCGGCGACAGGCCAAATGTCTATGATACAATCGCGCAGAAGTTTCCGGAATGGTGCAAACTCGTGCTTATCTACATGAGCTTGGCTCAAGTCTGAGTAAAGCTTACCAAAAGCCTTTTTAGGCTCGTCATTTTGACCATCCGCGCGAGCAGCAAGTGAGTTGAACGCGGCCCGTATGCTGACCTCGCCCTGGCTTGCGACATCAAACCCAACATCATGAGCAGTGGCTTCAACCGCATATCCAATCTCATCCGGAAAAGATTGCAATTGCTGAAGCTCTACCCCCAAAAGTTTACAAAAAGTTGTCGCTGCATAGAGAGATTTATCAGCGAGCCAAGTATCATCTAATCCGGTGTCCAGCCGATTGCTAAGCCAAAGATCGTAGGGCGAAGGTGTCACACGCAGCTGGTCCAATCCGCCTTCGAGCACTGCTGGCAAGATTTCTGCGAGTCGTTTCGAAATATCGAACCTATCAGTTGGCAGATCGTTTTTCCAAAGCGGAACTATGGGGTGCTGATGCGCGATGCAAAGATTGAGTTCTCGCAACTGCCAGTCTCCTCGCATCGCCATTCGGCTGATCGGTCGCGAGGGATGGTTACTGGCATCCTCGCGAAGGCAAATCGGGCAGCCCCGCATGATTGGGTTCCTGACCGCTCTTGAGACGAAGATCTCATCGCGAAATGCCATCCGGACACCTCCCACTGCTTGGCCGGTCCAAGACACGAGCTCTTGAATTTGCTCGTCAGTTAGGCCGCCGCATTCAGCAAGACCGCGCACAGCATTTTCCTCAAGGTTGATAATCTTCTTGATTGAAAAACCCATATCCATTGCAAGGTCGGCAGCCGACACACCATTTATCGCTGCTATCCGCGACAGGAACGATAGTATCGTCTCCCTGTGGATAGGCACGGGACGTAGGGGAAGAGGACTTAGCACATTGGATAATATAGGTCTGTGCAGGCGAATGCGAAAGGTATGACGTATCAAGTTTCCGGATCAGGCACCTGAGGCTGGCATTAGTGTGAAGGGTGCATGACTTGCGCATGCTAAGGGTATTCCAAGTGGCTTTGTTGACGGCATGGATACTTAATGAATCGACAACCATAAATTGACCGTTTTGGTGAATTCGTTGTCCATTTTGCAGGCAAAGCTTGGCCGTTGGGGTGATTTGGATCACTTCAGCGGCTTTTGTTAGAAAAATAGGCAAAGTTCGGCTGCTGACAAAACACGGCTATAGACCGCAGCTGTAGATCAGGGCGGAGAGCTGCCGTTCGCCGCACATCGCACGAACGGCAGCTTCAGGTGTCAGCTGGCGTCTTTGAACTCGGCGTATTCGCCGCGCACCTGCACGGTCACAGTAGCATCCGAGCTGTCGCGGTTGCGCCAGAACCAGCCGTGTTCGCCGTCGAACGCGGCGACGATTTCGCCTTCGTTGCCGGTGGAGCCGCGGCCCTTCTCGTAGGTCACCGACTGACCGCCACCATGACCATGCATGTCGAAGTTCACGCGCCCGCCTTCAACGAGCATCCGATATTCCACCGTCTGGCCTTCTTCCATCACCAGCTTCCATTCGGCACTGTCACCAGGTGCCAGAGTGAAAGTGATCTCGTCGCGCCAGACCTCGACCTCCTGCGCGTGTGCCGCGCCGACGAAGAGCCCGAAGATGTCGTTCATCAGGCTGGACTGCTCTTCTCCCTCAAGCTCCATCAACCTGTCGGCCTCGGCCTCCTCTGCGAGCTGGGTCTTTATTTCTCCCATCTCTGCCAGGCCGAGGACTCCTCCGATCCCGGTCGGGTCGATGTTGTATTCGGCGGGCAGAACGACGGTTACAAGGATCGCGACGGCGCTGACTGCCGCGATAGCGGTGGAACGGAGGAGCTGCGCGGAGCTTGGCAGCTCTTCAAGGCTCGGTTTTTCTGCGTTGAACATTTGGGTCTCCAATTTTCTCAGGTGGCTACGAAATAGCCGGTGATTTGCAGGCCCATGAGGATGAACCCCATGGACATCATGACGACGTTGGCGGTGTAGGCCTGGCGGAAAAAGTTCGGGGATTTCCGCCAAAAGCCCATCACGATGAGGATCACGGCGAGCGCCATGATCTGGCCAAGCTCGACGCCCACGTTGAACGCCAGAAGATTGGCCAGCAGCCCCTCCGAGGCGATTTCGTAGTCGAGGATCTTGGTGGCGAGGCCCGTGCCGTGGAATAGGCCGAAGATCAGTGTCGCGGCCTTGGTGTTGGGCTGAGACCCGAACCAGCGCTGGTAGGCGCCCAGATTGTCGAGCGCCTTATAGACGACCGAGAGGCCTATGATAGCGTCGATGATGTAGGCGTTGATGCCCCATCCGAACCAGACGCCCGCCAGCATCGTGGTCGAATGCCCCAGCGCGAAGAGGCTGACATAGATGCCGACCTCCTTCATCCGGTAGAGGAAGAAGACGACGCCCAGCAGGAACAGGATGTGGTCATATCCCGTGACCATGTGCTTGGCACCGAGATACATGAAGGGAATGATGTTCACTCCCCAGATTTCCTGAATGTAGCCCGCGTCACCTTCGGTGACATTGTGGGCAAGCGCGTGGCCCGTGCTTGAGATGAGCGCCGATAGCGCAATGAAGGACAGGATCGCGATCCGACGCGTGCCGGGATCGGTCCAGCCCCGATGGACTGTGTTCATGGGTTGAACTCCGCATATGTGTTTGATGATCGGATGAAACGCGCCGAGGGCGCGCGGTCGATCAGACGCGCGGAGGTCGTTCGATCTGTTCTGTCCGCAACGTACTCGCCGTGGCCGAACCGAGCCGCCATGAGGTCCTGTAGATGTCGAGCGGCTGCGACGACAGATCGGGGCGAGGCACAACCGCCTGGCTATGGTCGTGATCGACACTGTCGTGGCTGTGTCCGTGCATGGCCCAAGCCAGGTCCTCTTCCAGACCATGCGAATGCCCATGCTCGGCGATCATCTCGGCATGCTCCTGAAGCACGTCGAGGATTGCGGGCGCGTGCGAGGTTGTAGGCATGACCGACCAGACAATAACGGCCGCGCAGAGAAGCGTCGCGAAGGCGGCCTTTCCGATTGTTCGTAAACTTGTCATCAATACTGCCTGTCCGCTCGTCTTTCATGTGATGCGTCGCGGCACCATCTTGTTCTATCCCCCAGGGGAGGATAAGAAATTCATATGACAACTAACCCTGTTCATGCAACCCATCCCGCCCTTATCGCTCGGCTGAAACGTGCTGACGGCCACCTGCGCGCCGTGATTGATATGATCGAGGCGGGCAAGCCATGCCTGGAGATCGCCCAACAGATGCAGGCGGTCGAAAAGGCTGTCACGAATGCCAAGCGGGCGCTGATCCATGACCATATGGACCATTGCTTGAACGTCGAAGGTTCCGAAACAGATCGCGCAGAACTGCGGACGATCGCCAAATATCTCTGAGGCCCGCCATGCTCGATATCCTCTCCGACCGCACCTACCGCCATCTGTTTCTGGCGCAGGTCGTGGCGCTTCTGGGAACCGGACTCGCAACGGTCGCACTTGGTCTGCTTGCCTTCGATCTTGCGGGCGACGGGGCCGCGCTGGTCCTCGGCACGGTCTTCACCATCAAGATGGTGGCCTATGTGGGTATCGCTCCCATTGCCGGGGCATTCGCGGACCGGGTGCCGCGCCGCGCTTTTCTGGTGACGCTCGATCTGGTGCGCGCCGGCGTTGCGCTGGCACTCCCTTTCGTGACCGAGGTCTGGCAGGTCTATGCACTGATTTTCCTGCTGCAATCGGCTTCTGCCGCCTTTACGCCGACCTTCCAGGCGACGATCCCGGATGTTTTGCCAGAAGAGGAGCGCTATACCCGCGCGCTGTCGCTGTCGCGGCTGGCCTACGATCTGGAAAACATCGTCAGTCCGACGCTGGCGGCACTTCTGCTCACGGTGATGTCCTACAATTCGCTTTTCCTCGGAACAGTTGTAGGTTTCGCGGCCTCGGCCCTTCTGGTTGTTTCGGTGCTGCTGCCCAGCCCCAACCCGTCCGAGCCACGCGGAACCTATGATCGGACCACACGGGGTATCCGCATCTACCTTGCCACGCCCCGCCTACGCGGCCTCTTGGCGCTGAACCTCGCGGCAGCGGCGGCAGGGGCGATGGTGCTGGTTAATACCGTAGTTCTGGTGCGCGGCTCACTTGGCCTGTCGGAAAGCGGACTGGCATGGACAATGTTTGCCTTTGGCGCGGGCTCCATGACGGCCGCGCTGGTCCTCCCACGCATTCTGGATGCACTACCTGACCGGGCCGTGATGTTTGGCGGTGCAGGGTTGATGGTGGCGACACTTCTGGGGCTGGCGGCAACGGTCGTGGTGGCCGGTCTCGGCTGGTCCATCCTTCTGGGGGCATGGTTGCTGGTCGGGATCGGATATTCCGCCGTCCTCACCCCGTCTGGCCGATTGCTGCGCCGTTCCGCCCATGCAGGGGATCGCTCTACGCTGTTCGCGGCGCAATTTGCGCTGTCCCACGCCTGTTGGCTGGTGACCTATCCGCTGTCCGGATGGCTACTGACGGCCTATGGCGTCGTTCCTGCGCTGGTTGGGCTGGCCCTCATCGCGGCTTTAGGGATGCTCGTAGCGCTGAATCTGTGGCCATCCGGCGACCCCGTGGAGCTTGAACACACCCACGACAACCTGCCGCTCAGTCATCCCCACTTAAATGGGCATCGCAGGCACAGCCATGCCCTGGTTATCGACGAAAGCCATCCTCGCTGGGCTACGCATTTTTGAAGGTAGCAAGCCGAAACCGTGACCGGAGAAATTTCGCTTCTGCTTTTAGTGACATTGATATCCATCCATAGAGCCGCATCGGTCAAATCGAATTGGGAGGGGATATTCGCCACATCGAGTTTGAGAGTCCGCTTCTCTAATTGGGCGTTTTGGTCAAGCTCGTTTTCCTTCTTTCTTGTGGATCATTGTCACTCATCCGAGTCACGCTTCTCTTCGCAGTCTGGTTGATGCCATAGCGCATCGCTGCACGCATGTGTCGGATTGGCAGTGGAGAGCCTTGCTTTGGGACGCGCTTCTCGTTGCGCAGCAGCTATTTTCGGTTTCTTCCACAGACCTCGTCCGGTGAGGGACGATCCCGTTCGGCTTTGGAGGGTGGCGGATCAGATCATGCTGTGCCCTTCACCTCTGCCGGACGGAACTCGGTGCCATCTGCCCACATTCTATGCAGCAGGACGGCCAACTTTCTGGCCACCGCGACAACGGCGCGGCGGCGTCCTTTGGTTCGCACCAGTCCTATGCCCCAAGATTTGATCTGAGAGCCTGCCATCGTGCGCATCAGTAGGGCATTCGCTGCCGCATAAAGCGTCGCTCGAACATCCCGGTCTCCGGCTTTGGAAATTCTGCCGGGATTGTCATGCTCGCCAGATTGATAGCGCCTTGGTGTCAGCCCAAAATGAGCGGCAACCGTCCGAGACCGTTTGAAGCGCGCAGGATCGTCAACGGCAGCCTTGAAGGTCAGCGCGGCAATCGGCCCGACACGCGGAACGGTCATCATCCGGAGGCAGACCTCATCCCGGGCGGCGGCACGTTTGACACGGCGGTCCAGTTCAAGAAAGTGCTGATACAAGACCAGGCTCCAGAAACCGATTCGAACCTACGCAACAATATTTCGTAGTCCTTGATAGCGAAGGTGCCTGGAACGTTTATACTATACAGGCCATAACAACGTCCGTTTTTCCAATCCTTCCTTGGATTCGTGAACCGAGAAAAAAGATAATAAAAATGTCGCTTGGGTCGAAATTTCGCTAACGCAGCATTCAAAAAAAACGGCGGACGCCGGACCTTCGCTGCACTTGCGAGCCAATCTGGCTGCGAAGATGAAAGCTGCCATTCAGGCGGCCTCGAGGCAAAACTTTTCTCCGCCGCGCTGCACAGTGGCTTGCGTCAACAGGGGGTTCATGGAGCGAGCCTGATGGGCCGACGGTGGGTCCAGCGTCCCCCTTGGGGGGCAATCCCTCTCAGCGATAATCTAATCATGCCTGGGCATAGTGATATAGATGTTGGGGGCGCCGATCTCTTAGTGATCCGGAAAACTGCTCCTGTAATATCTTGGGCTTAGACGTGCGGCAGAGCAATGTGAAGTGCAGGCGTCATTTTCATGCTACCAGGTCTGTGAATCCGATGATTGATCCAAGTCAGTTCTTGAAGCCCGGAAGGGCCTATGCACGCTTCCATGGCGATGTGCCAATAAACTGAGGAGAGATGCCATGAGACATTCGAAAAATTTCGCGGTTGCAGCCGTTGCCACGCTCTGCCTGACCGCCGTTGCGGTGCCGGTGGTCGCGCAGCAAACCCAGATGCAGCCAGGCCAGATGATGGGTGGCGGAATCGGTATGATGGGTGACCATGGTGGGATGGGCATGATGATGGGCGGAGGTCAGAACTATGCCATGGCCACGTTTGACACTAACAAGGACGGTACGCTCAGCCCTGAAGAAATGACAGCCGGCATTCAGGCCGAAATCAAGACGTATGACGCTGACGGCAACGGTACGCTTTCGCTTGAGGAATTTGCGGTGATGCACGCGGCTCATACGCGACCAATGACCGTGCGCGCCTTCCAGATGCACGACCCTGACGGCGACGCACAGGTGACGGAAGCCGAAATGGCTGCAATGGCCGCGATGATGGAAAGCCACAGCGGCTGGCAGCATGGCGATATGCAGGGCAGACATCGAGGCATGATGGGCGACAACTGATGCGCAGGTTTCGCCGTCAATCGCGCCAAGCGCCGGTTGGCGGGGGCAGTCTCATGAGTAATTGTAGGAGAAAACAATGATGAACGACTACGGCATGGGGAATGGAATGGGCTTTGGCTGGATCTGGGCGATCGTGTGCATCGTACTGGTCGGGCTCGCTATTGCGGCGCTTCTAAAATACTTGCGCAAATGAACTGAAAGGACTTCCGATGGACTACACGATGAATCGCCTGATACCGGACGCCGGTATTGACGCCGTTGACGCCCGCGCTCGCGATGCGTTGACCGATCACGGCTTTGGCATCCTGACCGAGATCGACGTCCGGGCGACGATGAAGAAGAAACTCGATGTCGAGATGCCAGCCTATCGAATCTTGGGCGCCTGCAACCCGAAGATGGCGCATCAGGCGATCGGGATCGAGCCGCGGGTCGGCGCGATGCTGCCTTGCAATGTCATCCTGCGAGAGGTCGAAGGCGGCGTGGAGGTCAGCGCCATCGACCCGGTGGCGTCGATGCAGGCGATAGAAAACGCTGAACTCACGGCCGTTGCAGGAGAGGTCCGCGACCTTCTGGCGAAGGCCGTCGCGGCGATCTGAGATGAGCCTGCGCGCCGTCATCCTGGCAGCGCTGGCGATCCTCGGGATCGCCTTGCTCAGCGTGTGGCAGTTCGCGCCATCGGTGTTCACCGAGGTACGCGGGCTGATGGACGCTGAGCGTCTCGATAAATTGGTGGCCCGCGCTGGCCTCTGGGGTCCTGTCGTGATCGTCACGCTGATGACCGTTGCGGTCGTGGCCAGCCCGATCCCGAGCGCACCGATCGCGCTCGCCGCCGGGGCTGCCTACGGACATCTCTGGGGCACGGTGCTGGTCGTGATCGGCGCCGAGCTGGGGGCGCTGATCGCCTTCGGTCTGGCGCGGTCTCTGGGGCATGACGTCTTGCGGCGGGTGTTCGGTGATCGGGTCGATGCCGGTTTGCTCGGCTCGCAGACTGCTTTGATGGCGACGGTCTTTGCCAGTCGGCTGATGCCCTTCGTGTCCTTCGACATGATCAGTTACGCGGCGGGGCTCAGCCGACTGCACGCTTGGCGCTTCGCGGTTGCGACACTGGCCGGGATCGTTCCGGCGAGCTTCCTGCTCGCCCATTTCGGCGGGGAAGCGGTGAGCGGAGACCTCCGCCGGGCGACATGGGCGGTGCTTGGCCTCGGCCTGATCACCGGATTGCCGCTGCTCTGGATCGCGACCCGACGCAAAACTCAAAAGGAATTCTGATGGCGGACGCCTACAAGAAAAACAGCATCACCTTGCCCGGCGCAGTGGCCATGGGCACTGGTGTTATGATCGGCGCTGGCATCTTCGCGCTGACCGGGCAGATCGCGGAACTCGCCGGGCCGCTCTTTCCGCTCTCGTTCGTCGTCGGTGCCATCGTGACCGCGTTCAGCGCCTACTCCTACATCAAGATGTCGAACGCCTATCCGTCTGCGGGCGGCATCGCGATGATCCTGGAGAAAGCCTACGGGCCGACAACAGTGGCGGCAGGTGCCTCGCTCCTTATGGCGCTGTCGATGGTCATCAACGAAAGTCTCGTCGCGCGCACCTTCGGCACTTACACGCTGCGGGCGTTCGGCGGCGATGCCGACAGCATTCTTGTTCCGGTTCTGGGCGTCGGGCTGATCGTCATTGCCTATCTCGTGAATGCCTCGGGCACCCGTTCGGTCGGGCTGGTTTCCATCGTCATGGCCGTACTGAAGGTGGGCGGCATCGCGCTGTTCGGTGTTTCGGCACTTTGGGCCAGCGGTCTGACGTTCGAGGCGACGGGTGGAGACGCGGGCGCCACCGGCTTCGTGGCATCGGTCGCGCTGTCGATCCTTGCTTTCAAGGGCTTTACCACGATCACCAACAGCGGTGCCGAGATCACCAAGCCACATCAAAACGTGGGGCGGGCCATTGTCCTGTCCATTGGGATTTGCGTGATCGCCTATCTGCTTGTCGCCTTCGCCGTCGGCTCCAGCCTGCCTCTCGACCGCATCGTGGCAGCCAAGGACTACGCGCTTGCCGAGGCGGCCCAGCCCGCCCTCGGCCAGACCGGCTTCTACCTGACGGTGGCGCTGGCGCTGGTGGCCACGGCGTCAGGTCTGATCGCCAGCGTGTTCGCGGTCTCGCGGATGCTGGCGATGCTGACCGACATGAAAATGATCCCCCACAGCCATTTTGGGATGCCGGGCACGATCAAGGATCATACACTGGTCTACACCGTCGTGATCGCAGGCTTCCTGACGGTCTTCTTCGACCTCAGCCGCATCGCCTCGCTTGGCGCGTTCTTCTACCTGGTGATGGACATGATCATCCACTTGGGCGTGTTCCGGCATGTGCGCGAGGAGATCGGCGCGCGGGGTTGGGTGCTGCTGACGGCCATCGTACTCGATGCCGTAGTGCTGACCGCCTTCGCCGTGATGAAGTGGCATTCCGACCCGCTGATAGTCGTGATTGGCGTCATCGGCATGGCGCTCGTGTTCCTCTTCGCGCGGGTTTTCCTCGCGCGCAATCCGGTCAGGGAAGACGCTCACGATGACCATTGAGAAATGGCTTGAGCTTCCAATGACTGGAAGCCTTAGGCTGAGAAACAACTGAAAGGCTGGCACCTCATGGACCACGATCACCCACACGCGGCACCCGAAATCCCGTCGGAGACAGAGACTGCCAAGGACCCGGTCTGCGGGATGACGGTCGCGGTCAAGCCCGACGGGCGGTACGCGGAGTTTGGGGGCGAGACCTTCCATTTCTGCTCCGAAAAATGCCAGACGAAGTTCAAGGCCGACCCTTGGCACTATGCGTCAGGCCGCGCTGCGGGCAAGAAGAAGGCAGCACCCGCCGACGTTCAGTACACCTGCCCGATGCACCCCGAGATCATCCGCGACGCGCCCGGAGCCTGCCCGATCTGCGGCATGGCGCTGGAGCCGATGCTGCCAACCGACGAGCCCAGCGAGGAGTTGACCGACTTCACCCGCCGGATGTGGATTTCGGCGGCTGCGGCGGTGCCGCTGATCGTGCTGACCATGGGCGGGCTGGTCGGCCTGCCGGTGCGCGACTGGATCGGGCATCAGATGGCCAGCTATCTGGAATTCGTGCTGGCCACACCGATCGTGCTTTGGGCGGCATGGCCGTTCTTCAAGCGGGGCTGGGATTCCGTCGTGAATCGATCACCAAACATGTGGACGCTGATCAGCCTTGGGGTGTCGGCGGCCTATCTCTATTCGATTTTCGCGACGTTCCTGCCGGGCCTTTTCCCCGAACAATATCGCATGGGCCAAGGCGTCGGCACATACTTCGAGGCGTCAGTGGTGATCGTTGCACTGGTTTTTGTCGGCCAGGTGCTGGAACTTCGGGCGCGCGAACGCACGGGCGACGCGATCCGCGCGCTTCTCGACCTCGCGCCAAAGACTGCGCGGCGTATCTTGCCGGACGGCAATGAATACGACGCGCCGCTGGAAAACATCATGGAAGGCGACCGGCTGCGTGTACGCCCCGGCGATGCGGTCCCGGTGGACGGAACGGTGATCGAGGGGCGGTCAAGCTTGGACGAAAGCATGCTGACCGGAGAGTCGATGCCCGTCGAAAAAGGCCCCGGCGATGCTGTGACCGGGGCCACGATTAACAAGAACGGCTCTCTGGTGATCGAAGCGGGTAAGGTCGGCGCTGATACCGTTCTGGCGCAAATCGTGACCATGGTGTCGAACGCGAAGCGGTCACGTGCCCCCATCCAGGGCCTCGCGGACCGGGTCTCAGCCATATTTGTGCCAACGGTCGTGGGAACCGCGATCTTTGCGTTCGCCCTTTGGATGATCTTCGGGCCGGAACCAGCGCTGGTCTTCGCCATCGCCTCGGCAGTGTCGGTGCTGATCATTGCCTGCCCCTGTGCGCTGGGACTGGCGACGCCGATCTCGATCACTACGGCGGCAGGGCGTGGGGCGCAGGCGGGCGTGCTGATCAAGGACGCAGAGGCGCTGGAACGCATGGCATCTGTCGATACGCTGATCGTGGACAAGACCGGCACGCTAACCATGGGCAAGCCGAAGCTGACTGACACATTGGCGCTGGGGGATTTGGCCGAGGCGGACCTGCTATCGCTGGCCGCGGCATTGGAACGCGGGTCCGAGCATCCTCTTGCCGAAGCGATTGTCGAAGGGGCCGAAGCGGCGGGCGCCGCACGGCAAGAGGCCACCGATTTTGAGGCGGTCACTGGCAAGGGTGTGCACGGACTAATCGGCGGTCGCGCCGTAGCACTTGGCAACTCGGCGATGATGATGGAGATGGGTCTGGACACGGGCGCGGCCGAGGCACAGGCCGATGCCCTGCGAGCTGAGGGCAAGACAGCGATGTTCATCGCGGTCGACGGGGCGCTGGTGGGGATCGTTGCCGTGGCCGACCCGATCAAGGACAGCACAGCGCAGGCGATAAAGGAACTACATGCGCAGGGGCTGCGCGTCATCATGGCGACGGGCGACAACGAACGCACGGCGCAGGCGGTGGCGGGCAAGCTCGGCATCGACGAGGTGCGCGCGGGTGTCCTGCCGGAAGACAAGAAGGACCTGATCGACCAGTTGCGCAAGGATGGCCACAAGATCGCCATGGCAGGTGATGGGGTGAATGACGCGCCTGCGCTGGCCGCCGCTGACGTCGGCATCGCCATGGGGACCGGGGCCGACGTGGCGATGGAAAGCGCAGGGATCACGCTGCTGGGTGGCGATCTTGTGGGCATCGTACGGGCCCGCAAATTGGCGCGGGCGACCCTGCGCAACATCAAGCAGAACCTGTTCTTCGCCTTCGCCTACAATTCCCTTGGCGTGCCGATCGCGGCGGGGCTGCTCTATCCTTTCACCGGTCTTCTGCTCTCACCGATGATCGCGGCGGCCGCGATGAGCCTGTCTTCTGTCTCGGTCATCACCAATGCGCTGCGGTTGCGGCGAATCGATTTGTGAGGAAATGGCAATGGCTGAAAAACCGAACCGCTGGGAAAACGTCTACCAAAGCAAGGCTGAGGCCGAGACGAGCTGGTTCGAGGATCGTCCGCAGGTCTCGCTCGACCTGATCGCGGCGACAGAGGCGACCAGCGACGCCGCCATTCTTGACGTTGGCGCGGGGGCGTCGCGGCTCGTGGATTGCTTGCTGGAACTGGGCTATCACCGGATCACTGTGCTCGACCTGTCGGACTCAGCGCTGGCAAAGGCCCGCGCGCGACTGCCCGAGGATGTGCCCGTCGAGTGGGTTGTGTCGAACATCCTCGATTGGCAACCGCCAGGGCACTTCGATGTCTGGCATGACCGGGCAGCGTTTCATTTCCTCACCGATGTCGCCGATCAGCAGGCCTATTTCGAGGTCATGGATCGAGCTCTTGGCCCCGGTGGCCATGCCATCATCGGCACATTTGCGCTGGATGGACCGGAAAAATGCAGCGGACTGCCGGTTGCCCGCTATGACGCAAGGCTGCTCGCGGAACGGCTGGGTCCGAACTACCGGCTGATCCAGTCCTTGATACACGATCACCACACGCCTTGGGGCAGCATGCAGCGGTTCCATTTTGGCTTGTTCAGGAAAACTTGATCCATCAGCCAGTCCGCTGACCCGCGTCTGGGGCCAGTTCAGCGTGGGCTTCCGCAGCGAACACTATTTCCGCGCATACTCGCGAACGGCCTGAAATAGTTCATATACTAACTTTCAATTTGGACCACTCAAGTGAGGCTGCTCATCGGAAGTTTGCCACAGGCGGGAGGATCAGCTTTGATCTTCGTGCACATTCAGGCATCGAAGAGGTCGCCTACGAGAGAGGCCGTGGCCAGACAGCAGGAGATGGCAGCATCACAGCGCCCTTCGCAGGCGACCACAGCTGGTTCTGGCGCAACCGCGACAAAACTGACCGTAGGGTAACGCTGAAGCTGCGCGGCGATTACAGGGAGATTGTGCGCCCGTAGGAAAGTGTTGGCCCCTGCCTCGTGGCAGGGGTCATCTCACGATCAGCTAACATTGGGCGTATCGCGCGTCTGCCTCAATCAGCCAATATTGTTCTACTCATCTTCAAAGTTCTTATAAATGAATGCTTGACCTTACCCCTGCTGGAACGGCTATCGCTGCGAAAAAGTAAAGTAAAAACATAGGTATTGATGAGGCAAACAATTGCAGTGGTGACGATAATACTTATTGCTGGGCTCGCCTACGCTATTTGGACCGCTGTTGGTCAGAGTGTTCAAAATACGCCCGATACACCCGTTGCCGGTGGTGAAATGGCTGACGTCGCAGTGCCGGATACCCTGACGCAAAATGCGCAAATCGGAAAACGTGCCTTCGAGGCAAACTGTGCGTCCTGCCACGGCACAAACGCCGCAGGACGCGAAGGAGTAGCACCACCCCTTGTCCACAAAATTTATGAGCCAAGCCACCACGCTGACGAGAGCTTTCAGCGGGCGGTGGCATCGGGTGTGCGCGCGCACCACTGGCCGTTCGGAGACATGCGTGCGGTTGAGGGTCTGACACGCGGCGAGGTCACACTGATCACCACCTACATTCGGGAATTACAACGCGCCAACGGAATCAACTGATGGCCTATGAGGACGAGAAAATGAAAAATATAATACTTGCTGGCATGATTGCCTTTTGGGCCACAGGCGCTGTGGCGCATTCGGCCATGGACGAGACGACACCGGCCAATGAGGCGGTTTTGACTGACGCTCCATCCGAAATTGTCATGAACTTCTTGCACGATATTCGCCTGACAAAGGTGCGCCTGACACAAGCTGATAACCCTGCCGTCGATCTGGATCTGAGTGCCTACAAAGGAATGGAAATAGATTTCACTGTCCCTATGCAGTCCGTGGGAAGCGGGACCTATGTGATTGACTGGCGCGGATTGGGGGCTGACGGCCACGCGATGACTGGCTCGTTCAGCTTTGTTGTAGAGTAACGATGCCTGATATCTGGGGGCAGGCAGCGATCATCATCAAGGTTGCGCTTTATCTTGGCGTGTTGACAGCAGTCGGAAGTGTCATCGTCGCATTGGTATTCCGGCTGGAGCGCTTGCGAGGGGTGGCGCTGGTTTTTGCGGTGGTCGGCCTTGTGGCTGCCGCGCTGTCCTTTTCGTTGAGCGGTGCTAACCTGACCGGTGACGCAAGTGGCATGTCAGATCCGGAAATGCTGGGGCTTCTCTGGACCACGTCCGTCGGGACAGCATTTATGGTCCGGCTGATCGGTCTGGGGCTGCTGATCCTTGGTCTGTTTTTAGGTCGGGGCGGGCTATGGCTCTCGGCCGTTGGTGGCCTTGTCTCGCTCTGGTCGTTTGTTCAGGTGAGCCATGTATCGACCCGAGAAAACGTGCTCCTTGATATCTCGCTTATGCTGCACCTGGTTACCATCGGCTTTTGGATCGGGATTCTGATCCCGCTAAAGCGGCTGGCATCGGCTGAGGCCACATGGCCCGAGGCCGCTGATCTCGGGCACCGGTTTGGCATCCTCGCGAAGATCATGATCCCTGTATTGATTGTCGCGGGAGTGTATATGAGTTATGTCCTTGTCGGTTCGTTCAAATCGCTGGTGAATACAGGTTATGGGCAGGCCCTGATCCTGAAGGTCGTATTTGTCGCCGGGTTGCTTGCCTTGGGTGCCGCTAATAAACTGCGGTTCATCCCGGCTTTACAGGCAAAAGACCCGCATGCGGCAGGCCATCTGTCAAAATCCATATCCGTTGAGTGGGGGGTGATCCTCGCTGTTATCGGGACGACAGCGCTTTTGACGTCCAATCTTACTTTGCCAACATGAGGTTCACATGAACAGACGACAGTTTCTCGCTTCGGCTTCGGCTCTCGCTCTCCTTCCGCGCCAAGTAATGGCAGCACAAGATCCGCTGCGGCTGAAGGCTGAAGCGGTCGTTCAGCAGGTCCTGCCGGAGGGCGATGGCATGACCGCGATGCTTGGGTTCAACGGCGCGATGCCCGGGCCTGAACTGCGGGTGCGCCGTGCGCAGCGCGTTACTGTGGAAGTCGAGAATGGATTGGACGAAGGCACGGCGGTCCACTGGCACGGAATCCGGTTGGAGAACAAGATGGACGGGGTTCCTGTTTTGACGCAGAGCCTTATCGATCCCGGCAGGACCAAAACATACAGCTTCGTGCCTCCGGATGCAGGAACCTATTGGTATCACTCTCACTACATCTCCAATGAACAGGTTGCACGGGGCATGATGGGGCCGTTGATCGTCGAGGATGACGTGCCGCCGGATGTTGATCACGATATTACTGTGCTTTTGTCGGATTGGCGGATGCAGGAAGATGGCAGCCTTGTTGAAGAATACAGCGACATGCATAGTGTCGCCCACGGCGGATACATGGGGAACTTCGCGCGCGGGTTCCTGTCCAAATCTACGGTTCAGGTCGGGGATCGCGTCAGATTGCGGATGATCAATGCGGCTACAAACCGTATCTTTCCGGTGCAGGTCACTGGTGTGAGCGGATCAATCATGGCCTATGATGGCATGGCCTTGGCTGTGCCGCGCCCCCTGACACAGGTCATTCTGGCTCCGGCGCAGCGTGCCGATCTGATTGTCGATGTAGAGGCCGATGTCGGTTTTGATATGGTCATCCGTGACGGACTATATCGCTTGGCCGACCTTGCAGCCGAGGGCACAAATACCGATAGGATGCCAAGCCCGATCACAGCGCTGTCACCGCCTGATCTGCCGATACCTGACACGCCAAGCCAGCATTTGACGCTGACAATGATGGGTGGTGCGATGGGCGGACGGCACGACGGCGATAATATCTGGGCATTCAACGATGTTTCCGACTTGCAGGAAGAACCGTTTGGGACATTCCAGCGGGGCGAGACCGTCAGGATCACCATGGTGAACGATACGTCGTTTCCGCATGGTATCCACCTGCACGGTCATCATTTCTATGAGGTGGGCGAGGGCAATGCCTTGGGCGATCTGCGCGACACGACACTGGTGGATGCAGGGGCAAGCCGCGATATCATCTGCGTCTTCGATAACCCCGGGCGTTGGCTTTTGCACTGTCACATGCTCAGCCATGCTGTTGGCGGGATGCGCACATGGGTCAATGTCGTATGAAATGGCTCGCGCCACTCCTGATTGTCTTGGCCACTGCCGCTGGCGCGGATCACGAACTGGAAAACCGGGATCTATCTGCGGGAAGCGCTTTATACGATCAGCACTGTGCAGCATGTCATGGCGCAGACCTCGAAGGTCAACCTGACTGGCAGTCGCCCGATGCGGACGGGGTGCTGCCCGCTCCGCCCCATGATGCGAATGGCCATACGTGGCACCACGATAATGCCCTCCTGTTCAATTACACAAAACTGGGTGGGAAAGGCGCACTGGCCGCATTGGGCATCAAGGATTTCAACAGTGGCATGCCTGCCTATGAGAGTGTGATCCCCGACGGTGATATCTGGAATATCCTCGCCTATATTCGATCAACCTGGCCCGCGCGGGAGCGCGATATTCAGGCAAGCAGAAACCCGCCTCACTGACGCAAGAGGGCTGTGTGAATCCTACGCCGAGAGTGATTGCTCTCGGCCCTGCACCAGATAGTCTTGCATGGACCCGTGACGATGACGGATGAGTCGACCAAATCGGTATTGCCCCTTGACCTTCCATCCACTGGAAGCACTATCTCTTGATTATGTCAGATCAGGAGTCTCATTATGAGCAGCGAAAATTCATTCACCTTTTACGTCCGCGAGATGAATTGCGGCTCCTGCGTGGGTCGGGTCGAAAAGGCGCTGCTTTCCGTGCCGGAGGTGCAAGAGGCTACAGTCAACCTCGCCGCCGAGACTGCCACTTTGGTGGTCGGCGATAGTTTCGATATGGGTTTGATCGCCACAGCGCTCGATACCGCAGGGTATCCAGCCGAGTTGCAAGCGTTCCGCTTTTCTGTCGAGAATATGTCCTGTGCGTCCTGTGTCGGCCGTGTCGAGCGCGCCCTTGCAGCCGTTCCGGGTGTGGTATCCGCTTCGGTGAACCTGCCGCAAGAGGAGGCGACCGTTCAGGCACTGGGTGTATCGGCGGCCTCGATTGCACAGGCGGTAACTGTTGCGGGTTATCCTGCGAGTGTGATCACGGATCAGGGCAGCGTCGATGTTACCCAAGAGCGAAAAGCGGCAGAAACGTCACATCTCAAAATCATGACGCTGGTTGCGGCGATTTTGACGATGCCTGTGTTCATTCTCGAAATGGGCAGTCACATGGTCCCCGCGCTGCATCACTGGATCATGAACGCGCTGGGCATGGGGCTCAACTGGGGCATCCAGTTTGTCCTGACGACCATCGTTCTGGCGTGGCCCGGACGGGATTTCTACCTAAAAGGCTTCCCCGCATTGTTCAAAGGCGCGCCCGATATGAACTCGCTGGTGGCGCTTGGCTCGTCCGCCGCTTGGGGGTTCTCCACTGTCGCACTTTTCGCACCGTCGCTTTTGCCTGCTGGCACACGCGTTGTCTATTTCGAGGCAGCAGCGGTCATCGTCACCCTCATTTTGCTGGGACGGTTTCTTGAGGCACGGGCGAAGGGACGCACGGGACAGGCTATTGCCAAGCTGGTCGGCCTCAGGGCAAAGACCGCCCATGTGGAACGGGACGGCGAAGTGATTGAGCTGCCGGTGGATGAGATCGTTGTCGGTGATCTGGTGCAGGTTCGGCCGGGCGAGAAAATTGCTCTGGACGGAACCGTGGTCAAAGGCGCGTCTTACGTAGATGAAAGCATGATTACGGGCGAACCTGTGCCTTCCGAAAAGACCGAAGGCGCGGGTGTGGTGGGCGGCACTGTGAACGGAACCGGCGCGCTGGTTTTCCGCGCGACAGCCGTTGGCAGCGATACGATGCTGGCTCAGATCATCCGCATGGTCGAAGAGGCACAGGGGGCCAAGCTGCCCATTCAGGATTTGGTCAACCGGATCACGCTATGGTTCGTGCCTGCCGTTATGGTAGTGGCGGCGGTGACGTTTCTAACGTGGCTGCTGGTGGGCCCCGATCCCGCGCTCAGCTTTGCGCTGGTCGCTGCGGTGGCGGTCCTGATCATCGCGTGTCCTTGCGCGATGGGTTTGGCCACGCCCACATCGATCATGGTGGGCACGGGGCGCGCGGCCGAACTGGGGGTGCTGTTCCGGCGCGGCGATGCCTTGCAGTCGCTTAGCAACGTGCAGACAGTTGCTTTGGACAAGACCGGCACACTGACACAGGGCCGTCCGGAACTGACCGATTTGACAGTGACGGACGGATTCGAGGAAGCCGATGTTTTGCTGCTGGTAGCCTCGGTTGAGGCCACATCGGAGCATCCGATTGCGGCGGCCATCCTACGGCGCGCTGAGCAGGACGGGCTGTCCCTTGCACCCGTCGAGGAGTTCAACTCCGTCACGGGCTACGGGGTCAGCGCCGTCATAGAGGGGCGCAAAGTCCTTGTTGGGGCAGACCGCTTCATGATCCGTGAAGGAATCGCACTTGACGATGTCGAAGATGTGGGAATGAAGCTGGGCCAAGCCGGCAAGACGCCGCTGTATGCTGCCATTGACGGGCGTCTTGCCGCCATCATCGCAGTGTCGGACCCGATCAAACCCAGCACAGCCGAAGCGATTTCTGCCTTGCATGCCTTGGGGCTCAAGGTCGCCATGATCACCGGCGACAATCACGCGACAGCCAATGCGATTGCGGCGACACTTGGCATTGATACGGTTGTGTCCGAAGTGCTGCCGGAGGGCAAAGTTGCAGCAATCCAAAAGCTTCAGGCAGGGGACCGCAAGGTCGCATTCGTCGGGGACGGGATCAATGATGCGCCCGCTTTGGCTCATGCGGATGTTGGCGTGGCGATCGGCACCGGCACTGATGTTGCGATCGAGGCGGCGGATGTGGTGCTGATGTCTGGAGACTTGAAAGGCGTGGTGAATGCGTTGCACATCAGCCGACGAACGATGCGCAATATCCATCAAAACCTGTTCTGGGCGTTCGGGTATAACGCCCTGCTGATCCCCGTCGCTGCGGGTGTGTTTTATCCCCTGTTCGGGTTGATGTTGTCGCCTGCACTGGCGGCGGGGGCTATGGCGCTTTCGAGTGTATTTGTGCTCTCTAACGCGCTGCGCCTGCGCTGGATCGCGCCGACGCTGTCGGAAGGGCGCACGCAAAAAGTTGAAACCGTCAACCTTGTGCCAGCGGCGGCGGAATAGGAGACACCCCATGAACATCGGTGAAGTATCGAAGAAGGCGGGACTGCCGCCCAAAACGATCCGCTACTACGAGGATATCGGCCTGATCACACCCCTGCGCGATCCAAACGGGTATCGCAGTTTCCGTGACAGCGACATGCACAAGCTGGCGTTTTTGGGCCGCGCGCGCGCCCTGGGGTTCACCATCGAGGATTGCCGTAATCTGTTGGCGCTATGGGATGATCAGGACCGCGCCAGCGCCGACGTGCGCGCAATCGCCAAAGAGCATCTGGCCCAGATCGAGAGCAAGATCGCAGACCTCGCTGCCATCCGCGATACGCTGTCCCATCTGGTGCGTGAATGCGCCGGTGACGGGCGTCCTGATTGTCCAATCCTGAACAAACTCGAGAAATTTTCGACGTAATTATGGAACCCTCCAGCGCTGGAATGGGGTTTTAACCCCAGAGACGCAATTTATCCGGAGGTTATTTTCATGTCCTATTGGCGCTTTTTAGCGATGATCATCACATCGACTGTGGTGATGTTCTGTCTGATGTATCTAAACACCTACGCTCTCGATCATGTATTTTTCAGTGAAACCCGCAGTTACATGGCGCTTTATATGGGGGCCGTGATGGCAGTGATCATGTTGGCTTTCATGCTGGGCATGTACACCAACCGCAGCGCCAATATCGCTATCCTCATCGGGAGCGTGGCGATCTTTGCAGCCTCATTGTTTCTGGTGCGCAGTCAGACAACTGTCGATGACACATCGTGGATGCGCGCCATGATCCCACACCATTCCATCGCGATCCTGACTTCCGAGCGGGCAAATATCTCCGACCCGCGGGTGCGCCAGCTGGCTAACGATATCATTGAGGCGCAACGGCTGGAGATTGCAGAAATGAAGGCGCTGATCATCGATCTGGAAGGCGGCCCAACCGCGACACCTGAAATCGACGGCAAGTGAAGGAGACTGACATGCCCAAAGATCAAAACACGAAAACCGCAGAGCTTTACCGTATGGTTATGCCAGACCACACTTGTCCCTATGGCCTGAAGTCAAAGGACCTATTGGAGCGGCAGGGATATGAAGTCGAAGATCATCATCTGACGACCCGGGATCAAACTGATGCTTTTATGGAAAAGCATGACGTAAAGACCACGCCACAGACTTTTATCAACGGTGAACGGATCGGCGGGTACGAGGCCATGCGCATCCACTTCGGCCTCGACAAGCCCGAGGACGAGCAATCCGATACTTCCTATCAGCCCGTAATTGCAATCTTTGCGGTCGCATTCCTTATGGCACTTGGCCTGTCGTGGTATAGCTTCCAAAGTATCGTCACGGTGCAAGCGTTCGTCTGGTTCATCTCCATCTCGATGTGCTTTCTGTCAGTTCAAAAGCTTCAAGACATCGAGAGCTTTTCCACCATGTTTTTGAACTACGACTTGCTCGCGAAACGCTGGGTTCCCTACGGCAAAGTCTATCCGTTTGGGGAAGCATTTGCCGGGATCGCCATGACTGCTGGCACGCTGTTGTGGATCGCTGCACCGGTGGCGATCATCATCGGCGGCATCGGTGCCGTATCGGTGATCAAGGCGGTCTACATCGACAAACGGGAACTGAAGTGCGCCTGCGTAGGCGGTGATAGCAACGTGCCGCTTGGTTTCATTTCCCTGACGGAAAACCTGATGATGCTTGGCATGGGGTTCTGGATGCTGATCAGAATGCTGTAGTTACGCCCGGAGAACGGTGGCGTCGGCAAATGGGCGCCACCCTTTTTAGAAAGTTGAAAACCTTCCAGCGCTGGACGGATTGACAGAGCTTTACAACTGGCCCACACGAGAGGGATGACATTGAGAAGTTCCTTAATTGCACTGCTCAAAACGCTCGCTTGCGCGGCGTTCGCTTTTGCATTGGTGCTTCTCCCACCGAGCGCTTCGCACGCGTCTTCAAACATGCATGACAGCCATCATGCGGTATCTGACAAAGCCGATCACAGCGGTATAGATCATAGTGCGACGGCTGTGACCCAATCAGAATGCGGCGCTTTAGCAAGTTCGGATAGCAAGGATCATGTAGGCGGTAAATGTTGCAGTGGTATTTGCAGCTCTGTTGTCCTCGGTGAGATAGGCACTGTTTTTGTGAGGCAGTCCACAAGTGGCGGCTATCTGCCGCTCAATCCACAGATGAACTCTGTCGCGCAGTCCGGCTTCTTGCGCCCTCCCCAATTCCTGATTTGATCCGGAGCTCTTAACGGAGCTTTTCGTCTCGCGTGTCAGTGTGCGCGGTTCTGAAATCCATCAATCAGGCTCATCTCATGAAAATTCAACTCGTTATGGGGGCTTCGGCCCTCGCACTCGGCGCATGTGCTCAAGATATCAAGCCGTTGCCATATACCCAGACACCGTTGCCAGTTGTGACTGCCCAACAGTCCGTGACGAACGCGGCAGTCGTGTCCCCGATCAGATATCAGGACCCGCTTGCGGGATACACCTATCGCGGCCCGACTGGCCCGCGCGACTGGCGGACGGTCAACGAAGAACAATCGGAGGGTAACTGATGCGTATCTCGAAACTCCCGTTGATTGCTGGCATCCCATTATTCCTTGGTGCCTGTGCGGTGGCCGTACCGGGCGCCTACACAGAGCCGAAAGCAGGCTTTGCCAATGTGGCGAGCCAGATCACCCCTGCTATTGGAAAACGGACAGTATTTGCCGAGACCCAAGCTGAAAACGAAGCGCTCAAGAAGCAGGTGCATGGCATGGTGCATCGCAAAACGATCTCGGCGGATACTGCGGTGCAGGTGGCTTTGCTGAACAATAAGGGCTTGCAGGCGTCCTATGCGAATGTCGGACTGTCCGCCGCTGATGCGTGGCAAGAATCCACACCGGTCAATCCGATCGTCTCTATAGGTGTTTTGGGGATTGGTGCGCCCGAACTGGGTGCATACCGCGCCATAGAAGGGCTGATCCGCGCCAACATTCTGGATGCGACGACACGCAAGCAGCGCCGCGAGATTGCGGACGCGAGCTTTCGTCAGGCGCAACTGGCGGCTGTGAATGATACCTTGTCGCTGGCAAATCAGACCCGCCAAGCTTGGATCACAGCGGTGGCCGCATTTGAAGCTGTGGGCTATCTCAAGCGTGCAAAGGTCACATCAGACGCAGGGTCCGAACTGGCACGCAAGCTGGGGGAAACGGGTGCCCTGAATAAAGCCGGTCAGGCCCGCGAACAGGCGTTCAACGCAGAACTGGCGGGGCAACTGGCAAAGGCGCGGCTGAATGCAGAAAAATCCAAGGAAGAGCTGACACGCCTCATGGGGCTGTGGGGCACGGATGTGGACTATTACGTCCCCGATGCGCTGCCTGCATTGCCGAAGTCTGTCGGCAGGATTGACAATATTGAGGCCAAGGCGCTTCGCAACCGCGTGGATCTGCGCGTTGCAAAATTGGGGCTTGAGGCACAGGCAGCCGCCTTCGGTCTCACGGACCAGACCCGGATTGTCAGCGATCTTGAGATCGTCGCAGGGGCCGAGTTCGAGCGCGAAGCAGGCGAGGACGGGGACACCGAGAAAGTCCTCACTCCACAGGTCGAACTGGAGTTCGCAATTCCGATTTACGACACGGGCAAGGCACGGATGCGCAAGGCGGAGCTGTCATATCTGCAAGCAGCAAACGTGCTGGCTGAGACGGCCGTGAATGTGCGCTCCGAGGCACGCGGTGCAGAGGCATCCTATCACGCGACCTACAAGATCGCGCGCCACTACAGGGATGTTCTGGTGCCCCTGCGCCAGACCGTCGAGGAAGAAGGGCTGCTGTCCTACAACGGGATGATCACAAACACGTTCGAACTACTGACAGATGTGCGCGAGAAGCTGAGCGCATCTCTTGAGGCGGCAAATGCGAAAGGCGATTTCTACATGGCTCAAGCCGATCTGACAGCTGCCATCTACGGCGGCGGCGCTGGCGGCGGTGGTGGTGGTGGAGAAGGCGCAACGGTTGCCGCTGGTGGCGGCGCAGGACATTGAAAAGGAATGATGATATGTTGAACAGACGTCAATTACTTGGAGCAGGTGCCGCAGGCGCCACGCTGGTCTCCTCCCAGGCCTGGGGCCAAACACTGAACATGGGCCTGCCAGAAGCGGCCCTGATGGACACCGCCGCCACCCAGGTCACGTCGCGCCCGTCGTCGGGGGTGGATTACAATCCTGTCGTGACGCTCAATGGCTGGACCTTGCCCTACCGGATGAACAACGGGGTCAAGGAGTTCCACCTTGTGGCCGAACCGGTCGAGCGCGAGCTGGCTGATGGCATGATTGCACATTTGTGGGGCTATAACGGCCAGTCGACCGGCCCCACAATCGAGGCGGTTGAGGGTGACCGCGTGCGCATCTACGTCACCAACAAACTTCCGGAAAATACCTCCGTCCATTGGCACGGTCTGATCCTGCCCTCGGGTATGGACGGTGTTGTGGGCCTCAGCCATCCGGGGATCAAGCCGGGCAAAACCTTTGTCTACGAGTTCGATTTGGTCAAATCCGGCACTTTCATGTACCACCCGCACGCCGACGAGATGGTGCAGATGGCGATGGGGATGATGGGCATGTTCGTCGTCCACCCCAAGGACCCGACATTCATGCCCGTGGACCGCGATTTCCTGATCATGCTGAACGCGTTCGACATCGATCCGGGCACCTACGTGCCGCGGATCATGACGATGGCGGATTTCAACCTGTGGACCTGGAACAGCCGGATTTTCCCCGACATCGACCCGCTGGTTGTGAACAGGGGCGACAAGGTTCGCGTGCGTGTCGGCAACCTCACGATGACAAACCACCCGATCCACATGCACGGGTATGACTTCAAAGTGACCTGCACCGACGGTGGCTGGGTGCCGGAGAGCGCGCAGTGGCCCGAGGTCAGCATCGACATCCCCGTGGGCGCGATGCGGGCGTATGAGTTCACCGCCGATCACTTGGGCGATTGGGCAATCCACTGCCACAAATCGCACCATACGATGAATGCCATGGGCCATGATGTGCCGACATTCATCGGGGTGGACAAAAAGCAGCTGACGCAAAAAATCCGGACCTTCCAGCCGGATTATATGCCGATGGGCACGGCCGGTATGGGCGACATGGGCAAGATGACCATGGAACTGCCCGACAACACTATTCCGATGATGAACGGTTGGGGACCGCACGGCCCGATCGAGATGGGTGGTATGTTCTCAGTCGTCAAAGTACGTGAAGGGATCGGAGCGGACGATTACGAGGACCCCGGCTGGTATGAAAACCCTCCAGGCGAGCAGGCGTATGAATGGACCGGTGAGCTGCCAGAGTTTGCGTCCAACACCAGCTCGAAAACCATCATTACACCGAAGCAAACGCAAAAGGGCTAAATCGGCCTTTTGCTCGAAACATCAACAAAACTACAGGAAAAACAGATGAAAAATCTTCTTTTGACGACCGCGATTGCGTTTACTTTTACCGTGCCGGCGTACGCTTCTGGCACTCATGGTGGCGCCCATGATGCGGTAAAGGTTGAAGAAACCGAAGCCCATGGTGCAGATGGCCATGGCGATAACCATGCGGCAATGATGATGATTGGGATGCCCGGTGACGCCACAAAAGTAGACCGGACCATCAACGTCACCATGGTGGAGACCGATGACGGAAAAATGCTGCTTCAAGGGGATGAGATGACCTTCGAGAAAGGCGAAACCATCCGCTTTGTGATCGAGAACAAAGGTGAGCAGGAGCATGAGTTCGTCCTTGATACGGTGGAGCGCAACGCTGCCCACAAGATCGAAATGGCCAAGATGATGATGGAGCATGACGATCCAAACCGCATCACCCTTGATGCCGGTGCGTCGGGCGAAGTGATCTGGACCTTCTCAAATGACGGCGCATTCGAGGCTGCTTGCCTCATGCCAGGGCACTACGAGTCCGGTATGTTTCGCGCTGTTGCTGTTGGAGACCAGATGGCAAAGGCCAGGATGACGATGGCACCCGCGGAGGTGCAAGTGGCACAGGCTGACGTGGAATACACCAAAGGCACTGTTGCAAAAGTAGACATAAAAGGCGGCAAGGTGACAATTGATCATGGCCCATTGCTGAACCTCGATATGCCCGGGATGAAGATGGTGTTTCGTGCAGATGAAGAGATCATCTCGAAGCTGTCCGAAGGGCAAAACATAGAGTTTGTGGCGGAGCCAGTCAAAGGCAAGCTGACCGTAACCCAGTTGAAGTAACGCAAAGGGGAGGCGGTGTTTTGCGTCGCCTCCCGTCGTTCACACAAGGTGGTGCGGGGTATCATTGCCGCCTCAAAAACCGGTTTGATGGAGCCTGAAATGAATTTTGGCGTTTTAACCCTGTGCTCTACCCGGCATTGGCTGAGCATTCGACCGTCCGATGCAATTAAGAATGCCGTCGCCACGATCTGACGCCGCATCAAACGGACCAAGGGCTGCCTGCGCCGTGACGGCGTGTTGCTCACGATGTTCAAGCTTGCATGTTGTACTGAGGAAATATGGCGTCGATTTTCTTAAACTTCATTCTCGCAAGGCGACTTTGTCCCGCACGGTGTGAATTCACCCATCGGAAATTTTGCATTTGCAGCGAAAGTCCGCTTCGACGGGTTGCACCGCAGCATCTTGACCATTCGTCGAACGGTTGGTCTGGGCCGGGAGCCGAAGCGTGCTGGCTCACAAATTGAGCAAGTTCAGACGATTCCATTTGCTGCCCGTCTTTTCTTTTCAGAGTAGTCGGAAGTAGGAGGGGCAGCAATCGGTACTAATCCATCAATTGGGTTGTTTTGCCTGATTGAGGGCGGTTTTCACCCGCGCTATTGATCGCAAACGTTGATGTGCGGATAGATCGCTTGTCGGATATGGCTGCGAGTCGATGACATCGCCGCCACCTTCGGGCATGATCCGCCAGCCGAATGCTTCAAGAGCCCGTGTGGCAACAGCTCGGACCGCACGCCTTTTTTCCTGTGCAGGGCCGAGGATGACGACGTATGCGACTTCTTTGGTGAATTTTTGATGGTGATAATAGTCGACCATCAGCGCAAAGTGGTCTGACGGGTATTTGTCTTCGAGCCAGGCGTTGGTGTCGGTCAAGTCATCGCGCAACAGATCGATGCGCTCTCCCGGCTTGAGTTTTTTTTCATACATGATCGCGGTCTCCCTTGGTTGTGAGAAGAACCTTGGCCAAAGTGCACCAATGCAAAGTAATTGCGCCCGGTTTGTTCGTTTTTGGCGTTTCCCGATCCAGGACAGCTCCAGTGGCAGTAATTTTTCCTTCGTCCTTTTCAGATCTGGCCAATGTTCATTGCAGAAATGCGATTTTCTTGAGCTCAGAGCTTCAGGACAAGGAGCATCTGTATGGGAGGCAAAGATGAGTAAGAAGCCGATTTCATTTCGGGAGCGGATGAACCTTGCACGTCCGGATGTGCTCGCAAGGCAGAAACGCAACCGCCGTAAAAGCGCCATTGCGATCCAGCTTCGTGTTTTGCGCGATGCGCAAGGCATGACCCAGGCTGATGTCGCACAGGCGACGGGCATGACCATACAGTACATCGAGAGGATGGAGTCACTGGTCGGGCTGCTTCCAAGCATTGAAGACCTTGAGCGCTTCGCCGTCGTCTGTGGCGGTCGCATCGAAGTGGTAATCTCGCCTGACAAGTCGGATCGCCTAACTGATACATCTGATAACTCCTCATGGGAGTAGTCTGTTCACTCCCTGGAGCGGGCCCTCGCTGCGGTCAGCACCGAGGTCCGGTGTGCGGGACAAACTGCGCTTTCGCTGCGGCTGCACCGATGGCAGGTTCAAGTCTTTTGCTGGGTTAAAGCATCCAACAACAGATGAACAAGGCCATGCTTTGGGGCATTGGCGGGCCAGACGGCGAAGACTTCGATCGCGTTCAACTCCCAGTCGGGGAGGACATTTTGCATGAGCCCAGATGCCAAATCGGCATCCGCCAGGAAGTCTGGAATGATGGCAAGCCCGGCGCCTGCACGGGCCAGCCGATAGAGAGCCTGCGCGTCATTGGCAAAGACCTGGGGCTCCGGCTTGATGCTTTCGCGGTTTCCGCCCGCTTTGCTGAATGCAATGGGCGCGCTGTGCACCGGCGTGAGTGCCAGCCAATCCCAGCCAATAAGGTCTTTGGGATCAGCAGGAAGCGGTTGCGACGAGAGGTATTCAGCGGAGCCGACCAACTTGCGCTTGACCGAAAACAGTTTGCGCGAGGTCGCGGAGCTTTTTGCCTTCGGCCCCATACGGATCGCAATATCGAAGCCGTCGTCGATGAGCGCACGTCGTGTGTCCGAGAAGTCCAGAAGCAATTTGATCCGAGGGTATGCACTGGAAAACGACGCGATCTGCTCCGTGAAATGCGATTGTGACAGAACGGATGGAATAGTGACGCGAAGCTCGCCGCTTGGCGCAGTTGCGGAAACCGACAGATCAGCCAACTCGCCTTCGACGGCCTCCAGCATCTTGTGCGTTGCAGCCAGAAGCCTGTGGCCCTCGGGCGTCAGAGTCAGCTTTCGGGTCGAGCGATAAATCAGCGCGACGCCAAGGCTCTCCTCAAGCTGCGAGATATGGTGACTGATCACCGAGGGCGACAGCCGCAGCTCCCGAGCAGCGCCACGGAACGATCCGTGGTCAATCGTCTTTGCGAAGATTGCCATCTGGCGCAATCGGTCAATCATAGCGTCAGATATCCGAACAGTTAAATCTATCTATCCTATCTTATGCGGGTATCAAGATTTGTCCATCTTGGTGGCAGAAGGCACGCAGAACGCGCAACGCCGTCAATGACCGACCAGGAGATACATCCATGAACGCTTTCCAAAGAACTCTCGCAGTGGCCTCGCTTGGCCTGACAGCCATCGCAACCAGTGTAGCCGCAGACGACATGGCTAACGTGCAAACCTTCTACGATCTGCTCAGCAATCCCGGCTCCGAAACACACGTGGCGGCGTTCCTTGGCGCGACGTCCGAGAGCTGGGAAAGCGTAGGCGACTACTCTGGCGAGAACGAGGGCCGCGACGGGTTCGTCGGGCAGATGGGGTTCTTCAGCCAACTCATTCCTGATCTCGACTGGTCGGTGCAGGCGATGCATCAGGACGGTGATTTCGTGACCGTGCGCAGCCGTGCAACGGGAACGCCAACAGGCCCGTTTTTCGGCGTGGATGGTGAGGGGCGCAGCTTCGACATCCTGACCATCGACATCCACGAATTGGACGATGGTGTGATTGTCCGCACCTATCATGTCGAAGACTGGGCCAGCGCGTTGCAGCAGCTTTCCGGTCGGTGATCTCACCCCCCAACAGGAGTATCAACATGCACAGACGACAGCTTCTTGCCGCATCCGCTGCCGCCGCGACCGGGATTACCCTTGCAGCGCGGGCAACCGCGCAGACCACCGACGATGGAACCCAAGCCTCTTTTGACACAGTCATGGCCTTCATGGAGGCTATGGGCGGTGGCGACATGGACAGCATGGGTGCGCTTATGGCCGACGACATGGTCTGGCAGAACGAAGGCGACCCTGCCCTGCCATGGATCGGCACATGGGAAGGCAAGGAGACGATCTTTGGTTTCCTCGGTTCGTTTTCACAGAATGTGCAGGTGACCCACTGGGAAAACCAGGATGCTTTTGCCTCCGGTGACACGGTGGCCGTGTTTGGTCGGATGAAATTGCTGCTGACAGGCTCTGGCGCAGAAACAGATGAGTTCACCTTTGCTTTGCGCGCCAAGGTGCGCGACGGACAGGTCGTGCTGTGGAACTGGTTCGAGGACAGCTACGCCGTGAGCCAAGCCTTTCATGCAACCTGAGGACACGGATCAACGCCGCGGCCGAGACGTTAAGGAGAGAGAGATGCCCAGACTTCGACCCCTGATTTTTGTCTCGGCCGCAGTATCGCTGCTCATCGCAGCGGCACCCGCGTCCGCGCAGGATGTAGCGTTCCCGATGCGCGATGGTGCGCGGCCGGAGACGACGAGCGGTGTGCCACATGTCCAGATTGGCATTCAGCCGGTCCCGAAACTGTCGGAGGAAATGCTGCGTCAGGTCACCGACTTTCCCGGAGTCGCTCTTGGGGCGACCCGCGTATCACTCCCCGGTGCCGTTGGGTTCCAATTGACGGGCGACGTCTCGATCGCACAACCGCAGGCCATCGTTGGTGGCCGAGAGTTTGCGCATCTTCACCCCGACGGCAGCCTACATGCCTCATTGCACCCGGAGACAGCCCGCGCCGCGGTGGAGGCCGGTTGGGCCGTCGCTCATCCTTGGGCCAATCAGCGCGCAGGTTGGGAGGGTTTCGTGATGATCTATACCCCAGTCACCGAAGCGGAATTGGACGTGGTGCTTCAATTGGTCCGAGGGTCGTATACCTACATCACTGGCGAGGCCTTGCCCGAAACGTAGCGATAGCAGCCAATGGTGCAAAGTCCAGCACAGGTCCAATTGGGCTCGAAGCTACCGTTGATCTTATGATCAGGTCAGTGTCAGTGAAATCAGCAGGAAAAGACCAAGGCACCAGGACTTTCTAAAAGCAGCCAGAGGATCGTTCATCGACCACGGCTTCGGTTGATCCCAACTGGCGCAAGATAACATCATGACAGAACCCATCGGCATCCCGCGCCGATCTGGCCCCCACTCAGGTGGGGTCCTTTACGAGTTGGGTGAAGTTGAGGAGGCGGCTCACTTTTTGTCAAAAAAGAAACTTCAGAGTGAGAATCTGCCGCCGAAAATAGCGGCCCGAGAACCCGTCAAATCTTCATGCCGATAAAATATTACTCCTGGTGATATTTTATTTGACAGCTCGGTTCGAATCTTGTAGTTAGTAAGCGTGAGGATTGTTCATCCAAGGAGCAGAACCCGTCTGGAGTTGGGGCCATGAGCCCTGTGGAGACCAATGGTCTCCGTCTCAATCCCGTTCGTCGGCAGGGACCGCGGCAGCGCGCCGCACCCGCTGGGCTCGGGTGCGGCATGTTCGAGGTAAATCGTCGCTGAACTGACCTTCTTCCCAATGGGCACCGGCACTTCCGCCGGTGGGTTAGAAGGATACTTTAGGATGAGCAAACGAAATCGTCACCAGCGGCGTCGCCGCCGGTCTGGCAGGAACTACGGGTGGCTTTTGAAAGTCATCGTCCTGTTGGGCCAGGCAATACAATATGTTGTTCGTTTTTGGTTCTGGTTTATGGGCCTTGAGTGAGCGGCGACCTCGAAAATAGCCGATCGGAGGGAAAGATGTCTGATGTAAAACGACCAATGATAAATGACGCCCTTCGCCTGATCCGTCTCTATCACGGATACTCACAGGCAGAGTTGTCTGAAGAGCTCGGACTGTCTCAGTCGATGATCTCGGAAATTGAACGCAGCGCCAAATCGGTCTCGATTGACGTTCTGGAGCGTTACAGTGAGAGACTTGGGGTGCGTATGTCGCAGCTCATGTTCTTCGCTGAAGAACTCGAAGGCGAGCCGGTTCAGAAGCGTGGAAAACTCATCGTCGCAAATCGCGTATTGAAACTACTGGAGGCATTTTCTCCAAGGGAGACTTCAGGTGCGGCGCAATAGTAAACCACCCCAGTATGAGAGATATGATCTCGAGCGTTCTCCCTTTGCCCAGCAACCAACTCAGCGCGATGTCGCCGCCTTGTTGGGCGAAACTAAGGCTGATCTCCAGCGATTGATCAACTACAAGGACGAGTTCATCGTCCGTCGACAGGAGAAGATTGGCGGGAAGGTTCGCGATCTTGCCTATCCCGTGTCGAGATTGCGCGGGGCGCATGAGCGTCTCAAATTTCATCTGAACAAGGTCCGTCAGCCCAATTACCTGTTCAGTCCGCGCAAGAAACGAAGTCAGCGCGATAATGCGGAGCTGCATCTTGATCAGGATCAGTATCTGACGCTCGACTTGAAACAGTTCTACCCCTCAACCACCGAAACGATGGTTTATCGTTGGTTTGTGGACGAGCTCGGTATGTACGAAGATGTCGCAGGGTTACTAACTCGCCTGAGCACAGTCGACGGCATAGTTTCCTTCGGATCACCTTTGACACCCGTTCTCTGCACCTTAGTCCACCGGCCGATGTTTGATAATATCTCCGATATATGCGACGCGCGAGGGTTGCGACATTCTCTGTGGGTTGATGATCTGACCGTTTCTGGGAAATTCATTCCGGGTAAGGTTGTCACCAGCATTAGGGAAGCTGTTCGAGAGCGCGGCCTTCGCTCACACAAGATCAATTATAGATCTGGAAACCGCCCAGTTATTTTAACCGGTATTGGTGTCGTGGGTCGGAATCTTCTTTCGCCCAACTCGCTGAATCTTAGGATTAAAAGGTATTGGAAGGATTTACATGAAGCGGAGACCAATGAGGAGAAGGTCGCATGCGCGCAACTCCTAATGAGCCAGCTCGGTACCGTCCGCCACATAGTTGGTCAAAAGTCAGACGTTGGGATGCGTGCCGCAGATCAGATGAACATGCTCAGGCAGAAACGAAATAAGTGGTTGCAGGAAACGTCGGTAAGTTTGCCAGCTCCTGAAGAGACAGAAACTGCATCGGCAGATACTGAAAACATTCCTTTCTGAGATTGAGATTATCAGTCCGACTTCTTACGCTTTGCCACAATCTCGAAAAGCCTAACATCAATAGGCCGCTGCAATGCCATCGCCTCGTGCGCCGGTGCTGTCATCCACGTCTCCAATTCCGCAGGATCGATCAGCTCACTGGGAAAGCGCTGTTGGCCAGGATCGAGCTGAACCGCGCGACAAAACCCGTCAGTCGGCCCCTGCATCGCGTTGTGAAGGGCACCTCAATTTTTTGACTATTTTCGTATCGACACGAGCGAGCTGGGAGCTGACGGTACGATGTGCACCCCCATATTTTCGGCTATAGTAAATCTATGATAGCGGATTTCCGCTTTCAGCCTGCGACGGGTACAGGGCCTACCGTCCCCATGCAGGGCGTGCCCCCGCCCTGCACCTCTGGCCGCAGCGGGGTTGGGCTCATTAGCCGGTCGGCATGACAGTCATTTCCGGAATGTTCGAGCGCTCGGGCTGGCTCAACGCAAACATCACTGCGTTTGCCACGTCCTCGGGCTTGAGCTTGTCCGGCTTAGGTTCGGAAAAGAACGCCGTGTCGACCATGCCGGGTGCGATAACGGTACAACGTCCACCCCACCCGCGCATTTCCTGCGCCATATTTCCGCCATAGCCATGCACGAACCATTTGGATGCGCCATAAATAGAGCCCGGAATATGCACCTTCCCCGCAACAGAACCGGTCAGCACGAGGTGGCCGCGTGTCTTGCGCAGCTCCGGCAGGCTCGCCTTCGCGGTATAGAGGAGCGCCATGATGTTCAGGTCAATCAACTTGCGCCATTCTTCCGGATCGCCGTTCTCGGTCCCCGGCGTGTCAAGACCCATGCCTGCATTGGCAAAGGCGCCGTGAAGCCCCCCGAAATGCTCAACTGTGGCAGCAATCGCGTTCTGCTGTTCAGTAAGGTTGGTGGCGTCTCCGGACACAACAAGGCTCGCGTCACCAAGTTCGGCATGCAGATCGGCGAGCTTGTCCTCGGATCTGGCCATCAGTCCGACATTCCAGCCCGCGGTCACGGCCGCCCGGGCGGTGGCGGCGCCAATGCCACTGGACGCGCCGGTTATGAACAGTGTCTTGCGGTCAGTCATGAGGTACTCCTTTTCAGTATTGGTATCAGCTAAGCCCCCGCGCGCGATCGTCCACCCGCGCAAGGCCAATGCAATCAAACGGTTAGATAGGTTTCCGATTCACCGTTGGCCAGAGTGCGGCAAGACCTACATCGAAACCAGCGTGCGCATACTGGGATTATGGGCTCACCAGTTCCGATTTGATGCGTACAGACAGATTATTCCTAAATTCTATTATTTCTGCTTCGTCTTTTTCGCATCTGGCCAACATTGATTACGACAGAAGCAAACAAGCAAAGGACATCGAGAAAACCAACGATAGCCGTCGAAGCTGCGGCACACCCTCCGAACCAAAATCTTGACGTAACAAATAACAATTTTGGAGGTGACCTATGAACTCGATAACCCCTTTCGACCTGCGCCATGCCGTGTCGGCACATCGCAGCCCTGTCCACGAATACGTGGCTCAAAACTGGCCTGCCTTGCGCAACGCCGCCGCGCTACTCGGTGGCCAGCGCGCGGCCCAGGAGGCCGATCGCCTTTTCGATGACCTAACGACTCACGCGACGATCGGCATACATGCCAAGCGGCGCCTCGAACGGATGATGCGCCGTCTCGAGCTCGACGAAGATATCGTCAGCGAAGACGTGCTCCTAAATGTAATCAATCCGTTTGATCCGGTGGTCGATCAACTCTGCCTGCTGGCTGACGGTTTGAGGCATGCGTCTGAAGAAGCCAGCTATATCTGCGGATTGTCGTGATCTTAGCAAGATCCCACCGCCACCCGCTTCCCCAACTCCCAGTTCAAACTACCAAGGAGAGTCAGCGATGACCCAAGCTATGAAACAAGCGCAATTCGAAATGATCCCCGCACTGGAAGACCATCTCAGAGAGAACGGGGAAACCTTGTCGGAGTTGCTCTTTGCATATGCCGATGTCAACGCGATGGCGGCACTGTCGCTGCTGCGTGACAGTAGTCCCCAGCCTCGTGATCACCAACGGGATCAAGTCGAGATCATCAGGGCCTGCCTCGCGAAGTTTGGCGGTGCTGATATTGGCGATCGTCCGGACTTCGATGCAGCGGTTCGCTGGCACGGTGCGCGTCTGGACGAAACTCTGTCCCTGATGAGGGCCTGAGGGAGCCGCAAACAGGATTATTTCGCCCAATTGTCACAGCCGGCTCACGGAGAGTGCAGTTAGCTCTGCACGGTTTACGAAAAGTTCTTAGTAGGACAGTGACTGACGAATCAGCATCGAAAGCACGGTCAGTCATGCAACCAGAAACAAAAGAGAATGTGATGAAACACACGCGACTGCACACCTACTCAAGAGCCGAATTTGTCAAAGGGAGTTTCAAAAGCTTCGGTGGCAACAACCCCATAGCCGGACATTTTGCTGTCTGTGATTTCGCTTGCGTCACGGAGACGAGGTCAAAAGGGAATTTATCGGCGATGATCTGATCAGTCGCAATAAAATGGCATCCGCTTCGATCTGAAACGGATGCCGAGTTGGGATGAGATCCACCCTTAGTCTGTAGCCGACATAGAGACCGAAAACGGTCCAGGCAACAACGGATCTCTGTCCCGCCCGCAAATTCAAAGAAACCGAAATCTGTCGATTTCGGTAATGGAGATCCTATGTCCTACGATGTAATCGACCACGATACGTTTGCCTGCTCACCACCCAAGCTCGCGAAATCTCCAATGATTAAGTTGGATGATATTCACGGGGTTCTGCCGTTTGATGGGGTGCGCAACCCCGGTTCCCGCAGTTCGACGTCACACCGGGTCTGGTTGACCTATAAAACCCCCGCAAACAATTGGAAACTCAAGGTCGGAATCTGCGAAAGTGCGGCTGAAGCCGCTGTGTCAATGGAGTTCCTGATTGACCCTGATATCTATGATGTCAGATTTCAGCCACTTACCGTTCGTTTTCAGTGTGATGGGAAATCACGTGAATACACTCACGATTTGCTAATCACGCTCAGGAATGGGCATCGTCGCCTTGTGTTCGTCCGCAACCAAGCGAGCTTGGATAAGCCAAAAACCTGGCGTGAAATTGCGGCCATTGGTCGAGCGACACCGCCGTCTTCTGCAAACGACATGATCGTGGTTAGTGCGGCGGACTACTCTCGCCAGCGGCGTGAAAATCTATTCCGGATGCATGAGCTCATGCAGCAGATCGATACTGAGGCGGATGATCTCACCCTGTCAGCCATCGAGGGCACGAAGTCTATCTGGCAAATGAGGGATATATTCCCCCATGTTGATCTGCCACAGTCGCGAGTCTTCCGTGCTTGTTATCGTCTCATCGCCCGCAAGAAATTGATCGCCAATTTGGATCACGTCATCCACGAGACTTCGCGTGTGGAGGTGGCGGCATGAGCCTTGTCCCACAGTATAATTATCCAGCGGGCACAGAGATAACACTCTACAACGAAAAAATGTCAATCTGCGCCATGCAAGAAAATGGCTACGAGATGCTCAATCTGGAGACGGGTGAGGTTGGTGTTACCTCATTCTCCAAGTTTGCCGAACTCCAAAAATCCCCAGCCATGAAGATTGGGGCTGACGCCGGATTGCCATCTACGGAGCTGGAAATGCGCCTCGGGAACCTGAAGGTGGCGGAGCAGCTTGCCCCGCCACAGCAAGAACGTGGGCAGTTTCATCATGCCTTCTGTTGCGCAACGGCGATGCTACGAACCAAGCTCCGCCGAGAACACGGCATGCCCGACCTTCGTCTTACAGGGGCGTTGTTGAACGATGCAGACAACCGCAAATTTATTTGCAAGGTTGCGACAGAGATCTTTGGTAAAAAGGTCAGGCCTAAGGGCTTTCGCGGAGGCCAGAACAACGAGTGGGTTCTCTATGACGGTCGGACAATCCTGAAATATTTGCAAATATTTGACAGGCTCGAGGTTGATGACGACGTTATCGCAGCACTCGCAACTCGAGATCATCTCAAGGGCAACAACACCAAACGGATTGATTGGACACTCTTGCAGTTGATGACCCAAGCTTGGGAAGAAATCGGTCTGGACCTCAAAGGTCCATCCGTCTCGAACGTGCACCATCATCTGGAGATGCTGGTATTCGAAGAGAACGGCCGTCGCATTCGAAATGGGCTGGCTAAACTTGTCGTCCCTTCACACAAAACGTTGAAACGTCACCAACAGTACTTACTCAACCCAACAGAGTTTTTGGTCGCGACTAAGGGTGAGCGCCATGCGCTCAACAAAAGGGGCAGGGGTAGTACAGATCTGCGGGGATTATTTCCCGGGGAGTTGGTTGAAGCCGACGAATGCAAGCTGTCGCTGATATCGTCTGCAAAAGAACGTGGGTATTGGGAAAATCTGTCGAATGAAGACCAACAAACCCTCGAAGAGATCGACAAAGAAATCAGAACTCGTCTGACATTGCTTGTGATGATTGATGTTGCCACCAGAATGCCGCTGGCTTGGGTCGTAAGCGACAAGCCCAAGGCGGAAGCCACACTTGCGCTGTTGAGGATGGCGACCCGAGACAAGACAAAGGAAAAAATTAAATACGGGTGTGAGGGCGACCCAGCTCCGGCCATGGGCTTGGGTTTAGTTAAAACTGACAACGGCGTAGGGCTTCGAAACAAGACAGTAGTTGAGGGTCTTTTGGGGACCACCGCAATCTACGCTGCGGTGAGAGCATACGCATCGGCAGACAAGCCCTACGTCGAGCGCCTGATCGGTACGACCGAATCGCTGCTCATCAAATTGATCCACGGCTATACTGGTCGGAAAGCGGGGGAGCTTCCTGGCTACAACTCCAATGCCAATGGACTTCTCGATATTGATGAGCTTTACGGTATTCTGACCCGCTTCTTCATTGATGAATACCCTTCTTTGCGGCACATGGGTGTCGGGATGGGCGGCAGACGCCCTGCCGAGGTTCTTAAGGAGCTGAACAAAACACGCGGTCTGTTCAAAATGATGGATGCTGATCAGCGGCGCATTCATCTGGGTTGGAAATTCGAAGTCACTCCGAACGATGAGGGTGTCCGGGTTCTCTCTGGTATCTGGTTTAACTCGCCTGAGTTTCAGGTGGCCGTTGATGATCACGCGGTATCGAAGGTTTCAGTTTTCGTTGATCCAGAAAACGTAAACGATGCTACCGCAATCATTCCTGGGGTCGCGCGCGAGTTCAGGCTCCAACTTCAAGTGACGGCCTTCGCCGATCTAACGATTCCCGAGGTTCTTGAGCTCACTGAGGCGCATCGCAGAGAAGATCCTGCCATCACGGAAATTTACGAAGACCGGATCGCATCAACTCGACGTCAGAGGTTTGACCTACTCAAACAGATCGGTGTCGAACGCAGGTTGACCCGGAGCCACTCGACTTTCGAAGAGTGCCGTATAAAGGCGCGGCACGTTTTTGCTGGTGCCCGTATCGTTCGGGCGCCCGAAGGTGGTCAAACTGTTCGTCCGGGTGACCTCACTGCCAGCATGCAGGGTCCGGGAGTCTTTCTGATAGGCGACGGGAACGCAGCAATCGATCATCAGGAAGCCAACCACTCTGAAAGCCCAGCTGTTCAACTCGACGGTGGAGTGACTTTCAAAGGCAATGATGGCATAACTCCGGCCGGGCCAAAATCTGCTGAGCCACGCGATTTAAGCCAAGTACCGCTCGGTCGTCCAAAGAAGGGCGGTAAGTTCTCATGACATTTGTGAACGAGGAGAAGATCGCAATCGTTAAACGCCTCAAGGCACCTCATTTGGAGTTTCCACGTGCAAAGACGCTAAAACTGGCCTTCCAAAAATGCGTAGAGGAGTACTATTTGCACCAAGAGATCCAAGACATGGAGGTCCGTGGGTTGATTGTCACCGGGCAGTCTCGGGTGGGAAAATCACGCGAGCTGAAGAAGCTGATCCGGGACTTCAACGCGAGTGAAACCCTCATGCCAGACGGGCGGCCTGCGAAGATCGTCAGTTGTCTTCTTTCGGGCCGAGTGACGTTCAAAGACTTGGGGATAAAGACCCTTACAGCCCTTGGGTATGATCTTCAGCGCAACCGCACCCAAGAGTATATCTGGGAGAGAGTGATCGACCAAGCAGCTGGTCAAGGCGTCATAGGAATTCACTATGATGAATGTCAGCACGTCTTTGGTGAAGGTTCGAAGTCGAACAGGATATTTTTGGACAGTTTCAAGTCGATGATGAAAGAGCCACGCTGGCCATTGATGATGATTTTGTCCGGCGTGCCGTCGTTGGCTGAATACATTCAATCGTATGAACAGCTCGATGCACTGGTGGACCCGGTGCATTTCACAACAATCAAGATTCGACGAGATCAGGAGCAGCTGACCAAACTTCTATTTGCTTTCGCCGATGAAGTGGACATTGAGATCGAGCAAATTGTGACTCAAGATTTCTTGGCCCGTCTCGACCATGCTTGTTCGCATCGATGGGGTCTTGTCATTGAACTCTTGATTCAGACGCTGGCCGAAGCAAAAGTGGCGGGGAAATCTCAGTTGGACGTTCAAGATTTCGCCGCTCAGTTTGCCTTGAAGAAAGGTCTTCCAAAACAATATTCACCTTTTACCGCACCGGACTTTTTACAGGCGTTCGACCCGCAAAGACTACTTGCGCTTAACGGATGAACCGACATGTGACAGGATACCCATCGAAGAAAATCAGGCCCGCCTTTTGGCGGGTCTTTTTTTAAGCCAGCTTTGCATACTTATGGGTCAAAGGTGCACCCTTATGCTGTCCTCTGCAAAGTGGCGCGCCATAACAGACTGATAAAAAACATTTTTAATCAAGGCTTAAAAGCCGCACTAAATGATTCGTGCATTCATATGCCTCATTGGCAAATTTTTTGCGACTAGTGTCCGTTGTTATATAAAATTGGACATTAGAGCTGCTCTAGCACTGGAGGCGCATGCTCGTTTTTGTGAATATTTATGCGGCAATTTTTTATGCCGCAAACGGCTTTTTTACCGCCCGGCAGAATTGTCCTGAGAGGGACATCTTGTTGATGGCTGTGATTTCACCTTTGAATCAGTTAGCCGCTCTAACGACCGATATAGTTTAGTGCCGAGATTAGACCATTGACTTTCAATATGCCCCTTTTGGGACATTACTGCACAATTCACTAACTGGAAGCGGGTAATCTAATGATCCAGAGATTAGCTATCTTTTCTCATCGGTTTGGTTACGGAAAGCTGGTGTGTCGACAGTGCCCCGTGTTCTAATGAAACCTCAGGCAAATTCTCTCTGTGTGCATCCGGAATGCGGTCCCAAACCGGCTCAGGACGCGACGAATGATCCGCGAACGCGTCCAACCTACAGTTATATATTAGATTGTATCCCGTTGCCGTTAGGTGGGGTCCCTCGGCGACACGGATGATTTCTAATTTTTCCAAATGCGGGATACATTATTCTCCGTCCCCCTTAGTCTGGTAATGCTTTTTTTGAGCACACTTCTTTCAAGCGTCAGATTAGCCAAGCATTCTTTCAACGCAGTGACACATCACTAAGCATCTTCACCTCGGGCAATGCCGCCTGACGCGCAGTATCGCCAGAAAGCTGATGCTTGCCTGCCTCCAAGGAATGCTCTGGGCCGGCTATTATAAGGGCTCTCGGTTGTGCGCCATCGGCGACAAGGAACGGCGGTTCTTTCCACGCCTCGTAATCCCGCGAGGACAATGCCGATCTTCTATTCCGATGCGTTCGGCTTCTGCCTCATCCTGATAAGACAAACCAGAAATTCTCACTCATTCAAATCCACAAAATTGCGGACGGGCACTGACGTCAGGCAATCGTCAATTGTTGATGAATAAACTGTTCGGCATTTTTATTGATATTTATGCAGCGATGAGTCAGGATTTTAAATCTATCAGAGATTTAGTCACATCATCAAAGGCGATATGACATCAGAGCATCCTTTTTATATTATAATGGTGCTTCTGGAATTCTCCTTGTTTTATGAGAGTAAAAAACAAGTCGGCTGGACATTCCTTAGTGTAGATATTTAGTTAGCCATGTTGGCCTTGCTGGCCAAACTGCAAGTTCAGGCATTGTCCTGTTGGCGGGTATTTTTCAGATTTGGGAGGATCTATGGATCGTCGTTCTTTTATTAAGCGTGCTGGTATCGCAGGTGTCGGCGCGACTGCTGCAGGGCTTGCTGCGCCTGCAGTTGCCCAGGGGAATATAACATGGCGTATGGTTACCACTTGGCCAAAAAACTTTCCCGGACTGGGTGTCGGCGCGCAGCGTCTTGGGGACCGTATCACGGCCGCGTCGGGCGGTCGGTTGACTGTTCAGGTATACTCGGCTGGTGAACTGGTTCCGCCGTTGCAGTCGCTGGATGCTGTCATCGACGGTACTGCCGAGATGAGCCACGGTGCGGCCTATTACTGGCAGAACAAATCACCTGCCTTGTCGTTCTTTACCGGTGTGCCATACGGCATGACCACGCCAGAGTTGACAGCATGGATGCGCTATCTTGGCGGTCAGGAACTCTGGGACGAGGTTTATGACCAGTTTGGCGTTCAAGGTTTCTTGTCCGGCAACACGGGTACGCAGGCAGGTGGTTGGTTCAAGAACGAACTCAAAAGCGTGGAAGATCTGAAAGGCGTTCGTTTCCGTACACCTGGCCTTGGTGGCCGTGTCTGGGAAAAGCTGGGCGCGACAGTCACCAACATGGCTGCAGGCGAGATCTTCCAAGCATTGCAATCGGGTACACTGGACGCTGCTGAATTCGTCGGCCCTTACAACGATCTGGCACTCGGCTTCCATCAGGTAGCTAAGAATTACTACATGCCATCCTTCGTTGAATCCGGCCTGGCGACAGAGCTTGTTGTGGACAAAGCCAAGTATCAGGCGCTGCCGGAGGACTTACAAGCGATCGTAAAAGATGTCTGTCAGGCGGAATACGATCAGGTCGCGGCAGATTTCTATGCGAATGATCCACGCGCGCTGCGCACTCTCGTCAACGAACACGGCGTTACTGTTCGTGCTTTCCCTGAAGATATCATGGAGGCGGGTGCAAAGGCATCGCAAGAAGTTATCGAAGAGCTGCGCAACAGTGATGATCCGATGGTCAAGAAGGTGACTGAAAGCTTTATTGAAGGTTTAAGCCTTGTGCGTGAGCGGACAGAAATGGTTGACCTACCCTATCAGGTATCGCGTCAGAAGTACCTTAAGTACTAAACTATATTGTTTTGTAAAAGCTGAAAGGCCCGGTACATGTGCCGGGCCTTTTACGTATTATCCGGCGATCAGTCGTGGCAGCCACGTAACAATTCCGGGGAATGCGAACAGGATTGCGATCGCAAGAACCTGGAGGACCACAAACGGTAGGATGCCCTTATAGATGGCTGAAGTTGGCAAAGTGTCCGGCGCGACGCCGCGCAGATAGAACAGCGCAAAACCAAATGGGGGTGTCAGGAACGAAGTTTGCAAGTTCACCCCAACGATCACTCCTAGCCAGACGGGATCAACATCCATCATCAGCAACACGGGCGCCGTAATCGGGATCACAATGAAGATAATCTCGAATGTGTCGAGAATGAATCCCAAGACAAACATGATGGCCATCACGACAGCCACTGCCATCAAGGGACCGCCGGGCAGATTGGATAGGAACTCGTGTACCAGATTATCGCCACCCATCAGCCGGAAAACGATCGAAAATACCGAAGCGCCCAGCAGAATGACAAACACCATCGACGTAATCGTCGCCGTTGCTACGGTGGTCTCCCGCAGGATGGTAAAGGACAACCTCCAGCGCAATGCTGCAAGGATCATTGCACCTACTGCACCCACCGACGCCGCCTCGGTCGGTGTAGCAATTCCACCAAGGATTGAGCCCAGCACGGACAGGATCAACAGCATGGGTGGCAACAGTGACACGGCGACCTCTCGCAGGAGATATTTCTTCTCTTCCGGGGGAACCGGCGTGGCCGGGCAGCTTTCAGGATCTGTTATTGCCTTAAAGATAGTATAGGCAAGATACAGCCCCACCAAAAGGAAGCCTGGGAGCAGGGCTCCGGCAAACAAGTCACCAACAGATACGGCAGTGGGGGCGAAATTACCTTTTGCCATCTGTACCTGAGAGTTTATGCCGGACAGCATATCGCCCATGAATATCAATACTGTAGAGGGCGGAATTATCTGACCCAGCGTACCGCTTGCACAGATCACGCCTGTTGCCAATTTAGGATCATAGCCCGCCCTTAGCATAGCAGGTAGTGAGATCAGACCCATAGTTACCACAGTGGCACCGACGACCCCTGTCGACGCGGCCAGCATGGAGCCCACGATGATAACAGACATGCCAAGCCCGCCACGCAGGTTTCCAAAAAGCTTTGCCATCGTCAGAAGCAATTGCTCGGCGATATTGGATCGTTCAAGCATCACACCCATAAAGATAAACAGCGGTACAGCGACCAAAACCTCGCTGGTCATAAATCCGATGTAGCGGTTGGGAAGTGCGCCGAAATTAGACGGATCAAAAACCCCGAATGCCATGCCAACGGCAGCAAACATCAGGGATACACCTGCCAAAGTAAAAGCAACGGGAAAACCCAGCAATAGAAAGCCGATGATGCCGAAAAACATGAGTCCGGCCAGAAGTTCGCCAATGAGTACGGGATCCATCATGCGTCACCTTCACTGTCGGACAAATTCGCACTCTCTCGATAGCGCTGCGACACAGGCAGCAGGTCTGAATGACCAGCGATCACGATGATCGATTTCAATATCATCGCAAGCCCTTGAAGCGCCAGCAATGCGATAAATACAATGATGAAGCTTTTCAGTATATAAAGTCCCGGCATGCCGCCGACGTTGGCGGAACCTTCGGAATAGCTCCACGCGCGTGTTACAAACGGGATAGAGTAAGCGTAAACTACAGCGCAGAAAGGAAGTAAAAAGAACACCGCACCGATAAGATCTACAACAGCTTTTGTGCGCATTTTTGCGGGCCTATAGAAAATATCGACGCGAACATGGTCGTTCCGCATCAGCGCAAAGCCCGCGACGGCCGTAAACATTGCACCGTTCAGCCAGATATAGAGGTCCTGCATCCAGACATAAGAGGTGGCGAAAAAATATCGCTGCACAACCACCGTGAAGCAGACAAGAACAATCCCGAGTGATAACCATGAAAAAATATGACCAATCAAGGCATTGAGGCCGCAGATAATCCTGAATCCTATAGCAAGTACCCGCATATCAAGCCCTCGGTTGTGATATGATGTTTCGATTGCCACAAAATTTGTACCCGTGCAATGCAACTGGTGAGGCCAAATGGTTTTGTGCTGAAATTGACTGATGGGCCTCAGTGTTTGAAGCGAGCGTGATAACTGAAGGTATGGGCGGGATGCTCTTACCGATAGATCAACCTTTTGCCGTCAAGCTAAATCTAAAAATTGCTCCGGTTGCCAGTGAGCTAGAAAAACTAATATTTCCACCATGCATTTCGATCAATTCTTTTGAGATGTTCAGACCCAATCCACTACTTTTATTTGGTCCGGTCTCACCGGGATTGATTTGATGAAAACGTGTAAAAATGCTTTCGTGTTCTTCCTCTGCGATCCCTACACCATGGTCCTCGACTTCGACCTTTACGAGGTTGCCAGATTTAAAGGCGCGTACAGTGACCTCGTCGCCGGAATTTGAAAACTTGGCCGCGTTCGACAAAAGGTTGCATATGACTTGAGAGATCCTGTCTTTATCCGCTTCGACCATCAGCGGTTCATCTTGGATTTCGACCTTGTACGTGACATGCATCTGATCGGCATATGCTTGGCAATCTTCGACGGCAGCCCAGATGATGTGCGATAGATCAATAAGTTCCAAACGCAACTTAACCTTTCCCTCCATGACCTGTTGAGCATCCAGTATGTCATTTACCAGCGTCAAAAGCCTCTCGGAGTTCCGCTCAGCTATAGCAATGACTTTCTTAGCTTGGGCCGCCGGCATTGCATCAAATGTGTTAATCAGGATCCCTATCGCTCCGCGAATTGAAGTTAGCGGCGTTCGCAATTCATGGCTGATAGCGCTCATGAAGCGATCTTTCGCTGCCGATGCTGCGCTAGCTCTATTAGCCAGATCCTCTAATTTTAGGGTTGTTGCACGGCTTTCTCGTAAATCCAGCACTAGAAAACCACAAAATGCTGTTGTCAGTAACAAAATGGCCGCTAATAGGTATCCGATAGCACCGGCGAGCGAGAGCGCGTTGCTGCGGTACTCGTACATAGATCGGGATTTTTCTTGCGCTAACAGGAGTGCAAACCGTTTCAGCCTGGGATCGTACGGCTGCAAACTATCTTGCAAGAGCTTCGCATTCTGAGCACGTTCTGTTAGCGAATTTTCTGATACTTGAAGTGCCTGTATCGCGTGTTCAATTGACCTGAAAGTCTCTTCAAGAGATGCGATAGGATTTTCTTCTTCTGGGAGCGCAGAAGAAAAAGCGGCCATGGCTCCTAATTGCATTATATTGATGCGGCTCCAGGCAATGTCGAATCTCAAGGCAACGTTACTGCCCGTTAACTCGCCATCACCATAGAGGTTTATTGATTCCTTTAGCCTCAAAAACTCGTGCTGTAGCTGGGACGTCACCCACAAGGGATCACCTTGCTCAACGACAACAACTTTCCGCAAATGTTCATTCAATGCCCAAAGAACGCCGCCGCTCAGGGCTGCGGCCACGATGAAAAGAACAAGCAAAGTGGTCCGGATCGGCCGTTTTATGAAGTTCATTTGAGTGTTATTTTGTCAAGTTGCCAGACGAGCCGACCATTGTAGATGTCATCATTCAGCTCTGGATGTTCATCAATGGGATAAATAACCCAAATCGGCCCTTTGTCTCGGACCGACATCTCTTTCTCATTCATCAGGATGGCCAGAATGACATTGTAGTTATACGCATCCTTGGCAGGTGCACTTACAAAAAAATCGTTTAGCGCATGAAGTTCTATATCGTCATTTGGGCCGATACCATTTTGCTCGAGAATTGATCGCAATGTTGGGCCGGAAAATGTAGTTATGTCATCGACGTAGTTGTTTCTGGTTTTGACAAAGGCCTGCGGAAGATTTGATAAATCTTGAAGCGTATAGCTTGCGATCTTACCATTGGCCTCAACTGTAAGAATTTGCTCCGTCTTTCCTGCAACAGGAAGAGCGAAAAAGCAAAGTGTAAGTGCAACCAAGAGCTGCTTTGTTCTTACCGTGACAGACATCTTTTTCCCTTTGCTTATACTTGAGCGTTCTTGGCACACTCTACCTATAGGCGAAAAAAATGGTGGTATTAAGACATAAATAGCCTTCTGTACGAAGGGAGGGCGGGCAAAGCTGGGATCGGAGGACACTGTGGGTGTTCAGGGCGCTGACTTGTAGGTCATAATTTCGCCAATAAGTAGCAATAAAAGTAGTCCTAGCCCTTGCCCCTTGAACGCTTTAAGCGGCTGCCAAAGTTGAAATTATGGATGAACCTTCGGAGCAACGACCAAATATACTGGTTTCCAATGACTTTTGCGTTTGAACAGTCAGAATATACGAGTTGAGTAATTGATAGTCTTATACCTTATTGTCGGGGCCTTTTTTGGCTTGTTCGCATTCGCTGCCGCCCTTCACCTCGGGTCATCACTTTGGCTTGCCTTCGGCCTTTATACATTGGTCGGATCCACAACTATCATCCTTTTGTCTGTTGCCCGGGTAATCACGAATATATTTATGCGTCGCGGTGATGTTCTATCCCCAGCGGACCATCGGGTCCAAGGAGATGACTCAGATCCTGTTAATTCCTCCAACAAAGAGCTGACCGCGCCTATCGAGGTGCCAATGAGGATCCTTGCTGTAGATGATGACCCATTTATCCTCGAAATTATGCCGCTTATCTCGGCAAAGGCTGGGTTTTCCGAGCTGACAGCCGTTGCTTCAGGTGGGCAGGCGCTAGAGCTGTTGAAAAGCAGCGAAATTTCCTTTGATTGCATCTTGCTCGATATCAGTATGCCTGTAATGGACGGTGTGGAACTCTGTGAGCTTGTTCGACAGATGCCCCAATATAGTGAAACCCCTATAATCATGCTAACCGCGAAACGGGACATCGCGGTTATGGGTGACGCCTACAGAGCCGGTGCCACAGACTATGTCGCGAAACCCTTCGATATTGCAGAATTGAGCGACCGTTTGCGAATAGCGCAGGAGCTGATCCTCGCTCAGCGAGATCAGGTCAGACAGACAAACACAGAATACAAATTAGACTTGGCTCCGACCTATGCCCTCAAACTCCCGGACAAAATAAAGGTCGAAGGTATTGGAAGTCTTGTCGATTTCGAAGCATTTTCGAGTTACCTAAGCCAATTGCCCGCAAAACAGGTGACTGATATCCAGATGTTTGCGGTTGTCATTGAGGCAATCGAAGCGGTCGACATGCAGCTCTCATCTCGATTTTTTGCTCCGCTGCTTCAGGATGTTGCTGAATCATCTGCCAAATGTTTCAAACCCGATCAAACAGTGATGGCCTACACCAATAACGGAACGCTCCTGATCGCGGTGAATTCGGTGCATCCAATGCTTGCGATTGATATCGAGGCCAAAATCGAGAATGCTATGCATGCCAACAATTCAAAACGTAATGCTGATGAATATATCGGGATTGCCGTATCTGTCGGAGGGCCGGTCCAACTGCGAAGCGCGAAGGCCGAACGCGCTCGTATCGCAGCAAACCAACTGATAAATCTTGCAGATACTAGAGTGCTGGACAAACAGGGTAGAAAAGTCGCGGGTCTGTTCAAGCGATAAATTCAAGCTTTAGGCCGTCCGTGTCAAATGGACTAAAATATTGATTTAGACGGCTTCCCAAACTGTCAGTACATATCACAGCTCCACACCCATCTTGCGGATGCTGTTGTGCATAGTTGTATCGCAAGCAGTAATTGAATGGCTGGTGAGTTGCTCGTGATACCCTAAACACTGACACACCCGTGTTTTCAGCTATCTCGAAACGAACTAACCCTAGGGTTGTGGTTTGCAGGCCTTATACGCATTGTTTGATCTTGGCTGACGCCATTGCGTCTATGACCTGCAATCAACAAAGATCGCAACCTCACAACTTGCTGTTGATCGCCATGTTGAAGAGAGCAAGAGCACGGTTGTTTTTGCTGCCGCATGACAAAGATCTGCTATTTGCTGTCAATTAATGGCCAAGCGGTTGGCTGATCACATTTAGTTCACAGAATTGGCGTGAACAGGCGGTGAGGTTCATCGCGTAACCAACCACATGACTTCCAAATACTCTGTTCTAATGCTATCCGGCGCGCATCAAGCCGCCCGCACTGGGTACTTGCTGATCAAACTGCAGCAATAGGTTCGGTCCGAATGAAGCGGTGCATGCTTGAAAAATAAAACTTTTCACTGGCTTAGACATGATAGGCTGGACAAGCGATTATTAAGCTGGACAAGGAATACGAAGTTGGAAGCGATAGAGCCACAAACTCCCAAACACGCAACGATTTCTGAATGCGAAGCAGCGCTGGATCACATTTTGGCTTCACCGAACAGTGGCGCTACGATAGGGCAGTTGTGCTTTCGACCTGATTTTGGCCTCCGGACGTTTCCCGTTGCATTAGAGATGAGCGTCTCTCACGGCATCATCGGGGAAAGATGGACCAAGAAGCCTTGGTTAACCCTACCTAACGGCGAACCGGATCCCCGAATTCAAGTTTCTATTCTCTCACAGCGGGTCATGGATCTGTGCTGGCGCGATCGTACGAACACTGTTCATCCTGGTGATCCTATTGTTGTGGATATGGACCTCAGCGCCGCGAACCTCCCGGTCGGAACTAGATTAAGTGTTGGTTCGGCGCTGCTGGAAGTAAGCGATAAATTCAACACGGCTTGCATCAAGTGGCGCGACAGGTATGGGAACGATAGCCTGAGATGGATCAACAAGCGCGAGAACCGTGATTTTCGCCTACGTGGAATTCTTTGTAAAATCGTGAGAGACGGGACTGTTAAGGTTGGGGATCGACTAATCAAACTTTGATGTGCGTTGGAAATGTCTGAATATGCAGGATTAGACTACCTGCCAGATATTTACCCTCTCTACCCCTGAGTTTGGTGGGTCGCCAAAGAGCTTAATGAAGCGGAGGATTAAGGCGGAATACTCAAATGCCGCTCCGCCTGCCAAGTGGCCATGGGCGTGTACAACTGAAGTAAAAACTGGATGCAAACGAAGCGAAAGCCTACAAAGAGCCCAATGTATGAATGTCGGTTGTAGGAAAAAGCGAAAGCACATCCTAACCACGATTTCTGTGACAGAATTGTCTGTTACTCTCCATAACCGCGCGTCAGCACTGCATCTATATGCAACAACGCTTCTTCCAGTGAGGTGCGCCAAAAATTCCAATCATGCCCGCCTTCAGTGACACGGAACCGATGTTTGATTCCCGCATCTCTGAATACGACATGTAGATCTGCATTTGCTTCGAAAAAGGGGTCATCAGAGCCGATCTCAAAGTATAGTCTCGGAATACGCTGAAAGCGCGCTTTGTCAGTTTGGTCTACAAGACTCTCAGGTAGTAATTCTGTCCAAGCCACGTTCAGGCGCTCTTTGCCCTTTAAGTCAGGCCCAATAATGCCGGCGTACCGACTTTGGTATCCCTCGGTGGAGAGGTCCAGAAGCTGCTCCTCTGTTCTGAATGCTGAGCTCAGGGCGGATACTCCTGCAAACGCGTTGGGCTCCTGCATTTGGTAAATGGTTGCTGCTACCGCACCCATTGAAATCCCGAGGATTGCGCGAGCGTCACCACCACCAATGGCACGGTGGCGCTTTTCTACGGCGGGTATAAAATCTTCAAAGAACATAGTTTGCCAAGCGACTTGACCGTCGTGGTCATCCAAAAAATATGTTGCAATATCGTTAGCGCTGTTCCGGCGCCCGTCAGGGGCGATCGCAATCAAGGGGCGAATTTTACCATCGCGGATCATTCGGTCCAGTGTCTGGTCGAGGCCTGCAAGAGTGAACCAATCGCTTGGTTGTCCGCTGCCCCCACCATGCAGTAAATAGAGCACGGGATAGGCGCGTTTGTCTTGGTCATATCCAGGCGGCAAATAGAGCGCGTAGGCTACGGGCCGCCCCAAAGTCTCACTGCCCAAAGCGTTGTCAAAACGGACCTCTGCCATTGCAGGCGTCATCAGCAACGCGCCCATGAGCCAAAAATGGGCCAAACAGCTAATTAACCTTAATCCAATCATCAAACCTTCTTAACAGACCTCAATATTGTACACCTGACTCAATGACCTTGCGACACTCGGTTGCATATTTGCAAGGTGTATCGAGCTATCTTAGATAGCGCGGCCCCGTCTCGATACTTCCAATAGCGTGAGAGTGCCAATCGAACTTACAGGTTACAACGATCTTACCTGCGCATCTGAGTTCAAGTTGGCATCCCTTCAATGCTTCGCTTTAATGCGACTGGAGCATTACAACTGCAACCTTTGGGGTTGGACAATCGAAGAGGTCGTTATATTCGCACAGCTGCCATCCATTGAAGTTCAGCCAATGCATTTGCAGCCAAGGGCGGAAACGAGCCTTCTTTGCCAAATTTGTGCACTAGTTTAGAAGTCAGGTACGATGTGGGAGGTCTAAATCTTTCACAACTGATTGAGTTTTGACCAGCGTTTTGGAAACAGGCAAAGGTTGTTGCACATGCCTTGGAGGGTGGCGCAGTTTTATTTATGATAGAACCCGATGTATTGCCGGAATGTGCGAGAAGGATATCCAGTCTAGTAACAGCACCGCCAGGGGCGTAATGCCCGCCGTTGGGAAAGGCAGCGATACGCCAAGACCGGTGAGTATGGCTCCCTGTCAGAGCGGCAGTTCGCTTGGCATAGGCGGTGCTGCAAAGCGGCCGACCATGCCCTGTGCGTATACCGAATACTCCGCAAACCGGACATCCGCGAGGATGCGCCCAGTATATTGCTCGATGTGGACGGTGCGGTCATCCGCCGAGGTTGCGCGATCATTGCTCATTAAGGCGCGGCTGATCGTCCAAACGCTAGCTGTCCTAAGGACCAGATTGAACGCAAGGAAGAGCTCTTTTACCGGCTTCGGTTGAAAGATTACCTTTTCAAAGGTCACCTGCTGCGCCACGTGGATCGATTTGGGAACTTTACAGCCCTTCGCATTGAACTGACCTCGCTTTATAGACCCACAGGCCGTTCGTCGATTGACCCAGAGTTGAAGATCCGGATGCGCTGGTAGACGAACCTTAAGGAATTTGATGAGAGGTCCGACCTTGCGAAGAAGTTCACGTGAACTTCGCCTACGCTGGTTTCGCCGCCTCGACCTTGAAGGGGCGGTGTCAGAACCTTCAGCCTTTAACAAGAACCGACATAGGCGTGTTACTGATGATGATCCCATGCGGCGTGCCTTTGATCCTGTGGTTGGTGTCTGCGCAGATAATGGTATGATCGCAGCACTGTAGCGTTGATCGACGAAAGCACTCGTCACGTCGATGCCAATCATGAAAGAAAGGCCGCGCCTGAAGAACTTGAATAAAAATGGCTGGAACGCGCGTCGTCATTCGGCTGATGGATGAGGAGGTTCGACACGCCATTCGAGACCTCGCGGATATTGAGGCGTTCAAGTTGCCCGCACCCGGCTGAAGAAAACTGAACTGCTGTTTGTCCACCTCAAGCGGTGGCAAAACCAACCCGGCTTTAGCTTTTGAGCTGTGACAAGAATAGGCTAAAGCTAAACGCAAAGATGCGTGCTTTATCGCTTGAAATTTTGCTTAGTTTCTTGCCGACCTTGTTGTCAAAAACTCAGATCATGAGATCGTGCTTGTCTGTCGTGTCATAACAACCAAATTACCGACGGACTCCTGAACAACCTCTTCATTTTGGTTCAATGTCCTGCTGCGAACTTTGATCATACCTTGGGTCGGTCGGGATTTCGAGGGCCGTACCTCCAGAACTTCTGAAAATACCCGCAGCGTGTCACCGGGCCGGACGGGTCTGGGCCAGTTCAGAGATTCGAATCCTGCGCCGATAATTCCGTTTGCAGGTGCCATTTCACCACCGACAAGAAGTTTCATCGTCATTGCTGCGGTGTGCCAGCCGCTTGCTGCCAATCCGCGAAAAAAGGTTGTCTTGGCCGCCTCCGGGTCAAGGTGAAAGGGCTGCGGATCAAATTGGTTAGCAAAATGGATGATTTCCTCCTCTGTTACAACTATCTGGCCCGAGCTGTAAGTCTGGCCAGCCTTAAAATCTTCAAGATACATTTGCGTCATAACTGTCTTTTTCTCCATCCACCGCGCTGGATGGCGATTGCAATGATCAGCCCGTAGACCAGCATGGCGCAGCCGATGGCAGTGAATATACCGTCGATCCCCATGCCTGTGTGTGTCGTGAGAAGCAGTGCTCCGAATAGAGCGATGACCATACGGCTCAGACTGCTAATCACGGGCCAAAGCATACGGCCAGCCCCCTGTGACGCAAAATAGAACGCGAGCCCAAGCCCGAAGAAGGCATAAAAAGGCGCCACAATGCGGAAGTAGCTGCGCCCGGCATCGAGTGCTGCGGTGTTGGAGGGGGCAAGGAACATTCCCAACCAGAGGTCCGGAAAGATCGCCAACAGCAAGCCGATGCTGCCTACAATGCCCGCCGCAGCAAGCGAGCCGGTCCAAGCCACAAGCAGCGCGCGGTCGGTGCGACCGGCACCGATATTGGCGCCGACCATCGCCGTCATCGCAGCTCCGATCCCGAAGATAACCGGGATCATCAGAAATTCCAGTCGAGCGCCTAAACCGTAGCCCGCCAGTGCCCCCTCGCCGTAACGACCGACCAGCCCCGTCATCATGATGATTGTGACTGTCGTTAGTACAGTATTGATCGCAGCAAGCGTGCCTACGCTAAGGATGTCGCTAAACATATCTGGAGCGATGCGACCGATCGTCCCTTGAAACGACAGACCCGTACGCCCCAAGGCGATATACCCGATCGCAAAGATCGCCCCAATGCAGAAGGCGAGGATCACACCGAGTGGAAGGCCTGCCATGCCGAGTGCCGGCAACGGTCCCCACCCAAGCGCAAAGCCACCCGAAAGCGGAATGGAGATCACTGACACCATCAACAAGAGGAGTGCGGGTATCTGCATGTTGCCAGTGCCGCGAATTACGCTGAGCGAAGCATTGCAGAGCCAGATTGCCACGCAGCCTGGAAAGAAGACCAGCGCATAGGTCGTAGCGGCAGCAACCGTTTCTTCTCCGCCGCCCAGCATCATGAAGAAGGATGTGCCAAACAGTGCGACAAGCACAGCCATAGTCACTGCTAGGCCGATCGCGATGATCCATGCGGCAAGCGTAAGCGTCGCCGCCCTGCCTACATCCCCCGCACCGAGTGCGCGCGCGACGGAGGCAGAAATCGCACCGCCGATCGCGCCCGCCGAGAGCATCTGCGTCAGCATAACCAACGGGAACACCAGTGCTAATCCTGCCAAGGCGGTTACTCCGAGTAGGCTTGCGAAATAGGCCTCGGCAATGCTTTGCGCAGCCTGCACGAACATCGCCAGCACGTTCGGCGCCGCCAGCTTCGCAAGGGTAGGTGCGATTGGTGCCTCAAGCATGAGCCGCGTCCTGGAGGCGCGTGAGATCGCGGCCGCATTTGCCATTGTGTTTGCCGCCGAAGTCTGGCCGCCCGAGGTCATTCGCTGACGCCTTTTGGACGGCGGTCACTAATCTGTGAGGTCAGAAAGCATCTTACATTATTCACTGCTTTTGCTCACCTTTTGTAAAGTCTTGACCGGCTCAACGAGCAGTCAGGAGGTGCATTCCTTTTAGGAACTAACTATTGGTAAGTTCTCTTTCAGAACCTGTCAATCCCTGCTATATAATCATCATGAAATGGAATGATCTTCACAAGGAATCTTGTCCCGTCGCACGCGGCCTTTCCGTGGTTGGCGACCGCTGGACCATGCTGGTCCTGCGAGATTGCTTTTTGGGTATCCGCAGGTTTGAGCAGATGCAGGAGCGGCTTGGTATTACACGCCATGTTCTTGCCGATCGGCTGCGCAAACTCGAGGCGGCAGGCGTGCTGCAACGTGAGGCCTACCAACAGCGACCGCTGCGCCATGAATACCGGCTGACCGATCGCGGCAAGGCCCTGTATCCGCTACTGGTGACATTGATCGAATGGGCAAACGAGCATGTTCCGACGGAGGGCGTGCCCTCAGTGCAGCTGTTCTCGCGGGAGACAGGAGATCCTATTGCGCCCATGTTGGTCGATGCTAACTCAGGCAAGAAAATCAGCTACCGAAATGTCAAGGCGGTGGCAGAAAATTGAGTATTTTGTCCGCTCATTGTCATGCTTTTCAGTTTCGTTTTTCATGATCCCCTTGTGAATCCTATCTATCTTTGCAGGGCACCCAACACCTCCCAAAAGTGCTTGACTTTCATCATGATATATCGACATATCCAGATTTATGGATATAGAAAAAGCTCTCAACGCCTTTGCTGCTCTCAGTCAATCTACGCGGCTTGATGTATTCCGCCTGCTCATTAAGGCCGGAGAGATTGGCATGACTGCAGGCGATATAAGCGACACTCTTGGGGTTCGTCAGAATACGATGTCGGCTAACCTAAGCATTTTGTCTCGTGCCGACCTGATCCGCAGCAAGCGGGAAGGGCGTGGTATCCGATACTTCGCTGACATGGACGGGATGCGCGGTCTGTTGGCCTTCCTAATGGAGGATTGCTGCGGAGGACGTCCCGAACTGTGCCAGCCCGTCATCAATGAGCTCGCTTGTGCTTGCTGATGCGAGAAACCCCTAGAATGGATACTCACTCGAAATGACCGATATATCACTTCCCGCTGCGGCGGGTCTGGGAACTTTTGAACGCTGGCTTTCCATTTGGGTGGCACTTGCCATCGGCGCTGGGCTGCTGCTGGGCAACCTCTTTCCTAATCTCTTTTCCTTTCTAGCTTCGCTGGAGGTAGCCTCGGTCAACTTGCCCGTGGCAGTGCTGATCTGGGCGATGGTCTATCCGATGATGGTGGGGGTAGATTTTGGTGCGTTGCGGCAGGTCGGCGACAAGCCAAAGGGACTAATTGTGACGCTGGTGGTAAACTGGCTGGTCAAGCCTTTCACGATGGCAGCGCTAGGCGTGCTGTTCTTCGAATACGTCTTTGCGGGACTAATTCCGCCGAAGGACGCGCAAGCCTACCTCGCAGGGGTCATCTTGCTGGGGGCCGCACCTTGCACTGCGATGGTGTTTGTCTGGTCGAACCTCACGCGTGGCGATGCGACTTACACGTTGGTACAGGTTAGCGTGAACGACGTAATCATGGTCTTCGCCTTCGCGCCCATCGTGGCTTTTCTGCTGGGCGTGACCGATATCGTCGTGCCGTGGGATACGCTCCTGATATCAGTAGGTCTCTATGTCCTGCAGCCGCTTGTGGCCGGGTATTTAACGCGCCGAAATCTTGTCGCGAAGGGTGGCGAGGCAGCGGTGGGTGCATTCAAGTCCCGCGTGCAGCCTTTCGCAATCCTTGGGCTGCTGATGACGGTCGTTTTGCTGTTCGGTTTTCAGGGTGAAGTCATTCTTGATCGCCCGCTGGTTATCGCTTTGATCGCGGTGCCTCTGCTCATTCAGTCATACGGTATCTTTTTCTTAGCTTACGGCGCGGCGCGGGCTTGGGGCATCCCTTTTAATGTGGCAGCCCCCTGTGCGATGATAGGCACGTCCAACTTCTTCGAGTTGGCCGTCGCCGTGGCCATCAGCCTGTTCGGACTGGGATCGGGAGCGGCGCTTGCTACTGTCGTCGGTGTCCTCGTGGAAGTTCCGGTAATGCTTTCGCTTGTCGCGTTCGCCAACCGAACGCAGCACTGGTTCCCAAAGGAAGAAGGCGCCTCGTGAGCATCGTCATCCATCATAACCCCGACTGCGGCACCTCGCGTAACGTATTGGCGATCATTGAGGCTTCAGGCGAGATGCCTGTGGTGATCGAGTACCTCAAAATTGGCTGGACTCGCCCGCAGCTTCTGGCGCTGTTCGCCGCCGCCGGTCTCACGCCGCGCTCCGCTCTGCGGACAACAAAATCCCCCGCTGAGGAACTCGGCCTGCTCGACCCTTCGGTGGACGACGATACGATACTCGCTGCCATGCTGAAGCATCCCGTTCTGGTAAATCGTCCCATTGTCTGCTCGTCCAAGGGTGTACAGCTCTGTCGGCCGAGCGAGACAGTGCTGAACCTGCTCGACCGCCTGCCGCCAGGTGCGATGTCGAAAGAAGACGGTACGCCCCTGATTGATGCGGAGGGAAACCGCGTTGGCTGATACTCCAAACCTCTGATTAGTCGATCTTCCAACCATTGAGACATATCGCTTGTTTGCAACAGTGCGGTCGACACGTGTCCCGAGCCGCTTAGCTGTCAAAGCGTCCATTGCCGCCGTCGCAACGGAGGGACGCTTTGTGCAGTTAAAAATCGCATCGCGCAGTCTTCGAACTTTGCATATCCCACCTTGAGGGCAGTGTTTTCCTTCAGCATGACGCAGGTGGCTGACCCAGATCAGGTTCGCCGCACTTAACGCGCGTTATGATTGCTTAGCTCAAGTTTGGTCATGCCAGAACGGTATTGAAATCACCGCGCAGAGCAACCTCTAGCAGCTCTATGTCTTCGGATGCGTCAGTGTAACTGACGACCATTTCAGGCGGGATGACGAATCCGTCGCCGGCCTCCAGCGTGCGGTCCTGTTGACCTTCGGCGTGCAGCGTCATTGTGCCTTCCATGACGAATGTAAAATGGATGTCCGCTGTATGACTGAAAGCGGATGAAGCACCTTCGGCACGGCGCAGAACCTGAATACCAGCGATGCCCTTGGTGCCTGCGGTGATACCTGTATCGCGTGCGGTAAAGCCTGGGATGTGGGCAGGCGCCCATACGGCCCGCTCTTTGATGTGGTGAACGAAGGTCTGCCCGTCCCATTCGCGGGCCGGATCACCGGTGCCGTTGGGCAGGGTAAAGTCATGGTCAATTGTGGTGATATGTTCTGCGGGTACGCCGATTTCGATTACTTCGATGTTTGGCGATGCTTCGACAACACGGTGGCGGATGCCGGGGGGTTGTGTCACGCAATCACCAGCGTGTAGGCGGATTACATCACCCTGATCTTCATACAGAACATCGACCCAACCCCGATAGCAAAAGATAAGTTGGAACCCGACCGTATGGTAATGGACCATGTCAGGTACGGGTCCGCCATCGGGTATGCGGATATGGCTCGCGATGATTGAGCCGCCGAGGCGCGAAGGGATAAGATCGCGGTAGTGCATGCCTGCGCGCCCAATGACCCAAGGGGCCTCATCGGTAAGCCGCCGTACGGCAAATTCGTGCTGTGTAGTGATATGTTCGACCTGCGGCGTCAGAGGGATGATGGTTACGCGTGTGCCGTTTGGCGCGTTCAACTCGCGCTTGCCATCTGCAAAGCCGTCCACATCATCGGTTAGTATGCGGATATGTCCCGGCGGCACATCAGCCCCTTTCTCGATCCTGATTCTCAGGCCGTGGCCGGAAAAGCTGGCGACTGACGGGTCGTCGGCGGGAAAGATATTCTCGAGCCGCATGCCGAGTGTTTTAGTAAAAAACGGCAGATCATTGCGCAGCTCGGTCGTCGGCAGCAGCACTTCGGCAAGGATGGGTGTTTTTGTCATCTGGGAGCCCTTCGGCAGTGGTTTGCCGAACGGTGCCAGTTTTTCCAGCAGGTCTCAATCTGCAAATGGCAGGCGCATCTCGCAGAGGCGCGCCTGCCGGTTTTTCTGCGTTACAGGCTCGCGTCGAGAGCTGCGAGAATTACATCGCCCATCTGAGACGTCGATATAGGCGTGCCACCTTCCTCACCCATCAGGTCCGCAGTGCGCGCACCATCAGCAAGAACTTTCTCGATCGCTTTTTCGAGACGTGTGGCCTCGTCACCTTGATCAAATGAATAGCGCAGGGCCATGGCAAAGCTGAGGATGCACGCAATCGGGTTGGCCTTGCCTTGCCCTGTGATGTCCGGTGCAGAGCCATGAACGGGCTCGTAAAGCGCCTTTGGCCGCCCGTCCGCATTGGGTGCGCCCAGCGAGGCGGAAGGCAGCATTCCCAGCGAGCCGGTGAGCATGGCCGCACAATCGGACAGAATATCGCCGAACAGATTGTCGGTCAGGATCACATCAAACTGTTTCGGCGCGCGCACCAACTGCATCGCGCCATTGTCCGCGTACATATGGCTCAACTCGACATCGGGATAATCCTCATCATGCACTTTTTGCACAACCTCGCGCCACAGAATGCCACTTTCCATCACGTTGGCCTTTTCCATCGAGCAGACTTTGTTGCCTCTACGGCGTGCCAGCTCGAATGCGGAGCGTGCTACGCGGCCGATCTCGCTCTCGGTATAGCGCTGGGTGTTAATGCCAACCCGCTCGTTGCCTTCCTCAAAGATACCCCGCGGCTCCCCGAAATAGACACCAGAGGTCAGCTCACGCACGATCATGATATCGAGGCCTGCGATCAGATGTTTTTTGAGCGAGGAGAAATCGGCCAGCGCGTCAAAGCATTGGGCGGGCCGCAGATTAGAAAACAGGTCCATCTCTTTGCGCAGGCGCAGCAGGCCGCGCTCGGGCTTGACCGAAAAATCGAGGTCATCGTATTTCGGACCACCAACAGCCCCGAGCAGAACTGCGTCCACTTCCATCGCACGCGCCATCGTATCGTCGTGCAAAGGGGTACCATGCTTGTCATAGGCGGCGCCGCCGACCAGATCATGCTCGACATCGAACGCGAGGCCGCGCTTGTCACCGAACCAGTCGATGATGCGGGTGACCTGGCCCATGACCTCGGGGCCAATGCCGTCACCGGCGAGGATCAAAAGGGTGGGGTTTGCCATGCGAAATGCTCCTGAAATTGACTTAAATCGGCGTAGCGCGCAGGGCGATGGCCGTCAAGGATCGGTAGGTGTGATGTCGAGCCACAACAGGCTATGGCGGCTGACCGCCGGTGCGCCCACGATGCCCTGTCCTGTCACGCGCCAGTGAGTCGACGGCAAAAGGTAGTCGACGCGTAAATTGCCAGGAAAAGGATCTTTAAAGTCAGCGGTGGGGCTGTCGTCAAAAGGGTTTTGCAGGAGGGGAGAGGCCAACAACTCTTTGATCGCGGTAGGCCGACCGCTGCTCCTTACAGGATCGATATTTGCAGTCCCTGCAAGGACAAATGGCAGATCGCTGGTGTCAAAGGCGAGATAATCGAGCCAGAAAGCAACCTCGTCATGGTTTCGGCGACCATTGCGGTCCTCGTCGCCGTCATAAACGGGCGGGGTCGCGTGAAATGTCATCAGGCGCAGGGTGCCGCCATGGGGCGTCTGAATTGGTACGACCCAATGGTTTCGTGACGAAAGGCGATGGGCAGCGAATACATCACCACCGCCGAAAGGTTGCCCGTCGGAGAAGGGATAGATGTGATTTTTCAGATCGCGCCAGAGCATCGGGGTGAAGTCCTGCACTGCATCGAAGACGATGGGAAAGCGCGACAGGACAGCCATGCCGCCCATACCGTTAAAGCGGCCATAGCCGTGTGCATCATCAGCGTCCCCCAAAGTGCCGTTTCCGTTCAAGTCAAGGCCGCTGGCCTGCCCAGCATTGGGCGCGCTGGAGAACATGTAGGAATATTCGAGGCCTGCTTGTGCCAGCATACTTGCAAGCGCGTTAAGGGCGGTCTGGCGGAGATCGTAGTCAATCCCCTGTAGCGTAATCACATCGGGACGAACATCGACCAGCAGCGCAACAAAGGCGTCCAGTTGGGGATCTTTGCCGCGCTGTATGTCGCGGAGCAAAAGACCGGGACCTTTGCGCATAAGCTCGGCATTGAAAGTGGCTATACGCAACGTATCGGCCTTCAAAAGGGCCGGCGAAAAAGCCAAAACAATGAGCGCCGTAGCAAGTGTGCGTATCAGGCGATCTGCAATCCTGCGGCTGCCTGTTCGGCATAGGCGCGTTTGCGCTTTTCCTCGATCATATCGGCAATCTTGCCCATGGCGATGCCGCGCATGATGATGCTTGCCGGAAGAAAGGCCCATGCTGCGATTGTCCAAATAAGGGTTTGCGGATTCTGCAATGTTACAGGGTCTATCAGACCGGAGGCTAGTTTGACCATTGCCGGAACGGCGAAGGGCAAAAGGAATCCCAGGGCGATGTTGACCCGCGCGTCACGCTGCAGCCGCTCCAGTACATCCCCACCCGCAGTAGGATCGAACAGAGGGAGATTTACCCAGACATTGAAAGCACCCGCACGTGCAGGCCAGTTCAGAATGCGGACTAGAAACACAAATGCCGTCATTGCGATCAGCGAAATGAGATAGGACAAACCGGCTGCCGTTCGCACAAAGCTTACCGTTTCATAGTTTGCGTCAACGGGAAGCATCAGAACAACCATGCGAACGGGAGAGTAAGGGAAGTCCATCGCATTGCCTACGATCGTACCGATCGAGGTGAGCGCCATCGTCAGCACCGTTGGATCAGTCATGCCTTTTACAATCGCGCTCAGCAAAAACACTGTCAGGAACAGCGAGGTAAAGCGCAGTCTGTTGAACGGAGCCGCGTCACGAAATTCAACAATACTCGGGAAAACTGAGGTATACTCAACAAATGTAAGGATTGCGGCCAGTAGCCCAACCAGAAGAATTATTTGCGTCGAATCAGCATCGAGGCCCGGCAGGACGAGCGCAGGGGTCATGATCATGGTCGCAACCAAAAGTCCACGCGCCGCAGCGCTGGTGATACGTGCTATCAACGTTCTATCCCTTTCAAACTGGCCAGCCGCGTTTGTCGCGTGCTTGTTCCAACTTGATGCCTTCGGGTCGGAAGGCCTGCCTCATTGTTGTCACAATCATGCCTCCTTTCGCCTTAGTTCTCAAGACTGTTACGTCAGTTAACTGGAGCGATGAGGCGTTTTGAGGGAAAGGGTGGTGCGATGTTGCATCATTTGCGCGGCGCAAATAAGGCGACCGCAACATCTAGTGGATGCATAGGATACGCCCACTAGAAAATTTGCTCAAATTATAGCTTTAGTTAAATTACGCTTAAGCAAATTAACTAAAGCTACTGGCTCAGACCCAAGGACGGCTCTGGGCTGCTGCGGTCTCGAAGGTATCAATGGAGGCTGCTTTCTCCATCGTCAGGCCAATATCGTCGAGGCCGTTCATAAGGCAGTGTTTCTTGAACGCATCAACCTCAAATGTGAACACCTCACCATCGGACGAGGTAATGCTCTGGTTTTCGAGATCGATTTCGATACGGGCATTTGCACCTTTTTCCGCATCTTTCATCAAAATATCCACCTGCTCCTGCGGCAGGATGATGGGCAGAATGCCATTTTTGAAGCAGTTGTTATAAAAAATATCGGCATAGCTAGGGGCGATTACGCAAGTGATGCCGAAATCTGCGATAGCCCATGGCGCATGCTCACGCGAGGAGCCGCAGCCGAAGTTGTCACCGGCGACAAGGATCTGCGCATCGCGGTACTGTGGCTTGTTCAATACAAATGTCGGGATCTCGTTGCGATCGTCATCATAACGCATTTCGTCGAACAGGTTCACCCCAAGGCCGGAGCGTTTGATGGTTTTTAGAAACTGTTTCGGAATTATCATATCCGTGTCGATGTTGATCAGGGGCATGGGCGCGGCGATGCCGCTCAGGGTGGTAAATTTATTCATGGGTCAAGGCTTTCCTGAATTGGAAGAAAGGGCGCTGCTCCTCGGTCCTTCCAGTCCCTCCTCGCTGGTGACTTGACCAAGGAGGGGGAGCTGGAGAAAACTGGTGAGCGTCCGCTACATCATCTCGCGTACATCTGTGAGTCTACCTGTCACGGCTGCCGCTGCTGCCATTGCGGGTGACATCAGGTGCGTACGTCCGCCGCGACCTTGACGGCCCTCAAAGTTACGGTTTGAGGTTGCTGCACAACGCTCGCCGGGGGCGAGTTGATCAGGGTTCATCGCAAGGCACATGGAACAGCCCGCGAGGCGCCATTCGAAGCCTGCCTCGATGAAGATATCGGCGAGGCCTTCTTCCTCGGCTTGCGCACGGACAAGTCCGGATCCGGGCACGACCATGGCCCGCATACCTTCCTTGATCTTTTTGCCCTTCAAGATTGCGGCCGCTGCGCGCAAATCCTCGATCCGACCGTTAGTGCAGGACCCGATGAATACCGTATCGATCTGGACGTCAGTAAGCGGTGTGCCGGCCGTAAGGCCCATATAATCAAGCGAACGCTGCGCCGCTTCGATTTTACCGCCCTTGAAGTCGGCTGCTGCGGGGATATTGGCGGTAATCGGCAGCACGTCCTCTGGGGAAGTGCCCCATGTGACGACAGGTGCGATCTCCTCGCCTTTGAGGGTCACAACCTTGTCCCAATGGGCGTCATCATCCGAGTAGAGGGTTTTCCACCACTCCATAGCAGCTTCCCATTGCGCACCTTTCGGTGCGTGTGGGCGGCCCATGCAATAAGCATATGTCTTTTCGTCCGGAGCAATCAGGCCTGCGCGCGCGCCACCTTCGATCGCCATGTTGCAGACTGTCATACGTCCTTCCATGGACAAATCTCTAATCGCTTCACCGCAATACTCGATCACATATCCGGTGCCGCCTGCGGTGCCGGTAACACCGATCACCGACAGTGTAATGTCCTTGGCGGTGACGCCAGGCCGCAACTTACCGGTGATTTCGACCTTCATGTTCTTGCCCTTGCGCTGGATCAGCGTTTGGGTGGCCAGCACGTGTTCGACCTCGGATGTGCCGATACCGTGGGCCAGTGCGCCGAACGCGCCGTGGGTGGCGGTGTGGCTGTCGCCGCAGACAACTGTCATGCCGGGGAGGGTCCAGCCCTGTTCGGGACCTACGATGTGCACGATGCCTTGGCGTACATCGGAGACAGGATAGTAGTGAATGCCGAATTCTTTTGCATTGGTGTCAAGGGCGTCGACCTGAATGCGGCTGTCCTCGGTCATGGTTGCCGCGTTGGCGCGATCCAGCGTTGTGGGCACGTTATGGTCCGGCACTGCGATTGTTTTATCGGGTGCACGAACGGTACGGCCTGTCATGCGCAGACCTTCGAATGCTTGCGGTGACGTCACCTCATGGACGAGGTGGCGGTCGATATAAAGCAGGCAAGTGCCGTCATCAGCTTCATGGGCAACGTGAGCGTCCCAGATTTTATCATAGAGCGTTTTGGGGGACATATGGTCCTCTCCCTTGGATGATGTGATGGTTTCGTAAGTCAGGCGCGGGAATCCTCCCGCTGGCGCAGGGCAGGGCTATAGTCGTGCCAGCACAGTATGCGTAGCACCGAAAAAGCGGTCCGGAAGGCGGGCGCGGTCAGTTTTGTTGAACACATATTTCATAAGGTTAAGATACACGCCTGTCTGGCCTCCTGCAAGCGTGTCCAAGGGCGGCAATTTTCCTCCCGATCGGTGAGTGTCCTTTGTGGGGCACGTGGCTTGCAGGTTACGGCACTTCGTGCGACGATTCGTGCGAATTAAGGGAAAGCCATGCAAGACCCGATTGATCCATTCGCAGAATTTATCACAACACTTCAGTTGCTTTGGGCGAATGCCTTCAGCTTTCTCGGTGACGTGGTCCAACCCGGCTGGCGGCGAAATCAGGTCGTTATTATCCTCGTTGTCGCTTTGATTTCATGGGCGCTCCACAGCCGAAGTGGGGCAATCTTGCAGGAATGGGTGCGTGCGCGCGAAGGTTGGGAAAAATGGCAACTGCGTGTGATTGTCCAGATCAAGCGGCGCCTCGGGCTGATGTGGTTTTGCCTGTTGGTGGGGATTGTCTACTTTGTAATGCAAAGCATTACATGGCCATCCCGGTCTGTGTTGATCGGTCTCGCGGCCCAGCTCGGGGTGGTCTGGTTGTCGATCGCATTTGCCGCACGGCTGGTTCGCAACCGCCCGATGCGGCGGATTGTGACGTGGTCTTTGTGGATCTACGGCACGCTTTATCTGCTGAACCTGTCAGACAGCGTGGCGACGTTCCTTGACCGTGTTGCCCTTCAGGTCGGCGAATTCCGCCTGTCTGTGCTGACATTGATTACAGCGATTGTTGTGATTGGCTTGCTGGTGACGCTGGCGCGTGTTGCCTCTACTGCGACTGCCAGCACCATTCGGCGCAATGAAGACATCAGTCCTTCCATGCAGGTGCTTGCGGTCAAGGGTGTGCAGTTAGCGATGTATGGCATCGCGTTCTACATGGGCGTCAAGGCCGTAGGGATCGATCTGACCGGACTCGCCGTTCTGTCTGGAGCGATTGGTGTGGGCCTTGGTTTTGGTCTGCAAAAGGTGGTGTCGAACCTTGTTTCAGGCGTGATCATTCTACTCGATAAGTCGATCAAGCCAGGTGATGTCATATCACTGGGCGAGACATTCGGCTGGATCCAGACGCTAGGCGCGCGCTATGCATCAGTGGTGACGCGGGACGGAAAGGAATACCTGATCCCGAATGAGGACCTGATCACTGGCCAGGTGGTGAACTGGTCCCATTCCAATGATTTTGTACGGCTGGATATCCATTTTGGTACTGCATACGGGGACGATCCTCATGTCGTGCGCAAGCTCGCGATTGAAGCGGCTGCCTCGGTTGAGCGAGTACTCAGCTTTAAGGCGCCCGTGTGCCATATCGTAGGATTCGGGGATAGCTCGGTTGATTATATCCTGCGGTTCTGGATCAAGGACCCTACTGGGGGCCTTACCAATATTCGCGGCAATGTTTATCTGGCCCTTTGGGATACCTTCAAAGAGCACAAGATTTCCATCCCGTTCCCGCAGCGCGAAGTAAAACTACTCGACGACAGCTGAGGGAACACTTGGCCTCTGCGGTGTGTTGGTCTTTCAAAGGAGATACCAATGACACATGTTCTGACACTGCAAAGCAAAGTGCAGCTGACCCCGGATACCCACCGCTATGTTTTTAACAAGCCGGATGGGTTGGATTTTGAGGCTGGACAAGCCACAGAGCTTACTTTGATGAAAGATGGCTGGCGAGACGAGCCGCGCCCATTTACTTTCACATCGTTGCCCGATGAAAGTACGCTTGAGTTCGTGATCAAAAGCTACCCCGATCATGATGGTGTGACAGAGCAGCTTGCCAAGCTCGAAACAGGCGACACCGTCGAGATTGTAGACCCGTTTGGTGCCATATCGGATCACGGTCCGGGCGTATTTATCGCTGCGGGGGCGGGGATCACGCCCTTCATTCCAATTCTGGAAAAGCACGCTAAGTCGGGCAAAATGGACTGCACGCTCATTTTTACCAACGCAACAGAAGCAGATGTGATTCTGCGGGAAAAATGGGAAAAGATGGATGGGCTGACGACAATCTTCACTGTTACTGATGGAGAAAACGTCGATACGGATGTTGAAGAGGAAAAAGTTGATAAAACATTTTTGAAGAAACACCTGACACGATTTGACCGCACATTCTACCTTTGTGGCCCTGAAGGCTTCGTAAATGACGTGCGCGAAGCGCTTAAAGCTCTTGGCGCCGATGCGGATAAAATCGTCACAGAAGAGGGTTGGTAATGCACGGGGTGGCGCCCGACATTGAAATCAGGCTATTGGGTTGCTAATTAAAGGCCTCACCCCAGCGCCGGGGGACTGTCGGCGCGACAAAAGGAGGACAATGTCCTGTCTACGCAACTTCACGCAGCCTCTGCTGCGCAATCTGGTGCGGTCATAATGGCCGGTCAGAAAACAGCCACCAGCGACCTGCTGTTGGAAACAGTTCTTGCCTCGCTTGACGATGACAAGGCCGAGGATGTCGTGCAGATTGATCTGCGTGGAAAGTCCGAGATTGGCGATCACATGGTCGTCTGTTCAGGCCGCTCGACACGTCAGGTTAGTGCGATCGCCGAAAAGCTTGCTCAGCGGCTTAAGGATGAATACGGCCATGCCGTGCGCACCGAGGGCAAAGGATCGGGTGACTGGGTGCTTATTGATGCGGGCGACATTATCGTTCATGTCTTCCGTCCTGAGGTCCGCGACTTTTACCAACTCGAAAAGATGTGGTTGGGGCAGCCTGAGACCGAGGCGTAAGCACCGGTGAAGGTACACATTTGTGCCGTCGGGCGGCTCCGTGCCGGTCCTGAAAAGACCCTGATCGACGACTACATTGCACGATTTGACAGAACCGGCCGTGGGCTTTCCCTCGGGCCGGTTTCTGTTTTGGAGGTCGATGATCGTAAGGGTGGCGGGATGGCAGCAGAAGCAGCACTGTTGCGCCGTGCTCTTCCACAGGGCGCGGTTGTATGTGCTCTCGACGAGCGTGGTGTGGTCGAGAGGTCACCCGAATTCGCGAACCGCATCGCCGATTGGCGGGATGCGGGCCGAAGCGATCTTGTGTTTGTTATCGGTGGGGCGGATGGAATTGATCCCGACTTGCGCAACGAGGCGGATCATCTTCTGTCATTTGGCGCGATGGTCTGGCCGCATATGCTGGTTCGTGCCATGCTGGCAGAGCAGTTGTACCGCGCTGCCTCTATTCTGTCGGGCGGACCCTATCACAGGGTTTAGGGCAGCTTGACAGTCTTTCCTTCGGGGTTCCAACCGTTCACTGTGTCATGTGCTTCGATAATAACTTCTGTCACGCCATTTGGTATTTGTACGCCTGAAAGCGAACGGGTCAGAGGTTGTTCATTCACATGAGGATGGGCAAGGTTGCGCTCTCCGAGCACGGCGCCACTGGTGTCTTTGACACGCCACATATCTGCGTAATCATCCCAGCCAGTATCGGTGTGAGTGATTGTGACATCAAATGTATAAGCGCCGCCAACCTTCACAACCTTCACGTTCCGGACGACAGCATTGTCCGCTAAAGCCGGTGTGGCCAGCATTGTGAGCGCGAGCAAGAATCGTTTGATCATGATACCATCCAATATTAAGCTAGTTAGATAGCTGCTCAGATGACATCTTCCAAGAGGGCCTTGCGCGATTGTGAAGCAAACTCCCTCCGCCAGATTACAACACATGTAGTTATCGCGGCGGCAATTAAGGGGATCGGACCTGCAAGCCAGGCTACTGATGCCAAGCCGAAATACAAAGTTCTCAACCCTCGATTGAAGCTACGAGCCGCTGTAATGTTCAATTGCGCGGCTTTGCTAGCAAAAGCAGATGATTTCGGGTCTCCGGGAGTGTTGGGCGTCGCGCCGACGATAACAGAGCAGTAGCCAAATAACCTGTTGGACCATACGAATTTCAGGAACGCGCTGGTCAGGAACATCACGATCACAAGAAGTTTCACCTCCCACACAATTGCGGGGTCGCGCGTTTGTGTAAGGTCGGCAGCGACACCGGCAACTTGTTCCGCGTTTCCGATCAGCGCGAGCGCACCACCGATGGCAATAACACAGGTCGATGCAAAAAATGATGTGGCCTGTCGCAATGTGCCGATGATCTGGGCATCAAAAATCCGCACCTCTCGTCCGGTCATCTGGTCCATCCATTGGCGCCTGTATCCCGCCATAATCAGCGAGGTCGAAGGCCGCTTCAGCGATGGATGCTCGATGCGCCAACCTATGCCACCCCAGAGAATCAGGATAACGCCGATAGCGACTACGTCGAGAAAAGACAGAAAAGAAAAACTGGCGAGTGAAATCATATTTTCTCTTTAAGGGGTTGCCGGCCCCAAGGCCAGTCAAAGGCACGACATGCCTGTGCTGAAAGCGTCTTTTCGGGTTTATCTCCTACTCGTTTACCAAGACTAAATAGCAAGTCGCTTATCATTAACGAGCAAGAGTCTTGCTGTTTTCGAAAATTGGTAATATAATATTACCAAATAAGAGTATCGCAAGCAATCAGGAGCGCCGACAATGGAAATGCCAATCCCTAATCCTGCTGTCATTGCAAGAAAATCTCGCGTTGTGGAGCGGTTGCGCAGGGTCTTGCCTGTGGGTTCGGTAATTCACGACGAGCGCGAAACCCGTGCATATGAATGTGATGCGCTTACCGCTTACCGGTGCGCGCCTATGGTTGTGGTGCTGCCAACCACTACGGAGGAAGTGTCAGCTGTTTTGCGGATTTGCCATGAGGAAGGCGTTCCAGTTGTGCCGCGTGGTTCTGGTACCTCGCTGGCGGGCGGGGCACTGCCGACGGCGGATTGCGTAATCCTAGGCGTGGCGCGGATGAACGATGTGATCGAGACGGATTACGATAACCGTTTCATTCGTGTGCAAACTGGGCGCACCAACCTCAGCGTAACGGGCGCAGTGGAAGAAGACGGGTTTTTCTACGCACCTGACCCCAGCAGCCAGCTTGCCTGCGCCATCGCGGGCAACATCGCGATGAATTCCGGTGGGGCGCATTGCCTCAAGTATGGCGTGACCACAAACAACCTTATGGGCGTTAAGATGGTCATGATGGACGGCGAAATCGTAGATATCGGGGGGGCGCATCTGGATGCGGGTGGTCTTGACCTGCTGGGGCTGATCTGTGGCTCTGAGGGGCAGTTGGGCGTTGTGACTGAGGCAACATTGCGGATTCTGCACAAGCCCGAGGGAGCCCGCCCTGTTTTGATGGGTTTCGACGACAGCGAGGTTGCAGGTGCCTGTGTAACCGCGATTATCAAGGCGGGCGTGCTGCCTGTGGCAATCGAGTTTATGGATCGCCCCTGCATTGAGGCAACCGAGGCGTTTGCCCATGCGGGATATCCGATGTGCGAAGCGCTCCTGATTGTCGAGGTTGAGGGATCGGACGCCGAAATTGACCACCAACTGGATCTCATCATGGAGATTGCACGCCGCCATAATCCCGTTGAGCTGCGGCAGAGCAAGTCTGCGGAGGAAAGTGCGGCGATCTGGCTGGGCCGGAAATCAGCCTTTGGAGCGATGGGGCAAATCAACGACTACATGTGCCTCGACGGTACAATTCCTGTATCCAGCCTGCCGCATGTTTTGCGCCGTATCGGTGAGATGTCCAAGGAGTACGGCCTGAAGGTGGGTAACGTATTCCACGCGGGCGACGGGAACATGCATCCGCTGATCTTGTTCGACGCAAATAAACCCGGAGATCTGGAATTGTGCGAGGCATTCGGCGCTGAAATTCTCAAGCTGTGTGTCGAGGTGGGCGGATGCCTGACAGGCGAGCATGGGGTGGGTATTGAAAAGCGTGACCTCATGCACGTGCAGTACGCCGCGAACGACCTTGAAGCGCAGATGGCCGTAAAAGACGTTTTTGACCCGCAATGGTTGCTCAACCCGGCAAAGGTGTTTCCGCTCGATGCATCTGATGCGCGCCGCCAGATCCCGGTCGCGGCGGAATAACAACCAGATCGGGAGTTAATCCTTCTGATACTAGCGGAATAACCGAGGCCAAAAAATATGTATCTTCCGACAACCGAGGCCGAGCTGGCCGGCATTATTCGTGAAACCGACCAACCGCTCGCCGTGAAAGGCGGGGGCACCCGTGGGGTGCGGGTTGACGGTGCACCACTTGGCACATCGGGAATGACGGGGATCACGCTCTACGAACCTGGAGCGATGACAATTGTTGCACAGGCCGGTACGCCCGTTGCAGATGTTGAAGTGGCACTGGCAGCCGAAAACCAGCGTTTGGCATTTGAGCCGATGGATCACCGCGCTTTGATGACAACCAGTGGCACACCAACAATTGGCGGCATTATAGCCGCAAACATCAGCGGACCTCGCCGGATTTCTGTTGGCGCTGCACGGGATTTCCTGCTGGGTGTGCGGTATGTTGATGGCATGGGCCAAATCGTGAAAAACGGTGGGCGTGTCATGAAAAATGTCACTGGCTATGATCTGGTAAAGCTGATGGCGGGCGCCCACGGCACGTTGGGCGTTCTAAGCGAGGTATCGCTCAAGGTGTTGCCCCGTCCTGAGACACAAGCGACGCTGGTGTTGCACGGATTGGACGATGTCGCTGCGGTGAGCGCGTTGGCCCGCGCGCTGGGCAGCCCCTTCGAGGTGTCGGCTGCGGCTCATGACCCGGCGGCGGGAGAGACATCGCTGCGGATTGAGGGGTTCGCGCAATCTGTTAGCTACCGATGCACACAGCTCAAAGCACTGCTAGGGGGTGAAATAACCGTTGTAGAAGAGGATGTAGCGCGTTGGACTGCATGGCGGGATGTTGCAGGATTTGCCGGCCTTGATGGTGATGTATGGCGTGTGTCCTGCAAGCCATCCGACGGCCCTTCGCTTGCAGCCCGATCAGGTGCGCGTAACGTCCTTTATGATTGGGCAGGCGGTTTGATCTGGATGCTGACACCTGCAGGATACGATTTGCGTACGCAATTGGGTGTGTATGACGGGCATGCGACTTTGGTGCGTGGAACCGGTCAGCCGCGGTTCGAGCCTGAGGCGGCAGGTGTGGCGCGTATCACCGCGGGTCTGAGGGCCCGGTTTGATCCACGCAGTGTATTAAACGCGGGGTTGATGGGATGAGCCTTTTGGTTCTGTTCTTTATTATATTTATTGGCGGGCCTTTAGCATTTCGCGCGCTCATGCAGGGTGGGCCTTCACCTGTGGCATTCAGGCGGTTGGCGATATTTATGGCGGTTTGCGCATCAACTGGCCTGACGCTTCGCTACGGATTTGCGCATTTGTGGGGGCGAAACCTGCTGGTCACCGGAGGTGGTATTGTGTTCATTTGGGGCGGTTGGATTGGTGTGCTGGCCTATGGAGCACAATCACTACGGCGTATGGACCACAGCGGGCGGATGCGGCGCCTGAGCGCCGTTTGTGGTGCGCTGGGAACAACAGTGCCATGGTTTGGATTGGCAAGTGCCAGCCTTTTGGCGGGGTGAGGGAATAAGATGCAAACGACATTTAGTGAGGAACAACTCAAGGAGCCGGGCACAAAGCGTGCCAACGAGATCTTGCGCGCCTGTGTGCACTGCGGTTTTTGCACGGCTACTTGTCCAACGTATCAGGTATTGGGCGACGAATTGGACAGTCCACGTGGGCGGATTTATTTGATCAAGGACATGCTCGAAAACGAGCGGGAGCCAGACGCAAAAACGGTCAAACACATTGACCGCTGCCTCAGTTGTCTTGCCTGCATGACGACCTGCCCCTCGGGTGTGCATTACATGCATCTGGTGGATCATGCGCGGGATTATATCGAACAACGTTACAAGCGCCCATTTACGGACCGCGCCCTGCGATGGGTTCTGGCGCGGATATTGCCCTATCCGATGCGATTTCGTGTGGCGCTTCTGGGGGCCAAAATGGGCCGTCCTTTTGCACGGTTCATGCCCGACGCTCGCCTGAGGGCGATTTTGGAAATGGCGCCAAAGGTGATCCCTCCGGTCAGCCGGAATGATGATCCGCAAACCTTTTCGCCGCTCGCTCCGCGGCGGATGCGTGTGGCTCTTATGACAGGCTGTGCGCAAAAGGCACTCAACACAGATATCAATGACGCTACGATCCGCGTCCTGACGCGGTTGGGTGCTGAAGTGGTTGTTGCAGAAGGCGCGGGATGTTGCGGCGCGCTTACCCATCACATGGGAAAAACGGCGGAAAGCCATGTGACCGCTGCGAAAAACATTCGTGCTTGGGCTCGCGAGATGGACGAGGGCGGGCTTGACGCCATTGTGATCAACACGTCCGGCTGTGGCACGACTGTTAAGGATTATGGTCACATGTTTCGCAATGATCCGCTGGCCCCGGACGCCGCACGGGTTGCGGCGATTGCGCGCGATATCTCTGAGGTGTTGATCGAGCTGACAGCTGATTCAGAAAGTGCCGTATGGAGCCCTGAAGCAGAATGGTCAAAGGTCACAAAAACGGCCCGCCCTGCAGAGGGGATGGTCGTCGCTTATCATGCCGCATGTTCCCTGCAACACGGCCAGAAAATTAAAACACACCCCAAGACGTTGTTGAAAAAGGCGGGTTTTACGATCGTCGAACCCGCGGATCCTCATCTCTGTTGTGGGTCTGCGGGGACATATAATTTGATGCAGCCGGAAATATCAGGGCAGCTGAAAGAGCGTAAGGTCAAGACCCTGGAAGCCAAAAATCCGGATGTGATCGCGGCGGGGAACATTGGGTGCATGATGCAAATTGGCTCTGCTACAGCGGTGCCTGTTGTCCATTCTGTGGAACTGCTCGATTGGGCATGGGGTGGACCGAAACCACACGCCCTCGATGGGCGCGAAATGCATAGAGACGGCATACCGCGTCTGCGATAATGACATTGCCCTAATTTCGCCTTACCGCGTCTGTAACTGCAAGGTTCATGGTAATGTATGGGGTAATTCGCTTGAAAGCATGGGTAGCACTGACCGTTTTGGGATTGTTGCTGGCTTCTGGTGCAGTTGCCCAAGATGCGCATCTGAAACGCCTTGATAATGGTGATGATGCGAAGGCATGGGAAGCAGTTGGCCGGCTTGATATTAACGGAAAAGGTTTTTGTACGGGCGCCCTGATCGCGCCCAAGCTCGTTCTGACTGCTGCGCATTGTATGTACGACAGCGAAACAGGTGAGCGGATTGATAAGGGCCATATCGAGTTTCTCGCAGGCTGGCGCAACGGGCGTGCCGGCGCTTACCGTGATGTTGCACGGGTGGTCGTTCATCCGTCCTATGTTTATCAGGAAGAACTTTCGTCGGAACGGGTGCGAAATGATCTGGCGCTGCTGGAGCTTGACCAACCGATCCGCAACACCTCAATCAAGCCGTTCGGCACAGGGGCTCGTCCGCGTGCCGGCGATAGTGTTGGTGTTGTGAGTTACGCGCTCGATCGTGCCGAAGCGCCATCTCTTCAGGAAATGTGCGCGGTATTGGCCCGGCAGGATGGCGTTTTGGTTACGTCCTGTTCGGTTGATTTCGGTTCAAGTGGTGCGCCGATATTTGTTATTGAAGACGGGGAAGCCCAGATTGTTTCTGTGGTCTCTGCCAAGGCCGAAGTGAGGGGCGAGCAGGTTTCTCTCGGAACAGCGCTGGGCCAACCTCTGGCCGAATTACAGGCCGAATTGGTTGCAGGCCGCTTTATCTACTTGGGCGCCAAGCCGGGGGAGCGCCGGATTGGAGCAGGGGAGCGGCTGGGCGGAGGCGCCAAATTTGTTTCGCCGTAGCCTTATATTATTACTTACACTTTGCGCCGTGCCGGCGTTGGCTGATAGTGCCCTCGTGGGATTGACGCGAGTGGAGCAAGCATCACCGTGGAAAGCAGTCGGGCGCCTTGATACGAGCGATGGCAGTTACTGCACCGCAACGCTTATTGCGCCTGATCTGGTTCTGAGTGCGGCACATTGTGTCTATACTCGGGAAGGACAACGCCTCGCTCCTGGCGATCTGGTGTTTCGCGCCGGTTACCGCGAAGGCCGCGTTGAGGCGGAGCGAAAAGTTTTACAGATCGCGCTGCCAGATGCCTATGACTACAATTCGGGAGATCCCAAGGTCCGAATTGCAAATGACGTTGTGTTGTTGCGCCTTCATACCCCTGTGGCGAGCCATATAATCGCCCCGTTTGTTGTAGAGCAGCGGACCCTTGATCATGGCGAGGTTACGGTCGTGTCCTACGGGCAAGGGCGCGATGCAGTGCCTTCATTGCAATCGACTTGTGCGATATTGCGCAGTTTTGACGGAGTGATGGTCATGAGCTGCGACACGACATTCGGATCCTCCGGTGCGCCCGTATTCATCCGCGACGGGATACAAATCAAGATCGCGTCGATCGTTTCCGGCTCAGCGCGGATTGACGGCGTGCAGCGCACGACAGGCATGGCTCTGCCCGAGATTGTAGCTACGCTCAAAGCAAAGCTTATTGCGGAAGGAGCACCCCCTCCTGCGGTGCTAAACCGGATGGGAGCAGGCACACGCGCGGCAGGTGGTGCAAAGTTCATCCGTCCTGGCGGGTCTTGAAACCTGATTTTTTATCACCACATTTGAGCAGTCAGGGCGCCTATCTAGGGTTCTGACATAGACCAAACTGGGCCTGTCCAATGATGGAAGGCTCGTACGATAATCGCTCACTTATGAGGATGAACACATGCGTAATTTTGATTTTGCACCGCTTTACCGATCGACAGTCGGGTTTGACCAAATCGCCAATCTGATGGACCGTGTCCTGACCGCCGAGACAGCACAGCCGAGTTATCCCCCTTATAATATCGAAAAGCTGGATGACGATGCCTACCGCATTTCCATTGCTGTAGCGGGTTTTTCCGAAGACGATCTAAGCGTTGAAGTGCGTGAAAAGTCCCTGATCGTATCGGCACGCAAGGCAGATGAGGACGAAGAAAAGACATATCTCCACCGCGGTATCGCGACCCGTGCGTTCGAGAGGCGCTTTCATTTGGCGGACCATGTGATTGTTACAGGAGCGGCCCATGCCGATGGTATGCTGCATATCGCGCTGGAGCGTCAGATTCCCGATGCACTCAAGCCCCGTCAGATTCGGATCGCGTCAAAGACCCCCAGCATTGCCAAAGATGTAGTAGACGCTAGTTCGATAAATTAATCCATTCTCCTAGAATGAACTAAGACGTGGAAGGCCCGGCGCAGGTGAATGCGCCGGGCCTTTTTGCTGCATAATCTGGGCGGTTTAGACGCTCATGCAGATATACTTCATTTCTAAATAGTCCTCGATGCCGTGGTGGCTACCCTCGCGACCCAGACCCGACTGCTTCACGCCGCCAAATGGGGCAACTTCGGTGGAGATGAGGCCAGTGTTTACGCCAACGATGCCGTATTCCAGTGCTTCTGCCACTTTGTAGACGCGGCTGAGATCCTTTGCATAGAAATAACTGGCCAAGCCAAAGATCGTATCATTCGCCATGGCGATGACATCGTCCACGGTATCGAATTTAAACAGCGGTGCGAGGGGGCCGAAGGTTTCTTCCTGTGCGACCATCATATCCTGCGTCACACCGGTAATGATCGTTGGCGGCAGGAAATTACCGTCCATCGCGCCATTCTCGCCGAGCAGGACGGTAGCCCCTTTCGAAAGTGCGTCATCGATATGCTCTTTGACCTTTTCGCCCGCTGCCGGATTGATCAAGGGTCCGAGGGTCACGCCTTCGGCAAAGCCGTCACCGACTTTCAACTTTTCAACGGCTACCTTCAGCTTGGCGGCGAAGGTGTCATAGACACCCGCCTGCACGTAAATACGGTTCGCGCATACGCAGGTCTGGCCGTTATTGCGGAATTTGCACAGAATAGCACCCTCTACTGCTGCATCCAGATCGGCGTCGTCAAATACGATAAAAGGTGCGTTGCCACCCAGTTCCATCGAACATTTCATGACCTGATCAGCGGCTTGTTTCATCAAGATACGGCCGACCTCGGTCGAGCCTGTGAACGTCAGTTTGCGCACGGCAGGGTTTTCGCAGAATTCCTTGCCCACGGCGGAGGAAGAGCTGGACGGAACGACGTTGAATACGCCTGCGGGGATGCCTGCACGATCTGCCAGTACACCCATCACGATGGCGCTCAGCGGGGTTTCCGCGGCAGGGCGCGCGACAAATGCACAACCAGCGGCCAGCGCGGGCGCGGCCTTGCGGGTGATCATCGCATTGGGAAAATTCCACGGTGTGATCGAGGCGGCGACGCCGATGGGCTGCTTGATTACTGTGATCCGCTTGTCACGCTGATGGCCGGGAATAGTCTCGCCATAGATGCGTTTGGCCTGCTCGCCAAAAAACTCGATGAAGGATGCGCCATAAGCGATCTCGCCCTTGGCTTCTGCCAACGGTTTACCCTGCTCGGCGGTCAGGATCGCACCCAGATCATCCTGATTTTCCATCATGAGGTCGAACCATTTGCGCATAACTGCTGCGCGCTCTTTTCCGGTCCACTTGGCCCATTCTTTTTGTGCTGCCTCGGCTTGCGCGATGGCGCCTGCGACCTGCGCGCGGCTCAAATTCGCCACTTTTGCCACAACGTCTCCGCGTGACGGGTTCATAACATCGAAGGTCCCGTCATCGCCCTCTACCCATTTGCCCCCGATATAGGCACGCGTTTCGAGTAGGCTTGGATCTTTGAGCATTGATTTCAGGTCGGTTGTCGAAGCAGTCATTTTACACTCTCCTTGAATTCGTCTGGGAACCCAAACCAAGTATGGTTATGATTGTCCAGTTCACATTGAGAGGATCCGCGCAATGAAGCTGGATGATGCCTATGCCAACGGAGCCTATATCGAGGGCGCAGAAACCTATCCCCCCCGTTGGGAAGCCGCCGCAAAGGCCTTCCGAGAGGAGCTGGGCGCACGTGCGCAGCTGGGTGTACGATATGGCCCGTCGGACCGACAAACGTTTGATTTTTTTCAGCCCGAGGGCGTGGCTCGAGGCACAGTAATCTTTGTACATGGCGGTTACTGGAAAGCCTTTGACCCAAGCGTTTGGTCGCATCTGGCAGCGGGTGCCATTTCCCGCGGTTGGGCTGTTGCAATGCCAGGTTACGATCTGTGCCCTGACGTTCGCATTACTGATATTACCCGCCAGATCGCGGCGGCGGTGACCAAAGTTTCGGACCGGACCTTCGGCGGGCCGATCGCCCTTGTTGGTCACTCAGCAGGAGGACATCTGGTGGGGCGGATGACGGACCCGCTGATTCTGCCATCGGAGATTCGGGAGCGGATTAAACAGATCGTCGCGATTTCGCCTGTCGCTGATCTTACGCCGCTGATGGATACAAGCATGAATGATATACTGCGTATTGATACAGCAGAGGCCCAAGCGGAAAGCCTTGTGAGCATGCAGCCTCCGCACGGGCTTGATGTGACGATCTGGGTCGGCACGGATGAGCGCCCGGCGTTTTTGGAGCAGGCGGAGCAGATTTCGCGTTCATGGGGCGCGCGGCGTACCGTTGAGGAGGGCAAGAATCATTTCAACGTAATTGATGCATTGTCAGACCCCGAAAGCCCGATGGTCAAAGCTCTGTTGGGTCTCAAGTAAGATACTGTGATTTGCGCCGGGCCTCATGCGCGGATCACAAACTCCTTCAGTATGGTCTGTTTCACGTCCCATGTGCAGCGCAAGCCGACCCGCAGGATATAGCTGTCGCCTGCTTCCAGCTCGACCGGATCTTCATCGGCGGGCGTTATGATCGCTTTGCCTTCAAGGATACGCACATACTCCCAGACATCATAGGTCATCGACCATTTTCCCGGCGTACACTGCCACAGGCCGCAGCGCAGGCCATCGACATCATCAAGCTTCCATGTCCTAAACTCTGGCGCGCCGTCAATGATATCGCCGGTTGGCGGTGCGCCTATCACCGGTTCGCCAGTTTTCTCCATCCGTGTCATTGCTTGGGTCATCGCGCGTCTTTCCATAGAAAGTTGTTCACGCCTCCTTTTAACGCACGTTTTTAAGTAACTTGCCAGACGGAGGAGTAGTGGGAAAGGTAAACTGTCTCTCGTTGATCTCGCCAGATTTTTTTCCGGACTTTGCCATTGAGTGTTTGACGGAAGAAGTCAAAACTTTTCGCCCGAATACATCACAGTCGAGCAGCGATTTAATCGGGTTGAAAAAGGCGGCGTATTTCCAAACAATGACAGCGACGGACGGCGCATTTTTTTAATGCGTCATGTTGCCCAACCTTACGGTAGCAAGGCCTGTGTTGCCCAATCCATCGGGCGGGAGTAACTTGTTATTAATGAGAGCGTTCGTGGTGCGCATTCCGCAAGAGCGCCCGCTCCGGAGGCTTTGCCGTTGCCGCAATGCGCGCAAACCGCCGCCAAAGCCGGATTGAATTGCAGTACTCGGCCTGTTGGGCATAGTAAAAGGGAGATAAGAAATGGCCGCACTTGCCCGCCTGATGTTTGTCGGCTTCATCGTTTTGAGCGTAATATACGTTTGTCTGTCGCTGTATTCTCGCGCCGTCCGCAAGGGAAAGCTCCGCGCTGAATGGTTGGAGGGCGGGCAAGAAGGTAGTTTGGATGCGTTTCTGGAGCAAGGATTGGAGGATTATGACAAATCGCTGCGCCGAAAATTGATCCTGTCGGTCTATGTTATTCCGGTTATCCTTGTGTCAGTGGTTGTATACCTTACAAATTTTGCCTGAGAGAGTTTTGCATGCTGGGTCTTATCCGTTGGACATTCTGGATCACCGTCTGGTTGATTATTGCGGCTTTTTTTCACTACACTTTGCCGCAAGTGGACATCGTGCGGGTGACAGACACCTATGAAAAGCGAATTGATCCGGGCGAGAACCGCCTGTTCTGGGCAAAGGCGGATGTAGGAACTGATGGGACAATAGCCAACCGCGATGTATTTTTCATCCAGACCCGCCGCGTGGGCGGGGACGTGATGGTCTACCGCAATGAGGATACTGGCTGGGGCTGGCCGCCTTACTTCAAATTCGACACATCCAACCTGCAGGCTGAGGCGGGTGACTTGAAGTCAGCCGAGGCGAACCCCCGCTATGTTGCGATCAAGCATTATGGCTGGCGCAACGAGTTTTTGACGATTTTCCCGAATGCGATTTCTGTTCGGGCGGTTGATGGGCCTGACGCCTCAAAGGGCATTCCGTGGCTTAACATCATCCTCCTGACGCTGATTGCGGCGGTGGTCTATGGCATCTGGGTCCGTTGGCGGCGGTTCCGCAAAGCGCGCATTGATCCAACCGTTGAGGCGATTGAGGATGATCTGGCAGAAGCATCTGGTGCCGTTACGAGCTGGTTCGGCTCGTGGCGCAAGAAAAAATGAAGCGTTGGTGCTTCTTCAACCGGCAGATCGCAAAAATGCGTCAGCCTGCCGGTTGAACCATCCGTCCGATCCGTCTGCCGCCCAGAATATGCACATGCAAATGGGGCACTTCCTGAACCCCGTGATCGCCAGCATTGCTGATCATGCGAAAACCGTCTGATGCGTCGATGGTGATGCCCTCAAGCTTACAGACTTCGCCTATGGCGCGTGTGTAGTCGACAATCTCAGCGTCTGATGCATGGGCGGCAAAGTGGTCATAACTCACGTAGGGACCCTTGGGGATGACGAGCACATGCACAGGCGCCTGCGGGTAAAGATCGCGGAAGGCGAGCGAATGCTCTGTCTCGAGCACGGTCGTGTTTGGGATTTCCCCGCGTAGGATTTTGGCGAAAATATTCTGGTCATCATACGTATAGGCCACAAAAGCGCTCCTTAATCAGCAAAAAGATAGTCGGTACTGGCGATTTCATAGGCCTTGTCACGGCCCACTCCCAGAAATTTTGCAAGTTCTCCGGCATTGTCATCTGGTGAAGCTACTTCACGAATGCGGCAGTGGTTTTCGAACTGGGCGTCGCGGATGGCGTCGCTTTCAAAAACCATGTCGTTGCGGATGGTCGGCAGCAATCGGTCAAGTGTTTCTTGGGACGTTTGATCGCCTGCAAGGCCGACACGCATAGCGTGACCGATTAGATAGTCCTCAGAGAACGTGCAATCAATTTCCAATATGCGCGTTACGGAGCGGTCCGAAGCAAAATCCTGAAGTAAATCGAGATTGCTAGGATCTATGCAAACAATCAGCCGGTCCGTCTCGAAATAATCGAACAACATGCGCATCAATGCACGGCGGTGGCGCGTTCGCTTACCCAGTGTTTTTTCGATACCACCAAGGGCCGGTAGTTGGGCATCTTCTTCGTTGAAGACGTATTCAATGGCGGGCACATTTGTACTTTGGCGAATACGCTCAAGCACGCGTTTGGCCACATGCCATTTTTTACACACAACGATGAGTAGTTCGCGCTCACGGCCCAGTGTGCTCTCGGTTTCCCAAAAGCGGGTTGAAAACCTTCGCCCGATCCGCCCGCGCCCTGTCAGGAATTTGAACAGACTACGACCCTCGTTGCTGATCTGGAAATTCACCCCCTGAGCAGAGTACAAAAGACCCAATCGCCGCTTTAGGTCTTGGGCATCCGGACTGATTTTGCGCGCAAACAGATAGTCCTGGCTGAGCAGCAAGTCATAGTGGTCATTATAAAACGTGACCGGCATACCGTAGTCGGTGAACATCAAAAAAGTCAGCGTGCGCGGCTGTATTTCCTTTTCTGGCACCATATGACGGACCAGCGTTTGGAAAAATGTCTCGTCAGGAATCCAGGTCGTCCGGAAAAACCGGATTACGTCACGACGCTTTTTGCAGAACTCAAGGATCGCCTCGATGGTCTGGCGGCGTAAGCACCACCATTGGCTACCGATTTGAACCTGAATATCGGCAGGGATTTCACGACTGAGACCGAACCGCTTTTGGAGATTGAACATCCAGTAAAACAGTTTTTTCTGCGTCCGCTCATTGAACCAATGACGGTAAATCAAGCGCTCTTCGGTCCAGCCGGTTTTGATCCAGTCACTCTCGAAGTAATCAAAGCTTTCGATGAAATCGCCATCGTTATTGTCAAGAAAGCGGTGAGTATACTCACCGGATTTAATTGCCATGCAATCGCCTGACAGCATGTAAAAATGCGTAGCCCGCGGGAATGCCTCAACGGCGGATTCCACTGCATGCAATGTCGCCTGTACAAGCGACCATTCCCCCCAACCGCAACGAATACGTTTTGCGGCAAAAGTTACGTTCGGGTTATCGGCAAGGGCCGTCCGGATCGCCTTGTACTGGGCTGGGTCTGCATTCGCATCAAAATGGATCGACATATAGTCACCCACGGCTGTAAGCCGATCCGCCTGTTTGATAATGGCGTCCGGGTCTTTATGACACAGCAGGATGTAGGCAATTTTCGCCATTCAGCAACAATGAACCATTTTTATACTCGATTGTTTACCTAGTTAATGGTGAACACTCATTGAATAAACAGCAATAATTTGCTTTTGTTGTTTAAAGCGGTCCCAAGAGACGGCAAAGTGTTCTGAGCAGGAGTGATATACCATGGGTTTTCCCGGAACCTGGATGACCGAGAGCGAGAGCGTTGTGTACCGTGTGGTGCCGAAATGTGCATGCTCCACAATCGGGCAAATTATGTATTATTCCGATCATGGCGTGTTTTTTGACGGTGATATACATGACGCGACGGGCGGTTTGCATAAATGGGCACTGGAGAACAGTCAGGAGCCTATTGCGCGAAATGTTCAATCCCACAGTTCCTATGCCTTCACTTGCGTACGTAATCCTTACACCAGAATTCTGAGTTCGTTTTTCGACAAAATTTGCGGGATCCAACGTAACGGTAAGCGGTACCGTGGTAATTTAGTACCACTTTTGACACAGAAATACGGGATTGACGTGGGCGGTGATGACGGGAAACAGGAGTTCGACCAGATTGCGAGCTTCCGGCGCTTTTTGCTGTTTGCCCGCGACACCATCCGCTGGCGGCGCCCTATGGACCCCGATATTCATTGGTCGGGTCAGGCGGGGCATGTCAGTACGTTTATCGTGAATGGGGGAAACTACGATAAAATCGTCTGGACCGAGACATTTAATGATGGCATGCGTGATGTGCTCGACGCGGTACAGACACCACATGCGGTCGACCTTGCGACGATCCCTCGTTTCAACGAGAGCGAAGGGCACGGCCCAAAACGCGCGCACCCTGTCGAGGATTACTTTGACGATCTGTCGATGCATCTGATTTATGAAATCTACAAACGTGATTTCAACCTGTTCAAATATGATTTTGAAAACCCGGCTAACAAGATGCCGATTGGCGAGATCGACCTTGATGAGGTGCACGCAAAGCTGGGCGATTAACGCCGTCCGCAGCTCTGGACAATTTGACCGCTCTTGGGTCTAGTCGGGGCTAACAATCCAGCATCCCAGAGGTTCGATATATGGCGTTTGTTTTTCCCGCCCCGCCCCAAGCCAGCCTTGCCGTTCAAGGCACCGATGAGCGCTTTCCAGTGCGGCGTATTTTTTGCGTTGGCCGCAATTATGAGGCCCACGCACGCGAGATGGGTAATGATCCTGACCGCGAACCGCCTTTCTTTTTCACCAAACCGTCAGACGCGGCCTGCGATACGCCACTGACTATTCCATATCCTCCGCTGACAGAGGATTTGCACCACGAGATCGAGTTGGTGATCGCCATTGGCAAAGGTGGCGCGAACATTGCAGCGCGTGATGTGCCTGATCACATTTGGGGAGCTTCGGTCGGGATCGATCTGACCCGCCGCGATTTGCAGGCAGAAGCGAAAGAAACGCGCCGTCCGTGGGATTGGGGCAAAGCGTTTGACCTTTCTGCGCCCATTGCTGCAATCAAACCCATCGCCGATGTACCTAGCCTGACAAACGGGCGGATCTGGCTCGCCGTGAATGGTGTTGTGCGGCAGGATGCCGATATCGCAGATTTGATCTGGTCGGTCTCGGATCATATCGCGACCCTCAGCCAAAGTATCACTCTTGCCCCCGGGGATATCGTGATGACAGGCACCCCTGCCGGTGTTGCCGCAATCGTTGAGGGTGATGTGATCACTGGCGGCGTTGAGGGGATTGCGGAATTGGAAGTGGCAATCGGCCCGCGCGCCTAATTGCGGTGCAGGCGCCTCCGGGTCGGGGGCGCCTGACAGAAGCTTTAGCGTTGCGGCACCGGCCCCCACTGATTGGGCTGCTCTTCGGTCTTGGTACAGTAAAATACGATCAGAACGATCCAGCCGATGAGTGGGATCACGATAAGCAGTATCCACCAACCTGTGCGCCCGATGTCGTGAAGCCGCCTGATTGCTACTGCTATAGAAGGCAGAAACATCGCCAAAGATGCCAGTAGACCTGTTGGGCCCGTGTCACCCATGCCGATGGTTGTATCAATGATTGCTGTCGCGATGCTGAAGATAACCGACCATAGTGTGAACCACCAATATTGAGAGCGCGTAGAGCGGGTTTTGAAATCCACATAGCGGGCAAATCCGTCCTTAAGCGCGCCAACAAATGTGTTGGCGTCACTGCGGGCAGGATCCTGGCCTTCGCCCATCGGTGCCCGTGGCGGTAAGGGGGCCGCTCCGACGCTACCCGCCCGGGCATAAGGAAGCCAGTCTTCCATACCTTCCTGCCAGACGAGTGTATCGCTGCGCACGGTACCCGCCGCTACGAGCTGCTCGAAATCTGCTTGGCTGACAGGCCCATGGGAGGTGCCTTCGAGTGCATAATACCATTCTTTGTTCATGAATCTGGCCTATCTAACTTAACATTTGCTTGAGCGTAGCGAGCGATGAGGCATGCTGCAATGAAATCAGTTGTGCAATGATGACAGTGTGGATTTTGCGCGACCACGGGCCTCTTCGGCGAGTGCAGGCAGGCCGGTCTTCTCATAGACATCCCCCAATAACAGGTTCAGCGGCACACCATCCGGATCATACGTCCGGCGCATCTCCAACACCTGCTGCGCGGAGGATGCGCGACCGTCTTTGACAAGCGCATCGAGATGGATTTGCTCGAACAGGTCGCGCTGGGCATGGCTGCCACCGCATTCGGCCATTCGCGGCAGGGCGCGGGCCATTTGAGTAATTGCTGTACTCCAGTCCGCACACGCGTGGGCCATGATCCCTTTGGCTGCGGGCAGTGCAACATCGCGCCATGCAATATGGTCGTGCGCGGTGCTATCGTTGGAGCGCCGTGTAATGGCCTGCATCATCGTAGAAGCCTCGGGTCTTCCAGTGCGGGCTAGGGCGTACAGGTACTGCAATGACAGGAACGGATTAACAGTATCGCCGCCTCGCGCTGCGATGTGTCCGGCCACGTCCGCCCACCGGTCTCCGACTTCGACACCCGCAAACTCCATCCGAGCCAGCAGAGAGGCCGCACCCACCTGATCCTGACTGTAATCCTTGGCTAAACCCCATACATGCGTGTCATAAGCACGGCGCACGTCATCATGCCGCCCCAGACTGATGTAGAACAATGCAAGATGCCACCAGTTGTGGCTGCGCATAAAGCTGTTGAGGCCATCCCACGTGCTTGCCACACTTTCCATAAATGCGGCACCTTCGGCCACGCGCCCTTCGGTGAGCATAACGTGGGCGATGGCATGATGGGCCCACGCCTCGTCGTGTTGCAGGGCCATGGCGTGTCGTGCGGCTTGCTCGGCGCGACTGATAAGGTGGCACTGCTCGTAACCGAATGCGATCATACCGTGCGAATATGCGATATCCGCAGCCTCTGGCAGCGCTTTGAGCGCCATTCGGAGCATTCCTGTGGCATCGCCTTGGTTGAATAGGTGATATTGTGCAAGTTTCAGGATCGCCATGTCGCGGGGATGCTCGGTGGTTATATGGTCACAAATCTCCAGCAGCCTTGGCACATCCCCTTTTGTCCATGCGGTGGCAGCATCAATAATGTCCCCCTCACGCGCGGTAATGCCACCACGTGCGGCATTGGCGCGGGCGATATAGGGGGCCGCTTTTTCCGGCGCGAGAGGTGCTTCGAGGAACATCCACAGCAATGCGGCGTAGGCATTGGCAAGAGCGCAATCAGGATCGGCATCGGCAGCGCCGAGGATATTCGTGGCTTTGGGCTGGTAGCTTAAGAAGCCGTGGATGAAGTCATTGATTGCGGTGCATGTGCTCGGATTTTGGCAAGTCACTGGCAGGCCGTAGAGGTCGGTTTTCACGTCGCTTTCTCCTCTTGCAGGGCAATGAATTGACGCAGGTTGTTTGCGACGGCATCGGGTGCGTCCCAATGAATAGAGTGGCCCGCATTCGCAGTGATGTGAACGGGCATATCCCCCAAGGTCGCCTGAGCGAGCGCCGCCGGCAATAAAAGATCATCCGCCGCGAGTAATGCTTGCGCAGGGCAGGGCAGGTCCGCGACAGCATCAGGGGCATAGCCATCAAGCGCTGCAATCTGGTGCGCCATGGCGGCACTGGTTTGTGCGTGGGGATACGAAAGGGAGATCATCGCGGCCTGCGCTACAGCACCGTCCAAGTCATAAAGTGCTGGCGAAAACAGCCACGGAAACAGGGCATTCAGCCAGACATCGGGTGCAGCATCGCTTTGGCGGATTGCCAGAAGGGTTTTGAACAGCGCCACGTTCCGCTCAAGCCGCAAGGGAGCGGCGGCTGCGAGGGTAAGGGTTCTTACACGCGCAGGATAGGCACATGCCAAGCGCATCCCGATCATCCCGCCCAGAGAGTGACCCAGAACATGCGCAGGCTCCGCATCAAGATGCTCCAGAAGCGCCGCGCAATCTTCGGCAAAAAGATCAACCGATGCTGGTGCATTCCATGGCACAGTGCGGCCTGTCGTGCGGTTATCGGGTCGAATGAGGGTGAAATGCGGTTCGAGTAAAGGCACGATTGGTGCCCAACTGGCACTGTCACTCATCATGCCCGCGATGAGCAGAAGTGGCGGGCCTTTGCCGGACAACTCATAGTGCAGCGTGATTGATTTGCGCTCAAACATCGGCATTGGCAGTCCTCCAGCATGGCATGATGTCAGTGTCGGCCGGGGTGGCGGCATAAACAGCGCGGGCGATGGCCCGTGACAGGCACAAGGCTGCCGCATGACCGGTCAACAATACATCTGCCGCGGGCAATGCGCCGGTAGTAAGCGCAAATACTAGATCACCGTCGTTCGGCGTGTGGGCAGGGACACACGCGCGTGCGATGCCGTCATGTGCTGCGGTCGCAATACGGTGACATTCAGCTTTTGTCAGGGCCGCGTTGGTAGCGACGATTGCTATGGTGGTGTTTGTGCGCGGCGATAAAGCGGCCATTTTCCGGCTTTCGCGGCTGAGGCCCAAACCGCTTGCCGGATCGGGGCCGAGCCCGCCAAATTCGCCGGCCATCTCGAAAGGGGCTGCGTAGAAATGGCGATCCCCGGGTGTGGTTACTGCGCCGACCGGATTGGCCGCGACAAGGGCTGCGACCGTGCTGCCGTCCGGTAAAACCAGTGATGCAGTGCCAAGGCCGCCCTTTAACATCGCTGTCAACGCGCCTGTGCCTGCGCCGACACTGCCAATCTCGAATGCTTCTGTCGCGTTTTTGTAGGCCATAAGACCCAATGCGCGGTAGGGATTGTCACTCCAGCCTTTATCGCCTCCATTTAGCAGATCAAAAAGGATCGCACCCGGCACGAGCGGAATTTGGGCTGGACCAACGCGAAAGCCGCGACCATCGCTGCGCAATCCGTCCATTACGCCCGAGCAGGCATCAAGGCCGTATGCAGAACCGCCCGAAAGCACCAGAGCATCCACTGCCGCCACGGATTTATCAGGTGCTAAAAGGTCCGTCTCGCGCGTGCCGGGTGCGCCGCCCATGACGGCCACAGAGGTCACGAACGGCGCATCTCCCACTACCACTGTTGTACCGGATTTGAGGGAGGTATCTTGGGCATTACCGACGCGCAGGCCGCCTACATCGCTCATGCTATTGGTGGGGCCGGGTTTCATGGATGAACGCCTTTAATCTCGGGCAGCACAGGGGCCGCGTCGATGAGGGATTTCGTGTAGGGATGCTGCGGATTGGAAAAGACCTGCTCGGTCGCCCCCTGCTCGACGATCTCGCCGCTTTTCATTACCAGGACGCGATCGGTTATGGTGCGGACAACGCTTAGGTCATGGGAGATAAACAGATAGCTGAGCGAATAGGCATTACAAAGCTCCACCAGCAGATCGAGGATCTGTGCGCGGACCGAGACATCCAGCGCGCTGACCGCTTCGTCGAATACGATCAGGTCAGGGCGTATGATGAGAGCGCGGGCAATCGCGATACGTTGTCGTTGTCCACCTGAAAATTCGTGGATGTACTTATGCGCGTCTGCTGGGGTGAGACCGACCGCGATCAGTGCTTCGTCAACAGCCTTCTGCCGTGCAGCGCCGGTGGGGGGAGTGTCTAACAGATAATAAGGCTCCGTGATCTGTCGGGCAACACGGTGGCGAGGATTGAAGCTGCCATAGGGATCCTGAAAGACCACCTGCATGCGGCGGCGCACCGCAAGATTAGGCTTGTTGCCTGCATATACGGGCTCTCCGCCCAGCATAATCGTACCCTCTTGCACCTGCTCAAGCCCAAGAAGGGCGCGGGTGAGAGTCGATTTGCCACAACCACTTTCGCCAACCAACCCCAACCGCTCCCCATGGCCGAGAGAAAAGCTCACGTTTTTGACGGCCCGGAACTTGCCAGGTTTGCCAAATAGGGTTTTGCGCGGGGTCCGGTAGTCACGGCTGACGTTTGTGACCTGCAGCAGTGGCCGGTCGGCTGGTGAGGGGGGCAAGCGTACCTGATGCGACGATGCGGCGAAAAGCATGCGCGTGTAAGGATGCCGCATATTGGCGAGCAAGGACTGCGTCGCGCCCTGTTCGACGATCTCGCCGTTTCGCATGACGATGATGCGGTCGGCCATATCTGCCACAACGGCAAGGTCGTGAGTGATCATCATCAGCCCCATACCGTCCTCACGGACAAGAGTTTTCAGCAGATCCAGAATTTGCGCTTGGGTGGTCACATCGAGCGCGGTTGTCGGTTCGTCCGCGATCAGCAGACGGGGCCGCAGGGCGATGGCCATCGCGATGACCACCCGCTGGCGTTGGCCGCCCGACAACTCGTGCGGAAAGCGCGACAGGGGAAAGCGGTCTTGGGGCAGGCCCACACGGGTCAGGGTCCGCGCAGCATCAGCCATGGCCTCGGCCTTTGAGGTGCTCTTGTGAATGAGGATCGTCTCGGCGACTTGCTCCCCGATGGTTTTGACCGGGTTCAGGGCCGTCATGGGCTCTTGGAACACCATTCCGATATCGTTGCCGCGTATTTTGCACAGGTCGCGTTCGCTCAGGCGGGTCAGGTCGGTTTCACCCAACATGATCCTGCCTTTTGTGTACGCTCCCAGAGGTAAAAGCTGCATCGCGGCAAGTGCTGTCATTGATTTTCCGGAGCCGCTTTCGCCGGTTACGGCGACAATCTCGCCTTCCGCGATGTCGAAAGTCACCCCTTTAAGGATGCCGAAACTATGGATCGACAGATCAAGATCTTGCAGCGACAGCAGTGTCATACGCGGTGCCTGCGTAGCCGGGGGTCGAGAATATCGCGCAAACCATCGCCCATAAGATTGAGCCCCAGCACGGTGAGAATGATGGCAAAACCGGGTATAAGCGCCATGTGCGGTGCGAGGCTGACCATGGTTTGCGCATCGGCCAGCATGCGGCCCCATGAGGGTGTAGGTGGCTGTGCGCCAAGTCCGACATAGCTGAGCGCCGCTTCGGCCAGAATTCCAAGGCTGAACTGGATAGTTGTCTGTACAATCAGCAGGTTGGTGATGTTTGGCAGAATATGCTCAATCGAAATGCGCAGGCCGGACTTTCCGGACACGCGTGCGGCAAGGATAAATTCACGCTCCCACAGGCTTAGGGCGGCGCCGCGTGTGATGCGTGCAAAGACGGGGATGTTAAAGATACCGATAGCAATGATCGCATTGATAGCGCCTGCACCAAAGACAGCAGTGATGAGGATCGCGATGACAAGACTGGGGAAGGCAAATACCAGATCGTTGCCGCGCATGATTACCTCGTCGATCAGGCTGCCCCGACGTGCCGCAGCCCAGAGCCCGAGAGGGATGCCAAGCGCCATACCGATGCCTACGGCAACCAGTGCTACCGCAATCGACGTGCGTGCGCCTACCATGACCAGACTCAAAATGTCGCGGCCAAAGTGGTCCGTCCCTAACAAGTGGGTGCTATTTGGCGATTGCAGGCGCGTGGGGATGCTCAGCGCTGCATGATCGAACGGCGTCCAGAAGAATGAAGTGATTGCAGCGAGGATGAAGACCGCTGACAGAAGGGTGCCCACGACAAGATTGCGGTTCATGTCCGCGACCTTAGGCGGGGATCAACCGCAGCATACGCCAGATCCACACAAAAATTCACAAATATCACGGCGAATACGAGCAACATGGTGACACTCTCTACCACGATTAGATCGCGGGCAGAGATTGACTGGAATATCAGCCGGCCAAGTCCGGGCAGATAGAAAACCTGTTCAATGATGATTCCACCTGCGAGAAGAAACGAGAATTGTAGTCCGATTATTGTCAGAACGGGGATCATCGCATTCCGCAGGCCATGGCGGCGTAGTGCTTGCCACTCCGACAACCCTTTTGCACGGGCGGTGCGCATGAAATCCTCACCCAACACATCAAGAAGCGACGAGCGCATGACCCGCGCAAGGATCGCGGCCTGTGGCAGTGCCAGCGCGATTGCCGGTAGGGTGAGGGAGTGTAGACCAGTCAAAATACCTTTGTCCCAGCCGGCAAACCCACCCGCCGGGAACCAGCGTAAATTAATCGAAAATAGCAGAACGAGCATCATCGCGAACCAAAAGTTTGGCACCGCCACGCCCAGCTGGGTCGCGCCCATCACGCCTACATCGCCCCCCCGCCCCCGCCGCGCCGCTGCGTAGACGCCGGCGGGAAACGCGATCAGCGTCGAAAGGGCTAGCGCAAAGACCGCTAGCGGCAGTGACACCCAAAGGCGTTGGGCAACCATATCGGACACCGGTGTGCGGTAGGTATAGGAAGTCCCGAAGTCCCCTGTAAGCATGCCGGCAACCCAGTTGACGTAACGCTCGGGCCTTGGGGTATCGAGGCCCAGTTCGGCGCGCAGTGCTGCCAGCGTTTCAGGCTGTGCGTTCATCCCGAGCATAAACGATGCCGGATCTCCCGGGGCCACTTCGATTACGGCAAAAATCACCAGCGATGCAATGGCAAGGCTGATCCCGAGAGAGAGCAATCGTTTGAGGGTGTAACGCAACATCTTCGCCAGCGTAGGCGCAGTTCCGGCAGGGGTCCAGCATGATTTGAGATCGCCTGAAACTATCAAGCGGCGCATAAGTTCCAAACGTTCTTTTGCCAATAATCCGGAACGAAACAGGACCTGTTTGCATTGTATCTTCAACGAAACGACGCAAAACGAAGCGTCCGGAAATGGAGAATACATTATGACACGTCTTTTGAAATCCACAGCCATCGCAGCCATCGCCCTCTCGACCGCCATGCCGGCATTTGCCGCGGCGCACCTTGATGTGAGCACAATGACTTGCGGCGAGTACAACGCTCTCTCTGCCGAGGATCGTGATAAAGTCGCGATGATGGCAGTCAATGAACTCCGCGGCTCTACGCCGGGTACCGTAGCGGACAACAATGGCGTCGCCACAGAAACTGCACCGCTTGAGGGCGAAACTGCGGAAGAGTCGACGACCGGAAGCGAAACAACGGTCGCAGACAACAATGGCGAGGCAACGGCAACGACGACCGTCCCCGCCGGTGATGACATGAGCCAGTACGAAGAAGACATCGCGCTTCTGAACCTGACATGTGAGCGTAACGTCGATGCAATGGTCACGGAAGCTGCTATCGGCGGTGGCGGCACACGCTAACCTGCGTCTACCAAAGTGTAAATTTGAGAGGGGTCGCCGCGCGCGGCCCCTTTTTTATTTGCGGAAAATTTCCTGTCGGGTTGCTGTTCTTTTCGGCTGCTCCGGCTAAGTTCTCCGATGTGGATAAACCAATTTTCATCGGACACGAAATCTTTCGCGGCTCCAGTTATGGAGAGCATCACCCTTTGCGCGTGCCGCGGGTGTCTACCGTAATTGACCTGGCGCGTGCGCTTAACTGGTTGCCACGCGGACAATTTATTACATCACCTCGTGCCAAGCCAAAGGCGCTGCAGGTTTGGCACGACCCCGCATATATTGCAGCCCTGCAAAGGGTTGAGGCGGCGCAAGAGATCGAGGGCGATGATTTAACGCGCTTTGGTATAGGGACAGTCACTAATCCTGTTTTCGGGGAAATTTTCCGCCGCCCGGCCACGGCAGCTGGCGGTTCCATACTTGCGGGTGAGCTTTTGTCGCAGGGTGGTGTGATTTATAATCCTGCGGGCGGCACACATCATGGCATGCCCGGACGGGCAAACGGCTTTTGCTATCTGAATGATCCGGTTCTAGCGATGCTATCTTTGCGCCACCACGGTGTGCGGCGCATCGCCTATGTCGATATTGACGCCCATCATTGTGACGGGGTCGCAGCGGGATTTGCGGGCGATCCTGACTGTCTAATGATTTCGGTGCACGAGGAGCGCCTTTGGCCGCGCACCGGATTAATTGATGACGATGCGGGGGGGAATGCTGTGAACCTGCCAGTGCCACGCGGTTTTAACGATACTGACATGGCGCATGTGCGTGAAGCACTGATCCTAACCAAGATAGCAGAGTTCGAGCCGGAGGCGATTGTATTTTTGTGTGGTGCGGACGGTGTAGTAGACGATCCGCTAGCGCATCTGGGGATGAGCAATAACGCCCATTGGGATGTGCTGCGTGGGCTGATGGGGCTGGGTGTGCCCCGTTTGCTGGTGTTGGGCGGGGGTGGGTACAACCCGTGGACCGTGGGGCGGATGTGGACGGGAATATGGGGCATATTGAACGGATATGATGTGGGGGGCATGCTGCCCGACGTTGCCGAAGAGGTGCTGCGGGGGCTGACATTCAATGGCAACAGGCGTGGACGAAATCCGCCCGAGCACTGGTTCAATACATTGCAGGACGCCCCGCAGGAGGACGAAGAGATATGTGAGGCAGTGGTCCAGCGGGTGTCACATCTGGCGGCCCGGCCGATGATGGCGCGGCGACCGTACTGAAATCGGGGTTGGTGAATGCCAATGCGGCAATTACTGACATCAGGGTTGCGGCGATCAACGCCTGAACAATACCGATATTGTTCAGCTCCCACCCGAAGGGTTGTTTGGTAGATTTGTGTCGTAGTCTGTGCTGTGCCAATTTCGCGGCTGGCCACCCGCCGGCCGCCGCCCAGAACAGCAGCCGCGCCTCGGGGATGCGTCGGGCGCGGGTAATTGCAAGCCGCTTGTCCCATGCAAAAGCGACGTATGTGATCAGATTTATAGACGCCGCGTAGACGAATGTCGCAATCAATAATTTTATTTCATCTGATCCGGAAAATCGCGTTTCCGCTTTGCCTGCAACGCGTAAAGGCCCCTGTCGAGGGGGCCTCTACATAGTTTAGGGTGCGCAACCGGTGGCCTATTCAGCCCAGCTTACTGCTGTGAGGTCAGTCGCCTGCGTTGGCTGGTTCGCCCAGAGGCCATGAACTCCCGCCTTCGCAACCGAGAGGGCAGCGAGCTGAAAAAGATATCCGTTCACATAATCCTCAGAAATGATTTTTTGTGCATCACCCAGCATTGTCGTCCGCGTGTCGGGATCAGTGGTCGTGTTCAGGGTAGCCATCAGATCTTGAAAAGCAGGATTGTCGTATTGGAAATAATAATCGGGATTTGCATAAATCGCGATGTCCATGGGCTCGGTATGGCTCACGATAGTGAGGCCAAAGTTTTTGCCGTTGAATACGGATTCGAGCCATTGCGCCCATTCGACATTGGTAATCTCGGCCTTGATCCCAACCTCGGCCAACTGTGCCGCGATGATTTCGCCGCCGCGCCGCGCATAGGACGGTGGGGGCAGGAACAAGGTCGTCTCGAAACCGTCGGCAAAGCCGGCCTCGGCAAGCAGCGCACGGGCCTTCTCCGGATCATAGGCGCTCATGCCGGTGAGGTCGACATAAGCCGGGTTATGAGGGGCAAAATGTGTGCCGATGGGGGTGCCGTACCCGAACATCGCGCCGTCGATAATGGCCTGACGATCAATGGCGTGGGCAAGCGCCTCACGTACCTTAACGTTGTCAAAAGGTGCGACCTTATTGTTGGTGGAGAGGATTGTCTCTCCCTCGGTTGAGCCAACAAGGACCTGAAACCGCGGATCTGCCTCGAATTGGGGAAGGTTCTCGGGTGCGGGGAACCCGGCGAAAACATCAATATCTTCGGCCATCATCGCACCGAGAGCCGCCGTGGGATCAGAGATGAATTTGAACGTCGCCTTTGTTAAAACTGCAGGCGTGCCCCAGTATTCATCATAACGCGATATTTCGATTTTGTCGCCTTGGGTCCAGCTGTCAAATTTGAAGGCTCCGGTGCCGATGGGCGTCTGTTTGATGTTCTCTATGCTTTCGGGAGCCACGATCACCGCGTCACCCCACGCGAGGTTGAAAAGCATCATGCCGTTCGGTTCCGACAGCTTGACCTCGACGGTGGCCGGGTCGATCACATTGACCTCCGAGATAGAGGCATAAAGTGCTTTTTGGGCATTTGCGCTGTCGTCGGCGCCTATTCGGTCGAGCGAGAATTTCACATCTTCGGCGTCCATGGTAGTGCCATCATGAAAGGTCACGCCTCCGTTGAGGGTAAAAGTATACGTCAGGCCGTCATCGGAAATTTCCCAGCTTTTGGCGAGGCCGGGGATCACAGCGCCCGCGCTGTCAAACCGTGTCAAACCCTCAAAAACGTTTGCGTAGAGCACGGAATCGATTGCACCTGCAGCGGCACTGGTCGGATCGAGGTGTGGTGGCTCAAGCTGGATCGCGACGATAAGATCGTCTTTCGCCATTGCGGTGCCTGCCAAAAGAGCGGCAGCACCCACGCCGAGCAGGAATGGGGACAGTTTGAACATGAGAGACTCCCTCGTTGTGTTTCAAGCAAAGGTTAGGCGACGATTGATAAGTTGGCTAGGACAAACCTTGCGTGAACTTTGGCGCTGGGGTAGGGCTGCGCTCCGCAATGGGCGAGGGATCGGATATGGCAGTTCTGGGTGTGGATTTTGGAACGTCGAATTCGGCGGCGGGTATTGCTCGTGAAGGTGCGCCCCAACTTATCCAGCTGGAAGCGGATGAAATTACGCTGCCGACCGCTGTCTTTTTTGATTTTGACCGAAAGAAAATGTTAATCGGGTCTGCTGCAGGTAATGCGCTGCTGGCCGGTGAGGAGGGGCGCTACATGCGTGCCCTCAAAAGTCTTCTGGGCGCACCTTTGATGCGTGAAAAGCGTAATTTGCTCGGAGAAAAGCTCGATTTCATCGATGTCGTCTCGCGGTTCTTGGCGCGGGTGAAGACGGCGGCAGAGGCGCAAACCGGCGAGAAATTTGATCGTGCTTTGTCGGGCCGTCCGGTACGGTTTCACGGTGATGATGCGCGAAACACCCAAGCAGAGGCGGATTTGCGCGAGGCTTATTTGCGTGCGGGGTTTGACGATGTTGCATTTATGTTCGAGCCGGAGGCGGCTGCGCTGGCAAACCGTGCAGTTCTTGATCCGGGGGATCTGGGGCTAATCGTTGATATCGGCGGCGGTACCTCCGATTTTACCCTGTTTCGTAACGAGGCCGAGGGCATCGATATTCTTGCCAGTCATGGCGTCCGACTGGGCGGGACCGATTTCGATCGCATGGTGAGTTTGGAGACGGTGATGCCCCTTTTGGGACGGGGCAGTGAGATCCGCCATGCATTCGGGGGGGAGACCCATACTGCGCCTACGACGATATTTAATGACCTCGCTACATGGCAAAAAATCCCGTTTCTTTATGCGCCCGACAGCCGCCGTCTTGCAAAGGATCTGGCGCAATACGCAGTCGAGCCAGAAAAACTCGGGCGTCTGGTGTCGGTTCTTGGCGATGAGTTGGGGCATGATATTGCCTTTGCCGTAGAGGCTGGCAAGATTGCGGCGAACGGTGCGGGTCGCGGCGCAATTGATCTGGGCGTAGTAGAACGTAAGTTGTCGGTCGTCCTGGGAGACGGGATGGTCGAGGGATTGCTGAGGCCGATGGCCGACGAAATGGCAGCAGCTGCGTTGGTGACGATGGAGCAGGCGCAGATCCCGCCTGACGCGGTCACCCATTTGGTGTTTGTTGGCGGGTCCAGCCTGATGCGGGTAACGCGGGACGCACTGGGCGCGGTGTTTCCACAAGCACAGGTACATCACGGGCACGCCCTTACGGCGATAGTAGATGGGCTAAGCCTTGCTTCGGCAACTGCCTTCGACTGAAGCAATATCGGAAGAATTGGCGTAACTTTTCCCGAAATCAGTTCTTTGAAAGTAGAAGCGTTTCCAATGCGGCACCCATGACACAAGCGCTGTCGATCATGTCGTCCACACCGATCCATTCATCGGGTTTATGCGCCAGCTCCAGCACGCCGGGGCCGTAGGCGATACAATTTTTCAGCTTGCCGATCCGGTCGATGTGTTTTTGATCATAAGTGCCGGGCGATGCGACATATTCTGGGTCTTTGCCCATCACATCACGGATCGCCTGAGCTACGGTGCGAACCACAGGTGCCTCACGGTCGGTCATCGAGGGTAGTACCGAATTTATCTCGGTTAGCTGGTAGTCAAAATCGGGGCGGGTAACGCGCAGACCTTCCAGCAGGGCCGTGACCTCGTTGCGCACGTCATCCAGAGGTTCCTCGGCCAGAAATCTGCGGTCGATGGTGATGCGGCAGCTGTCGGGTACGCAATGCGATGGCAGCCCGTCGAAATCGGCGTCCTGCTCTTTTGCACCGCCGTGAATAGAGTTTATGTTCATCGTCGAGCTGCGGGCCCCTTGGGGTACCACTGGCATGTCGGTGGTGCGCAGGGCCATTGCGGGAAAGAGTTTGTTTTCAAACTCGTTCAGAACCGCGCCCATGTGCCGGACTGCGCAATCCCCCAAAAACGGCATGGAGCCATGGGCGATTTCGCCTTTTGTCTCGATTTCGGCCCACCATCCACCACGGTGCCCAAGACAAATGCGATCCTTGTTCAGTGGCTCGGGGATGATGACATGCTGGACGCGTGCGGGGCTGAAATATCCCTGCTCTGCAAGATAGGCAACGCCGCCATATCCACCTGATTCCTCGTCCGCTGTCCCCGAGATTTCGATCGCTCCCGAGAAGTCAGGATGGATCTCTATGAAGGTTTCGGCCGCGATAATAGAGGCCGCGAGGCCCCCTTTCATATCGCATGCACCCCGTCCGTAGATTTTACCGTCCTTCAGCTCAGCGCCGAATGGATCAAAGGTCCAGCCTTTGCCTTCTTCAACCACATCGGTGTGACTATTAAAGTGCACGCACTCACCGCTGTGGGCACCGACGCGCCGCGCGATGATATTCCAGCGCGGGTATTTTGCACTATCTCCCGGAGTGCCGTGCGCGCGGATGAGCTGTGTCTCGAATCCGTGCGCGGCAAGCCTGCGATCAAGGTATTCACAAATCGCAAGATAATCCTGACCGGGGGGATTAAGCGTGGGAATGCGTATGAGGTCCTGCGTCAGGCTGATCAGCTCGTCGCGTTTTGCTGCAATTGCCAGCGAAAGGGGGGTGATCATTGTACAACCTTAAATTTGAACGAATATTTGCGAACGTGTGCGTAATCTAATACATTTTGAACATGTCTCGCCCATCATTGACGAACTGGTTCGTTGTGCAAGACCTGAATTCAGCCGTTACACCAGCTAACAAGGGTACCGTATCGCAATGACAGCACGCGCCACACGCCAAGAGCAAACCAAAAAAGAAACAGAAGAGCAGTCCGTGGAAGAGGCGGCAGCGCTGTCGCCACGCATGATTTACGAAGTAATCCGGCGCGATGGCGAAGAAGAGCTGGAGCGCACCAAGCGATCGCTTTTCTTGTCAGGAATTGCCGCAGGCATATTAATCAGCCTGTCCGTTCTGGGCGAGGCCGTTTTACGTACATATTTGCCTGACAGTCCGCATCGGTTTCTGATCGAAAATCTTGGCTATTCGCTTGGCTTTCTGGCCGTCATTATGGGCCGGATGCAACTGTTTACTGAAAACACCATTACAACCGTACTGCCCACGATGCACCTGCGCACATTGGATGCGCTTTGGTGCATGTTACGGCTGTGGTCTATCGTATTGGGCGCCAATGTGATCGGTGCCTTTGCAGCAGCTGCGCTGTTTGTCTTTACGCCTGCGGTTTCGTCTGAAGTAATGCCTGCCATCGTGTCGTTGTCCGAGCACGCAACCGGCATGTCCGCTGCGCAGGGTTTCTGGCGGGCGATCCCTGCCGGTGTGATTGTCGCCCTGATTGTATGGATGCTGCCACAAGCGTCGCAGGCTGCTTTTTTCCTGATCCTGACATTTACGTGGCTTATTGCGGCGGGGGATTTTACCCACATCGTCGCCGGTTCTGTTGAAATGGCTGTCCTCGTACTGCGCGGCGATTTAGGAGGTTCTGACGCGGTGTTCGGGTTTTTTATACCTGTCCTTTCCGGTAACGTGATCGGAGGTACAGTGATCTTTACGTTGCTGGCCTATGGTCAGGTGCGCGATGACGTTGAGGCCAAAGCGGAATCGTGATCGGGGAGCGGTATGAGTGATGATGGTATAGTTGACACCCCAAAGAGTGCTCTTGCCACCTTTTGGGCAGCTCTCAAGGGCGGGTTTTTTCAGATTGCGGAGACGAATCTTGCGCTGGTATCGGCGGGCGTCGGTTTTTTCGGTATGCTGTCCCTCTTTCCTGCGATCGCGGCCCTGATCGCGATACTCAGTCTTGTCTCGGATCCTGTGGTTGTAGTGGGGCAGTTAGAGCAGATGCAGGGGCTTTTGCCTGACGATGTGTACGAGATTTTCTATGCGCAGATCCTGAGCTTGGTAACGAGCAGTCCTGATACGCTGGGTATGGCAGGTGCGATCTCAATCGGGGCGGCGCTGTGGTCTGCGCGTGCAGGTGTAGCGGCGATGATGACCGGCCTGAATGCTGTGCATGGCGAGAAAAACCGTGCCACTGCCTCTCATTATATTCGGGCGCTCTTGCTAACGCTTGCGCTGGTAGGGGTGGGGATTGTCGCGCTGATCACGGTTGTCATTGCTCCCGTTGTACTGGCATTTTTTCCGCTCGGAATTATTGCCGGTATCTTGGCGGAAGCTGTGCGCTGGGCCATCGCAATCGTTGTTTTGCTGGCCGGTGTGAGCGTTCTCTACCGCTATGGCCCGAACCGTGGACCCCAGTCGCGAAGATCGATCAAAACAGGCGCGATTGTCGCGGTTCTCAGTTGGGCGGCGGTGTCCGTATTATTTTCCTATTACGTCGCAAATTTCGGCAACTACAATCAAGTGTATGGCTCCATCGGGGCGGTAATTGCGATGCTTGTATGGCTTTGGATTAGCAGCTTTCTAATTCTGCTGGGTGCCGTAGTGAATGCTCAAATTGAGAAGCATGTCTATGGTATTGAAACGCCGGACGGCGCATCACCTTTTGATGAAACAATTGCCGCTCCACCGGAGCAACAGGTCGATGAAACACCGGCGAGCCCGTTACCGTAGCGCCGGGCGCGCCGAGGTTGATCAGCGAGAGCGCGTACGGGCTCCGGCAGTTAGGCCCGATATGAATGCAGCAATCAAACCGTCCAATGTGGGTGGCTTTGGCGCTGCGTGAGCTGGTCTTTTCTTATGGTTGCTTCCGCGCACTGAAACGACGGCAAAACCAATGAGCGCTGCACCAGTAAAAATAGCCCCCATTATCATGGCGGCGTTAATCGGCGATGTTACAGTCAGCAAAAGCATCCAGCCTGCCGCTGTCCAGAATGCAAGACCGATGCACAGCAATATGCCGGCACCGAAGCTTATCGCTGCGGTGCCGGCTGTGTGCTTCGCCTCGCGGCGGGCACTGTCAATAAATGCGGCTAGCATGTTAGCGGCGCGCCGTGATCATACCGATAAGAAAGCCAAGACCTGCTGCAATGCCCAAGGATGCTGCTGGCTGGTTGCGAACGAAATCCTCGGCGTGCAGTTGGGCTTCGAGCGCTTTCTCTTGACCTGCTGATTTCAGTTCTGACGCTTTCGCTTGTGCCGCATGCGATGCGCTCTCGGCTTTCGACACGCCAAATTCTGACAATTTCTGGGTCAGCGTGGCCAAGTCGTTTTTCAGCGTGCCGATCTGTGCTGCGAGGTCGTCAACTGTTACGTCTTTTGATGCGATGCTTTTAAGGTCTGCAGTAATCTTGCTCATGATCTGTCTCCTGAAGCTGTTTGTGTTTTCACAGGACAAACTCCTGAAGTGCTGCATTGTTCCAAGCAAAACGCCCCACCATTTCCGGCAGGGCGCTGAGGCAGTTCAAATTGGCGCTTATCAGCTGTGTAATGTCTCGGTGGAGGAGAAGAACATTGCCTGACTGACTGCCGAGATTACCTGATCTTCGGTATAGGGCTTTGAGATCAGGAACGCAGGTTCGGGCTTATCTCCGGTCAGAAGGCGTTCGGGGAATGCGGTGATAAAGATCACAGGGCGCTGACCCAATTCAGTCAGCAGATCGTTTACCGCATCAATACCCGAAGAGTTGTCTGCCAACTGAATATCCGCAAGGATCAGGTCCGGCGGGTCAGCGCGGCCAAGTTTGACAGCCTCGTCGCGTGTGCGTGCAATTCCGGTAACGCGGTGCCCCATGTCAGCAACGATTGTCTCGATATCCATGGCGATAATCGCCTCGTCCTCGATGATCATCACAGACCCTGCCGCACTATCGGCCATCTCGCGCCGTGCAATGTCGACAAGCGTTTCTGCCTCACTGGCGTCTACGCCAATGATGGTGCCGATATTACCGTAAGAAAATCCTTCTATGGTATAGAGCAAAAGAGCCTCGCGGCTGTTGTTGGTCAATTTCGCCAAATGCTTCTGCGCCTTGGCGCGCGCACCGGATTCGCCCTCTTCGACAGGGGCGCCCGCACTTGCCCAAATTCCGTAGAGCACGCGAAAGAGGCCGGTCTTGACGTCCGTGCCATCCAGCACCGAGCGATCTGCGAGGATAGCCTCGAGAGAGGCTGCCGCAAAGGCATCACCACTATTCTGGCTTCCGGTCAGAGCCCGCGCATATCGGCGCAAATACGGAAGTACAGTTCCGAGCTGGTCGCTCATGCTTTGGGTTGTGGCTGCATCACTCATCCGAGTTGATCCTTTTTTCTTTATATTCTCGGAACCAAACGCGCATGGTGGTGTTAGGTTCCGGTAAGGGACATGTTTTTTGGAAAATTTTGTGGTCGAGGGTGCATGACACGTCATCAAGATAAAAAATCACGCGAAGGGATTATCGAGGAAAATCTCCGCCGCGTCTATGAAGAGGCTATGGATGAGGGTGTGCCGGATCGATTTAAATCACTTCTCGAACAGTTGAAGCAACAAGACAGTGAACAGGACAGCACGCGATGAGCGCGTCTGACCCGCGCGATGAGTTGGTAGAGCATCTGCCCGCAATGCGTGCGTTTGCCATTTCGCTGACCCGCAACGGCTCTGTTGCGGACGATATGGTGCAAGACACGCTTGTGAAGGCGTGGACGAACATCGAAAAATTCCAGGTGGGCACGAACATGCGCGCGTGGTTGTTCACTATTTTGCGCAATACCTACTATTCGTCGCGTCGCAAAGCAAAGCGCGAAGTGGCCGATGTCGACGGCATTTTCACAGAGAGCCTTGCAGAAAAACCGGCTCACGACGGACATCTTCAGATGAACGATTTTCGCGTTGCGTTGGGCAAGCTGAAAGTCGAGCAGCGAGAGGCTCTGTTGCTCGTGGGCGCTTCCGGTTTCTCGTATGAAGAGGCGGCGGACATGTGCGGCGTTGCGGTAGGAACGATCAAAAGCCGTGTCAATCGTGCGCGCACCCAACTGGCGGAGCTGATGGGACTGAACGAGGATGAGGCGATGGAGATGACAGACGATGCAACGATGTCCGTCCTCTCGGCGTCGAAAGTAGCAAGTTTCTAACCCATGACATCCGGCTTTTTACGTAACAGCCTCTTTGGCAGTCTTGCCTTTCGGGTCATACTGTTTTTGTCGCTGGCGTTGCTGCCTATTGGTATAATCGCCTTTGTGCAGAACCAACAGATCGCCGAGCAAAGCCAGCGCACGGCGGAGCTGTCTCTGATTGCTGTGACCGAGCAGGCTGCCGCAACAGAGCGGTCTTTGTTGCAAGAGGCGTTAGGTGCAAGCCGCGCTTTGACCTCGGTTGTAAAGCTAGTCCGGAATAACCCGGCGCGTTGCTCGGACTTTCTAAAAAGTTATAAGGACGAGGTGAGTAAATACCTCGTGGTCGGGTTCGTCGATACGAGTGGCATGATGCAGTGCTCGTCCACCTACCAAGCGTATGACTTGAGGGACTCACCGATTGTTAAAAATCCCAAGACGCTCACCCAGCGGACCGTTACAGGCAGCGCGAGCGGACGCGTATCCCATGCCGAAGCTGTCATTGTAACGGTACCCGTTTTTGAAGAAGACGAGACGATCGGCTTTTTCTTCATCTCTATGGCGAGAGAGACATTGGAGGCCGTAGAGCTTGAGGATCCCATACGCGCACCACTTTCGTTGGTTACATTCAACACGGATGGATTGATAATTTCTTCCGAACTGGACCGGGACCGTGCGCAAACCGAACTGCCAGCGAGCTACCCGCTCGAACAGCTCACCGGGCCAACGCGGCAAGTATTTACATCCCGTAATGCAGACGGTTTAGAGCGGGTTTACGCCGTTATACCGCTGGTTGAGGGCGCTGTGTTCGCCATGAGCGTCTGGCCAAAGGATACAGCCCTTCTGGAGACGGATTTTTCCAGCCGCCTTTCGTCATTCTTGCCTATCGTGATGTGGATCGCCAGCTTGGTTGTTGCGTTCTGGGCGCTCAACCGTCTCGCCATCGCACATATACGCAAGCTTGGACGTCAGATGCGGCATTTTGCGTTGAACCGGACATTGCCGCGGAAGCCCTTCAATGACGGCGTCCCGAACGAGATTGTCGCGATGGAGCAATCGTTTTTGGGCATGGCTCAATCTATTTTGCAGGATGAAGCGCGGCTCGAAGATAGCCTGCGCGAAAAAAACATGCTGCTTAAGGAGGTGCACCACCGCGTCAAAAATAACCTACAGCTTATCTCGTCGATCATGAATATGCAGATCCGACAGGCCCCGACCGAAGCGAACAAGCGGGTTTTGCAACGGCTGCAGGACCGTATCCTTAGCCTCGCGACTGTGCATCAGAGCCTCTATCAGGATAACGAGATGACGCGCGTAGACGCGGGTATGCTGCTGCGCGAAATTGTTGCGCGGAGCCTGGACATCGGGATGGAGCGCAATTCAGGGATCAAAGTAACGGAAGACTATGACAGCATATTGATCGGTGCGGATGATGCCGCGCCGCTTTCATTATTAACTTCTGAAGCGGTAACCAACGCCCTGAAATACGTGGCAAGCGGTCGAGGCAGCAAAGCTAAGATTCACATTAGCCTCAAGCATGTTGGAGAAGAACGCGCAGTTTTGCGGATTATGAACACAGCCGGCGGAAACGCACATGAAGAAGGCACAGGTCTCGGCTCGCGCCTGATCCAGGCCTTCTCCCGTCAGTTGAACGGGGCGCTGGAGATTGTCGATGAAGGTGGTGACTATATTTTGACCCTCGATTTCCCTGTTCCCCAAATGGACAAGGCAACCTACGACTACTGAAGTGGGAACTGCCGTGTTGTTGCAAAATTACCCTGTCTGCAGGGCGTGGAGAGTTTTTAAAAAATGACGGAACCTATCTAAGTCGGGTTCGTTGTCTTCATGAACGCCTAGGAAAAGGAGACGACGATGACGATCGAGATGTTATTCGGCGGCCTCATGATCCTTATGATGGTTGCCATTATTGTACTCACAATGACTGGCAAGCGCGGTACGGACGGAGACGGTTACGATAGGAATTATGAGCATCGTGAACGTACTGACCGCCGCGGTCGCAACGCACGCGATTAGGGATTTAAGCTGCAGATCCAATTTGAAAAAGGCCCCCCGATTTGGTGGGGCCTTTTTCTTTGCTATCTGTGTGCGTTAAAAAACCGGTGGTGTTAGTGCACTTACGATCTCGCAAGGATCGGCGGCAATGTTGCGAAACCTGTGGGGAAGGCGACTGTCAAAGAGGTAGCCATCTCCGAGGTTGAGTACCTCAACAGCATCGCCGACCGTTAATTCGATTTGCCCCCGCGTGATAATTCCGGCTTCTTCCCCTTCATGGCTCAAAAATTCAGGCCCTGTGTCCGCGCCGGGAGGGTAAGTTTCATGCAGGACCTGAAGCGTGTGCTCACGTGCATTGCCCAGTTGCCGCAGTGATACTTGTCCCGGGCCCTCTGGTGAGACGTGTCTGAAGTCGTTTGCACGGTAAAATATCTTCGCAGCATCCTGTTCCTCGATCGAGCCGAAAAATTCGGCCATCGAGATCGGAATAGCATCCAGCAGGCTTTTTAGAGAGGCGACCGATGGCGATGTTTTGTCCGTTTCTATCAGTGAGATCGTTCCGTTTGTGAGGCCGGCGCGTGTTGCCAGTTCACGCTGTGACAGGCCGCGCTCAGTCCGAATCTGTTTGAGTCGTTGTCCGATATCCAAAGCGAATGTTTCCTGTGTGTGGTTTTCTGGAAAAGCCTTCGGGGTAAACCAGCGACGTTTTGCCGAATTGACCACTCAAACCTGAAAAAAACAAGTGTCTCGATTATCCAGATTGACAATTAAATTAAACAGGATGAAAGCTTTTTTAAACGCGGGGTAAGCTGCGTTACCCCTATCTCTTATTCGAGGAACATGTAATGGCCAGCACTGCAAAAGGCGTATCCCGCAAATCCGCAAAAAAGTTGCCGCAAATCTCGATTGTCGAGCCTGCAGCGCCGGTTGTTTATACAAACGCCGACCTCGTTGCACGCCGCGAAGCGGCCGTTCCGCGCGGGGTTGCCTCCGCAACGTCTGTCTATGCCTCCTACGCCGAGAATGCGGAGCTTTGGGATGTTGATGGAAAGCGCTATATCGATTTTGTCGGGGGTATCGGTGTGTTGAACACAGGTCACCGGCACCCTGGCGTGATTGCTGCGGCAAAGGCGCAAGAAGACCAGTTTACACATACGTCGTTTCAGGTCGTCCCCTATGCCCCTTATATCGAGCTGGCGGAAAAGCTGAATGAACTTGCACCTGGTGATGAACCGAAAAAGACGCTTTTGGTAACCACAGGTGCAGAAGCTGTCGAAAATGCCGTGAAAATTGCCCGTGCTGCAACAGGCCGTCCCGGTGTGATTGCTTTTACCGGTGGATACCACGGCCGCACGCTGCTGACGCTCGGCATGACCGGCAAAATCAGCCCATATAAAAAAGATGTGGGCCCTTTCCCTTCTGATATTTTCCGCGCACCGTTCCCGAACGTGCGTGACGGCATCACCGTTGAGGATGCGCTGACAGGATTGAAAAATCTTTTCCTGACCGATGCGCAGCCCGAGCGGATTGCATGTATCATCATCGAGCCTGTTCTGGGCGAAGGCGGCTATACTCCCGTACCGTTCGAGATGATGATTGCACTGCGCGAAATTTGTGACCAGCACGGCATCATGCTGATCGCGGACGAAGTGCAGGCGGGATTTGGCCGGACCGGCAAATGGTTTGCAATCGAACATTCCGGAGTTGTGCCTGACCTGATCACTGTAGCGAAATCAATGGCTGGCGGTTACCCTCTCGCCGGTGTGATTGGCCGCGCCGACGTAATGGATGCAATGATCCCTGGCGGTCTGGGTGGTACCTATGGTGGTAATCCCGTCGCCTGTGCTGCAGCATTGGCTGCAATCACCGCGATTGAGGACGAGGGCCTGCTGGCAAAATCCATTGCAATGGGTGACAAGCTCAAGGCACGTTTTGCCGAGATTGGTGCCCGCGCGGCCCCGTTCCGCATGTGGGATATTCGCGGACTCGGAGCGATGGTGGCTGTGGAGTTTGTGACAGATTTTACAAGTGCCACAGCGGACGCTGCGTTGACGAAGCGCGTCATTGCACATGCGCTTGAGCGTGGCCTGCTCCTGCTGAGCTGTGGGATGCACGGTAACGCGGTAAGGGTGATGGTACCATTGACAGCTTCCGAAGAAATCGTTGACGAAGGTTTGGCAATTTTCGAGGCTGCACTTTCTGCTGCTATTGCAGAGGATGCTAGTTAAGCAGCTTCCATTTTGATGCTAAAGAATGAAACGCGCAGAGATTGTTCTTTGCGCGTTTTGTCGTTGTGGGCTGAAGCTTTCTGGCGATATCCACAGGCAGGGAGTATTCCGATGCGCCTTTGGCTTACACTGTTGCTTGCGATTACCGCGACTTCTACTTTTGCGGATGATTTGGCACGTCTCGGCATTTTCGGTTCCGTCGAAAGCGTTGTGCCACTTGTAGTGGCGGGGCGCGAAATTGACGTGCCTGATGAATTGCCTTTGATAAGCTTACTTGGGACAGGGTTGGCCGTCGCGAAGGGGGATACGCTGGCCGTTGTTGTGGCTGTCACGAACGGACGGTTGGTCGCACAGCGCATTTCCGAGATATTTGCCGTGGTCGGCCCGATAAGATCGGCTGACGTCAATGGTGCGGTCGTCATGGGCAGCTTTGTTCAGGTGCCCAATGAAATGGAAGTTGAAGCTGGTCAATGGATCGCCGTGAGCGGGTTGTGGAGCGACGTGAAAGTGATCACCACTAATCTCCGGCGCGTCGAGAGTGGCGGCTATGGCCAACTCACAGGCGTCGTTGACGCAACTTCTAAGACTTTGGGCGGCACCGTAGTTAAGGCGGCAGACCCTCCCAAAGATGGTTTCGGAAGCGATGTTTGGATTCTCAGCGGCGCGCCGGAAGCGGAGAGCTTACATGTCCGGCTGCTATCGCGCGGCGTGTTTGGTTCGCCGACAGATCTGACAGTGTGGCAGGGATACGTGTCAGAGCCGGTGGCGTCGCAAACCTACATGATCCATGGTACCTCAATCACGGGTGCTGAGCGCGATGCACAGATGCCGCAAGCCGGCACTCTTGTCGTGCGCTGCGTCCGCAAAGGTCGTATCGTCAGCGTCGCACCTACCGGATTGGAGCGTGAGTTCGCAGCGCTGGATTGCGCTAGACATACTCGGTTGGATTGAACGAATCCGCGCTAGCCCGCGACCAGCGGTCTTTATAACCGCCGTGGTCTGCGGCGTTATCATCAATCAAAAAGCCGTTTGGCAGATAGGGGAACGCCTTATTCCCTTGAACCATGGAGCGGTCCGATTGCCGCTGCATGAGGTGATGGGGCAAAAAGCCGCTCGGATCAGACAGGCCGGCAGCACCTGTCATCTCACCCAGCGCCTTCAATGTGTTGTGGTGAAAGCGTGCCACCCGCTGAGATTTGTGGACAGGATCCAATGCACGGGCGCGCAGGGGATCCTGTGTCGCAACGCCGACAGGGCAATGGTTTGTGTGGCATGCCTGAGCCTGAATACACCCGATTGCAAACATAAAGCCGCGGGCAGAGTTGCACCAGTCCGCTCCCAAAGCGAGCGCCCGCGCGATATCAAATGCTGAAACGATCTTGCCCGCCGCGCCAAGTTTGATTTCGTCGCGGATGCCAGCGCCGCGTAATGTATTGTGCACAAACGTCAGGCCTTCGACCATTGGCATTCCAACATGGTTCGCAAATTCCAGCGGCGCGGCACCCGTGCCGCCTTCTGCACCGTCGACTACTATGAAATCAGGGAAAATGCCTGTCTTCAGCATCGCCTTCACCATGCACATGAACTCACGCTGGTGCCCTATGCACAATTTGAAGCCCACAGGCTTGCCTCCTGCCAAGTGCCGCAGCTGCCCAATGAATTCGCACATTTCGATGGGGGTGGAAAAAGCAGAATGCGCAGCGGGCGAGACGCAGTCCTGACCCATAGGAATGCCGCGCGCCTCAGCGATTTCAGCAGTAATTTTACCTGCTGGCAACATCCCACCGTGACCCGGCTTTGCACCTTGTGATAACTTTAGTTCGATCATTTTGACTTGGGGAAGGGTTGCTGTTGCAGCGTATTTTTCGGGGTCGAAACTACCGTCTTCGGACCGCGCACCGAAATAGCCGGACGCAACCTGATAAATCAAATCACCGCCGCCTTCCTTGTGATAGCGGCTGACCGAGCCCTCGCCGGTATCATGCGCAAAACCACCCAGTTTCGCCCCTAGATTGAGGGCCTTGATGGCTGGCCCAGACAACGATCCAAAGCTCATTGCTGAAATATTGTAAATGGAGGCGCTGTACGGCTTTGTGCAATCCTTGCCACCGATATCAATGCGAAAATCTGTATTTTCGATATGTTTGGGCTGAACAGAGTGTGTGACCCAACTGTAGCCGCCTTCGTAGACCCGTTTTTTCGTGCCAAATGGGCGTGCATCTTCCTGCCCTTTCGCCCGCTGATAAACGAGCGAGCGGGCATCACGGCTAAAGGGTTCCTCGTCATGATCGTCTTCAAGCAGATACTGACGGATTTCAGGGCGGATGCTTTCAAGGAGGAAGCGAATATGCCCCAGTACAGGGTAATTGCGCAGCACTGAATGGGAGTTTTGCCGGACATCGTGCAGGCCCAATAGTGAAAGCGCGGAGAATGCCATGAAGGGGAGTATGAACCATACCGACCAGATCAAAAGCGCAATCATGCTGAGCAAAGCAAGAGCAACGACTGCCGCAAATGTGCTGTAGCGGGTGAGGTTGGATAATTTCGGCATGCGACGCTCCGGCTAGTTGCGCATTTGCTAACGTGCAGGTGTGTAGACCTCATTAACACCCGTGTTGGCAAGGGTATCACCCGTGACTGACGCAGGTGTTATCGCTCGAAATATCTGATGAACCGCAAAAAATCGGGTAAATTTCAAGCAAATAACATATATTAAACAACGTGATGAATATATGTTGATCTCCCTCGTATCAATTGCTTGCTCATCTTTAAAAAGCTGCCTACGTTTAATTCAGATTTCGTACGATTGCCGCTAACATGGCATAAAAATCGAAACGGGAGGCTAGGAAGAACGACGATATGTGCGCTTCCGCGTATGTCCTCAGCATTCTCCTTCCATATAGTTGAGAGCAGCGTTGTGCGCTGTGCTTGTGACAATAACGGGAGAGTTTACTATGAAAATGTTCAAGACAATGACCGTCGCAGGGGCCTTTGCGGGCGCCATGCTGGCAGGTACTGCGTCATTTGCACAAGAAAAGTTCATCACCATCGGTACCGGTGGCCAGACCGGTGTTTACTTTGTGGTGGGTCAGTCGATCTGCCGCCTCGTGAACCGCGGCTCGGCCGACCACGGACTGAAGTGCACGGCACCGTCCACCGGTGGCTCTATCGCAAACATTAACGCGATCAAGGCTGGCGACATGGACATGGGAGTTGCCCAGTCGGACTGGCAGCACCACGCCTACAACGGCACCTCGACCTTCGAGGGCGACAAGTTCGACAAGCTGCGTGCTGTATTCTCCGTGCATGGCGAACCGTTCAACGTGATTGCGCGCAAAGACAGCGGCATCAAGACGTTCGATGATCTCAAGGGCAAGCGCGTCAACATCGGCAACCCAGGTTCCGGTCAGCGTGCCACAATGGAAGTTGTGATGGCGGCCAAAGGCTGGACGCTGGATGACTTCGCACTCGCGTCCGAATTGAAGCCGGCCGAGCAGGCCGCTGCATTGGGCGACAACAAGGTTGATGCGATTATCTATACTGTTGGTCATCCCAATGGCTCCATTCAGGAGGCGGTTTCGACCATCGACGCAGAGCTGATTTCTGTAACAGGTCCCGAAATTCAGGGTCTGATTGACAACAATCCTTTCTATGCCGCAGCTACCGTTCCCGGTGGGATGTACAAAGGCACAGATTTGGATGTGAACACTTTTGGCGTGAAGGCCACTTTTGTTTCGTCTTCTGATGTTGATGAGGAAACAATTTACCAAACCGTAAAAGCGGTCTTTGACAACTTTGATCGCTTCAAAGGGCTGCACCCCGCGTTTGCAAACCTCAAGGAAGAGGACATGATCTCGCAAGGTCTGTCCGCGCCTCTGCATGACGGCGCTGCGAAGTACTACAAAGAGCGTGGCTGGATTGAATAATCTGCTCGTGATCTGACACATGGAGCGGCGGAGGCATAATCCGCCGCTCCAGTGGCTCGGCGCACAATGCGTCGTGACCGGCACGCACCGGAAAGGTGCGGCATGCAATAGGGACCATTGCCATGACTGACCAACAACAAGCTGCTGCTGTAGAAGCCGAAGCTGCCGGACGTGGCGGGCTGGATCAAAGCGAACTTGATGCTCTTGTTGCTTCCTCGGATACTGGCGGGCGGTCTGTCGGCGGTCCAGTCGGCATCCTCTTAATGCTTACCGCCCTCGCATGGTCCTTGTTCCAGCTTTATATCGCATCCCCTTTCGGTCTGTTTAACGATACGCTTGCGCGGTCTATCCACCTTGGATTTGCGGTTTTCCTCGGAATTATGGCATTTCCCGCCGCGCGCACGAAATTCCAGATGATCCTTGGCGTCGTTGTACCACTTGCGCTTGCCGGGCTGTTTATGGTGGCTGCAAAGGATAGTGTCGCCGTGTGGTGGGTGCCGATTCCTGCAATCGCCATTGCGGCAACGGTGATCCTTGGCTCCCCCAAAGACCGCGTGCCGGTTTGGGAATGGGCGCTTGCCATCGTGGGCGCGCTGACCGCCCTATACCTTTTCTTCTTCTACCGTGACATCGCGGACCGTGTCGGTGCGCCAATCATGCAGGATTACGTGGTTGCCGTTATCGGCATCATGATCCTGCTTGAGGCGACGCGCCGCGCCCTTGGGCCAGCACTGATGATCGTCGCGTCCGTCTTCCTGATGTACACCGTCCTTGGCCCGAATATGCCAAGCATCATTGCCCATAAAGGTAACAGCCTGTCAGAGATCGTGAACCACCAGTGGATCACGACCGAGGGTGTTTTCGGTATCGCATTGGGCGTTTCTACTTCGTTTGTATTTCTTTTTGTGCTGTTCGGTTCGCTGCTGGACCGTGCGGGTGCGGGCAACTATTTTATTCAAGTCGCATTCAGCCTAATGGGTCATATGAAGGGCGGACCCGCAAAGGCGGCTGTCGTCTCATCCGCGATGACGGGTCTGATTTCAGGCTCCTCGATCGCAAACGTTGTGACCACTGGTACATTTACGATCCCTTTGATGAAAAAGGTGGGTTTCAGCTCCGAGAAAGCGGGCGCTGTTGAAGTGGCCTCTTCCGTAAACGGGCAGATCATGCCGCCTGTTATGGGTGCTGCTGCCTTCTTGATGGTCGAATATGTGGGCATTCCATATTTTGATGTGGTTAAGCATGCGTTTCTGCCTGCTGTGATTTCCTACATCGCGCTGGTTTATATCGTACACCTCGAAGCGCTCAAGGCCGGTATGGTGGGCTTGCCGCGTCCGACACCACCAAAACCACTGCTGGCGTGGCTTATGTCAATCGCTTTCACGATTGCAGTGATCTGTGGGCTTAGCTTCGCGGTTTACTATCTGATGGGATGGATCCGCCCTGCTTTCCCTGAAACTGCAGGATACATTATTTTTGTATTTCTGACGGCTGTTTACGTAGGTCTTCTTTATGTCGCGTCCAAGGAGGCCCCGCTCGAGCTTGATGATCCGAACGCGCCGGTAACAAAGTTGCCGTTGCCTGGTCCGACGGTTCGCTCGGGTCTACATTTTATCTTGCCTGTCGTTGTACTTGTTTGGGCTTTGATGGTTGACCGTCTGTCCCCCGGCCTCTCGGCGTTCTGGGCGACGTGCTATATGGTTTTCATTCTTCTGACCCAGCGGCCGCTTATGGCGATTTTCCGTGGCCATAGCAATTTTGCCTCTGACATCAAAGATGGCTTGCTTGACCTCGTTGATGGCTTGGTTACGGGTGCGCGTAATATGATCGGCATCGGTATTGCGACCGCAACTGCGGGTATCATCGTGGGCTCGGTCAGCCAAACAGGTGTTGGTGCAGCGCTGGCCGATGTGGTCGAAGTTCTGTCCGGAGGACATATTCTCGCAATATTAGTGCTGACTGCCGTTTTATCCCTCATCCTCGGGATGGGTCTGCCGACCACGGCGAACTATATCGTCGTCTCCGCCCTTCTTGCACCGGTAATCGTAACGCTCGGCCAGCAAAACGGGCTCATCGTGCCGCTGATAGCTGTGCACCTTTTCGTGTTTTACTTTGGCATTATGGCGGATGTGACGCCGCCGGTCGGCCTCGCCTCGTTTGCGGCGGCGGCTGTTTCGGGCGGCGATCCGATCAAAACCGGTGTAGTCGCGTTCTTTTACAGCCTGCGCACAGCTGCTCTCCCATTCCTGTTTATCTTCAACACAGAGTTGTTGCTGATCGATGTGACGTGGGCGCAGGGCATATTCGTCTTCATTGTCGCAACGATTGCGATGCTACTGTTTGCGGCGGCAACGCAGGGTTGGTTCCTTGCGAAAAATCGTATCTATGAGACGATTGCACTGTTGCTCATTGCCTTTACGCTCTTTCGTCCGGGATTCTGGATGGACATGATATCGCCGCCCTACACCGAAATGGCGGCCTCCGAGTTGACGCAGGCGGCGGATGCAACGCCTATCGGCGAGACACTCCGTCTAAGGGTGGCAGGGGTTAACGACCTTGGTGATCCGCTCGAGTTCGTAGCTTTGCTCCCGCTGGGCGAAGGTGCAGACGGGACCGAGCGTTTGTCTGCTGCCGGTGTCACGCTGCGCATGGATGGCGATAAGGTTATTATCGACGATGTTGCCTATAATTCTGCAGGACAATCGGCTGGCCTTGATTGGGATCAAGAGGTGGTGCGCGTCCTCAAACCGGAGCCACAGCCAAGCAAATACCTGATGTTCCTGCCCGCGCTTTTGCTGCTTGCGGGGGTTGTGGTACTACAACGTCGGCGCAACGGAAGCGGCCTCGACAAAGTGGCGGCAGCGTAAATTACCTGCGCTGTGGAAACATATCTGCCATGCAACGCCGCTACGGCACTGGTGCGCATGGGCTGTTTCACTCCCTATCCAAAGGGCGTAAGAGCAGTTCCAAACGGCCAGAGCCGTGGTTCTCGGAGTAAGCAGATATGACCCCCTTTGCAATTGCCGGCGTACAAATGTACGTCAACGCCCTCGTCCCGAACGTTGATGGAATGATCCAGCGGCTGGACATCCTGATGACGCGTTTCCCTTGGACGCAGATGGTATTGTTCTCCGAGTTGGCCGCTTACGGCCCGCTTGATCAATACTCCTTGCCGCCCGAAAACGAGGCGCTCGAGAAATTTCAGGCTGCAGCGGTAAAACACGGTGTCTGGCTCATCCCCGGCTCGATGTTCATCACCGACCCCGAAGATGGCCGGATTTACAATACATCCGTTGTTATTAATCCGCAGGGCGAGATTATTCGCCGCTATGCAAAAATGTTCCCGTTCCGGCCCTATGAGGCCGGCGTCGCTGCAGGTACAGATTTCTGTATCTTCGATGTGCCGGATGTTGGCCGCTTTGGTTTGTCGATTTGCTATGACATGTGGTTCCCCGAAACTACGCGCCAGTTGACATCACAAGGCGTCGAGGTGCTTTTGCATCCCGTCCTTACAGGAACGACAGACCGCGACGCGGAGCTTGCGATTGCACGCGCAACGGCTGTTCAGTTCCAGTGCTATGTCATTGACGTGAACGGTTTGGGAGCGGGCGGTGTTGGCAAATCTTGCGTGATTGATCCCACGTCACAGGTCTTGCACCAGTCCGCCGGTCAGGAAGACATGTTCCCGATAGAGATCGACCTCGATATGGTTCGCCGCCAGCGTGAGACCGGCATGAAGGGGCTTGGCCAAGTACTCAAGTCTTTCCGCGACCGCTCGACTGATTTCTCGGTTTATGACCGCGCCAGCGGCACCGACGAGTATCTCAAAACACTTGGTCCGCTTGCCATCCCGCACAAAGGGACGAAAGCTGGCCTCGATATGATGGCACCAGCAATGCGTGTTCCTTACACGCCTGATGCTGCGGGCCAAGACAGCTTGCCGGGGTATGCGTTTAAAGTACCGCCGGCTTTCCCCGAAGAGCCATTGCCAAACCCCTCTGCCGGTACCGCTGCACCGGTAGAGAGCGCTACCCTTGCTGCGGCGCCTGTTGCAGCGCCGATTCCACCCGTGAAGGCCGGTATTCTGACCGGAACCACGGATACTGACACATCCAGCGGCTAGGCCGTGCGTTAGGGCGGGCAGGGAACATTCCCCGCCCGCATCTCATCGCATGGTCCAAGCTGCGTAACTTTTTGCGGAGAACGACCGATGCATTCGATGAGAGACTATTCATCTGCGATCCAATTGCGCTCTGACCGATGGAGCGCATTGCGCGAAGCGACCAGCGCCCTGACCCGTAACCCAAGTGCGGGTGAAGCCGCCCAGTTGCGCGCCAGTGTGGCAGAATTGTTTGAGACGCTCGACGTCATGGAGGCTTACTGGGCCTTTCCAGGAAAACACGCCTTTGCATTGATCCGGCGCCATTTCGATCAGGGTAAGCTTGACGATGTAAGTTTCGCCGTGAACCGGATCACTCGTGCCTTGACGACAGGAGCTTACCGCCGTCGCCATATCCCGCTCGAACGCGATAGCGTCGATCAGGAAGAGCAGGACGACGACGCACACCACAGCCCCGAAATGCGCGCCCTGTCCAAGCCTTACTTCGAAGTGCTGGTTGTAGACAGCGTCAACGAGCATCAGGAACGATGGCTCAAGGCGAATGTCACCGGCATGCGCCGCCCCGAGGATCAATTCATCTATGAGGCTGTTGTTGTGCCCTCCATCGAGGATGCGCTCATTGCAGTACTGTTTAACCACAATATTCAGGCCATCGTTGTGCGGCCCGGTCTGGTGCTGCATTCTGAGAATGCCGAGGAGATTCTGACACGTTATCTGGCGCGTGCAGGTGGCCGGAACGAGATTGACGCTATTCCGCCCGAAAATTATGGGCCCGAGTTGTGCCGGATGATTGCGCGGGTTCGCCCCGAGCTGGATGCATATCTGGTCACGGAACGCTCTGTCGAAGATATCGCGGGCCTCGATCTGGGGATCTGTCGCCGCGTGTTCTACAACTCCGAAGACTTTATGGAACTGCACCTGAACATCCTGCGGGGGGTTCAGGCGCGCAATAAGTCGCCGTTTTTTACGGCACTGGTCGAATATTCCAAACAGCCGACAGGCGTATTTCATGCCATGCCGATCAGCCGTGGGAAATCTATTACCCGCTCGCACTGGATTCAGGACATGGGCGCGTTCTACGGCCCCAATATTTTCCTCGCGGAAACCTCTGCGACATCCGGCGGGCTGGACAGTTTGCTTGAACCCCAAGGCCCTATAAAGGAGGCACAGGAGCTTGCTTCGCGTGCGTTTGGCTCAAAGCAGACATTTTTTGCGACCAACGGCACTTCGACCTGCAACAAGATCGTCGTGCAAGCGCTGATTAAACCCGGTGATATCGTACTGGTGGACCGAGACTGCCACAAATCGCATCACTACGGTATGGTCCTGTCAGGCGCTCAGGTCAGCTATCTCGATAGCTATCCCCTCAACAAATATTCGATGTATGGCGCTGTGCCATTGTCGGAAATGAAGGAGCGGCTGCTGGAGTTGAAAGCGCAGGGCAAACTTGACCGCGTGCGGATGCTGTTGCTGACAAACTGCACGTTCGACGGTCTTGTGTATAATGTAGAGCGGGTGATGCAGGAATGTCTGGCGATCAAGCCCGACCTCATTTTCCTGTGGGACGAAGCGTGGTTCGCTTTTGCCCGCTTCAATCCGACCTATCGCCAGCGCACAGCAATGAATGCTGCGAATGTGTTGCGGGTCAAGTTCAAGACAGAAGCGCACCGCGAGGCTTATGAAGCCCAGCAGGTAGAGCTGAAAGATGCAGACCACGAGACACTGATGAAGACACGTCTGATCCCGCCGCCCACTGCGCGGGTGCGGGCCTATTCAACCCAATCCACGCATAAAACGCTCACAAGCTTGCGCCAGGGCTCGATGATCCACGTAAACGATCAGGACTTTAAGGGTGAGGTGGAGCAGAGCTTCCACGAAGCGTATATGACGCATACCTCGACCTCGCCAAACTACCAGATCATCGCAAGTCTGGATGTGGGGCGCCGTCAGGTCGAGCTTGAGGGCTTCGAGTTCGTGCAGCGTCAGATCGAGGCCGCGATGTCGATGCGCCGCGCTCTGTCTGACCATCCGCTACTTAAGAAGTATTTTCAGGTTCTGACAGCGGGCGATATGATCCCGGAGGAGCACAGGGAGAGCGGCGTCACCAGCTATTATGACGCCGAGCAAGGCTGGACCGATCTGTGGGATTGCTGGGAGCGCGATGAGTTCGTGCTTGATGCTTCGCGCGTGACCCTGTTGGTCGGGGGGACGGGCTGGGACGGTGATACGTTCAAGAACAAAATCCTGATGGATAAATACGGTATCCAGATCAACAAGACATCGCGCAATACCGTTCTTTTCATGACCAACATCGGTACCACGCGCTCTAGCGTGGCATATTTGATTGAAGTTCTGGTAGAGATTGCAAAATCGCTCGACGAGTTGAACGATGATGCCTCTGGCATGGAGAAGATAGGATTTGACCGCCGTGTGAAAAATCTGCTCGAGGACTATCCGCCACTGCCTGACTTCAGCCGCTTCCATAAGGCGTTTCTGGAGAGCGGAAACAGCCGTGAAGGTGATATTCGCAAGGCGTTCTTCCTCGCTTATGATGAAAAGAACTGCGATTATCTCGAACTTGATGGATCGTTGAAAGAAGCGATGCTCCGTGGCGAGACGATTGTCTCGGCAGGGTTTATCATCCCATATCCCCCCGGCTTTCCGATCCTCGTCCCCGGACAGGTCGTTAGTCAGGAAATCCTTAGTTTTATGCGTGCGCTCGATGTGAGCGAAATTCATGGCTACAGGCCCGATCTGGGCCTGAGGGTTTTCACCGCTGAAGCGTTGGACAACGCGACGCCGACTCCCGTAAAATTATCGAAAAAAGCTTCGGCTTAATTACTCAAGATAAGGAGCACCACCATGGCTACCATTCTTAGAAATATCTCTGAAATCCGTCGGTTCTTCCACCGCAATGAAGACCCGATCTACTTCATTTCTGCGACCAACTTTAACCTGCTGGGCCTTGATGAATGGGTCAAGAATTTCAAATATATCTGCTATATCGATTGTTATGGCGGCAAGCATCCCAACGTGTTCTGCCCTTCAGAGCAACCGCACGCCGAGTTCCAGTCCATCGAGGACATCAACAATTATCTGCTGCAGCACAAGGAAGTCATCGACTTTATCAAAAAGCGTGGCGGCAAGCCAAAGTTCGTGTTCCTGATGTTCGACGAGGAAACCGAGCGTTTGTCCAAAGAGCTGGGCGCGGATGTCTGGTTCCCCAAGGCAAAGCTGCGTAATTCGATGGACAACAAGATTGCGACCGTGCGCATCGGCAACAAAGCGGGCGTGCCGTCCGTGCCTAACACGCTGGCAGAGGTCACGTCTTACGAGAACCTTCGCGAGACCTGCGAAAAGGCGGGCATCGGGCACGATCTGGTGCTGCAATCTGCGTTTGGTGACAGTGGGCACACCACTTTCTTTATCAAGAACGAGGCTGACTTCCGACGCCACCAGTCCGAGATCATCGGCGAGGGCGAGATCAAGATCATGAAACGGATCAGCTGCCGTGGTGCGGCGATTGAAGCTTGCGCCACTAAAGAGGGCACGATTGTAGGGCCGCTGATGACAGAGCTGGTCGGCTTTAACGAGCTTACTCCCTACCGTGGGGGCTGGTGCGGAAACGAGATCCTATCCACCGCCTTCCCGCCAAAGCAACGCCAGCAGGCGCGCGACCTCACGTTCAAATTCGGGGAGCAGCTCCGCAAGGAAGGGTACCGCGGGTATTTCGAACTCGACTTTTTGATCGATAAAAAGACTGGCGAACTTTGGCTGGGTGAGCTGAACCCACGCATCACAGGTGCATCGTCAATGACCAATCACGCCGCGTTTGCACACGCGGATGCCCCTTTGTTCCTGTTCCATCTGTTGGAGTTTTCCAAAAAGAAATTCTCTCTCAATGTGGACGAGTTGAATGCCCGTTGGGCCGAGCCTGACAACATCGACAGCTGGTCGCAGATGGTGATCAAGTTTACCAAAGACGAAGTCGACACCTGCACGAGTAGCCCCGAGACTGGCATCTACAAGATGAAAGAGGACGGCTCGGTTGTGTTCGACCGCTTCGATTATCACCGCCGCGCCGTAGAGAGCGAGAACGAAGCGTTCTTCTTGCGGATCATGCGGCCCGGTGACTACCGCTATGAGGGTGCGGACATTGGTATCCTTGTGACGCGGGGGCGCTCGATGACCAAAAGCTTCCAGCTTAACGAACGGGCGAAAAAGTGGATTCACGGGATCAAGAGTGCCGTTGAGGGTACGCCGCTGCCGACAGCAGAGGCTAATCCGATCCTGTCGGATCCGGCGTTCAAGATTCTTTAAGACACTCAAGAAACTGCGTGGCGGGGGCGTGTTAGCTCACAATTCTCCCTCGCCGCGATTTGCGCGTCAGATAATCTGTGCTGCATCGCTCGACCTGGGTTCTCCCAAAGATTTAGAAAGGCCGCTATGTACTGGCGTGCAATTTCCGAGGATGCGCCCGGCCCCAAGTGGTCCGGGCTTTTCCGTGAATATTGGTCCGACTATCGGGCATGGTGGCTCAAAGAAGGTGAGACCGCCCGCCCGACCTATGCCGAAGGCCTTCGTGCGCTGCGGACCCATATGCCAGAGATGGTCCCGCTGTATGAAGAGCTGTGTGAGCTGGCGGGCGGTGGCGATCACGCGGCGCGCTTTTTAAGCTTCTATACGCCGCCCGCTTATCTGGCGAGTTGCTCGCAGGCTGTATGGGCCGGTAAGCAACCAGTTCTTGTCCGCAACTATGACTATAACCCGCGCGCATTTGACAGCCTGGTCTTGCGCACGGCGTGGATGGGGCGCTCCGTAATGGGCACTTCTGACGGTCTTTGGGGTCTAGTAGACGGTGTGAACGACAAGGGGCTGTCGATCTCGCTCACGTTCGGCGGCCGGCGCGTGGTGGGCGAGGGGTTCGGCGTGCCGCTCATTCTGCGCTATGTCCTGCAAATTTGTGAAACGGCGGAGGCGGCTGCAGAGGTGCTGGCACGTGTTCCTACGCACATGAGCTATAACGTCACTGTTCTTGACCGAAAGCGCAATTACCTCACAGTTATGATGGCACCGGACCGGCCTGCCGTGATCACCCAGCGTGCCGTTGCAACAAACCATCAGGAAAACGTGGAGTGGATCAGTCATGCCCGATTTACCGCCACAGTCGAGCGGGAGCGGTTTTTGCAACAGCGCCTGCGTCTCCACCATGATCCGGAAGAGAAATTTATTAATCTCTTTCTGCGCCCGCCGCTTTACTCCACGGCGTTCCGGCACGGTTTCGGAACCCTTTACACAGCGGTCTACCGACCCCGCAAAATGGAGATGGAGTTACGCTGGCCCGGTGTGGTCTGGCCTCTGTCGCTCAAGGAATTCGAAGAAGGCGCACGCGAAGTCTATCTGCCGGGAGTTGAATGATCATGGGCCCGCTGTCTTCATTGAAAGTGGTAGAGTTTTCGGGGCTTGGTCCGGCACCTCTTGCGGGGCAGTTGCTGGCGGATCTGGGGGCGGATGTGATCACCGTCGACCGCAAGGCGGAGCCTGCTGATCCAACAGACGTAAACCGTCGTGGCAAACGCTCGATCGTACTGGACCTCAAGTCAGTGCAGGGGGTGGAAGCGGCGCAGCGCCTGATTGCTGCCAGCGATGTACTGATCGAAGGGTTCCGCCCGGGCGTCATGGAACGCTTGGGACTTGGGCCGGATGACTGTCCCGAAAGGCTGATTTTTGCACGCATGACGGGATGGGGGCAGGATGGACCGCTGGCGCAGACTGCTGGTCACGACCTCAACTATCTCGCGATTACGGGGGCGTTGCACGCAATGGGTGATGCCGACCGCGCTCCTGTGCCCCCGCTAAATCTGGTGGCGGATTATGGCGGCGGTACGATGTTTCTATTGCTTGGTATCCTGAGCGCCGTGATCGAGCGCGGGATTTCGGGTAAGGGACAGGTTGTTGATGCCGCGATGGTGGACGGTGTTCCTGCTTTGATGGGTCTGATCCATGGCATGCTGGCGCAAGGCACATGGCAAGAGAGGCGCGGGGCGAATTGGCTTGATGGAGGCGCACCGTTTTATCGCTGTTATATATGTGCATGTGGCGGGTATCTGTCTGTCGGCGCCCTCGAGCCGCAATTTCATGCGTTATTGCTCGAAAAGGCCGGGTTGCCGTCCGGGCATCAGGGCGACCAGAACGACGCGTCGGTCTGGGGCAAGCGGCGGATTGATTATCAGGCTGTTTTTTCGCGTAAAACGCGTGACGAGTGGTCGGAGATATTTGAAGGAACTGATGCTTGTGTGGCGCCTGTCCTGACATTCTCCGAGGCGCATCTTCATCCGCATATGAAGGCCCGGCAGACCTTCATTGCGCCAAACGGTATCTATCAGGCCGCTCCTGCCCCAAGATTCAGCAGGAGCGCAGTACCCATGCCAAACGCCCCTACAGCCATTGGCGCAGACACAGACACAGTCCTCGAGATGCTGGGGTATGACGCCGCTGAACGCGACGCAATCGCCATAAAACACTGACATATCCTGTAATACTACGTGCGAAAATAGGTATGTATGTTCTACCTTACTGCCGCTATACAGTGCGCCATGGCCACAGCTACCCGACTTTCCGATGCTCCGCTTGAGGAGTTGATTATATGCCCCGTGTGCGATGCAACCTACCAGTTGGACCGCCCCAAGGCAGGTGAGCGGGCAATTTGCACGCGCTGTCATCATGTCCTGATAGCACCGCGGTATAAGGCGGGGATGCAGATCATCGCGATATCAGTCGCTGTCGTTGTGCTGATCATCGCGGCCAGCCTGTTTCCTTTTCTCGCGATTTCGGCAGCGGGGCGCAGCAATGCGGTGTCGATCCTTGATGCAGCGCTGTCATTCACCGAGGGGCCGATGCTTGTGCTTGCCTTGTTGACTGCAGCGCTAATTATATTTGTGCCACTTCTTCGGATGATGCTGACGATTTATGTGTTGGTACCCGTGGTTCTGGACCGTCCGGCTGCACGCTATGCGATACGCGCATTCCGTTTGTCCGAGGCGCTCAAACCGTGGTCGATGGCAGAGATTTTCGCGCTGGGGTGCGCTGTGGCGTTGGTGAAGGTGGCGGGCCTTGCGACTGTAACGTTTGGTCCTGCCTTTTGGATGTTCGGTGTTCTTGTGGTGCTCGTCATCTTTCAAGACAGTTATATGTGTAAGTGGTCGGTATGGAACTCTCTGGAACACCCCAAAAAACGGTAACCGCACGCGCTGCCGGTTTGGTGGCGTGTACACGATGTACCCGTGCCTGGCCTCTGGAAACAGAAGTTTGCGGGCGCTGTGGTGCAGCGCTTTCTTCGCGCGATGCGGGTAGTCTGCAGCGTGTTTGGGCGCTTTGGTTGATGGGCATGATGTGTTATATCCCTGCCAATGTTTATCCGATGCTCCGCACACAACAGCTTTTTCAGGTGGACGAAAGTACGATCATCGGCGGCGCTGTTGATTTGGCGCATTATGGCTCTTTCGGGATTGCCGCGATCATCCTTATCGCCTCCGTTGTCATTCCGCTGGGTAAATTCTGGGCCATCGCTTTTCTCGCGGTGAGCGTGAAGAAAAAGGGCGGGTTCACATCGCATCATAGCTTGCTCATGTACGAGGTGGTCGAATACATAGGCCGCTGGTCCATGATCGATATTTTCGTGGTTGCTATCCTTTCTGCCCTCGTGCAGCTTCAGGGGCTGGCATCTATAACACCGGGGCCTGCAGCGTTCTTTTTTGCCCTTTCAGTAATATTTACAATGTTGTCCGCGCAGTCGTTTGATCCACGCATGATCTGGGATGCACAAGCCGACGACAGCGAGGCACCCGATCATGGTTGATACCCCCCCCAAAGTCGAGATCAGGACAGCCGCCAAACGCGGTCTATCCGGCGCGTCCTTCATCTGGATTATCCCGATCCTTGCCCTTTTGGTGGCATTCGGTGTCGCGTGGCAGTCGTATAATGCGCGGGGCCCTGTCATTATTGTCAACTTTACAGACGGATCTGGCATCATGGCTGGCGAGACCAAGCTGAAGTACCGCGACATCGAGGTAGGTCAGGTAGAGCAGGTAGGCTTCAGCGAGGGGCTCAGCATGGTAGAGGTACATATACGCCTCGAAAAGGATGTGGCCGAGTACGTCGATAGCAGTTCGGTCTTCTGGATTGTCGAGCCGGAGGTCACAGCGCAGGGGATTACAGGCCTCAGCACGGTCTTGAGTGGTGTCTACATCGAGGGTTCATGGGATACAGAAATCGGTCCTGTCGCGACCACATTCCGAGGGTCGGATGTTCCCCCGCTGATCAAACCGGGCGATAGTGGTCTGCAAATCACCTTTCGCACGACGGCGACAGGAACCCTTACAGATAACGCACCGATCATGTTCCGCGGCATTCAGGTGGGTCAGATGGGGCGCGCTCAAATCGGTCGCAGTGGCGCATTTGCTGTTTCTGAAGGCATTATTTATGAAGAGCACCGCAACCTGATAAGTTCAACAACACGCTTCTGGGATACGTCGGGCTTCAGCTTTTCGTTCGGACCGACCGGTGCGGAACTTGACTTCTCTTCGCTTGCGACACTGATCGGAGGTGGTATCACTTTTGATACGTTTGTTTCGGGCGGCGCGCCTGCGCAGGACGGTCAGGTCTATGAGATTTTTGACGGTAAGGAATCGGCGCGGAACAGTCTGTTCACAAAATCCGAAGTCGACCCTCTGCAATTCAGTATCATCTTTGACGAAAACGTTTCCGGCCTTGCGGTCGGTGCGCCTGTCGAGCTGAGTGGCTTCCGCATCGGTTCGGTCGACAGCCTCTCCGGGATCGTTGATTTCAACCAGTTTGGGGACAGCCGCGTTCGGCTCAACGTTATCGTTTCAGTGCAGCCGTCTCGCCTTGGTCTGCCAGGAGAAGTGTCTCCAGCATCTGCATTGGCGTTGTTACAGGACCGTGTTTCGAATGGTCTGCGCGCTCGTCTGGCTTCCGCGAGCCTGCTCACGGGTGGACTCAAAATTGAGCTTATTGAAGTGGAGGGTGCACCAACCGCACGTCTAACGCAGAACGGTGCAGATCTTGCCGTTATGCCAACTACAAAAAGTGAGACATCTGACGCGGCGGCGACAGTTGAGGGCGTGTTTACCCGTATCAACAATCTCCCCATCGAGGAGTTGCTCAACAGTGCGATCAATGTCATGAACTCTGCCGAAATGCTGATGTCGAACGGCGATCTTCAAAAAGTACCCGGAGATGTGAGTACTCTGCTCAGTGATCTGTCGAGCATCGTAACCTCCGATGATGTCAAAAATATCCCGGTTGCGCTTAATTCTACATTGGTCCGCGTCGAAGGCCTCGTGGCCGAGCTTGAGCGCCAGCGGATTGCAGAGGTGCTGGGGACCACCCTGACTGCTGCCTCGGAGGCTGCTGATGCAGTAACCTCATCGGTTGTAGGTGTGCCCGAGCTCGTTGAAGATATACAGGAGGTCGCCGCAAAAGCCGCCAGCCTCGAGTTCGATGTTCTCATCGAGGAGCTAACGTCTCTTACGTCCTCTGCCGAGGAACTGGTGAGTAGCCCCGAGACGGCCCAGCTGCCAGCCGCATTGGCTGGCGCGCTAGACCAGCTGAACGCGACCTTGCGTGAATTACGGGAAGGCGGCGCGGTGCAAAACGTGAACCAGACACTTGCCTCGACGCGTACGGCGGCAGACAGCATTGCGGTGTCTGCGCGTGACTTGCCTGGCATGATAACAAAGCTGAACGGTCTTTTTGCGCAGGCAGGCCGTACCATCGACGGCTTTGATCAGGGTGAGGAGCTGAGCCGTTCTGCACAGGCCGCCCTACGCGATATTGCACAAGCTGCGGGCGCGCTGGAGAAGCTGGCGCGCACCATCGAACGAAATCCTAACTCACTGCTGCTGGGAAGATAATATGAATATGTTGAAATCTGTTGCCGCCGCTGGCGCGTTGGCCATTCTTGCCGCTTGCGGTGCCCCCGACAGCATCGTGGTGCAGTCCCCCGCTATCACCGAGACGGTGCCGATTGCGTTCACCTCGGTCGAGGTAAGAGATGTTTCATTGCCCACTTATGCCTCTGCGGATGAGATTGCTCAGCAGGCGCCTGATGGCACGCTGATCACGTCCAAGGTTCTTTGGGCCGATGCGCCCGAGCGCGCTGTCGGCCTCGAACTGAGCCGCCATCTAGCGCGCTTGAGTGGTAAGCGCGTCGCGTCCGAGCCGTGGCCCTTTGAGGAAAGCCCGTCTGCCACACTTGATGTGCGCTTTTCCGATTTGATCGCGGGAACGGACGGGGTGTTTCGTGCGACGGGGCAGTATTTCGTCGGCGTTTTCCAAGGGCGCGAACGCTCGGGTGCTTTTGATTTGGCAGTTGCCTATGATCCAAAAGGTGGGCCCGCAGCAATTGCACGTGCGCGGGGGCAGATCATTGTGGATCTTGCAAAATATCTGGCTGTAAACGGGCTGCGCTAAGGCGATCCCTTGCACGTAGGGCGATAGAGCCCTACATCGCACACTATGGCTCAGGTAAAATCATCCACCAAATCGGACCCCAACTACAAGGTCATCGCAGAAAATCGCCGTGCGCGGTTTGATTACGCCATCGAGGACGATGTCGAATGCGGGATCATGCTTGAGGGTTCCGAAGTGAAAAGCCTCCGAATGGGCGGCTCCAACATTGCCGAGAGCTATGCGGCTGTCGAAGATGGCGAACTGTGGCTCGTGAACAGTTATATTGCGCCCTACAAGCAGGCAAAAACCTTCGGCCACGAAGAGCGGCGCCGTCGCAAGTTGCTGGTGTCGGGTAAACAGTTGGCGAACATGTGGAACGAGACCCAGCGCAAAGGCATGACGCTGGTCCCGCTTGTGATGTATTTCAATCACCGTGGCATGGCGAAGATCAAGATCGGTATCGCCAAGGGTAAAAAGCTGCATGACAAGCGTGAAGATGCTGCAAAGCGCGACTGGTCCCGCCAAAAATCGCGCCTCCTCAAAGATAACGGATAGAGTGAGGCGCAGCGGTCTTGTCAGGATTTTTCTGCCGGAGTAGGCAGTAGGGATACCGTAAAAGGAGCTGCCATGATTGATGATCCCAAAACACTTGTGTCTACCGATTGGTTGGCCAAGCATCTCAAAGACCCTGATCTTAGAATTTTGGATGCGTCGTGGTATTTGCCGGCTGACGGGCGCGATCCAAAGCGCGAATATAGCGAAGGGCACATTCCGGGTGCGCGCTTCTTCGATATCGACGAGGTTTCGGATGCGCGTTCGGATTTGCCTCATATGGCGCCGCCCATAGAGAAATTTATGTCACGGATGCGGGCGCTGGGTGTGGGCGACGGTCATCAGATAGTTGTCTATGACGGAGCTGGCATTCTGTCCGCGCCACGTGTGTGGTGGCTGTTCAAGCTGATGGGTCAGGAGAATGTTGCTGTGTTGGACGGCGGTTTGCCCAAATGGCTGGCAGAAGGGCGCCCGACCGAGGATATGTCACCGATTCCGCGGGACAGGCATATGACTGTACGGTTCCAGAACCATCTGGTGCGGGATGTGACGCAGGTCGCGCATGCCTCCAAGTTGGGGATGCCGCAGATTGTAGATGCACGCGCCGCTGCACGGTTCCGCGGTGAAGCACCAGAGCCCCGTGAGGGACTGCGGGCGGGTCATATTCCTAAATCGAGAAATGTGCCCTTCGCATCGGTTCTGAATGCCGATCAGACCATGAAGAGTGTCGAGGAGATGCGCACAGTATTCGAGGCGGCTGGTGTTGATCTGGACAAACCCGTAATCACCTCCTGCGGGTCAGGAATTACGGCTTCCGTTCTCGCGCTTGCGCTGGAGCGGATGGGGCATCACGAGTGGGCCCTTTATGATGGATCATGGGCCGAGTGGGGGATGTTCCCGACAGTGCCGATAGCGACCGGAGACGCATAATGTTCGAGACCCTCAAGCAACAGCCAGCGGATAAAATTCTGGCATTGATCCAGATGTACCGTGACGACCCGCGCGCTGATAAAGTTGATCTGGGAGTGGGCGTGTACAAGGATGCTACCGGCCTCACGCCGGTAATGCGTGCCGTAAAATCAGCTGAGCACAAGCTATGGGAGACACAGGACAGCAAGGTTTATACCGGTCTCGCTGGTGATCCAGCCTTTGGAGATGCGATGGCTGATCTGGTTTTGGGTGATGCTGTACCGCGAGAAAATGTCGCTGCTGCTGCTACCCCGGGGGGGACCGGTGCGGTCCGGCAAGCATTCGAACTGATCCAGATGGCCCGTCCCGCGGCCCGAGTATTTGTTTCTGATCCGACATGGCCGAACCATTTGTCGATGCTGGCATATCTTGGAATCGAGATGGTGCCTTATCGCTACTTCGATGAGGAAACCCGCGGCGTTGATTTTGACGGGCTGATTGCCGACCTCAAGACTGCGAAAAAGGGTGATGTAGTTTTGCTGCATGGTTGCTGCCACAATCCCACAGGCGCAAACCTGAACAGCGCTGAATGGGATGCGGTGATCGAGGTCCTGCTCTCAACAGGTGCCACACCAATGATTGATATTGCCTATCAGGGCTTTGGCGAAGGCCTCGAGCAGGACGCGGCGGCCACCCGCAAAGTTGCTGCGGCGGTGCCGGAGTGCATCATTGCGGCAAGCTGCTCCAAAAACTTTGGCATCTACCGCGAGCGGACAGGCCTGCTGATGGTCACCAGTGTGGATGGAGGGGCGCGGGCGCTCAATCAGGGCACGCTCGCCTACCTGAACCGCCAGAATTTCAGCTTCCCGCCCGATCACGGTGCGCGGTTGGTGACGATGATCCTGACCGATGACGCGTTGCGCGCGGACTGGCAGGCGGAGCTGGAGGACGTGCGCCTGTCGATGCTGGGTTTGCGCAAGCAACTGGCGCAGGAGCTTCAGGACCTGTCCGGCTCTGACCGCTTCGGCTTTCTGGCACAGCATCGGGGTATGTTTTCGCGGCTGGGGACTACGCCCGACATGGTAGAGAAACTACGCCTCGAGCACGGTATTTATATGGTTGGAGACAGCCGTATGAACATTGCAGGGCTGAATGCCCAAACTGTGCCGATCCTCGCAAAGGCGATCATTGGCGCTGGTATCTAGCTGCCTCTATAACCGGTGATTTAAAGAGGGCCTCGCATCATACCGATGCGAGGCCCTCCTTATTTCTAGCAAGAAAGGCCCTCCTAATGCGGAGGGCCAAAGGCATTATTAGCCGCGTGTGAAATCAGGGTAGGCTTCCATACCCATTTCCGCCATATCCAGACCTTTGATTTCGGCCTCTTCGCTGACGCGGATGCCCACAGTTGCTTTGAGGATAAACCAGACGACACCTGAGGTGACGAAGGCAAATACACCGATCACAAGGATCGAATAGAGCTGAGTACCGAGGCTTGCATCACCATTGGTGAAGACAACCGCAATAGTGCCCCAGATGCCGCCAAACAGGTGCACAGGGATCGCGCCGACCACATCATCGATCTTGAGCTTGTCGAGGAAGGGCACCGCGAAGACCACGATGAGGCCACCCACGCCACCGATCAGCGTCGCCATGCCGAGAGTTGGCGTCAGCGGCTCTGCTGTGATGGATACAAGTCCTGCCAGCGCACCATTAAGGATCATGGTCAGGTCAGGCTTTTTGTAGAGAAGTTGTGTCGCGATCAGTGCGACGACCGCACCACCAGCTGCAGCTGCGTTTGTGTTTGCAAAAATGCGCGAAACATCTGCGATATCACCGACAGAGCCCATGGCGAGCTGCGAGCCGCCGTTAAAGCCGAACCAACCCATCCACAGGATGAACGTTCCCAGTGTCGCAAGTGCAAGGTTCGAACCAGGCATAGGGTTCACACGACCATCTTTGTACTTGCCGATACGGGGTCCGAGGATCAGTGCGCCTGCCAGAGCAGCCCAGCCGCCTACAGAGTGCACAACAGTGGAGCCTGCAAAATCGAGGAAGCCCATTTCGTCAAGGAAGCCACCGCCCCATTTCCAGGATGCCTGAAGCGGATAGATGATGCCCGTCAGGATGACCACGAACACGAGGAAGGGCCATAGTTTGATCCGCTCGGCCAATGCGCCCGAAACAATCGACGCGGTAGCTGCGCAGAACATCAACTGGAAGAAGAAGTCGGAACCGGTGGAGGCATACTCGCCATCATCCGCACCAGCCAGATCAATGCCTACTGCCTCTAGTACGCCGACACCGAACACGCCCGAGAGTACGCCCTCGACCGACCATGTGCCGAGTGGATACATCAAGTTATATCCGAACGCCCAATAGGCGATTGACGCGAGAGAAAAGAGAGCAATATTTTTGGTCATCTGCATGGTAACGTTCTTGGAGCGGACGAGACCGCCTTCGAGCATTGCAAAACCCGCAGCCATCCAGAACACCAAAAAGCCGCCGATCAGGAACAGCAAGGAGTTCATGATCCAGATCATTTCAGCGGTCACAGGCACCGCTCCGGCAGCAGCCGTATCTTGGGCCAGTACAAACGTCGGCAGCGCGGCTGCGGCAACGGTGACTGGAATGAGGTATTTCTTGTTCATCATTATCATCCTTGGTTTAGATGGCGTCATCGCCGGTTTCGCCGGTACGCACACGCACCGCTTGCTCGACGTCGAGAACGAAAATCTTGCCGTCACCGATTTTGCCGGTCTTGGCGGTCTTGCTGATAACCTCGACCATGCGGTCAGCGTCAACATCTGCAACCACAAGCTCGAGCTTCACTTTGGGTACAAAGTTCACAACGTATTCGGCGCCGCGGTAAATTTCTGTGTGGCCCGACTGTGCGCCGAAGCCTTTAATTTCTGTAACCATAAGACCGCGTACGCCTGCTTCGGTCAGCGCTTCGCGGACCTCTTCGAGCTTGAATGGTTTGATTGTGGCAATGATGAGTTTCACCGTATGTCCCCTCCTAATTTGCAGGTTTTCTGCATGTTGTGACCAAAAGAAACGGGATTGAGGCGGTTGAAGGGAAGAGTTGAGGTGCCCTAAGGGGTACATAGAAGGCTCTTAATGCCACAATTTTAGGCAATTATATTAATATGATTAAAAAATGTGCAAAAATATGAGAGATTGCAGTTGATCAAACGCTAAACAAACTTGTGTAAGAGGGTTATGGTGCAACAAAACAGCAGGCGAGCAGGCCCCATTAATGAGTGATTCATCCAAGCGTAAAGGCCCTTTGGTGGCCGAAAACCGGTATCGTAAAATGGCGAAACCGGCAGCGGCCAAGCCGACTTCGAAACCCAAAGCAAAGACCCGCCGTAAATATGCCCCCAAGCGTCGTGGCGGCATTCTCGGGTTTTTGAACGCAATTGTGCGGTTCTTCTTTCGTTTGATCTGGGTCATCGCTTCGCGCTCTGCGCTCGTCGGTATTGCCGTGCTTGCGCTGATTGTTGGTTATTTCTACACCACGCTTCCGCCGCTTGATGATTTGCTGGACGGTCGGGCGAACGGATCGGTCACGATGTTGGACCAGAACGGCGAAGTATTCGCATGGCGCGGTGACCAGTTTGGCGGCCCAATTCGTGCAAATAGCGTCTCGCCCTACCTCAAAAATGCCGTCATCGCGACCGAGGACAGGCGGTTTTACAAGCATTTCGGCCTTAGTCCTCGTGGTATCGCTTCGGCTGTGCGCATCAACCTCAGCGAAGGGCGTGGACCTTTATCCGGCCACGGCGGCTCAACCATCACGCAGCAGACCGCGAAGCTTCTCTGTCTGGGAGAGCCTTTCGACCCGACTGCAGGCATGACAGAGGCGCAATACGAGGCAGAGTGCCGCCGTGGCTCAATCAAGCGCAAAGCAAAAGAAGCGGTTTATGCGCTGGCAATGGAAGCCAAGTATTCCAAGGATGATATCCTGTCGATTTACCTCAACCGTGCCTATATGGGGGGCGGTGCTTATGGTGCAGAGGCTGCTGCGCAGCGCTTTTTTGGTAAGTCGGCATCGGAAGTAGATCCTGCCGAAGCTGCGACAATCGCTGGTTTGTTGACCGCTCCCAGCACGCTGTCGCCGACATCTAACCTCGAGAGGTCGCGCAACCGTGCGGCAACTGTGCTGCGTCTGATGAACGAACAGGGCTATCTGACAGATCAAGAGGTAGCGAATGCCATGGCCAACCCCGCGACCCTGTCCGATGCCGCAGAGGCGCGTGCGGGCGGATATTTCGCGGATTGGGTCATGTCCACAGGGCCGGAGTTTTTTACCCGAAACACTACCGAAGATGTCATTATCCGCACAACGCTGGACCAGAGGATGCAGCGCGCCGCAGTCGAGGGATTGCAATGGGTCTTTGACAACAAGGTGCGCGAAGGATCCAAAGCGCAGGCCGCGATTGTGGTGATGAGTGCGGACGGTGCTGTGCGTGCGATGGTGGGCGGGCGTAAAACCAAGGTGTCGGGAGCGTTTAACCGAGCCACACAGGCGTTGCGGCAGACTGGATCAGCTTTCAAGCCGTTCGTCTATGCCGCCGCGCTTGATCTGGGGTACTCGCCGAACGATCTGGTGGACGACAGCCCTTATTGCCTAAACATCCCCGGATCGGGCCAGTGGTGTCCCAAAAACTACACGAACAGCTTTAGCGGCCAGACCACGATGACAAATGCCTTGGCCCAATCGCTGAATATTCCAGCAGTGAAAATATCTGAATCAGTTGGCCGCGAGACTGTAAGCATCGTTGCATCGCAGTTCGGGATCAAGAATGACCTTGCTGCTGGTCCGGCGCTGGCGCTTGGCGCCTCCGAAAGCACATTGATCGAGATGACAGGCGCGTTCGCCGGCATTCTGAATGGCGGATCATCGGTTACGCCATACGGCCTGATAGATCTGCGCCTGCAAGGCGATTCAGAAGCGTTGATGGGGACCGGCGGTGGCATAGGGGAGCGGGTCATTCAGGAAACCGCCGCAGGTCAGCTGATCTATATGATGGAAAAGGTCGTCTCGGAAGGGACGGGCCAGCGCGCACAATTCGGCGGGCGCCAGCTTGCTGGGAAAACAGGTACCACATCAGCGGCCAAAGACGCGTGGTTTATCGGCTTCTCCGCTGACTACGTTGCTGGTGTTTGGATGGGTTATGACGACAACACTCCACTAAAAGGGGTCACAGGCGGCGGCCTGCCCACCGAGATATGGCGTGAAGTGATGAGCCGAGTACACGAGGGCGTTCCGGTCAAGCCCTTGCCAATGGTCCTGCCAGCACCTGCACAAGTTATTTTCAATGGTGACGTAAACGAGGTAATGCCTGTTGAACAGGCACCGGTTTCGCAGGCCCCAGCGCCCCAGCGCCCTGGGAATATTATTGATCAGGTTTTGCAGGATATCTTTGGCGGGATTGGCGGAGGCGGCTCTTCTAACCGCAACAGCGGAGATCGCTAGGGCGGTATTATCCAATAAGCGATAAAGTGATACGGGGCACTGTATTAGTGTGCCCGAATTACCAGCCTGCGCAATTCAGGCGCGGGAACAGAGGGCCGGACAAGGCCACAGGAAGGGATTGAATGCAGAGCGATATCGTAAAGCGCGGTCTGAACGAGCTGAGACAGGTGCGCAAGCGCAGCCGCTCGCTCTATTGGACAGTCGGCCTATTCTCCGCGTTCGCAAACCTGCTGATGCTTACCGGTCCGCTTTATATGTTGCAGGTATATGACCGAGTACTCGGCTCGGGCAGCCAAGAAACGCTGGTCGCCCTGTCGCTGTTGGTTGTGTTTTTGTACGGCGTTATGGGCATCCTCGATTACACGCGGGGCCGCATCATGGCGCGGGTAGGGGCGCGGTTTCAGGATGATCTGGACCGCCGTGTGTTTGACGCGGTAATTCGCAAATCTGCCGTGGCCCCTGACACCAAAACCAACGCCAGTCTTGCCGATCTCGAAGCAGTGCAGCGTACAATTACATCACCGGTTTTGATGGCGGCATTCGATCTGCCGTGGACGCCAATCTTCTTTGCAGGCATTTTCGTGTTCCATGCATATCTGGGTTATTTGGCGCTAATCGGAGGTGCGGTGCTGGTCGTGATTGCGATTGCGAACCAGTATTTGTCGCGCGGGGCGCAGGCCCGCGCCGCCATTGCGGGCCAGCAAGCTGGCAGTATGGCCGACCAGATCCGGACCGAGGCAGAGATGGTCCAAGCGATGGGTATGCGGGATGCTGCATTTACCCGTTGGCAAAAAGCCCGCAGCGAGGCGCTCGACGGGCAAGTGCGTGCAACAGATGTCGGGGGCACCTTTACCTCGATGACGAAAACCATCCGCCTGTTCTTGCAATCTGCGATGTTAGGTATGGGCGCCTATCTGGTTTTGCAAAACGAGCTTACGCCTGGGGCGATGATTGCGGGGTCTATCCTGTTGGGCCGTGCCTTGGCACCCGTTGAAATGGCGTTGAACCAGTGGCCGGTCGTCCAGCGCGGCATGACCGGCTGGAGGAATTTGGCAGAGCTTTTGGG